>JAEUIA010000064.1 GCA_016795245.1 Planctomycetota bacterium | reverse complement strand
TACGGGTTTTCGAGGTCCATCGGTGTGTCCTGGGCGACACGGAGATGGTGCCGCCAGGCATCACGACGAGCAGGAGTGGACGCGGTTGCGGAAATTCAGGCAGTTCTGAGCGAGCTGGCAACACCAAACGGGGCCAGTTTGGGGGCGATACGGGAGTCAGCCGAACCTCCCAGTCACATAATCCTCAGTCTGACCCAAATGCGGCGTCATGAACATGTCATTCGTCCGCCCAAACTCAACTATCCGCCCCAAGTACATGAATGCCGTGAAGTCGCTCGCCCTGCTGGCCTGCTGCATGTTGTGCGTGACCATGAGAATCGAGTAGCTCCCCTTGAGTTCCTCAATGAGATCCTCGATGCGCCCGGTCGCAATCGGATCAAGCGCCGAGCACGGCTCATCGAGCAACAACACCTCCGGCTCGGCCGCAATGGCGCGTGCAATGCACAACCGCTGCTGCTGCCCTCCCGACAACTGAAGTGCCGACTCACTCAGCCGGCTTTTCACTTCATCCCAAAGCCCGGCACCTCGCAAGCTTCGCTCGCAAGACTCAGCCAAGACGCGCCTGTCTCGTTCGCCGTCGATGCGCAGCGAATACACCACATTCTCGAATATGCTCATCGGGAATGGATTCGGCTTCTGAAACACCATGCCAATCCGCTTACGGAGTTCGATCACATCCACGCCTGGACCGTAGATCGCGTCTTCATTGAGGAGCATGTTGCCCTCGATTCGAACCGATTCGACGAGGTCATTGAGCCTGTTGACGGATCTCAGCAGCGTCGACTTTCCACATCCGGATGGCCCGATCAGTGCGGTCACCTTACCGCGTGGGATTCTCATCGAGACATCGAAGAGCGCCTGCTTCGACCCGTACCACAACTGGAACCCTTCGATATCGAGGACGGGGTCTTCCTCGAGCACCCCGGCGTGAACCTCAGTCTTGTGTGGCATTTGCACTCGGAACGTGTTTGTCATGATTCTCACTTCCTTCAGAACGCACCAGCCGCGTAGCGACGTTTCAGGCGTTCCCGAACCCAGATAGCCGTGATGTTCAAGATTACGATGATTGCAATGAGCAACAGCGTCGTCGTGTACACCATCGGTCTGGCGGCCTCGCTGTTCTGGCTTTGGAACCCGAGGTCATAGATATGAAATCCGAGGTGCATGAAACTGCGCTCGGGGTGAAGGTGGACGAATGGCGCGGTGCTGTTCGCCTCCACGACAAGTTCGGGCGCCAGCTTGACGGCTCCAACGAGCATGAGCGGCGCCACTTCGCCGGCTCCTCGCGCGATGGCTAGGATCATCCCGGTCATGATGCCGGGCAGGGCGCGCGGCAACACGATTCGTCGAATCGTCTGCCACTTCGTCGCACCGCAGGCGTAACTGCCTTCGCGCATCGATCGCGGAACCGCGGCCAGTGCTTCCTCGGTTGCGACGATGACGACCGGCAAGGTAAGCAAGCCGAGTGTGAATGCAGCCCAGATCAAGCCGCCCTTGCCGTATGTCGGATTGGGCAACTTCTCCGCGTACAACAGGGTGTCCACCGACGCACCGACGACATAGCAGAAGAAGCCCAGGCCAAACACGCCGAACACAATGCTCGGAACACCTGCCAGGTTGTTCACAGCAATCCGCACGATGCTCACGAGCCAGCCTTGCGTCGCGTACTCACGCAGATACAACGCCGCCAGGACCCCGAACGGCACCGCGAGAATCGCCATCACGAGGGTCATCACTACCGTGCCGATGATCGCAGGGAAGACACCGCCTTCACTGTTGGCCTCGCGTGGCGCCTCGCTCAAGAACTCCCACCAGCGCGACAGGTACACCGCTACGCGTTCGACGAACCCCAGCTGGTTCGCAGCATAGGCTCGCACAATATCGACGGCCGGGATCGTCATCTCGGCGCCGTCCGCTGTCTCGAACAACAGCTGATAGCGAGCGTTCTCCGCGTCCAGTGTGCGCACTGCATCTCGGGCCGATTCGAACCTCGACTTCAGTTCGATTTGTTGTTCGTCATTCAGCGCACGCGCCTGCTCGTACTCAAAGGACCCGGTGCCGGAGCTGAGCTCTGCCTTACGCAGCGCCAGACGCCCTGCTTCCATTTCAGCATTGATCGCGCCGATCGCGCCGGTCTCGAGATCTTGTCGCTCCTCAAATCGAGCACGAACGGACGCGTGCACGGACTTGAACCGACTCCAGGCTGCTTCCGGTCCTCGTGCGACGACCTCATTCTCGATGACGAAGGCTTTCGGAAATCCGTAGAACCTGCCCCACGACATGCGCTCGACTACGACAGCCCACTCGGGGAGAGACTCGCCGGATGCCGCGAAGTCATCGATCCACGTGTAGTGCGTGCCGGTGAGGTCGAAATTGCCACTGCGCAACATGCGGCGCCGCACGCCACCATCGGCCGCGATCACATCCCGCACGCGTCGTGCCGTGTCATCCGACAACCCCGCCATCACGTGCGGACCTGGAACGTACATCTCGGTGGACGAGATCTCGCCCATGCGGGACGTTCCATCCGTCGAATCGATGCGTACGACCCGTTGAGGCCAGAAGGTCGACCCACCTTCCTTCACGATCAGCACCATGAGCCCGATGATCATCGCCACCGCGATCACCAGAGCTCCCCCGGTCAGCCACACGAACGGTTCAGCGTGCGACAACAGCGAAGTCCCGCGCCGCTGCGAACGTCGGCGCTTCACCACCGGCCCGCGAGCGCGATTCGATGAACGTGTGTCGGAAAAGCCGCTCACAACTGGTACGCCCGCTTGCGAAACCGCTGCCGCACGAGTTCAGCGAATGTGTTGAGCACGAATGTCAACGCGAACAAACACAACGCCGCGAGGAACAGCGCCCTGTAGTGCGTGCTGTCGCGCACGGCTTCGGGCAGTTCGACAGCGATGTTCGCCGACAGCGTCCGAAAGCCGTCGAACACACTCCAACTCATGATCGGAGTGTTGCCTGTCGCCATCAACACGATCATCGTCTCCCCTACCGCGCGACCAAGACCGATCATCACTGCGGAGAACAGTCCGCTCATCGCGGTCGGCACGACGACCCGCATGGCGGTCTGCCACAGAGTTGCACCGGCGCCCAACGATGCCAGCCGCAGGTGCGCTGGAACGGAAGAGAGAGCGTCCTCGGCCAGGGTATAAACGATCGGGATGATCGCGAATCCCATCACGAACCCGACGATCAGCGCATTGCGCTGGACGTACGTATCGAACACGCCTCCGCGCGGATCGAACCCGACGCCGTCCAAGACGTGAGCGGCTCCCAGCGCGGTCGCGAATACGAGCACCAACGACGCTCCGAACCTGGCGAATTCGAAGCGCGCGGCCTGCGGTCGATTCCACCCGGCTGACATACTTCGGAGCCACGGGCCGACGAATCGACTCGCGGCGAACACGTAGAGCAGTGCCGTGACTGGTATCAGCAAGAGGAGCCAGCCTCCAACCGAATCGCCTTGCGCTCCTGCGAGCCAGGCGATGATGTCGCCGTCGAAAAACGTGCGCTCGAAGAAGGGACCGACGGCGAACGCCGCCAATACTCCAACCGGCAAACACGCGCCCATCGCGACGAAGCGAGGCGCCCCCGACAAGCGCACGTAGGCGTTCTGAGGCAGTAGCTGCCAAAGATGGGCTCCGAGGAGAAATGCGCAGGGCACAGTGAAGAACAGCGCCAGCACGGTCGAGACGAGTCCTTGCACGTAAGGTGCAATCACGATCGCGGCGATGAATCCGAGCACGACGCTCGGCAGCGATGCCATCATCTCGGTGATCGACTTCAACGGCCCCTTGAGGCGCTTGTGCAAGAACTCACTCGTGAAGATCGCCGCGAGGATGGCGAGCGGCGCTCCGAAGAGCATCGAGTAGAAAGTGGCCTTGAGCGTGCCGAAAATCAGGGGCCAGAAGCCCAGCTTCGGTTCGAAATCATCGGTGCCGCCGGTGCTCTGCCACACGTGACGCGGCTGGTCGTAGCCCTCGTACCACACCGGTGCGAAGAGCGCGGAGAGCGAGGCTTCGGGATGCTCGAGCGTGATGTTCCACGCTGCGACGTGCGCACCGGCCTGCGCCATGAGGCCGTCCTCCTTGGGCGCGATCACGAGTGCGGTGATCGGTTCGCCTCCCTCGACGGCAGTGTCGATGAGCAGCTTGTGACTGGTCACGTGAAAGGTCTTCACGGATCCGTCGGCGAATCCCGCGCTCACCACGCGACTGCGGGAGGACGAGGCCAAGGCCGTGACTGCCGGTCCCTCGGCGTCCAGGTCGTGCGTCCGAACGAATCGAATGCCGTCTGGAGTTTCCGCTTCTGCCGGCTTCGTCCCGAACCATCCGCGCACTCGACCGCGCGAGTCGCCGGTGATCAGTGTCGTCTTTCCGATCAGGAATGCCGCCGCGGTGAGTGATCCCTCGCCGTCGACGAGATCGAACTCCTCGGCCAGTCGCGGCGCTTCGACGTCGCGCAGGTCGTGTCGCTGCAGGATGCCGTCGTCCCATGTCACCAAGAGGACGTCACCCGGCCCCGTCAAGAAGAGCCGCGTCGGTGGACCCGTCGCGCGCGGGCGCAGGGGCACGGAGTGCGAGCGAATATCGACTGTGACCTCACCGGTCATCAGGTTCTCGCGCGTCTCGATCCGCGCCGCGGCGATCTCGCCTCGCGCATCGAGTGCGACCACCTTGGTGGTGTCGCGGTGCGACGAGACGTCCAACGCCGTGATGGGCGCGGTCAGCCCGAGTTGAACCGGTTCGTCGATCGAGACGGCGATCCCGGTCAACCGCAGCTGGCCCTCCTGCGTGCGCCGCGCGAGTTGTCCGCCAGCGACGATCACGGGGCGATCGGCGGTCACTTCCGCGAGTTCAGGCCGTGACGTCATGTCCGCGTAGGTCGCATGGAATGAGATGCGGCCCAGGCGCACGCTGCCGTCGTCGAACCCGAACGCCAGGTCCCCGTCCGGGCTGCGAGTCGAAACGCTGTTGAGCCTGGGAACAGTGAACAACGCGCGCGTGTCCAGCACCTTGCCGTCGTCGGTCCGCCAGGTCACGAGCGTTCCGTCGTGCTTCAACACGAAGCCCAGGTCGCGGTACTCGTCGACACCGAACGCGAACGGCGGAGCGGAGGCGGCGGCGCTCGCGACGGTTTTCTGATTGCGCAGTTCGTGTCCGGCACCGCCGAAGAGCGGCACGACGACCCATACGAGAAACACGAAGATCAACGCCACCGCCGCGATCGTGCCGGCGCCGCCGATCGAAATGCACAGGCGCGCAACGGCCTCAGCCAGACGCACACTGCGCGGTGTGCGTCGGCTGCGTCGTCGGTGCGCTTGCGGGCTTGCGCTCAGCGCGGTGCCCCGGCCTCGATCGTCGGGCTCTCGATTCCGACCTTCTTCAACGCATCGACCGTGAGCCTGGCCGTGAGCGGGAAGTAACCGTCCTTGACGACTTCTTCCTGACCGGCACGACTCAGTGCGAACATCAGAAACTCACGGCGCAGAGGCTCGAGTGCTGTGCCAGGCTTCAAGTTGATGTAGAGGTACAGGAAGCGCGCGAGCGGGTACTCCCCCGTGTACGCGGATTCCGGCCTGGCCTCGATCACCTTGGAACGCACGTCCTTCGCCAACGGCACGGCGCGCACGCCAGCCGTCATGTAACCGATCCCGCTGTACCCGATCGCGTAACGATCATGGGTGATGCTCTGCACGACGCTCGAGCTGCCGGGTTGTTCTTTGACGGAGTCCTTGAAGTCTCCGTTCAAGAGCGCGTGCTCCTTGAAGTACGCGTACGTGCCCGAGGCTGAGTTGCGTCCGTACAGGCTGATCGGCTGCGCGGCCCATTCGCCGGTGAGGCCCAGGTCGCCCCACGTGACCAGTTCCCGATCCGCGCCGCCCTTGCGCGTCTTGGAGAAGATCGCGTCGACCTGCGCCAGGGTCAGGCTCTGGATCGGATTGTCCTTGTGCACGTAGACCGCGAGCATGTCGATCGCGGTCGGCACAGCTGTCGGCTTGTAGCCGAACTGCTTTTCGAACGCGTCGATCTCCTTGTCCTTCATCATCCGGCTCATGGTGCCGAAGTTCGCGGTCCCGGCGATCAGCGCGGGCGGCGCTGTGCCGGAGCCCTTGCCTTCGATTTCCGTGGTGACGGCGGGGTAGTGCTTCTTGAAGCCCTCGGACCACAGCGTCATCAGGTTGTTCATGGTGTCGGAGCCGACGCTCTTGATGTTGCCTGCTACCCCCGCGGTGGGCTTGTACACGGGGATCTTCTCGTCGACCTTGACGGCCTGTGCCGCAGCGAGGCCGGTGAAGGTGCAGAGCGCGAAGGCGGCGATCCGGGCGGAGTGTGCCAGTCGATTCATGGGTCCAGGTTCTCCTATTTGGATTGGGGTGTGGCCGGTAGGAGAGCACCGCCTCGTCAAGATTCGATCAAGCGCGGGCGAAGACCTGGAAGAAGTGCGCTCCGGGGACGGCACGGCCCACCGATACATGGATGCATTTGATATGCATATGATGTCCATTTAGTCATCATTTGGCGGCCTGGGAGCTCCGTCGTCCGTTGACCATATTCAGCGCCGCACCCGCACGAGAATGCGGATCGCCGCTTAGAGGTAATTTAGACGGCACTTACCACCCCATCGATTCCGATCGGGCCGGCCCTGGGATCTGGCGGTTCCGGGAGCAGCCGTCAGCGCGTTGAAACACCGCGTGCCGGGCTCAGATCGGCGTGATCAGAACCCACGCGCCCGCGGGGGACCTCCGTGGCCGACGGAGACGAGCGGAGTGCGACGGCACACCAAGGCCGACAGGGTGACCCTTCCGCGAGCGAACGAGTTTGAGCCACGCAGCGCCATTCGAGCACGGCTCGCGGCACCCTGCTCGCTTCGTCGGGATGAGCGCAACGCTCGGCCGACCTCCGGACGGATCTCGTCACGCGCGCGACCTGTCACGCGATTGCTTGCCGCGTGCTTCCGCGAACCCTATAACGCTGGCCCCTTCGCATCCTGAGCAGGCCAGTCCACGAATCTCTCCTTGGGTGGCCGCGACGCGCCACACGCGAGGCCCAGCCCCCGCGCCCCCCTCCAGTCCGAATGGCACAGATCTTCCACAAAAGCTTCAACTCCCTCTCGAAGATCTCGATCGTCGGTGGAGCACTGGTTGCGCTCACGGCGGTCGGCTACGCAGCCCTGCTCTTCAATCGTTCGCCTTACGTAACGCAACAGGGCGTAGTTCGCGAACAACCGGTTCCGTTCAGCCACGATCACCACGTCGCGGGCCTCGGCATCGATTGTCGCTTCTGTCACACGACGGTCGAAGTCTCGGCCAAGGCCGGCATTCCGCCGACGAAGACCTGCATGGGCTGTCACAGCCAGGTCTGGAAGGACGCCGAGATCCTCGAGCCCGTTCGCGAGAGCTTCCGCGAGGACAAGTCCATCGAGTGGCTGCGCGTGCACGACCTGCCCGACTTCGTCTACTTCGATCACTCGATCCACATCAAGAAGGGTGTCGGTTGCGAGTCCTGTCACGGACGCGTCGATCGCATGCCGCTCATGCTGCGCGAGAACACGCTGAACATGGAGTGGTGCCTCGAGTGCCACCGCGACCCGATCAAGAACCTGCGCCCGCGCGAAGCGGTGTACGAGATGGACTGGACCACGCAGTTCTTCGAGAAGACGCGCGCCGCAAGCCTCGACGCGAACGGTCATCCGCAGAAGAACGACCTCGAGATCCAGCGTGAGCTCGAAGCCTTGCAGCAGAATCTCGCCCGCGAGTACGGCGTCCACACCCAAGTCAATTGCTCCATTTGCCACCGATGATCGAGAGCCAAGAGATCAAGCCGCGTCCGTCGACCTCCTCTCTGGCTCCTGCCGTGCCCGAACCCGTTCCGGCGGAACTCGCCGGCAAGAGTGGCCCGGCGTTCTGGCAGAGCCTGGAGGAACTGGCCGGCACCGAGCGCTTCAAGGACTTCATGGCGCGCGAGTACCCGACGCAAGCGGCGCGGATGCTCGACCTGCCGGAGCGTCGCACGGTGCTCAAGCTCATGGGAGCTTCGCTCGCGCTCGCCGGCTTCAATTCGTGCACACGCCAGCCGGACGAGAAGATCGTCCCGTTCGCGAAGAGCCCCGAGTACCTGATCCCCGGACAACCGCTGTACTTCGCCACCGCGATGCCGTGGGCCGGCGGCTCGATCGGTCTGCTGGTCGAGAACCACATGGGCCGGCCGACGAAGGCCGAGGGCAACGAACTCCACCCCGCGAGCCTGGGCGCGACCGATTCCTTCGCACAGGCCGCAGTGCTCGGACTCTACGACCCTGATCGTGCGACGACGGTCTCGAATCGCGGCCGCATCAGCACGTGGGAAGAATTCCTGGTCGCGATCCGCGCGCAGATGAACGTGCAGGAAGCGCGTCAAGGCTCCGGCCTGCGCGTCTTGTCGCGCACGGTCATGTCACCGACGCTCGCCAACCAGGCGCGCGAGCTGCTCGCGCTCTACCCGCGCGCGACCTGGACGCAATTCGATGCGGTGAACCGCGACAACGCGCGAGCCGGCAACATCCTCGCGTTCGGCGCCGACGTCTCCGTGCATGCGCAGTACGACAAGGCGCGCACGATCGTCAGCCTGGAACACGATTTCCTCGGCGGCGGTCCGGAGCAGGTTCGCGCCGCGCGCGAGTTCACCAACAGTCGCCGCGTGCGCGCGGGCTCGACGTTGATGAACCGCCTGTACGTCGTCGAAAGCTCGCCCACTCAAACCGGCGCGATGGCCGACCACCGCCTGCCGCTGCGCGCGAGCGAAGTCGGCACCCTCGCGCGCTTGATCGCGAAGGGCCTGGGCCTGCCGATCACCGCACCCGCCGGCGCGTCTGCCGCGGCCGTGCGCTTCGCCGAAGCGGTGGTCAGAGATCTGCAGGCCAATCGCGGTTCGTCGATCGTCACCTGCGGCGATTCGCAAGCACCCGCCGTCCATGCGATCGTGCACGCGATCAACGCGCACCTCGCCAACGTCGGCAAGACCGTGCGCTACCTGCCGCCGATCGAGTGTCTGCCGCAGGCGACTGGTCAGGTCGAAGCCATGCGCAAGCTGGCCGACGACATGCGTTCGGGCCGCGTCGAGACGCTCGTGATGATCGACTCGAACCCGCTGTTCGACGCTCCGGCCGACCTCGACTTCAAGGCCGCGCTCGCCAAGGTGCCCTTCCGCGTTCAGGTTTCGACGCACGTCGACGAGACCGCGCTCGAGTGCGACTGGCAGATCCCGCTCGCTCACTTCCTCGAGAGTTGGAGCGACGCCAAGGCCTTCGACGGCACGGTCACGCTCGTTCAACCGCTCATCGCGCCGCTCTTCGGCGGCAAGACCGCGCACGACGTCACGGCCGCGCTCGCGAATCTGCCGGGCCAGAGCTCCTACGATCTCGTGCGCGGCTATTGGCAGAAACAAAAGGCCGACGCCTTCGACGTCAACTGGCGTCGCTGGCTGCACGACGGCCTCGTGGCCGGCACGCAAGCCGCACCTCTATCACTGACGCTGCGCGCGTTCGACGACAAGGATGCGAACCCTGCCGGCGGTTTCGAGGTCGCCTTCAAGCCCGACCCGACGGTGTGGGACGGGCGCTTTGCGAACAACGGTTGGCTGCAAGAACTGCCCAAGCCGATCACCAAGATCACGTGGGACAACACAATCCAGCTCTCCCCCACGACTGCTGCGCGACTCGGCATCGCCGTCGGCGATGTCGTCACGATCGAGAGCGGCGGACGTTCAGTCTCGGGGCCCGTGTGGGTCAGCCCGGGCCACGCTGACGAATGCGCCACCGTGTTTTTCGGCGGCGGGCGCACGCACTGCGGCCACGTCGGTGTGAACGCGGGCTTCAATGCCTATCCGTTGCGCACGACCACGGCGATGTGGTCGTTCATCGGGACTGAACCGAAGAAGACCGGCGACAACATCGCGATCGCTTCGACTCAGGAACACGTCGACTACGAAGTCGTCCAGCACGAAGTCGAAAAGCGCGAGATCCTGCGAGTGCGCACGGTCGCGAGCTTCGCCGCGGACCCGAACAGCCTGGACGCGGAAGCCCGCGTCGGTCGTCCCGACCACGGCCACCATCCGACGTCGCTCTACGCGACCGCGGTCGAAGGCGAGATCGCGCGCGGCGAACGCGACGTGAGCCAGTACCAGTGGGGCATGGTCATCGACCTCAACGCCTGCACGGCCTGCGGTTCCTGCGTCACGGCCTGCGTGGCGGAGAACAACATCCCCGTCGTCGGCAAGGACCAGGTCCTGCGCGGTCGCGAGATGCACTGGATCCGCATCGATCGCTACTTCGACGGTCCGAAAGAGAATCCGCGCTTCCACCATCAGCCCCTGCCGTGCATGCAGTGCGAGAACGCGCCCTGCGAAACGGTGTGCCCGGTCGGCGCGACCACGCACAGCCCCGAGGGGCTGAACGAGATGACCTACAACCGGTGCGTGGGCACGCGGTATTGCTCGAACAACTGTCCGTACAAGGTGCGGCGCTTCAACTTCCTGCTCTACAGCGACTACGCGACCGAGACGCTCAAGCTGCAGCGCAATCCTGACGTGACCGTGCGCTCGCGCGGCGTGATGGAGAAGTGCACGTACTGCGTGCAACGCATCAACTCCGCGCGCATCACCGCCAAGCGCGAAGATCGCACGATCCGCGACGGCGAAGTCGTCACCGCCTGCCAGCAGGTCTGCCCGGCGTCGGCTATCACCTTCGGCAACATCAGCGACCCGAACAGCGCCGTGGCGAAGCAGAAGCGCGAGCCGCACAACTACTCGCTGCTCGACGAAGAGTTGCAGACGCGCCCGCGCACCACGTACCTGGCGAAGATCCGCAATCCCAATCCTGAGTTGGAGACGACCTGATTCGGACTCGCCGGTTGCGCGAGCGTTGGAAACGCACCGAACTCTCCCCATGAGCGAAAAAGCCCTCCACGACGACCACTCGGAATTGATCGGACCCGGTCACACGCTGGGGACGATCACCGACAAGATCAGCGAGATCGCGCTGATCGAACCGAAGAAGACGCCCATCGGTTGGCTGGCCGTCACCGGCATCGCCTCGCTGGGCGTGTTGATGCTCGGCGTCACGGTCGTCAACCTCGTCTTCACCGGTATCGGCATCTGGGGTAACAACGTCCCGGTCGGCTGGGCCTTCGACATCATCAACTTCGTGTGGTGGATCGGTATCGGCCACGCCGGAACGCTGATCAGCGCGGTTCTCATGTTGCTGCGCCAGGAGTGGCGCACGTCGATCAACCGCTTCGCCGAAGCCATGACGATCTTCGCGGTCATGTGCGCGGGTATGTTCCCGCTCTTGCACACCGGTCGTCCGTGGCTCGCGTTCTGGCTGATGCCGTACCCGAACACGATGGGCATGTGGCCGCAGTTCCGCTCGCCGCTGATCTGGGACGTCTTCGCAGTTTCGACCTACGCCACGGTCTCGATGCTCTTCTGGTACATGGGGATGATCCCCGACCTCGCGACGTTCCGCGACCACGCCAAGAACAAGATCTCGAAGGTCGTGTACGGCCTGCTCGCGATGGGTTGGCGCGGTGCCGCACGCCACTGGGATCGCTACGAGACCGCGTCTTTGCTCCTGGCGGGCTTGTCCACGCCGCTCGTGCTCTCGGTGCACTCGGTCGTGTCGTTCGACTTCGCCGCGGGGTTGGTCCCCGGCTGGCACACGACCGTGTTCCCGCCGTACTTCGTCGCGGGCGCCATCTTCGCCGGCTTCGCGATGGTGTTGACTCTCGCGCTGCCGATCCGCGCGTTCTACGGGCTCAAGGATTTCATCACCGACAAGCACCTCGACAACATGGCGAAGGTGCTGCTCGCCACGGGCCTGATCGTCACCTACGGGTACGCGCTCGAACTCTTCATCGCGTGGTACTCGGGTTCGCCCTACGAGGCGTACATGATCACGAACCGGATGTCCGGTCCGTACAACCACCTGTACTGGTCGTTGATTCTGTGCAACTGCACGATCCCGCAGCTCTTCTGGATCAAGAGGTTCCGCACCAACGTGTGGATGCTGTTCTTCGTGTCGATGTCGGTGAACATCGGCATGTGGCTCGAGCGCTTCGTCATCATCGTGCAGAGCCTGCACCGCGACTTCCTGCCGTCGAGCTGGGGCATGTACTCACCCACCATCTGGGACTGGGGCATGTACATCGGCACCATCGGCTTCTTCCTCTTCATGTTCATGCACTTCATCCGGCTCCTGCCGATGATCGCGATCTTCGAAGTGAAGCTGCTCGTTCCGCGCTCGGGCGTGACCGGTAAGTCCGGTGGTCCGTCGCACGGCAAGAAGCCTGGTTCACATGGACCGGATGCGCACACCGCGGGAGCAGGCAGCCACTGACCCTTCAGGGCAGGGTGAACACATGAGTTCCGCATCAGAGAACATCCAACCGATCTACGGCTACCTGGCCGAGTACTCCGACACGGAGCCCTTGATCGCCGCCGCGAAGGCTGCGCGAGCCGAGGGCTTCCAGATGATGGAGTGCTACTCGCCGATGCCCGTCCACGGCTTGCCCGAAGTGCTCGGGTACAAGAACAACGTCGCGCTGCTGGTGCTCGTCGGCGGCATCACCGGCATGCTCGTCGGGTTCAGCCTGTGCTACTGGGTCTCGGTGTTGCAGTATCCGCTCAACATCGGCGGTCGCCCGTTCAACAGCTGGCCGGCGTTCGTCGTTCCGATGTTCGAGACGACGATTCTGTTCGCATCGCTTACGGCGGTGTTCGGCATGCTCGCCTTGAACGGCCTGCCGCAGCCGTATCACCCGGTGTTCAACGTGCCGCGCTTCGACGAAGCCACGCGCAGCCGCTTCTTCCTGTTGATCGCCTCCAGCGATCCCAAGTTCGACATGGTGAAGACGCGCGAGTTCTTGACGCGCCTCGCGCCGTTGTCGGTGGACGAGGTTCCGCACTGATGAAGCCCATCCTCCACTCCCGGCTCTCACAGGCTCTCGTGCTGGCGTCGGCGCTGGTCTTCACGACCGCGTGCCGACAAGACATGCACGATCAGCCCAAGTACAAGGCCGACGGCGCCTCGGCGTTCTTCGCCGACGGTCGCAACAACCGCAAGGCTGTTCCGAATACGGTCGCGCGCGGACACCTCAACGAAGACGACCACCTCTACCGCGGTCGCATCGACGGCAAGTTCGCCGAGACGTATCCGTTCGAAATCACCGCCGAGATCCTGCAGCGCGGCCGCGCCCGTTACGCGATCTATTGCCAGCCGTGCCACAGCCCGCAAGGCGACGGCAACGGCGTCATCGTGCAGCGCGGCATGAAGCGCCCGCCGAGCTATCACATCGAGCGTCTGCAGCAGTCGCCCCCGGGCTACTTCTTCGACGTGCTGACGAATGGGTTCGGCGCGATGTACGACTACGCCGACCGCATCAACGTCGAGGACCGCTGGGCGATCACCGCCTACGTGCAGACGTTGCAGTTGAGCCAGAACACGAAGGCTTCGGACTTGACCCCCGAGGAACGCGCGAAGTTGACCGCCGCCACGAAGCCCAAGTAGCCGGCCGACCCCACGGAGCCGAAGAAACACTAGATCCATGAACGACCAAACACGTGCCAAGCTCGACGGGATGCAGCGCCTCGCGCTGTTCGTCGGCGTAGCCGGCCTGATCGGACTGGTCATCGGGTTCACGCAGAACCCGCATCAGTTCTTCCAGTCGTACCTGTTCGCCTTCTTCATCCCGCTCGGGTTCGCCCTCGGCAGCCTCGGGATGACGATGATCAACTACCTGACCGGCGGCTTCTGGGGCCTCGGCGCACGGCGCATCTTCCAAGCGGGCATCCGCACGATCCCGTTCATGGTGTTGCTGTTCCTCCCGCTCGCCTACGCGATGCTCACGCATCCTGAAGCAGCCGCCGGCGGCGACGGACACGGCGCGGGCTCGTGGTGGCTGTACCCGGGCACGGACCACGCGTTCGCCGAGGCAAACCGCAAGGTATTCAGCCCCGAGAAGGAACTGTGGCTCAGCGGACCGTTCATGGTCGGGCGCGCCGCGTTCTACTTCCTGTCGTGGATCATCACCGGCTTCTGGATCCTGAAGAACGCCAAGAAGTACGACGAGACCGGCGACGCGAAGGCCGACGGCATGACGCGCCTGATCTCGGGCCCGGGCTTCCTGTTCTTCTTCCTGACGATGACTTTCGCCGCCTTCGACTGGGCGATGTCCGTGCAGCCGCTGTGGTTCTCGACCATGTACGGCGTGATCTTCATCGTCGGCCAGGGTCTCTCGACGCTCGCGTTCGCGATCATCTTCCTGTCGCGCGTCAAGCACCTCGAGCCCTTCAAGCACTTCGCCAAGCCGAACCTGTTCGCGGATCTCGCGACGCTGATGTTCGCGACCGTCATGCTGTGGGCCTACACGAGCTTCTCGCAGTTCCTGATCATCTGGTCGGCGAACTTGAAGGAAGAAGCGCCCTGGTACGTGCTGCGCACGAGCCACGGCTGGCAGGCGATCGCCATCGGTCTGCTCGTCCTGCACTTCGCGCTGCCGTTCTTCCTGCTGCTCATGCGCCGCATCAAGAAGGACGCATCGTTCGTGCCCTTCGTCGCGGCACTCCTGATCGTGATGCGCTTCGTCGACGTGTACTGGCAGGTCGCCCCGCCGTTCCAACCCGACGGCTTGTCCGTGCACTGGCTCGATTTCGCCGCGCCCGTCGCGCTGACTGGCATCTGGGTCTGGTACTTCATCGGCCGCCTGAAGGCTCATCCGCTCACTTCGCCGCGCCAGGAACTGCAACTCGAGGCCGCGCTCGGCGGCGCTCACCACTGATCGGGAGCACGAGGCACGCACCACATGTCCCACCAACACACACACGGCGGAGGCGGTCACGGCGGCTACGAGCCGACCGATGCGCACTTCGGCCCGATCATCAAGTTCCTGTTCTGGCTCTTCCTCGCGACGGCGCTCGTGCTGGTCGCGATGTACGGACTGATTCAGCTCTACATGCAGATGCCGGTTCCGAACGCGGACGTCGCGCTTCACCCGCTCGCCGCGGAGCGCCAGATCCCGCCCGAACCGCGCCTCGAAGCCCAGCGCGGCATCACGAAAGGCGTGTTCGGAGAGACGAGCGACGAGACCAAGGAGCCGTACTTCAACCGCAAGATGTTCAAGCAGTGGAACGCGGAGTGGAAGGCCGAGCTCCAGTCCTACCAGTACATCGATGAGCAGATCGGCCTCGTGCGCATTCCGATCGAGCGCGCGATGGAGATGAAGCTCAAGCAGGGCTTCCCCACCGCGAAGTCGCGCAACTGACCCCAGACCACCCGGCACACCGTGAACCCCACCTACACACGCACGCGCTTCTGGCGCACACTGCGGCGAACCGCGGCCTCCGCGCTCGCCGCGTGCGGGTTGGCGCTGGCGTTGTCGGGTGAGGCGCGCGCGCAGCTGGTGTCCGAAGTGCCCAAGAAGGTCGGCTTCGACCAGCTGCTCGACAACCAGGTCCCGCTCGACCTGCAATTCCGCGACGAGACCGGCGCCGCAGTGCGCCTGTCGTCGTACATGTCGGAAGACAGCAAGAAGCCCGTCGTGCTCCTGTTCGTCTACTACGAGTGCCCGATGCTGTGCACGCAAGTCTTGAACGGCTTCGTGCGCGCTCTGCGCGCGCTGGGGTTGGAGCCCGGCAAGGATTTCGAGATCCTGACGGTCAGCATCAACCACCGTGAAGCGCCCGAACTCGCAGCCAAGAAGAAGGCCAACTACATCGACCTGCTCGGTCGTCCCGAAGCGGCTCCGGCGTGGCACTTCTTGACCGGCGACGAGCCCTCGATCGCCGCTCTGGCCCAGGCGACCGGGTTCCGCTTCATGTGGGACCCCGAGATCGAACAGTACGCGCACGCCGGCGGGCTCGTCGTCTTGACGCCCAAGGGTCGCGTGTCGCGCTACTTCTTCGACGTCGAATTCCAACCGCGCGATCTGCGCTATTCCCTCATCGAAGCTTCCGGCGGCGCGATCGGCTCCCTGACCGATCGCGTGCTGCTGCTTTGCTACCACTACGACCCCACGACGGGGAAGTACGGCATCTTCATCTCGAACTTTATCCGCCTCTTCTGCGTCCTCACGGTCGTCGGGATGGGCAGCTACATGTTCGTGATGGTACGCCGCGAACGACGCCTCACGCGCGCTGCGGCCGCGTCCTGAGCCCAAGCCATGTGGAACGACTTCCCCCTACTCCCCGATAACGCCTCGAAGATGGGCTTCCAGATCGACCTGGTCTGGTGGTTCCTGGTCGCGCTCACCGTCGTCATGACGGTCTTGATCTTTGCGGCCGTCGTGACGTTCGTCGTCTGGTTCAGAAAGAAGAACGACGGGCGTGTCGCGACCCAGATCGAAGGCTCGACGCAACTCGAGCTCTTGTGGTCCGGCATCCCGCTCGTGATCTTGATGGGCCTCTTCGGCTGGGGCACAGCCGTGTACGTGCAACTGATGCGTCCGCCCGCGGACGTGATGGACTTCTACGTCGTCGGCAAGCAGTGGATGTGGAAGGTCCAGCACCCGACCGGCCAGCGCGAGATCAATACGCTGCACATCCCGGTCAACAAGGCCATTCGGTTGACGCAGACGTCCGAGGACGTGATCCACAGCTTCTTCATCCCGGCTTTCCGCACGAAGAAGGACGTCGTTCCCGGTCGCTACACCCAACAGTGGTTCGAAGCGACGAAGCTCGGCACCTACCACATCTTCTGCGCCGAGTACTGCGGCACCAAACACTCGCAGATGGTCGGCACCGTGACGGTCATGACGCAGGACGATTACCAGAACTGGCTCGCCGGTGTCGTCGCGGGTGAATCGCCCGAAGAGACCGGCAAGAAGCTGTTCGAGGGTATGCGCTGCGTGAGCTGCCACCCGGTCAGCGACAAGACCACGACCATCGACGGCGCGCCCGCGCGCGGACCGCTGCTCGCCGGTATCTACGGCAAGGAAGTCGCGCTCAAGGACGGCGGCAAGGTCACGGTCGACGATTCCTACATCCGCGAGTCGATCATGCGCCCGCTGGCCAAGGTCGTCGCCGGCTTCGAGCCGGTCATGCCGACCTACGAAGGCCAGCTCAGCGAGGAGCAGATCATCCAACTCGCGTCGTACATCAAGTCCCTCAAGGGCAGCGAAGAGAACAGCGGAGCCGCGGACGGCGGAGCCAAGAAATGAGCAACACGATCAGTCCCGCAGCTCACCAGGATCCGCATCGCGTCGAGCCGGACAGCGGCCGCGAAACATCCACGTACCTGAACAACGGGTACGGCTGGAAGAGCTGGCTCTTCACGATCGACCACAAGCGGATCGCGATCCTCTACCTGGTCTCGATCTCGTTCTTCTTCGCGATCGGGGGCGTGTTCGCCACGTTGATGCGCCTGGAGCTGGCCACGCCCAAGGGCGACATGCTCCAGAGCGACACGTACAACAAGCTCTTCACCATGCACGGCCTGGTGATGATCTTCTTCTTCCTCGTGCCCTCGATCCCGGCGGTGCTCGGCAACTTCTTGATGCCGATCATGATCGGCGCGAAGGACCTGGCCTTCCCGAAGATCAACCTCCTGTCCTGGTACATCTACGTCGTCGGCGGCGCCGCGACGCTCTACGTCGCCCTCACCGGCGGCGTCGACACGGGCTGGACGTTCTACACGCCCTACAGCTCGACCTACGCCAACACGCACGTCGTCCCGATGGCGATCGGCGTGTTCATCACGGGCTTCAGTTCGATCCTCACGGGCCTGAACTTCATCGTCACCGTGCACAAGATGCGCGCGCCCGGACTCACGTGGTTCAAGCTGCCGCTCTTCGTGTGGGCGCAGTACGCGACCAGCCTGATCATGGTGCTCGGAACACCGGTGCTCGCCACGACGATCCTGCTCGTCGGTCTCGAGCGCCTGTTCCACATCGGCATCTTCGACCCGACCTTGGGCGGCGACCCGGTGCTGTTCCAGCACCTGTTCTGGTTCTACAGCCACCCCGCCGTCTACATCATGATCTTGCCGGGCATGGGCGTGATCAGCGAGATCATCTCGTGCTTCTCGAAGAAGCGCGTGTTCGGGTACAGCTTCATCGCCTTCTCGACGCTCGCGATCGCGGTGCTCGGCTTCCTCGTGTGGGGCCACCACCTGTTCGTCAGCAGCCAGTCGGCGTACGCGGGCATCGTGTTCTCGGTCATATCGATGCTCGTCGCCGTGCCGTCGGCGGTGAAGGTTTTCAACTGGACCGCCACGTTCTACAAGGGCACGATCGAGCTGACGACGCCGATGATGTACGCGGTCGGCTTCATCGGACTGTTCACGATCGGTGGACTCACCGGCGTGTTCCTCGCGATCATGTCGGTGGACGTGCACTTGACCGACACGTACTTCGTCGTCGCGCACTTCCACTACGTCATGGTCGGCGGAATGCTCATGGCCTACATGGGCGGCCTGCACTTCTGGTGGCCGAAGATGTTCGGGCGCATGTACCCGGAGTTCATCGCCAAGTTCGCGGCCGTCACGATCTTCATCGGATTCAACCTGACGTTCTTCCCGCAATTCCTCCTGGGCTACATGGGGATGCCGCGGCGCTACCACGTCTATCCGCCCGAGTTCCAACTGCTGAACATCTTGTCGTCGGCCGGCGCTTCGGTACTCGCGGTCGGCTACATGCTCCCGGTCTTCTACCTCCTGTGGTCGCTGAAGTGGGGCAAGAAGGCCTCCGCGAATCCGTGGGGCGCGAAGGGTCTCGAATGGACCATTCCGTCACCGCCGATCACGCACAACTTCGAGTCGATTCCCGTCGTGACGGAAGAAGCCTACGCCTACGGCAGTGAACCGACGATCACCGTCGGACCGGGACATCAGAACCCCAATCCGCACTACAAGGATGACCCCATTGTCTGACCACGTACTGCCCGCGGGGGTCCCGCCCCCCACCGCGCACCACTTCATCGACCTCCACCAACAGGAGGAGGCCGAGAAGCTGGGCATGTGGACGTTCCTGATCACCGAAGTGATGTTCTTCGGTGCGTTGTTCACGGCCTATGTGGTGTACCGGAACATGTATCCCGAGGCGTTCATGCTCGCGAGCTCGAAGCTCGACTGGAAGCTGGGCGGCCTCAACACGCTCGTCCTGATCGTCTCGAGTCTCACGATGGCGATGGCGATCCGCGGCGCCCAGACCGCCAAGCGCGGCGTGATGCTGTGGAACATCGTGTTCACGATGATCCTTGGCGCGGTCTTCCTCGTCGTCAAATACTTCGAGTACATGTCGAAGTGGGAGCACCACCTGATGCCCGGCCCGTCGTTCGACGTCGAGGCGTTCGGCGCCTGGGGCCCGCAAGCGCGCATCTTCTTCTCGATCTACTTCGCGATGACCGGCCTGCACGCCTTCCACATGGTCGTGGGCCTCGGGATCATGACCTGGGTGTTCCTCAAGGCGCGCAAGGGTCACTTCACTCCGCAGCGCTACGTCGGCATCGAGATCTCGGGCCTGTACTGGCACTTCGTCGACCTCGTCTGGATCTTCCTGTTCCCCATGCTCTATCTGCTCGGTGCACACACCACCGGGTTGGGTCACTGAGAGCCGTCATGAGCACGCACACGCACACACCTCACGTCTTGCCGCTCCGGGTCTACTGGGGCGTCTTCACCGTGCTCGTCTTCGGGACGCTGATCACCGTCTGGTCGGCGACCAAGGACCTCGGTGCCTTGAACATGCCGATCGCGCTCGCGATCGCGGTGACGAAGGCCGCCTTCGTGATCCTCTACTTCATGCACGTGAAGTACTCGACGAAGCTCACCTGGCTGTTCGTCATGGCGGGCTTCCTTTGGTTCATCATCATGGTCGTGATCACCATGGCGGACTACACGAGCCGCACCTGGCTCTGACGGTCACGTGAGCCCGAGCAGGCACCCCCGGTAAGGGTTCGCCCCGAATTGCGTGTTCGGGGTGAACTTGATGGCGCCGCCTAGTTCCCTGGCCTATCTTGGTGGCCGATTGTGGGGCCAGGGTCCCATTTCGCGACCGCTGGAGGGGGCTCCCGACTTCCGTTATCGCGGACGAACGACGATCGAACCGATAGATCCTCTGCGCGACTCTCTCCGCGAAATCCATGACATCCACCACTCAACGCCGAACAGGCTTTCACCTCACTGTGGCGCGTTGGTTCGACTCCTGGGCCGGGGCGGAAGGCATCCCGAAGGACGAGCCGCAAAGAGTCGACTGGGTCCGCTGCATGCCCTTCCTGAGCTTGCACGTGTTCTGCCTGGGCGTGATCTGGGTCGGCTGGAGCCCGTTCGCGGTGCTGTTCGCCGTCGCCCTCTACGTGGCGCGCATGTTCGCGATCACGGGCTTCTATCACCGCTACTTCAGCCACAAGACGTTCAAGACTTCGCGCGCCTTCCAGTTCGTCCTGGCGATGTGGGGCAACTCGGCCGTCCAGCGCGGGCCTTTGTGGTGGGCTGCGCACCACAGGCTGCACCACAAGCGCTCGGACGAGGAGGACGACGTTCACTCGCCGCACCACAACAGCTTCATGTGGAGCCACATCGGCTGGATCATGTCGCGCGCGAATTTTGCCACGCACCTGGAGCAGGTTCCGGAGCTGGCGAAGTTCCCGGAGCTGCGCTTCCTCGACCGTTTCGATTCACTCGTGCCGATCGCGCTGTTCGCCGGCAGCTTCGGGCTGGGCGTGCTGCTCGACGCCGTCGCGCCGGGCCTCGGCACCAACGGCTTGCAGCTCTTGATCTGGACGATCATCTCGACCGTCGTGCTGTTCCACGGCACGTGCACGATCAATTCGCTGTCGCACATGTTCGGCTCACGTCGCTTCGAGACCAAGGACAAGAGCCGCAACAACCCGATTCTCGCCGTCGTGACGATGGGCGAGGGCTGGCACAACAATCACCACCACTACCCGGCCTCCGCGCGTCAGGGCTTCTACTGGTGGGAGTACGACGTCACGTACTACGGGCTGAAGGTGCTGTCGTGGATGGGCGTGATCTGGGACTTGAAGCCCGTACCCGCGCCTATTCTTGCGGCCGGACGTCGACGTCGTTGATCGAAGCGGACTGCGCCAGGAGTCCGCGATACCAGTTCGCGACCTGCTGCGCGCGCCCCGGCAGCGCGCGCGTGCCCCACACGATCGAAAGAGTCCGTCGCGTTCCCGCGTGTGTTTTCGTGCGTTGAGCGTCCTTGACGGCGTTGGCGCACGGGCCGTCGGCGTCGCACAGACACAACAGCCCGCTGAGATCGATGGTCTGGCCCGAGGCGTTGAATACGTAGGCCGCGCCTGATTCCGCGACCCGGACCGCGAGCGGCTCGCGCACCAGGTCCAGGTCGACGACGCTGATCGGCAGCCCCGAGTGCAGCGATACGACGTTGCAGGCGTCGACGGCGATGTTGATGGCAGGCAAGGGCGCTTCGGCTGCCGCCCCCAGCAAGTACTCGCTCGCCGGCTTGCCGCGCCCGGTCGGTTTGTAGCCCGCCTGGCGCAACAGGTCGCGGACGGCCTTCTTGACCGCGTCATCGGTCGCGAACGGAGCCGCGGCGGAGAGCGTTGCGAGGACGCGCACGGATTCGGGCGTAGGAACGGCCTCCAGCGGAGCTGCGAAGCGCGTTTCGAACGCGGCGATTTCGAGCAACGGATGTGCGTGAACAGTCAACATCGGGCGCAGAGCGTACTCGATCCGAGCGCGGGTTTGTCGGCCGGGCCGGAGTCGGCGATACTGCGCGGCACATGACCGAGACGAAACGACGCTCTCGCTTCAAAGCGCTCTTCCTCGGCTGCGTGATCACGTTCCTCCTCATGGAGCTCGTGCTGCAGTTCTGCCCGGTGAGCACAGGCCTGCGACCTGCAACGGTCGATGCCGAGCATCCCGTCTATCACTTCGAGCCTGACAGGTCGTTCGTGTTCTCGCGCGATTGGAACTTCGCGCTGGCGAACGAGGGTCACGTGAACAACGTGGGGTTCGTGAACGATCAGGACTACGTCGCCGTGGACAAGCGGCCGCTCGTCGCGATCGTGGGCGATTCATTCATCGAAGCGCAGATGGTTTCCTACGCCGACACGGCGCACGGTCGACTGGCACGGAAGTACGCGTCCGATGCGCGCGTGTACAGCTTCGCCGCCGCTGCCGCGCCCTTGTCGCAGTACCTCGTGTGGGCGCAATACGCCCGCGAGAACTATTCGCCAGACGTGCTCGTCATCTCGGTGGTCGGCAACGATTTCGACGAGTCCCTCGCGAAGTACGGGGTCGCCGTCGGACAGCACCACTTCGTCCCAGGCGCGGACGGCAAGTTGGAGTTGAAGCGCTTCGACTACAAGAGCAAGGCGCTGGGTCCGGTGGTCTACAAGTCCGCGCTGGCCCGTTATCTGCACTTGAACCTGAAGCTCTCGAGCCGCGTGTCGGCCTTGATCGGACGCCTCAGCGGCAAGCAGCGCGTCGAACAACAGTTCGTCGGCAACACGGCAACTGCGTACACGCCGGAGCGGTTGGCTGATTCACTGAATGCGCTCGACACGTTTTTTCGATTTTTGCCCAAGATGAGCGGCATGAGCCACGAACGCATCCTGTTCGTGGTCGACGGCATGCGTCCGGAGCTCTACGACCCCTACAAGCTCGCTGCGGCCGGCAAGAGCTACTTCGCCGTCATGCGCGCGGCCTTCATCTCGAAGGCCCGGAGCCTTTCGTACGAAGTCATCGACCTGCAGGTTCCGTTCATCGAACGCTTCGAACGTGATCACCAACGCTTCGAATTCGATACCGACTACCATTGGAACGCCGTCGGGCACGGTGTGGTGGCCGAGGTGATCGAGGGTTCGAATCTATTCCAGGCGTTTCGTGGACTGAAGCACCACGGCCAACCCCTCATGCGCTGAACACCGCTCGAAAATCACACGAGGACATATGAAGACATACATGTTCGCACTCACCGTCGTCGCACTGGCCGCCGCGTGCAATTCCACGGATGATCGCCACTCAGACGCCGCCAGCGTGTTCCATCCCACCTCCGTCAGCGAAGAGGAGTTCGTCGCGATGCACTCGCCGCCCGACAACGTCGCACCGCCGCGCACGGGGACGCGGATTCAGATCGGCGGGACGAATGCCTACCTGTCGCTGCCCGCGGGCAAGACCGCACCGATGCCGGGCGTCATCGTGATCCACGAATGGTGGGGCTTGAACGCCAACATCGAGCACTGGGCTGATCGCATCGCCGCAGAAGGATATGCAGCGCTGGCCGTCGATCTGTACGGCGGCATCGTCGCAGAGAACGCCAATCAAGCCAGCGAAGCGATGAAGTCGGTCGACAAGGAGCGCGCTGTCACGACCATGCGCGCGGCCGTGAAGTTCCTGGAGACGGATCCGCGCATCCTGGCGCCGCGGACGGCGTCGATCGGCTGGTGCTTCGGCGGCGCGCAGTCGCTGAATCTGGCGCTCGCCGAGCCGACGCTGGACGCGGCCGTCATCTACTACGGACGCCTCGTGACGGACCCCAAGGCGCTCGCCGGCGTGCAGGCACGTGTCCTCGGCATCTTTGGTTCGCGCGACAAGAGCATCACGACGGAAGACATCGCCAAGTTCGAGTCAGGTCTGCGCGGTGCAGGCAAGGACGTGACGATCCAGATGTACGACGCCGAACATGCATTCGCGAATCCGTCCAGCGCACGCTACGACCAGGGCTCGGCCGCCGAGGCCTGGAAGGTCGCGCGCGCGTTCTTGAAGAGCGCGTTGGTCGATTGATCTCGTGCCCTCAGTCGCAGCGCGACGGCGCCCAGATGCGAACGTCGAGCCGACGCGCGAAGCGCAAGTGCGGCGGCGACGACGGGAGCTCCAGGTCGTGCGCGGCCGGCAGCGTGCAGGTTTCGATGCGCGCGTGCGCTTCCTGCAGCGGCCACGGCACGTGATGGATCTCTCCGCGCATCAACCGCCCGCGATCATCGGCCGCGTAGAGGCAGTAGCGCTCGGTGAGCCAGTGTTCCAGCGTGCCTGATCGCGCACGCACGACCGGAGCTTCTGGCCCGTAGCGCGCGCGAAAACTGGCCGGGCGTGCACGGCGATGGATGCGCTCGCTGCTGTACTCGATGTCGTTTCCGACCGCGGTGCACTCCATGCGCGCATGAAAGTACGGCAAGTGAAACCAACTGCGCGCGACTTGGACCGCCGGCAATCGAGCTGCTTCGAGGCAGAAAAACCACACGCCGGCTCGACCGTCGAGCTTCACGTACGTGCGCAGGTTGAGTTCGGGAAACGCCGCGAGCCACGGGACTGAAGGCGTGAAGCGCATCCGCACACCGCTCATCCGGAACGGCACGACGCCGATCCAAGCGTGATCCTCGAAGGTGTCGAGTTCCAACCCGGCGGGCAGGAGCGGTCGCACGCTGTCGGAGGCTACGGGCCAATGCGCGAACAACAGATCGTGCCAGGTCTGCGCCATGACCCACGGCGCGCGCGGCAGCGGATACGGACGGTGCGCAGTCTCGCTGAACGGATCGACGCGGCTCGCCGTCGCGTTCACTGCACTCCCAGACCGAGTCCGCCGGCGACCGGGATGCAGGCGCCGGTGACGTAGCTCGCGCGCGGAGAGGCGAGGAATCCGATGACGGCGGCGATTTCCTCGGGAGTTCCGGTCCGGCCCATCGGCGTCTTGGCGACGAGTGCTGCGCGCGTGGCCTCGGGAATCGACGACACGACGCGCTCGGTCAGGACGAGCCCCGGCTCGATGAGATTGCAGGTGATGCCGCTGCGCGCCGTTTCGATCGCGAGGCTCTTCACGAGGCCGTGCAGCGCCGCCTTCGCCGTGGCGTACGGCGACTGGCGCGTCGCACCCACACTCGCGGCGATCGAACCCATGAACAGGATGCGTCCGAATCCACGTGCCTTCATGTCCGGCAACAGGTGCGCCGTGATCCGCATCGGAGCGAGGACGACGACTTCGTGCACGAGCGCCGCGTCGGCCGGTTTGAAGTCCTCGAGCAGCGCGTAAGCCGGGAACGAGGTCGCGTTGTGAACGACGATGTCGATCGCACGCGCGCCGCGGCTGAGTTCGGCGATGAAGTTCGGTGCTGTGATGTCGGCGGCGAGCGCCGAGACCTTGCCGCCCGAGCGCTGCGCCAAAGTCAGCGTTTCCTCCAGCTTGCCCATGTCGCGCGAGCAAGCGACGACTTGCGCGCCGCGCTGCGCCAATTCGAGGACGATGGCGCGTCCGATGCCACGGCTGGCGCCGGTGACCAGGGCGTGCCGGCCGGCGAGGTCTTGTTCCTTCATCGCCGACGAGAATACCAATCTCAACCGCACAGGCGTCGAGTAGCGTCTTGTCTCCTTGCTGCGCGTAGTCCTCGACAATCCGCTCTTCGCCCGTCTCTGGGCCGCGCAAGTGATCAGCCAGGCCGGCGACTGGCTGAATCGGGTGGCCGTCATCGTCTTGATCGGCACGCTAGGCGGCCACGAACACCTGACCGGGATCGGTGTGCTCTTCGGCGCTGAGCTGGTCTTGCGACTGTTGCCTTCCGCGTTCTTGGGGCCGATCGCAGGCCCGATCGCGGACCGTTTGCCGCGCCGCCTCCTGATGGTCACGGCGGATCTCGTGCGCGCGGGAATCGTGGCCTGCCTGTGTTTCGTGCGCGAACCGGAGCACCTCGTTTGGCTGTACGCGGGCGTCGGGGCGCAGATGGGTGTCGCGATCTTCTTCGACGCCTCTCGCGCCGGTGCGCTGCCGTCGACGGTGGCACGCAAGGACCTGCACGCGGCCCACACTCTGTCCGCGGCGACGTGGAGCATGATGCTCGGCATCGGTGCCCTCACCGGCGGGATCCTCGTCGACCGGCTCGGCGTGCAAGCGGTGTTCGTGATCGACGCCGTCACGTACCTCGCGAGCGCGGCGTGTCTGTTCGGCTTGAAGCTCGTGCCCACTCCGGTACCGAACGAGCCTTTGCGCTGGCGCGACCTCGTGCTGTTGGCCGACTTGCGCCGCGGGCTGGCGCACGTTCGACAACTCGGAATCACGCCGATGCTCTGGGCGAAAACTTTCTGGGGCGCGGCCGGTGGATACCTCGTGATCCTCGCGCTCGCCGGGCATCAGCGCTTCGGAGCGAGCGAAAGCGACGAGACCGGCAGCGGCGCAGCCCTCGCTACCGGCGTGTTGTATGCAGCGCGCGGAGTGGGCACCGGCTTGGGTCCGATCCTCAGCCGACGTTGGATCGGTGAGACGGATGCTGCTCTGAAACTGCAGACCAGCCTGGGGTTCGTGGTCGCCGCGTTCGGCTACACGCTGTTCGGCTTCGCTCACGATCTCTACGTTGCTGCACTGTGGGTCGCAGTTGCGCATCTAGGCGGCTCGACGCTGTGGATCGCGTCGACGGTCTACTGGCAGCGGCATGTCGCGGACGAGTTCCGTGGGCGTGTGTTCGCGATCGAATTCCTGGGCATGGATCTCGCGTTCGCGAGCGGAGGGCTCTTCGCGGGATTGCTGTTCGACGCCACGGGCTCACTCGCTGTGACCGTGTGGGTCGTGTCGGGCCTCGTCGCGTTTCTGGGCGCGGTCTGGACCTGGCGCGCGCGCGGCATGCAACCTCGTGCCCAAGGCGCCGAGCCCACGTCGAGCAGCGCCGCCGTGGTGCCGCACGAAGAGATCGAACCCTAGCTCGCGCGTGAGAAATCGTTCACGCTGCACTTTGGTAGAGTGGCCTTGCGCAGCTTCTTTCCAGGGGATGTGGAAGGATCTTCCAATTTCAGGGTAGGATGTTTCATTGAGGCGACACCTCGGATGTTCCCCCACCTGACGGTCCCCCTCCGTCTGCGAGGCGTCGCCCCCCCATCCACTGAACGTCACCATCGAGCCAGCATCATGATTCCGTCTCAGCGCATCTTCGTATTTGCAGCCATGGCTGCTCTCGCACTGGCGGGAGACGCGCAAGCGCAGCAGGCGCGCACGTACACGACCAATGCCGATTTCGACGAAGGTGCACTGGTCAACGTCAACCACGATGCGGTTCCCGACCAGTTGCAGTTGAACGTCGCCGGTCAGCCGGGTCCGTTGCCGCTGATCCACGTCGCGGCTTCAGGGAACGGCTCGCTGATCCGCATCGACACGAACACGGGCGCGGTCATCGGCGAGTACGCCACGTCGCCGGACGGACTGGCGCGCAGTCCTTCGCGCACGGCAGTCGATTCGCAAGGCAACGTCTGGGTCGGAAACCGCGACGAGGCGTCGACCGTCACCGGCCTGCCCGGTCAACGCGGCTCGGTGGTCAAGATCGGCATCTGCATCGGCGGCGTGCGCACGGATGCGAACGGCGTCCCGGATGCGAACGGGCTCTACTTGAAGGGTCCGTTCCGCTTCAACACCTGCGTCGACCGCAACGGCGACGGACTGATCCGCACCTCGCGCGGCTTGGGCGACATCCTGCCTTGGCCGAACATCACGGACGGAGACGGCGGCGCCGACGGCATCGTGCAGGACGCAGTCGACGAAGCGATCCTCGTCTTCCAGCGCACCAACGGCCGCAACGTGCGCCACGTGTCCATCGATGCGAACGATGACGTGTTCGTGGGCGGCTATCCGTTCGTCCCGACCTCGTTCGACAAGCTGCGCGGGACGAACGGCGCATTCTTGTCCACGTTCGGAGCCCCTGCTTGCGGCGGTCACGGCGGCGTCGTCGACGGCAACAACGTCCTGTGGTCCACTTCGGAAGCCGACAACACCGTCATGCGCTACGACCTCGGCACCGCCGCGTCGCTGTGCATTCCGGTCCCCGGCAACCACGGGCTCGGCCTCGATCCGGCCGGCAACGTCTGGATCTGCCAGTTCATCCAGAACACGGTCACGAAGATCCTGCCGAACGGCACGATCGCGGCCGGGTTCCCGAAACCCTCCGGAGGCGCCGGCGGTGCGCGCTCCGTGTGCGTGACGCCGATCGACAGCAACGTGTGGGTCGATCACAGCTTCGGACAGAACGTGACGCGCCTCGACAACGCCGGGAACATCCTCAAGACGATCGACCTGGGCGCCGACGGTCAGAGCCCGCGCGGACTCGCGGTCGACCGCGCCGGCAAGGTGTGGGTGACGTGCACGCTCTCGAACACGGCGAAGCGCATCGATCCCAACGGCGGCGGCGACGGACTAGGCGCTGTCGATCTGACCGTGCCGCTCGGACGCAACGCAGTGCCTTACGACTACAGCGACATGACCGGCATCGCGCCGTTCGTGAACTTGAACGCCGGCGGATACTGGCAGGTCACGTACGACAGCGGAGTGGCGAACACGCAGTACGGCAAGATTTCGTGGAACGCCAGCGTGCCGGCGACGACCGGCCTCACGGTCGAATTCCGCGCGTCCGACAACGCCGCGGCGCTTTCCGCCGTGGCGTTCCAGCCCGCTCAGAACGGCGTGGCCTTCACCGGCATCTTCGGGCGCTTCGTCGAGGTGCGCGTCAACATGACGCGTCCGGCGGCGTCGACGGCGACTCCGATCCTGTTCGATCTCACGATCGAACCCATCGGCGGGCCCGGCCCGTCGGACGATTGCCCGGTCGGCGTCCGTACACCGGGCAGCTTGCTGGTGTTCCCGGAGTTCGACAACCGTCTGGGCGACATGACGTTGCTCACCGTCACGAACGCGACCGAGTTGGGTTCGGATGTGAATGTGGAATTCGTCTACATCGGCCGCTTCGGTCCGACGGGAACGCAACTCAACTGCCTGGAATACAACCGCACGCACACCCTGACGCCGCGCGACACGCTTTCAGTCGTCACGTCGGCGCACAATCCGAACTTCGCTCAGGGTTACGTGTACGTGTTCGCCAAGCACAAGACGACCGGCGCGGCCATCGTGCACAACCACCTGATCGGTCAGTCGCTGATCATCGACGGCATTCAGTCGCTGTCGTACGGCACCAACCCGTTCACGTTCCTCGGGATCGGTGAGGAGGGCTCGGCCACGGACCACGACAACGACGGGCTGCGCGATCTGAACGGGCTCGAGTACACGTGCGTCGGCGAGGAGATGCTCGTGCCGCGCTTCCTCGGACAGAGCTTCAAGGCCGTGAGCGAACTCATCCTTTTGAACCTCAGCGGCGGCGGCAACTTCACGGCTACCGTCGACTTCCTCGCCTACAACGACAACGAGGAAGCGTTCTCCGGCCAGACGACATTCCAGTGCTGGGCGAAGCGCCGCCTCTCCGACATCTCCGGCGTGTTCAACCACAGCTTCCTCGTGAGCACCAACCATGCCTCGAACGAGATCCTCGGCGCGTCCACGCACGAATCCGGCTGGCTGCGCCTGAAGGGCGCGAACTCGTACTCCAGCGCGGCCTTGATCGCCAAGCCCGCTGTCCTCGTGCTGCTGGTCGAAACCGCCGGCGGTCACTCGGTTGCGGATCTGCCCTTCGAAACGGGTATGAACAAGAACGGGGACCTGGTGCTGCAGGGCCTGTTCGGCGATTCGACGCCCTGAGTGGAATCGAGTTTCAACTGCTGCGTGGTCCGAGCACGCAGCAGCGTGCGGCCTCAGTGGCGCAGCCAGTGCGCATCGCTCACGAGACACATGCCGCCGTATCTCGCGAGCATGGCGCGCAAGTCCTCCAACAAGAGCGCGAGCTTCTCGGGAGTGCAGGTCGTGACGATCAGGTGATTACTGGAAACACCGGTGATGTCGTCGTCGTGCTGGCGTCCGCGCTGTCCCATCCCGCTTGCGCCGCGCAAGAGAGTCCATCCCTCCAGGCCGTGACTCCCTAGCAAGCGCGTAATCGATTCGCTGTGCGGCGCGTCGACAACTATCTCGATGCGTTTGACCGGGATCATGCCGCCCTCCAGGTTGCGTCGATCACGGCCATGTAGAGCGGGATACCCACCGAGATGTTGAAGGGAAAGGTCATGGCCAGCGACATGGGCAAGAACAGGCTTGGATTGGCTTCCGGCAGTGACGAACGGATCGCCGCCGGCACGGCGATGTAGCTCGCCGAAGCGCAGAGTACCGTCAACAGGAGCGCATCACCGCGTCCGAGGCCCAGAGCATACGCCGCGCCTACGGCGATGGCTGCGTGCACGAGCGGCGCACAGATGGCGTAGGTGAGGAGCATTCCTCCGGATTCGCGCAGCGCTCCCAGGCGTCTCCCCGCGATGAGGCCCATGTCGAGCAGGAAGAGGCACAGCACGCCTTTGAACGGGTCGTGTGCGAACGGCGCGACGCTCTTCCATCCAGTTTCGCCGACCAGCGCACCGATGACGAGTGCTCCGATCAGGAGGAACACGGCGCCGTTGAGGAAGGCCTCGCGCGACAGCGACAGGATCGAGCCATGGCCGCCTGCTCCGGCCTTGTTGCCGACGCCGGAACGTCGCGCGAGCAGCACGCCGACGAGGATCGCAGGTGACTCCATCAGCGCCATCGCGGCGACCATGTTGCCGGACCAGGCGATCTCGCGGTCTTGGAGGAAGCTGCACGCCGTCACGAAGGTGACGGCCGAGATGGATCCGTACGTCGCCGCGATCGCGGCCGCGTCAGCCGGGCCCAACTTGCGCCGCAGCAGCGCGAACGTCGCCAACGGAAAGAGCGCACTGGCCGCGATGCCCGCCAAGAGCGGCTTGAGTGCCGTGAACCCGAATCCGGCAGACGCGAATTCGACACCGCCGTGCATGCCGATCGAGAAAAGCAGATAGAGCGAGAGCGCACGTGTGATCGGCTGCGGGACCTCCAGGTCGGACCGCAAGAGCGCTGCAGCCACACCCAGGCAGAAGAACAAGATGGGCGGGGTGAGCAGGTTCCCCGAGATCAGCGACCAGTCCACGCGGGCGCCTTCCTGCTTCCCGAGAGCGCGGAGCGCGCATCGAGCGCACGGCGCTCAGCGGCTTCGGCGGTCGTGTCCGCCACGGACAAGTGCCCCATCTTGCGACCGCTTCGGGCGTCTTGCTTGCCGTAGAGATGCAGTCGCACACGCGGGTCAGCAAGGGCGGCTGTCCAATTCGGCGTACCTCCATCCCAGAGATCACCCAGCAGGTTGACCATCGCCGCGGCGGGCACAGTGCGCTCGGTCGAGCCCAACGGCAAGCCGCACACAGCGCGCACTTGCTGTTCGAATTGGCTGCAAGCATGGGCGTCGATCGTGACGTGACCGGAGTTGTGCGGACGCGGGGCGAACTCGTTCACCACGAGCGAATCGTCCGCGAGCAGGAACAGCTCGACACACAGCACGCCGACCACCTCGAAGCGCGTCAGCACTTCGCGCGCGATCGCCAACGCGTCCTCGCGTACCCTGCTGGAGATCGGAGCAGGACAGACCGTCACATCCAGGATGTGATCGCGGTGGCGATTCTGGAACGGCTCGTACAGCACGATCTCCCCGTCGCTCCCGCGCGCACCGACGACCGACAACTCGGCGACGAAGGGCACGAAACGTTCCAGCACACACGGCTGCGAATCCAGGGTGCGCCACTGCGCTGCCACGTCCTCGACGCGCATGACGCGACGCTGGCCCCGACCATCGTAGCCCCAAGCCGTGCTCTTCAGGATTGCCGGGCACCCGACGGTGCGAGCGGCGGGTTCGAGGTCTGCGTCCGTGGTCACGATTGCGAAGGTCGCGACCGGCAGGCCCCGCTCGGTGAGCGCACGCTTCTCGCGCGCGCGATCCTGTGTCTGATGCAGGAGTGTGCCGGCCGGGCGAACGGTCACGTGACGCGCCGCCGCCTCGGCCGTTGCGGCAGGGATGTTCTCGAACTCGAACGTCACCACGTCCACTTCGCGGGCGAATTGCTCGACCGCTGCGAGGTCCTCGTACTCCGCGCGAATCTCACGGTCTGCGATCTGGCCGGCAGGTGTGTCGTCATCAGGCGCGAACACCGTGACGCGATATCCCATGCGTCGTGCCGCGAGCGCGAACATGCGCCCGAGTTGTCCGCCGCCCAGCACTCCCAGGACCGCACCCGGCAGGAAAACCTGACTCACGGCAATTTCGCCTGGAGGACCTTGCTCGCCTGCGCTTCGTGAAACGCGTCGAGCTTCTTGCGCAATTCCGGCCATTCGCGCGCGAGTGCGCGAACTGTGAACAGCGCGGCGTTGCGTGCGCCCGGATCCCCGATCGCGAAGGTCGCCACCGGAACTCCCGCGGGCATCTGCACGATCGACAACAGCGAATCGACGCCGCGCAGCATCTTGCTCTCGACCGGCACACCCAGCACCGGAAGCGCCGTCCAGGCGGCGAGCATTCCGGGCAGGTGAGCGGCACCGCCTGCGCCTGCGATCAAAAAGCGCAGTCCGCGCGACTCGGCCTCGCGCGCGTAGGTCCTCAGGAGTTCAGGCGTGCGGTGAGCGGAAACCACTCGCGCCTCGTGAGGCACTCCGAACTCGACGAGGCAATCGGCCGCGTGCTTCAGCGTCGGCCAATCGGAGGCGCTGCCCATGACGACGCCGACCAGGGGGGCGCCTTCGGATTTGGATGAATTCATGACGTGGATCGACTTGGAAACTGCGGATCAGTTGCTACTATGGAACACGAATACACGAATCACAGTTCGTATGTCAAGCCGCATCAAGCCCCCTTCTCGCCGCACCGCCCCAGCCGGCGGGCACAGCTGGACGTTCCTCTCGAACCATGCGCACGTCCTGGTGTGCCTGGCGGGAAACCCGGAGCAGACCCTGCGCGAGGTCGCGGCGCGCGTGGGCATCACCGAGCGCGCGGTGCAGAAGATCCTGGCCGACCTCGAGGAAGAGGGCCTGGTCACGCGTGAACGGCACGGTCGGCGCAACGGCTACGACCTGCACCTCGACAAGCCGCTGCGGCATCCGCTCGAATCGCACCGAACGGTGCGCGAACTGGTCGACCTGGCGACACACGCACGCAGGTCGCGAGTCGCATCCATTTCAGTTCGAGGCCAGCCGCAGTCCGGTTCAGCGCGGCGCACGCCAAAGCGGCGAGCCCGACGATAATTCGAAGCCTTGAACACTCCATGATCACACCCGTACTCCTGCTCCTCCTGGGACTCGTCTTGCTCTACTTCGGGGGCGAGGCCCTCGTACGCGGCAGCTCAGCGATGGCGTTGCGCCTCGGCATGACGCCGCTGGTCGTCGGATTGACCGTCGTGGCGTTCGGCACGAGCGCGCCGGAGATGGTCGTGAGCGTGAATGCAGCGTTTGCTGGTCAGGGCGACATCGCGATCGGGAATGTCATCGGGTCGAACATCCTCAACATCGGGATGATCCTCGGGCTGACTGCGGTGCTCTGTCCGTTGAACGTGCAGGTTCAGATTTTGCGCATCGATACACCGATCATGATCGGTGCGACGCTGGTCGTGACCTGGATGTTGATGGACCAGAAGATCAGCAACACGGAGGGCGCGTTTCTCGCAGCCGGAATCGTCGTCTACACGGTCTTCACCGTTTTCATCGCACGCAAGCTGAAGTCTCCAGTACAGGCCGAAGCCGAGCACGCGCTGGGCACCCCCAAGCCGACGTGGAGTCCATGGCGCGACGTGCTCTTCATCGGCGGCGGGCTCGCGCTGTTGGCCGGCGGGTCACACTATCTCGTGGACGGGGCGGTGACCCTGGCGCGGAGTTTCGGAATCAGCGAAGCCGTGATCGGGCTGACGATCGTCTCCTTGGGCACGAGCATGCCGGAACTGGTCACGTGCATCGTCGCCGGACTGAAGAAGGAGCCCGACATCGCGCTGGGCAACATCATCGGTTCGAACATCTTCAATCTGCTCGGCATCCTGGGCGTGTCTTCGATCGTGCGGCCATTGGTCGGTGACGGAATTCGAACGACGGACAACTACGTCGCGCTCGCGTTTGCAGTCTTGCTGCTGCCGATCCTGTGGAGCGGCCGCAGACTGCAGCGCTGGGAGGGCGCCCTGCTCGTGCTGGGCTACGGCGTGTACGTCGCGCTGCTCTGGCCGCGGTGAGCGCACGATCTCGGTAAGGCCCCTGCGGACTCCGCAACCCCTGTTGTGTGCAGCTCGTTCGACGCTCCGGAGTCGTTCGGGATTCCAAGTTCTCGGGTACGATCTTGAAGCGGCACGGATCACAGGCCGAACTTCGAATTCGGGGAGCGAACATGAAGGACTCGTGGACGGACGGTGACATCGAGCAACGGGCGCGCAGGCGCGTCGACCGCAAACTCGGGTTCTACGTGCATGCGCTCGTGTACGTGCTCGTGAATCTGGGCCTGTTCGGCATCAACCACTTCACGGGCGGCCCGCGTTGGCATCTCATGCCGCTCATGGGTTGGGGCATCGGCCTGGCCGTGCACGGCATCGTCGTCCTCGCAACCGGTAGCGGTGTGGGCTTGCGCGAGCGAATGGTGGCCGCCGAGTTGGAGCGCATGAAGCGTGAGTATTGAGGCGCAGGCCGCGGGTTTGGCGACGGCAGGAAGCTAGACGATTCCGTAACTGAGCATCGCGTCCGCGACTTTGACGAAGCCCGCGACGTTGGCGCCGTGGACGTAGTCGACCTTGCCGTTCGTGGATCCGTGCTCCACGCAGCGGCGGTGAATCTCTTTCATGATCTTCTTCAGGCGCTCGTCGACCTCCTCGCGCGGCCAGGAGATGCGCAGCGCATTTTGGCTCTGCTCCAGTCCGGACACAGCGACCCCACCGGCATTCGCGGCCTTGGCGGGCGCCACGAGCACGCCGGCCTCGCGCAAGACCGTCATGGCTTCGGCTGTCGTCGGCATGTTGGCGCCTTCGACGACCAGCTTGGCGCCGTTCTTCGCGAGGTGTTGGGCGGCTGTCGCGTCGAGCTCGTTCTGTGTCGCGCACGGGAACGCCAGGTCGCACTCGATGTCCCAAGGTGTCGCGTCCGCGCGAAATTCGCAGCCGAATTTCTCGGCGTACTCTGCGACTCTCCCGCGACGGTTCTCCTTGAGGTCCTTGAGCCAGGCGAGCTTGTCCGGGTCGATACCTTGCGGGTCGTACACGGTTCCCCCGCTGTCCGATGCGCTGACGACTTTCGCGCCCAGCTGCACGAGCTTCTCGATACAGTAGAGCGCCACGTTTCCGGATCCGGAGACGACTGCGACCTTGCCGCTCAGACCGTCACCGTGGTGTTGCATGACATCGTCCGCGAAATACACGGCTCCGTATCCGGTGGCTTCCTTGCGCACGGCACTGCCGCCGAACGAAAGTCCCTTGCCCGTCAGAATGCCGGTGAAGCGATTGCTCATGCGCTTGTACTGCCCGAACAGGTAGCTGATCTCGCGCGTGCCTACGCCGATGTCGCCGGCCGGCACGTCCGTATCCTCGCCGATGTGTCGCGAGAGCTCGGTCATGAGCGACTGGCAAAAGCGCATCACCTCGCGATCACTGCGTCCCTTCGGGTTGAAGTTCGAGCCACCCTTGCCTCCGCCCATGGGCAGACCGGTAAGGCTGTTCTTGAAGGTCTGTTCGAAGCCTAGGAACTTCAGCACGCTGAGGGTGACCGAGGGATGAAAGCGCAACCCGCCCTTGTACGGTCCGATCGCGCTGTTGAACTGCACGCGGTACGCGCGATTGATGCGAAACTCCCCCGAATCGTCCTCCCACGGGACCGCGAAGATGATCACGCGGTCGGGCTCCGTCATGCGTTCGAGCACGCGGGCTTCCTTGTATTTCTTGTTCTCGAGCAAGAACGGCATCACGCTCTCGACCACCTCGTGAACGGCCTGTTGGAACTCCGGCTCATCGGGATTGCGGTTCACGACGCCCTCCATGAAGTGCTCGATTTCCTGCTGCACGGCTTTCGACATGTTCGACTCCTGAGTGAGGGTTCGCGCGCGCTCGGACTGAAGCGCTGAGGCCCGAGTTACTCGATCGCGGCGATCCGATCCAGACTTGTGCCCATCGCAACGCGTGTTCCAGCGACCGGTCGGAGATCGCTCCGCGATTCTTGTCTGGATTCTTGGGTGCAGGCCCTGAACGATTGTCGGCATGGAACCGTCGCGGATTCAGGCCACGGACAGCGAAAGCAGGCGCAGGCTCTTGCTCAGCTGCGTCCTCGTCGTCGCGGTGCTCGCGACCTTCGGCGGGGCCATCGGCAACGGCTGGATCCTGCTCGACGATCCCGATTACGTGTTCAAGAACGCGCACGTGCTCGCGGGGCTGTCGTGGGACGGATTCGTGTGGGCCTGGAGCGGAGCGCACGCGGGCAACTGGCATCCGTTGACGACGTTGACACACATGCTGGATGTGCAGGTGTTCGGCGTGAATCCTGCCGCCCATCACGCAGTGAATGTCGTGCTGCACGCACTCGCAGCCGTGCTCGCCTTCGTCACGCTGACGCGGTTCACGCGCTCGCTGTGGGCGAGTTTCGTAGTCGCGCTGCTCTTCGCGATCCATCCCTTGCGCGTCGAATCGGTCGTGTGGATCTCGGAGCGCAAGGATGTCTTGTCGGGCGTGTTCTTCTGGGCCACGCTGCTGGCCTACAAACGCTGGACGGAATCGCCGGGGGCGCTGCGGTACGTGCTCCTCTTCCTGGCCTTCGCAGCCGGACTCATGAGCAAGCCGATGCTGGTCACGCTCCCGTTCCTGCTCCTGCTCTTGGACGTGTGGCCGCTGGCGCGCGGTGGCTGGCGTTGGCGCGAGAAGATTCCGCTGGCGGCGCTGTCCGTGATCTCTTGCGTCGTGACGTACGTCGTGCAGCGCGGCGAAGGTGCGATGACGACGGCGCAGGGAATCTCGTTCATGCAACGACTCGCCAACGCGCCGGTTGCACTCGTCCGTTACCTCGGGAAGCACATCTGGCCGACCGACTTGTCGGCCTACTACCCGTTCGATCTGTTCGAGAGCGCGCTCCTGCCCGTCGATGCTGCGATCATCATCGGCATTATCACGTACGCGGTCTGGACCTGGCGCAAGCAACGCCCCTGGCTCAGCGTCGGATGGTGTTGGTTCATCGGGATGCTCGTGCCCGTGCTCGGACTGGTCCAGGTCGGCGGTCAATCGATGGCGGATCGCTATTCGTACTTGCCGTCCGTGGGTCTGGCGTTGATGGTCGTGATGTCGGCACGCGAGCTCATCGAACGGCGTCCCGCATGGCGCGCACCGCTCATGGGTCTGGCGGTGATCGCAAGCCTGCTCTTGGCGTGGACTGCCGGGGCGCAAGCGCTGCGCTGGAAGGACAGTCGCACGCTCGCGGAACACATGCTCCAGGTCGCCGACGGGCGCAATGCGCTCGCGCACCAGATCCTGGCCAACGCCGTGATCGACAGTGATCCGCAGCTCGCGCGCGAACATCTGACCGCGGCGCTGGCCCTCGTGCCCAAATTGCCCAACGCGCATCTGGGCTTGGGTGTGCTCCTCAGTCGCGAGAACCGTATCGAGGAAGCGATCTCTGCGTTCCGTGCGGAGCTCGGCGTGCGTGAGTCCGTGCTCGCCTACCACAATCTCGGGCTCGCACTCATTCGGACCGGCAAGGCGGATGAAGCGGCGAAGGCTTTCGAGTCCGCGCTACGCCTGGACCCGCGTTTCCGAGCGACTTTGCTGCAGCTCGGAACGCTCTACGGCCTCACGCAGCGGCTCGCCGACTCAGCAGCGATCTTCGAGAAGCTGCTCGTAATCGACGCGAATGACGTGGACGCGCTGCGCGGGCTCGGCACCGTGGCGAGCATGCGCGGCGATGATGCGACGGCACTCGCGTACAACGAGCGGCTGATCGCGATCGCCCCCAACGACGCGAATGCTCTCTTGACGCTGGCTTGGATACGCTCCGTGCAGGCCGACCCCAAGTTGCGCAACCTGGAAAAAGCGCGCACTGCTGCCGATCGCGCGCGAGCGTTGATCGGGGATGAGCATCACATCCTGTCGCTCATCTACGCCGTGTTGCACGCCGAGGAAGGCCGCTTCCAGGAGGCCGTACGCGCGGCCGAGCGCTCGCGCGCACAGGCGCTGGCGTCCAACGACCCGGCGTTCACAGCCCGAGTCGATCTTCATCTCGCGTCCTATCGGGCGGGCCATGTCTACAGACCATAGATCGAAATCGTCGCACGACAAACTCGCGCGCGATCGATACGGTGGAGTTCGGCTCGCCGCCGGCTACCAGCGGCTGCGAATAACGAGATTTTGATCCAGGCACGGTATCTCATGACGACGAACCCCATCCTGCCTCCCGAGCAACGCACCGCGATCACCGAAGCGATCTACGCGGGGCGCAAGATCGAAGCGATCAAGGAATTGCGCAACGTGAGCGGCCTGGGATTGAGGGAGTCCAAGGAGGTCGTCGAGACGATCGAACGCGAGTTGCGCGTCGCGCACCCAGAACGCTTTGCGGGTACTGCGTCCAAGGCCGGGTGCGGATCAGCGGCTGTGTTCCTCGTCGCGCTAGCCGTGCCACTTGCGATCGTATGTCTGCGCTGACTGTGGACGACCGACACACTCGCTACAGTCGATTCGCGGGATAGCACCGCAAGATTCTCGTGCAACCTTCGTTCGTCGCGCGATCGGTGGCGCAATCGCGTAATCTGTCCGCTCGGCCTGACCTGTCTCAATCGACCAACGTCGTGCGTAGCCGCTGCTCATGATCCAGAGAATCGTCCTCCGCGCCCTGGCGCTGCCACTCTTCCTGCTCGCCCCGGTTCACGCACAGCGACCGCCGGTGCAACTCGACAGCGCCCGGATCCTGCACGCGCTGCACGGACTCGAAGTCGTGGGGAGCGCCTTGTACATTGCAGCTCACCCCGACGACGAGAACACGCGGCTGATCAGCTACCTCGCCAACGGTCTGCAAGTGCGCACGGCGTACTTGAGCCTGACGCGCGGCGACGGAGGACAGAACCTGATCGGACCCGAGCTGGGCGATGCGCTCGGGATCATCCGCACGCAGGAGCTGCTCGAAGCGCGGCGCATCGACGGCGGCGAGCAATTCTTCACGCGCGCCGTCGACTTCGGCTACAGCAAGACGGCCGAGGAGACCTTCGCCAAGTGGGGCAAGCAGGAGGTCTTGAGCGACGTCGTGCGCGTCATTCGCACGTTTCGGCCCGACGTGATCATCACGCGCTTCGACCGCGACGGCAGCGGCGGCCATGGACATCACACGGCCTCGTCGATCCTGGCGGCGGAGGCTTTCGATATGGCGGCGGATCCGAAAGCGTTCCCGGAGCAGGTCGCGGCTGGATTGCAGCCGTGGCAGACGAAGCGTCTGTACTTCAATGGCAGCACCTGGTGGCGCAGGGACCTGGCGGCGTACGCCAAGGCGAATCCGACGCAATGGGTCACCGTCGATGTCGGCGGGTACGACCCGCTGCTCGGCTTGAGCTACACCGAGCTCGCCGGTCGCAGCCGCAGTCAGCACAAGAGCCAGGGTTTCGGCGCGGCCGAGACGCGCGGTGAATCCCTCGAGTATCTGCGGCTCGACAAGGGCGTCGCGGGCCCGACGTCGGATCTCTTCTCCGGCATCGAGACGACCTGGGCGCGCTTGCGTGGAGGTCAGCGTGTACTGGAACCGTTGCGTGCTGTGATCGATACGTTCCAGCCACAGGCTCCTGAATTGAGCGCACTGAAGATCTCAGCTGTTGTGCGCGTACTCGACGAGTTGTCATCGTCGGATGATCTGCAACGTGATTGGGCGATGCGCAAGGCCTCGGCTGCGCGCGACTTGATCCTGCAGACCTGTGGCGTCGCCATCGAAGCGACGTGCGATGTTTCGCGTGCCGCCGCGGGTACGGTGGGAGAATGGCTGAAGATCGACTACTCCGTGCTTCAGCGACGTCCTGGGAAGTTGCTCTCCGATTTGGTTCCTGAACCGGCATCTGAGTCGTGGTTCCCAGCGCGGGGAACTCTCGAGGCGAATCACCCGATGCTCTGGGAAGATGTCAGTACCCTGACGGCCGGGCTGTTGGTCGACCAACCGTACTGGCTGGAGGCGCCCCATGACGGCCTGTACCACCCGATCAGAGCGGGATACACGGGCATAGAACCCGCATCCACATCGAACACATCGATCTGGAAGCGAGGCCTGAGGCTTTCTGACGGACTCGTGATCCCCTGGTCCAGATCACCCATGTACAAGTGGGTCGATCGCGTTGCGGGTGAACGCACGCGACCGGTCGTCATCACGCCGATCGCCTCCATCCGTGTCGTCGAGCCTGTAGCCATCGTGCGCGCCGACCAGACAACTGTCTCTGTCGAAATCGAAGCACTGGCCGATCTGAGCGGTGAGCTGCAGATCGCATTGCCCGACGGCTGGTCGGTCGCAACTTCCCCGCCGACGATTACAAGCTTGAAGCGCGGTGATCGGCGCACACTCGACATTGGACTGCGCCGCACGCGGGTTGCCTCCGGCGGCAAGGCGAGCGTGAGCTTCACCGGGCCGCAAGGCACGGCGAGCCGCACGATGCACGTCATCGATTATCCGCACATCCTGCCGCAGACCTGGTACTCGCCGGCCGAGATCAACTTGTTGCCGCTGGACGTCACCGTGAACGCCGAGACCATCGGCTACATCGATGGCGCCGGCGACGACGTGCCCGAAGCACTCTATCGACTGGGCTTGAACGTGGTGCGCATCGATCCCTCGTCCGCGCGCGGTGAAGACCTGGACAAGTACGATGCGATCGTGACCGGCATCCGCGCCTACAACACGGTCGCGGCGCTCGCGCGCTTCCAATCGACGCTGCTGGCCTGGGTCGAGCGCGGCGGAACGCTGCTTGTGCAGTACAACACGAACGGCAGCGACTTGGTGATGAGCGCGAACGTCATCGGTCCGTATCCGTTCTCGCTCACGCGCAACCGCGTCACGGTCGAAGAAGCGCCGCCCAAGTTTCTCGCACCCGACTATCCACTGATGAACGAGCCCAATGCTCTCACGGCGCATGATTTCGAGGGCTGGGTGCAGGAACGCGGCCTGTACTTCGTAGGCGACATCGATGCGCACTACACACCGCTGATCGCCTGGAACGATCCCGGCGAACAACCTCTGAACGGCGCGTTGATCGCGTGCGACCACGGGAAGGGACGCTTCATCTACACCGGCATCAGCCTGTTCCGACAGTTGCCCGCCGGCGTGCCCGGCGCGTACAGACTCCTCGCGAACCTCGTCTCGCGCCGCGCACACAGCGAAGATCGATGAGCCTTTTCGACTGGTGCGTCCTGCTCGGCACGCTGGGCTTCATCGTCGGCTTCGGCGTGTGGAAGACCCGCCGCGACAACACGCGCGAGAACTTCCTGCGCGGCGGTTCCGACTCGCGCTGGTGGGGCGTGGGTTTGAGCGTGATGGCGACGCAAGCCAGCGCGATCACGTTTCTCAGCACGCCGGGCCAGGGCTACCTCGACGGCATGGGCTTCGTGCAGTTCTACTTCGGGCTGCCGCTCGCGATGATCGTCATCGGCGCCGTGTTCATTCCGCTCTACTACAAGTGGAAGGTCTTCACCGCATACGAGTTCATCGGCCGCCGCTTCGATCAACGTGCACGCCTGTTGACCGCAGGTCTGTTCCTGGTGCAGCGCAGCATGGCGGCCGGCATCACGATCTACGCGCCCAGCATCATCCTCAGCAAGGTGCTGAACTGGCCGCTCTCGTGGACGTGCTTGTTCATCGGCGCGCTGGTCATCATCTACACGACTAGCGGCGGCGCGCGCGCGGTCGGCGTTACGCACAAACAGCAGATGACCGTGATGTTCCTCGGCATCTTCACGGCGTTCGCGCTCGTCGTGTACTACCTGAGCCCGTCGCTGTCGTTCGGCGAGAGCCTCGCCGCGGCCCAAGCGTTGGGCAAGCTCGACGTCATCGACCTGTCCTGGGATCCGGCGAACAAGTACACGCTGTGGAGCGGACTGATCGGCGGATTTTTCCTGCAGCTCTCGTACTTCGGCACCGACCAGAGCCAGGTCCAGCGCTACTTGAGCGGCCAATCGATGCAGCAGGCGCGCATCGGACTGTGGATGAACGGCGTGCTCAAGATCCCGATGCAGTTCGGGATCCTGCTGACGGGCGTCCTGGTGTTCGTGTTCTACCTGTTCCACCCGGCGCCGTTGCACTGGAACGAAGCCAACTTGACGGCTGCGCGCAACGCTGATCAGACGTCCAGAACAGCCGACCTGGAGCATGAGTATGGTGCGGCGATGGAGCAGCGCGCGGAACTCGCGGCGCGCTGGGCCGAAGCGCGGCGCCATGCGGATCCGGTCCTGTCGGAATCCACCTTGATCGAGTTGAAGGCCGTCGAGGCACGAGGCGCGACCCTGCAGCAGGAGTTCCGCGCGCACTTGCGCGAGCTCGCGCCCGAGCGCGAGCCCAACGACAAGGACTACATCTTCATCACGTTCATCATGGACTACCTGCCCGTGGGCGTGATCGGACTGCTCCTGGCGATGATCTTCAGCGCCGGCATGAGCAGCACAAGCGCCGAGTTGTCTGCGTTGGCGACGACGACGACCGTCGACGTACTGCGCAAGACGCGCACCGACGCCGGTCAGGTGCGCGCGACTCAAATCGCGACAGTGTGCTACGGCCTGCTGGCGCTGGGCTTCGCGGCGGTGTTCTCACTGTTCGAGAACCTGATTCAAGCCGTCAACATCCTCGGGTCCCTGTTTTACGGCACGATCCTGGGCATCTTCCTCGTCGCGTTCTTCGTGCGGCGAGTGCAGGGCGGCGCGATCTTCGCTGCGGCCTTGATCGCACAGGCGGCGATCTTCGTGATCCACTTCACGGATCTGGAGATCGCCTTCCTCTGGTACAACCTCATCGCGCCGGCGATCGTCGTCGTGACAGCGGTGGCGCTCCAGGCGCTTTCGCCGCGGAAGAGCGCCTGAAGCGGCGGCGCTATTTCGGATTCCTACTTTTCTGCAAACTCAGCGAGTTCGCTGGAACGACGCTTTTGTGACTGAACCGCTCACAGCGGGACGTGAATGCTGCCCGCACACGGCACCGCTGCACATTGCGGACGACATTCACTAGAATGCCGGCACTATGAAGCAACACATCCTCATCGGCGCGTTCATCGCGCTCGCCGCTGTCGCGGCCACCGTCGTTTCCGTGAACTCCCACGCTCAACCGCTCCAAGACAAGAAGCTCGAGTTTCCGCAGGCCAGCCCCGCGGCATCCTTCAAACAGCGCGTCGGCACGACCGATGTCGAAGTCGAGTACTCACGCCCGAGCGTCAAAGGCCGCAAGATCTTCGGCGGACTCGTGCCCTTCGGCGAAGTGTGGCGCACCGGCGCCAACGCCGCGACCAAGGTCACGTTCAGCACGGACTTGAAGTTCGGCGGTCAGGCGATTCCGGCCGGCACGTACGCGCTGGTCACGATTCCCGGAGCAACCGAATGGACCGTGATCCTGAACAAGGCCACCGATGGCTGGGGTTCCTACGCCTACGATCAAAAGAACGATCTCGTGCGCGTGACCGCCAAGCCCGTCGCTTTGCAAGACATGGTCGAGACCTTGACGATCGGCACGCACGAATTGCGCGACGAGTCGGCGCTGCTCACGATCGATTGGGACAAGACGCGCGTCGCGGTGAAACTCGAACTCGACCTCGTGAAGACGCTCGTCCCTGAGATCAAGGCTGCGATGTCCGCGGAGGGCAAGAAGCCCTACCTCGCCGCGGCGATGTTCTACTACGAGCACGATCTCGACCTGAAGCAGGCCCTGACGTGGATCGACGCCGCTCTCGCCGAACAACCGGACGGCCTGTGGATCGTCTACCGCAAGGGTCTGATCCTTGCGAAGCTGGGCGACAAAGAAGGCGCGCTCGCCGCGGCCCGTCAATCGCTCGCCATGGCCGAGAAGAAGGGTGGTTCGCTGGGTGACGAGTACAAGCGCCTGAACCAGGCTCTGATCGCTCGCCTGCAGTAGACCGAGCTCTCGAACTCGGCGCTTCCTGGCACGCGCGGCTGACGGCACATGCTGTCGGCCGCGCTGCTCTTGTGGTCCACAGGGGCAAGTGCGCTGCTCCAGTGCTTCGCCGCGCGTCGCGAGGATGCCGGAGCAAGGTGTGACGCTGGATCGATGAGCATCGGCGACTGGGCGCTTTTGTTCCTCGACGCACGCCGTGAGCTCGTGATCCTGCCGTCTGAAGGGTTGTTGAAGAGCCTGTCAGCATTCATTGAGTCCGGCACCCCGCTCGAATCCATGGAGATCGGCGGCGTGGACCGCATACCGATCATGCCCTTGCATCTGATGGATGCGGACAAGACCGTCGATCTGCATGTCGACACCGGTTCGACGCACACGGCGCTCCCGCCGCACGCGCTGGAAGCGCTGGGAGTGAACGCCGGCACGGCTACGGAATCCACGACGTTGGCCGGCAAGGAAACACGTCGCGCCTGGAAGGTGCTGGGATTTCCACTGGGCAATCAGCGGGTCGACCTGACGATCAGGGACACAGGCGGTGAGACCGGCCTGCTCGGGTACGATGCGCTGCGCCAACGCATCTTCGTGCTCGACGGACCGGGGCAGAGGCTCTTGATCGAAGCTCCCGCCACGGCGCGTTGACTTCGGTGGCGGAAAGCACTTCTAGACCTGAGACCGATTTCGCGTGAGCGGCGCGCGACCAACGCGATCGCGGCAACAACTCTCACGGGCCGAACAGCCTGGCAAGATCACCGATGAACCGACCGACCCAAGATGAGGCCCGCGCTCGAACCCGAGCGATTGCAAACGAATCGCTGCAGCGCGGCGACGCACTGGGCTGGTTCGAGCGACTGTACGCGGAGGCCAACGGTGACGAAGCGCGCATTCCGTGGGCGGATCTGGACGGGCATCCTTTGCTCGTCGAGTGGATGCGCAAGCACAAGGTAGACGGCACCGGGCGACGTGCGCTCGTCGTCGGCTGCGGCCTGGGCGAGGACGCGGAAGTGCTCGCGCGCGCCGGGTTCGACACGATGGGCTTCGACGTCTCCCCCACTGCGATCGAGTGGTGCCACAAGCGTTTTCCGAACTCGACCGTGCGCTACGAAGCGGCCGACCTGTTCGCTCCACCTGCGACGTGGGCGCGCGCCTTCGACTTCGTGTTCGAGAGCTACACACTACAGGCCTTGCCCGCAGACAGGCGCGCGGGCGCATTTGCCTGCATCGCGCAGTTCATCGCACCCGGCGGCGAATTGCTCGTCGTCACACGCGCGCGCGAACCGCACGAGGACACCGGGGAGCTCCCATGGCCGCTGTTGCGTTCGGAACTGCGCACTTTTGAACACTTCGGACTTCTAGAAGCGGCGTTCGAGGACATCCCTGATTCTGGCCCGGCCGACAAACCCGGGCGTCATCTGCGCGTGCTGTACCGTGCGGACTAGGGTCGTCGTGCAGAATCACCGGCGCACCGTCGCTGCCAATCACTACCCTGGCGACACGCGTTTTCGTCCGGTCGGATGTGGACTACAATCCCGACATGGATGGCGTCGCCTGGTTTATCGCGCTTGCGTCGTTCGCGCTCTTGAGCGTATTCGCCGGCCTGTTCGTGCGACGTCGACCCATCGCCGCAGCCGGCGCGCTGACCTTGGCGTTCATTCCACCGCTCGGGATGGTGATGATTCCCGTCTTCTGTTGAGGCCATCCGCTCACGATGCTCGGTCCGAGCGTCCTGTTCGCCTCTGCGCCGTTCGCGCTCATTCGCACACTCTCCGCGCGCGGCGCCTGGGCACACTCAGCCGGCATGTTCGGCACCGCGCTCGTGCTCGCCGTGCTCTCGTGCGTGGCAGTGCTGGGGCTGCTCACCTTGGGGGTAACTGATCTGTTCTTGAACTGAGCCGGCTTCAGCGCGACCAGCGACAAAAGCGCAGCATGTCGCCCACGATCGCGGTCTCTATACACGATTCCGGCACGGTCCACTCGCCGCCGCGACGTTGCACGGCAGGTTCGATCAGTGTGAGCTCTTCATCCGTCGTCGTGACGAGCGCAGAACTCGATGCGCAATCCAAGAAGCGTTCGACAAGTGCTTCGGCGCGCGCACGCTCTGCCCCCGAGGATCCGCGCCCCGTCGCGAGCGGCCCGCCGCTGCGCTCGTAGAGCTCGTCGTGCAGTGCAGGAAATGCGTCCGGGTCCGTCAAGACGCTGACCATCCACAGGTGATCGAACCCGGCCTGGGCACACGACTCGATTCCATGCGTGGACGGCATCGGCAATTCGAATCCCAGTTCATCGCGGACCTTGTGCATGGCCCGCGTGATCTCCCTCAGCTCGTCGCCAGGCAGGTTGAGCCACACGACGTCACGCTCCAGCACGAGATGCTCCGCCAGAATCGGGACCAACTCGGCAACGGCGGCTCCGAAGTACAAGCTGCGGCCTGTGCGTCCGCCGGCGACGGCCGAGCTGATCTCGTCCGCAATCCTGTAGCCGGTTTCGAGCGTCAACTCGCGCAGATCGTCGTCGAAGAAGGAACTCCCGTCGCCTTCGCAGTAATTGGCGCCGAGTTTCGACCAATCGAGCTCTGCATACAGAGCTGCGATGGCCGCGCCACACCGCTGAAGGCCGTCTTTCACGGACCGGACCCCGCGTGACCCAGACATTCACTACAGCACATCGATCACTCCGTAGCGCTCGATCAACCCGGACCAGGCCGGTGAGCATCGACCACTGCCGCTCCTACAGAATCGCCCCAGACGTTGACCGCCGTCCGGAAGCGATCGAGGATCCAGTCGATCGCCAACAACAACCCGATACTCTCGGTCGGCAGATCGACGGCCGTCAGCACCAGGACCATGGTCACGAGTCCGGCTTCGGGGATCGCCGCCGCGCCGATCGCGGCCAACGTCGCTGTGATCGCGACGATCGCGAGTTGCACGCCGGTCAGCTCGAGACCCAGCGTTTGGGCGATGAACACGACCGCCACCGCCTCGTACAGCGCGGTGCCGTTCATGTTGATCGTCGTACCGAGCGGCAATACGAAATCAGCTGAACGGCGCGACACTCCGTTCTTCTCGACCACACCGTTCACCGTCACGCCCAGCGTGGCGGCCGAAGACGCCGTACCGAAAGCGGTGATCAGGGCCTCCAACATCCCGCGCGCATACTGGAACGGGTTGCGCCGCGCAAAGAAGCGCAACACGAGCGGCAGCGTGATGCACGCATGGAAGGCCAGGCCCGCGACGACCGTCGCGCTGTACCAGCCCAGATGCTGCACCTCGGTCCACGTCGCCGCACCACCGCCTGCACGCCCGAGTCGATCGGCGACGAGCCCGAGGATGCCGATCGGTGCGAGGTGCACGACCCACTTGACGGTCAGGAACAACACCTCGTTCGCGATCGACAGCGCTTGCACGAGCGGCTTCGCGCGCTCGCCGAGCTTCGACAGCGCGATGCCGAAGATCAGACTGAACACGAGCAAACCGAGCACGTTGTTCTCGACTGCGGCGTTGAACAGGTTGGACGGGAACATCCCGCTCACGAGGTCGAAGATCGCCTGCCAGGCGCTGCGCGGCTCGGGCAACGCTACGGGAGCACCCGAACTCGTCAGCGCGGCTGTGCCGGGGTGGATCAACTGAACGAGGACGAGCCCCGTGACGACGGCCACGAAAGTCGTCGCGACGAAATACAGAACCGTCCTGATGGTGAGCGCCGCCACGTCGCGACCACGGCCGAGTTCCTGGACCGCCATGGCGATGCTCAGCGCGATGAGAGGAATCGTCAACGCCTTCAGCAGCGCAAGAAACACGTTGCCGCACAAGCGCACACTCAAGACGAGCGGTTCGAGCGCCGGATCCGTCCAGCGATGACCGAGTCCCGCGCCCAACGCGACACCGGCAACTCCGCCGGCCGCCATCGCCGCAGGCAGCATCCAGGTTCTGAATTTCATGCGGGCGCTGTAGGTGCTGAACAGTGTCGGGTCATCGGCACATCATCCACGTCAGCAGGATACGCGCTGAGGGCACTCCGTTCCTACGTTGAAGCGTGTGACCTCATCGGCAACTGCAGAATGCTGCGTATATGCCCACGCAGCGTGGTTCGGCGTGGAATTGATCGCTCCAAGCACGGATAATGCTCGGATGAACTCGGTCGACACGAATGCGTCACGACCGGAACTGCGCCGAGGGATTGGGCGGATCGGTTTCTTCGCGCTGGCGTTCGGATCGATGATCGGCGTGGGCTGGGTCACGGCCATGGGCACGTGGCTGAATGCCGCGGGCCCGATGGGCGCGGTGATCGGATTCGCGGCGGGCGGCCTGCTGATGCTCGCGATCGGGCTGTGCTACGCCGAGTTGTGCGCGATGTTGCCCGTCGCCGGAGGCGAGGTCGCGTACGCGTACATGGCTTTCGGCACCGGCAAATCCTTCTTGGTCGGTTGGTTCCTGGCCTTCGGGTACCTGTCCGTGTCGGCCTTCGAAGCCATCTCGGTCGGGCGAGTCTTGAGCCAACTCGTACCCGGACTCGACGTGTGGCCGGTATACGTGATCGGTGGTGAAACGGTGTTCGGTTCGCACCTGCTGCTCGCCGCCGTGACGACGGGTGCCATCACGTGGATCAACTATCGCGGCGTCAGCGGCGCGGCTCGTTTGCAGACGCTGCTGACCGTCGGCTTCGTCACTGTCACACTCGTCTTCATCGGCGCAGGCCTGGGCGGCGGCGCGAGCGCCAACACCGAACCGTGGTTCACGGGCGAGGGCACGCCGGGAATCCTGGCCGGGATCGCGGCGGTTTTCGTCACGGCACCGTTCTGGTTCGTCGGATTCGACACCATTCCGCAAGGCGCGGAGGAAGCACAACAGTCGGTGTCGCCGCGCGCGCTGGCCATGATGATCCTGCTCTCGATCATAGGTGCGACCTTGTTCTACTGCGCGCTGATCTGGAGCGTGGCGCGCACCGGACCGTGGCAGACGATCGCCGCCGCCGACATGCCGACCGCCGCCGCGTTCCGCACGTCGATGGGCTCGCCGCTGCTCGCCGATCTCGTGCTCGTCGCGGCGCTGCTCGGGTTGCTCACCAGTTGGAACGGGTTCTTCCTGGCCGGATCGCGCGTCTTGTTCGCGCTCGGCCGCGGACACATCGCACCGCCCGTTCTGGGCAGCACGCATGCGCGCTTCGGCACACCTGCGGCCGCAGTCGTCGTCACCGGTGTGCTCACCGCCGCCGGAGCGTGCCTGGGCCGCGGCGCGATGGTCGCGTTCATCGACGTCGGCTCGTTCTGCATCGCACTCGCGTTCCTGGGCGTCACGTTCTCCTTGGCGCGCTTGCGCCGCGACCGACCCAACATGGTTCGACCCTATCGCCTGCCGCTCGGGCGCATCGTTCCGATCTGTGCCGGACTCGGTGCGGCTCTCATCCTGGGCGTGATGATCGTTCCTGGTTCAGGTGCGGCGTTGGTGTGGCCGCTCGAGTGGGGTCTGCTGCTCGCGGTCGTCGTGCTGGGTGGCGTGGCGTGGATGATGGGTTCACGCGGCCGTCAGACCTTGGACGAAAATGAGCGCGCACACCGGATCCTCGGCGAGTTCGCAGAACGCTGAACGGCGCGGTGCGTGAAACTCGACTCAGCGCAGACGCCGCCCGCGCTTCAGCCCCAGATTCACGATCTTCTTGATCAGATCCGGGTACTCGAGGCCCGCGATCTCGGCTGAACTGGCGAGTTCTTCGTCGCGCGCGATCTCCGGATTCGGATTGGCTTCCAGGAAGTAGAGCTTGTCGTCGGTGCCCAAGCGGTAGTCGATGCGCGCGTAACCGTCGATCTCCAGGGCGCGGTAGATGCGGCGCGTCACCTGTGCGATCGAACGCTCGACCTCGGGCGGCAGGGCCTCGGCCGGTCCCTGCATGATGCCGGCCTTCTCCTGGTACTCGGGGTTGTGTTTCACCTTGCTGGTCGCGATCGCAGCGTGACCGGCCGGCAGATTCTCGAACGTGATCTCCCAGGTCGGGAGGATCTGCACACGCTCGTTGCCGACGACACCGACATACAGCTCGCGGCCCTCGATGTACTGCTCCGCGATCGCGTCCGTGCCGAGGTGGCTGTGGATGAAAGCGACACGCTCCGCGAGCTTGGCGTCCGTCTCGACGATCGAGGCCTGGCTGATGCCTTGCGATGATTCTTCGGTGAGACTCTTCACGAACAGCGGCAAAGGCAGATCCGCGCGCCGACGCACCTTGCGGTTCAACGGAAACACGTCGAACTTCGGGCTGCGAATGCGGTGGTAGGCCAGGATCTTCTTGCTCAACGCCTTGCTGCGCGCGAGCACGAGCCCGCGCGGGCTGCAACCGGTGTACGGCACACCCAGCAATTCCAGGTAGCTGACGACGTGTTGATCGAGCTCCGCCATCCCGGCGAAGGCCTCGACCAGATTGAAGACGATGTGCGGCTTGAAGCCCTCGATCGCACTGCGAATCGGTTGCAGTTCGTCTTCGACTCCCAAGGACTGAACTTCGTGCCCCAATTCCCGCAGCGTCGACACGACGTCGTAGTCGGTCTTCCAGACCTTGCGCTCTTTCTCGCCGTAGTTCTCCGGATCCGGCGGCGGGAGCATCCATGGCTGGGTCAGATGAAGGACACGCAAGCGCTTCATAGGGCGACCCAGGACGACTTGCTGTACAGAGAGTGCATCGTGTTCACAGTGAGAACCACGGCGAAATCCATGCGCATTTGCTCCTCATCGCCGACCGCGCGCAAGCCGAGTTCGCGACAGCGAACGATCATCTCAGCGAGCACCATGTCGAGCGTGAACTGATACTCGCCGGTCCAGCGCGAAACCAGCCGCCGGATCTCCCCGCGATTGCGCGTCAGAAAGCGCGTCGCGCGCTCGGCATCGGGAGCGTCCGCTTCCGGCGTGAAGAGCGCGCGCAAGTGGCGATCGTAGGAGCTGACTGCGCTGGGCTGGAAGCGTCCGCGCCGCTCCGCGTAGTGCTTGCGCAGCGTCTTTGTGTTCGATCCCAGAGGCTCGACGTGCTCACGGCTGCGCACGGCGGCCGGCTGAGCGCCGATCTCGGCCATCGTCTCGTCGACGAATTCGAGCTTGTCGAGGGCCGGCCACCCCGCGTAACGCTTGCGCCAGCGCGTGCGCGGCCCCATCCACACGGCGAACGTCTCGGCGAAGTCCTCGTCGGGGTGACTCTGCGCGTAGTACATGCGCAGGTGCTGCACGAAGCGCTTGCTCGCCGGGTTCGGACGGTACGCATCTGGATACGGTTTGGTCGACGAACCGAACAGTTGCTGCCAGCGACGGCGCCGTTGCAGTCGGTACGCTTGCTGCACGGCGTGCCCGCACTCGTGGCGCAAGATCTTCATGCACTCCTTGCGCGTGCCGCCCTCGACTTCGAGCAACTGCCGACGCTCGAGGCGCGCGAGTCGCGGATGCGCGAGATAGAAGGGAATTGCGATACCCGGTACGCCCAGCGGCGACATCCACTCGGCCGACAACCACACGTGCGGTCGAAACCTCACGCCGCGTGCTTCGAGTTCCGCGCCCAGGTCTTCGACGCAGCTTTCGACCAGGGTGCCGCTCAAGCTCAGGTCGAGGTCCTTGAAACGCAGATCGAGGAGCTTCTCGTCGGACCAGCCGACCCAAACTTGGGTGCGACCGGGTTTGCGTTTTCGTCGCTTGGTGGCCACACCTGAGTCTATGACTCAGGGCGAACCGGCTCAATGCGCGGGGTGGCCGACACAGCCTCGCGCAGCGCAGCGATGACCTGGCTCATGGCCTCGGTCGGCATGCCGCGCTCGATCAGCACCATCTGCACGCCGCGTACGCCGGCCGGAACGCGTGCCAGCTTGCGCGGCGGCGACAGTGCGTGCTCGGCGCTTTGCAGCACGAACATGTCGCCGGTCTCGCTGCACTCGACCAGCCCCTTGATGCGCAGCAATCGATGCCCGTCGAGCTGCGTCACCAGGCGCAGCCACAGCTGGATCAGATCGATGCGAGCGGCGGCAGGCAATTGGACGGAGTGCGTTCGAAACGAGGATTCCCCGTGCGTGTGGTGCAACCAGGCGTGCGCGGTGCCTGAATCGCGGATGCGCTCGAGCGGCGCGGGAGCGAACAGCCAACCCGAGTCGATGCGCCCGGAATCCGCCTCGCGCACCGCGCACCCGGGCGCAGCGACGGCCAGCGTGTCGCGGGCGAGCGGAACGCGGTCGGGGACGAGGTCCCCCTTCGTCAGCACGATCCGATCGGCGAGGTCGAGTTGTCGACGAACTTCCGGGTGAGCGTCGATCAACGTCTCGATCCGCGATGCGTCCACGACGGCGATGACACCGGCGACGTGCATCAGGTCGGCAAACCTCGGGTCCGACGTCAAGCCGTGCAAGATCGGCGCGGGATCCGCCAGCCCGGTGGTCTCGATCACGATGCGGTCCGGCTTCAGCGCCAGGATGCGTTCGACAGCCTCACTGAGCTCACTGCGCATCGTGCAGCATATGCAGCCCGAGGGCAGTGCCAGGATGTCCTCGTCGATGCGCTCCAACAGGTGGTGGTCCAGCGCAAGCTCTCCCACTTCGTTGACCAGGACTGCTATCCTCTCGCCCTTCGGGTCTTGCAAGAGCGCCGACAAGAGCGTTGTCTTGCCGGAGCCCAGGAACCCGGTCAGTACGTGCAGCGCGATCACACCAACATCCTTCGAGCCCGATCAGGAACCCGCACCCCGTGACCTACAAGTACCTGATCGACGCCCACGTCCATCTGAACAACTATCACGAGTCGACGCGCCGCCCGACAGCGGAAAACGCGCGAGAGTTGTTCGCCAAGATGGACGAGATCGGGATCGCGCACGCCGTCGTGATCACGTCCTACAAGGTCGATCTGGACCGGCCCAGCGTCGAGGAGCTGCTGGGCCTCCTGGTCAACCATCCGCGCATCACCCTCGTCGAGGGTCTGCGCTGGCGCGGCGACGTCCGCACCGACCTGTTTTCGCTCGAAGAACGAATCCGCGACGGCCTCGTCAAGGGCATCAAGCTGTACCCGGGCTACGACCAGTACGCGATCAACGACCCGTCGCTCGAGTCCGTTTTCCGCATCGCCGCCAAGTACTCGGTGCCGGTGATGATCCACACCGGTGACACGTACTCGAAGACCGCCAAGGTGCGCATGGCGCATCCGCTGCTGGTGGACGACGTTGCGGTCGACTATCCCGATGTACAGTTCGTGATGTGCCACCTCGGGAACCCGTGGTTTCAGGACGCGGCTGAGGTCCTCTACAAGAACGACAACGTCTTCGCCGACATCTCGGGACTGACGTTGGGTGAATTCAGCTACGAATTCGAGCGCTACGTCGCGATGCGCCTGAAGGACATGATCACGTACATGGGCGATCCGGGTAAGCAGCTCATGTACGGCTCCGACTGGCCGCTCGTGCGCATGAAGCCGTACGTCAAGCTGCTCGGTGAGTTGAACTTCAAGCAGGAGCAGCTCGAGAACGTCGCCTGGCGCACGGCGGCGCGGCTCTTCCGCATCGACGAAGAGAAGCTGGCCAAGGCGCCGGCGCGCAATTCGTAGCAGAAATGCATCGGCGTGCAGTCACGTCCGCAAGGATCGTGAGCACGCCGATGGACGCGAACTGCCTGACGAGTTCGCCGTGTCGTTCTTGTTGAAGGCGTGTGTCGCCGACTCGCGCTCAGCGCGTGACGCCCTTGGCCGCGTTCTTGGCGGCCTTCTTGGCTTGCTTCTCCTTGATGGAGAGCTTCGGCTTCTTCGTGTCTTTGGGTTGTTGTTGGCCTTTTGCCATGGGATGGCTCCGTGAGTCAGAAGTGGTTGAGGGGAGGAGGGTGACCGCGGGGTCACACGCAGAGAAAAGCGCGCGGACGAGGTTCTGTCAAGCGAGGCGTGGCACCGAGGATGGGATGGCCGCAGCGTGCGCGGGTCGCGTAGCCGAAGGTCGAACCTGCAAGGTTGGGGGCGGCAGACTCGCCGGCTCAGGGCTCCGGTGGCAATTCGAAGATGCCCTGGCGCCCGCCGAGCAACCGCCCCTGCCGGAGCAGCTCGTCCCACACTTCACGCGGATAGCGCGCCGGGGGGACGATGCCGACGATGTTCGATTGCCGGCCGCTCGACATCGGGTTGGCGTTGATCGACGACTCGGCGTCGAGGCGTGTGACCTTGAGGCTCTTGCGAAAGGCCTTCATCGCGCGCTTCAAGACTTCGCGATCCTGCTCGGGCAAGAGACGCTTGCCACTGTTCCACTCGGTGACGATCGCGCGCAGCTGCGCCGCGTCGCGCTGCTCGATCACGGCGGCGAGTTCCACCTCCTTGGCGCTCGCATCGGCGACAGCCTTGCGTGCCTTGTTCCAGGGTTCAGTACCCACAGGGTTCGCCTCCGCCTCCGTGAGACAGCGGTCGAGGAACTTGCACAAGAGCGCCATCTGAGGATCGAACATGATCACAGTTCCTGGAAGGATCGGTTGAAGAAGTCGCCTGGTGAGGCGACGTGCGCGTTCGTGCTGCTGGCCCAAGTCTCTCACCACTCGCGTAGTGAGTGGACGTCAGTCCATCGGCACTTTCGTGCCGCGCAGAACGTGCGTGCGTCCGGTCGATGCCTGCACGGCGCCGAGCTTGATTTCAGCCGCGGCCTTGTCGGGGTACGCGAACGTCGCGACCACCGCGCCATTGGGGCTGCACACCTGCCACACGATCTTGACGCGCGTGGATTTGCCGGCGCCTGCGACCTTGGCGACCTTGGCCGCTTTGGGAGGTTTGGCGGCTCTCTTGGCGGCTTTTTCGAGCGCAGCCGCGTGGGCTTCCAGTGCGGCACGCGCAATTCGGTCACGGTTGGAGCTGCGCGCCATGACACTTATTCTATCCGATCCCGACTCCGCTTGGACTCGGCGAGTCGTCCATCTCGCGTAAACCCGCTTGCAGGACGATCTGGAGGGGAGTGCATCGGACTCTATCGAGGGTACGCACGACCACGAGGTGGCAGCGCAGCCCAGCGCCATTCGCCCGCGATCACGGCCACCTCGCGGCAACGACAGGGGTGTGCGCTGCCGAGTCTGTGCGCTGATCGGAATGGCCGTCCGCTTGCTCGCGGACATGACGGGAAGACGGATCCGCACACGCGATTCGAATTCAGGATCTGCTCGATCCCTAATGTCGCATCCCTGATCGCATTTGCCGTAGAGCAGGCCCGTGGTTGGCAGTGCTCAGTCCTGCATTTCTTCGTCCGGTCTGGGGCCGGATAGACTGCCGCGCATGAAGTATGCACAGACTATCGCGGCGGCCATCTTGGCGATCGCGGCATTTTCCGCAGCCTGTTCGAGCACGTCCGAGCCTGCGGAACAGTCGCGTCAGGCGCTCGATCTCGAGGCCGCGGAAGCGCAGTTCGAGCGCACTCCGAACGACGAGATGGCGGCGGTGTGGCTCGGCCGTCGCCTCGGATACGTGGGACGTTACGAGGACGCGGTCGCGGCTTTCACGCGCGGACTTCAGGTGCATCCCGACAGCGCGTGGTTGCAGCGTTTTCGCGGTCACCGGTACATCACGCTGCGGCGCTTCGACGACGCGGTGAAGGACCTCGAGCGCGCACGCGATCTGGCGGCGTTGCGACCGGACGAGGTCGAGCCCGACGGCGCGCCGAACAAGGCCGGCATTCCGATCGGGACGTTGCGCTCGAATATCGACTATCACCTCGGTCTCGCGCACTTCTTGCGCGGCGACTTCAAGTCCGCGTGGCGCGCGTACGAGGCCGGATTCGAGACCGCGCGCGCGAACGACGACCGACTCGTCTCGCACACGTACTGGTCCTGGCTGACGCTGAAGCACCTGGGACGCGAGGACGACGCGGCGCGGCTCTTGGCAGCGATTCACCCAGAGATGCAGATCCACGAGAACGAGAGCTACCTCGCGCTGCTCCGATTCTTCCGCGGCGACATCACGGAGGACGAACTCATGCAGTCGTCCGCAACGGGCAAGAACGACCTCGCCACGCGCGGATTCGGCCTGGGGATGAAGCGCCTGTTCGACGGCGACCTGCGCGCCGCTCGCGCCGCGTTCGATCGCGTGCTCGCCGAGGGACCGCCGGCGGCATTCGGATACATCGCGGCCGAAGCCGAGCGCGCTCGGATCCCGTAGCGGGCGCCGACGACTTTTCCCCAACTGCCGCGGCGTTCATGGAAGACCGACAAGCTCGTTACAGCCGGCGGCGTGACCCCGCACGACCCGCGGTGGTACTGCCTGGAGACCTGGCGCCAACTTGGAGTGAATCATGATCCGCATTGCAGTCCTCTCCGTGCTCGCAACCCTCCCGCTCCTGACGGCGCCGTCCGCGCCCGCCCAGCCGCCTCTCCAACCCGCAGCCCCGCCGTGTGCGAACCCGTGGGTGAATGATCCGCTGGTCGTGTACGCGATCACCCAGGGGACGCTCGTTGGCTTCATCGACGACACGCTGATCGTCGACGCAGCAGGATCCGCGCGGCGCGTGCGCTCCACCCTCGACGGCGCGGGATCGAAAGCCGTCGTCGTGCAGATCGGCGTGGATGCGGCCCGGCAGCTGCACATCGCGCTCTCCCAAGCGGGCGCCGGAGTCGTGTGCGACGGACCGGCCTCCCCCATCCCGACGCCGCGCAAGTCGCTGACGTTGTTGCGCGAGGGCACCGATACGCGCGGTCACAACGCGAGCTGGCTGGTGGCGCAACCCGAGCACCAGGCGTTGGAGCAGGTCCTCGACAGCTTCATCGCTGCGCACTTTCCAGGCTTCTGAACGCGCCGACCTGCAGCCTCGCCGTCGTCGAAAAGACAAACGACCTCGCTCCCCCTTGCCAAGGGAACGAGGTCGTTCGATTTCAGGCTGCGCGAGTGATCCCCTCGCTGCGCGTCCCTGCTGGCGGATCAGAACCCGATCAGTTGTTGTTCGGATCCGTGACCAGGGCGTCGATCTGCTGTTGCGTCAGACCGAGGTTGTTGCCGAGGTTGTTGTTGTTGCCCGGGCTGATCGTGATGACGCCGTTCGCGTCCTTGACCGTGTCCATGATGCGACCGGCGGCGATCGTGCCGTTGTCGCTCGCTTGGGCGCCGGGGAGGATCGACGCGCTGGCGCCGATCAGGCTGGCGGTCTTGTGACCGAAGATCGAGACGGCGGCGGCTGCGACGAGCGCGACACCACCGACGATCAGGGCGTATTCGACCAACGCGGCACCGCGCTTCTGGCGGTTGGACTTCTGCATGAGCTTCATTGGATGACTCCTACGATTCAAATTGACAGCCGAACGTTCGTGCGACGTGGGTCGTGCTGCCTTGACCCACACCGTTTCCAATAGGTGGCCTGCTCACCACCCCCCGGCCGAGCCGGGCAGGGACTGAGCAGGATTGTATCAGGATCCCGCCTTTTGTCCGGCCAATCTGGCGCGAGCAGGAGCGAAGTCCGGATTTCCGTCCAGAGCGGCCTGGTAGTAGCGCTGCGCGTCGGCTGCGCGACCCATGGCCTCGGCGATCAAGCCGCGGTTGAAGGCCACGCGCCACGCAGGCGCACCGTGCTGCTCCGCCAGGTTGATTTCGCGCGCAGCGCCTTCCAGGTCGCGGCTCATGTAGAGCACCGACGAGTAGGCCTCGTGCACGGCGGATTCGTACGGCGTGTACGCGATCTGCAACTCGAGCACGCGCCGCGCGAGCGGCATGTTGCCCTCGTCGATGGCGATGCGACTGCGCAAGACCGCGCCGTCCGGATGTGAGTTTTCGACCGAGAAAAGAGCGTCCAAATAGCTCTTGGCCTTCAGCGGCTGGCGCTCGTCGTAGGCGATGACGGCGTTGGCCATCAAGGTCGGCGGGTGGCGCGGGAACTCCAACGCCAGGCGCTCGATCTCCACCCACGCGGCTTCCGCGTCGACGAGGATCTCGTTGGCGTTCTCGCCGTTGCTCTTGCGCGACGATTCGTAGGCGCGGATGAGCTTGGCGAGGCGCTCGTCGGGGTTCGTGTTGGTGCTGCGGTGGCCGAACGAGTAGCTGGTGCAACTCGAGACCAGCAGCAGCAGGCCGAGGACGGCGAATGAATGTAGTTTCATCATGGCGTGCACCTCACTTCGCCTCGGCGTTGGACGCCGTGTTCGAGCCGTCCGTCGCTTCGCCCTTTTGGGCAGGCGGCGGAGCGGGTTTCTTCGGCGGCCGCGGCATCATTTCAGTCGCGCTGGGATAGGCCCACAGACGCGCTTCCTTCGGCGCTTCACGCACGATCGAAGGATTGACGGAGATCACGAGCTCGCGGTCGCGGTCCTCGAAGCTCTTGTCGTGGAACATCCAGCCGATGAGCGGGAGGCTCGCCAGACCCGGCGTCTTCGTCGTGCGATCCTTGCGCGAGCGGTCCTGCAGACCGCCGATCAGGAGCGTGTCGCCGTCGCGCAGGCGTGCGCTGGTGCGCATGGAACGCTCGGCGAAGGCGATTGTTTCCTGGGGCGTGCCTGTGCTGGTGCGTACCAGCTGAGTCAGTTCGAAGTCCGGGTTCGAGACGGCCGGCACGACGTCGAGCGTGATGTAGCCGTGTTCGTCGATCAGAGGACGGACAGCGAGCTGTACGCCGAACGACAGCTTCTGTACGGACGAGAACACTCCGACATCGCTGTTGATGCCGACGCCGGTCGTGATGCTCGTGCGCACACTGACTGATCCGCCGTCACCGAACGCGGCGAGTTCACCCGACAGCACCGTCAATGACGGGCTGGCGATCGCGCGCGCGATGCCCTGCGTTTCGAGCAGGCGGAACGCCGCGTCGACCGCGAAGTGACCGCCGCCGACCTGGAAGGTGTTGCCGAAGCCGCCTTCGAGGAAGTTGAGGACGTTGGCGATGTCCGTGTTGCGCGAACCCAAGACGGGGTCGCCGTTCGCATTCGTCAGGACCGAGCCGTCGGCGCGGCGCGCGACGTTGTTTGGGTCGATACCGTTCGTGTTGAAATCCGCGACGCCCAGCTTGTTGAGCGACGAATCCCAATCGAGCAGAGCCGTGCGATTGAGCTCGTACAGCTTGATGTCGATGCGAACCTGCGGGAGGTCCTCGACGACCAGGAACGAGATGATGCGTCCCTCGGCCAGTTCGATGGCCTTGGCGCGCGCGATGTTCGTGTCGAGCTGGTTGTTGATCAGGCTGTTGAAGTCCGAACCGCCGATCGAGCTCTGGCCGCCGGCACCGAACACGCCGAGCAGGGCCGAGTCGCTGTTCTGACCGGGCTGCCCGCCGGTGTTGCGACGGAGCGCGCCCGACTCATCAGCCGTAGCGTGAATATCGTTGCTCGAGGATTGGACGCGCAACGGAATCGTCTCCGAGGTGATCGTCGAACCGCCTGCGGTGACCTCCGTGGTGCGCTTGTCTTCGCCGGCGCGCTTGCGCTTGACGATCAACTGCTGTTGGAAGACCTTCGACGCCAGCGTCAGGGCCCGCACGAGGGCCGTCTGATTCGGAACGGTTCCCGTGAGCACCAGGATGTCCGAGTCACCGCTAGGATCGGCCGCCGCGACGCGCGAGACCTTGACGCGCGGCGCATTGACTTGCTCGTGGATGGCGCGCTCGATGACCTGCTCGATCGCTTCGCCGACCTCGACACTGTTCATGAGCACGATGACGCGCGGCGCCGCGAGTTCGCGGTCACCGACGGCGGAACGAACCAGCGTCGTCGCGCGCTCGACCCCGGCGTTCGTCGGCATCGTGCCCGAGACGACGAAGATGTCGCGCGCGTCGTCGGCGGCGCTGCCTTGCTGGATGCGGCGCACACTGACTTCCTGGCCGCCGAAGAGTTCGATCTCGGACCGCAGGCGTTGCTCCAGATTCGAGGCGACTTCCTGGACGCGGATCAGGTTGATGACCTTGCCGCTCGTCCCCTTCTGGTCCGGGCGGCTCGAGTTCGCGTAATCGAGCGCGGCCTGTGCGGCGCGGGTGGAATAGGAACCGTCCGGCACCATGCCCGTGAGCACGATCGCATCGCGGTCAGGAGCGACGTCGACCGAGATGCTCGGATGGATGCTGTGCATCGCGGCTTCGAGCACGGACATGTCGCGCTTGACCGTGAACACCAATTGCTCGGTGGAGTTGTCGGCGTACGTGAGCGTGATCACCGTGCGACCCACGGCTGCCGCGACCAGGCGCACCTGGCGCTTCTGCACCGATTCCTTCGGCACCTTGAGCACGACGTCGTCGGCGCTGGCGATCGCGGTGATGTCCTTCGAAAACGTGAGCCACGCGTCCATGTGCTCTTGGATCGTGCGCGTCTCTTTGTCGCGCTTGCCGGCCGAGAGCACCTCGACCAGTGCCGAACCTTGATCCTGCGGACCGATCGCGGCGGGGATCGCCGCCATCAAGCCCATCACGGCCAAGGCGCCCAGAACGAGGGGCACGACCGTGCTCGGTCGCGTGCGACGTGAACGCTGGAGTGCGTCGAGCATTCTCATGACCATGCCTCCGGACACCGGGGGTGCTTGCGCGAGTTGTTCGTGGGGTATCGCATCTCTTCTCCTTGCATCACGGTTGCGTAACGGTCCCACGCCGCTCGGGGGAGCAGTTCGGACGGTGTCGATTCAACTCCGTCCGTAGTGGGAAGACTGGTGGGAAAAGCTCTCAGGAAATTTGGGGGTGAAAGTCCTCTCACCGGCCTGAGGACAGGCTGTCGGTGAGCTTGATGAATTGCAGGAACGTCGGTCCCAGCGTGGAGACGAAGATCCCGGGCAGAAAGCACAAGACGAGCGGGAAGACGAGCTTCACCGTCAACGCCTGCGCCAGCATGTTCGCGTCTTCGCGCCGGCGGCTGCGCAGGTCGTCGGCCTGGTTGCGCAGCACCTTCGTGAAACCGGAGCCGATCTGCTCCGCTTGAACGAGCGCGGACGTGAACAGCGACAGCGAAGGCACTTCGACGCGGCGCGCGAGACGGCGGAAGCACTGCAGGCGCGAGACGCCGCCCAGCGTTTCGAGTTGGAAAGTGCGCAGCTCGCGGAACAGCGGGCGATCCGTGGCGCTCGAACCGATGACCTTGTCGAGTGCGCCGTCGAAAGCCATTCCGGATTCGCTCATGGTCGCGAGCAACTCCAGCGTGACCGGCATGTCTTGTTCGATCTCGCGCACGCGCCGCTTGCGGGCGTTGTTCACGTACGACCACGGAAGCAGTGCGAAGATCGCGATGAGGATCCACGGAGCGCCGATCAGCACCGGTCGTGCGAGGTCGGCGATACCGCCCGGCACTTCGCTCGCGGCGGCGACGGCGCGCGTCGTGACACCGGTCTGTGTGGCGACTAGCGCCAGCAATCCCCCGATGATGCAGCACGCTCCGGTCGCGATGATGAACACGCTCGACGCGGAGATCTTGCGGAACCCGGCCAGGTACAGCCAGCGGCGCAGGAACGAGTGGCTAGCGAGGTCTTCGACGTCGAGTTCGTTGGCCGTGTCGATCGCTTCTTCTTCGGCCCATGCCCGGCGACGAGCAAGCTCACGTGCGCGCCAGCGACGGACGATGACCGTTCCGATCGCGATGGCAGCGAGCCACAACGCGATGATCGCGAACAGTTTCGTGGAGGTTTCGAGGAGGAGGAGCATGTGCGTTCTAGAACTTCATCTGCGACAGTCGCGTGATCCACAGCAGGCCCACGGCCTGCAGCATCATCGCGCCCGCCATGAAATTCGCGCCGACGGGGTGTGTGACGAACTCCTCGAAGTTGATCGGGTTCGTGCGCCACATGAGCAGGCCGAGGAAATAGGTGATGCAGACGATGCCGATGACCGACGCTTGCGCTTGAGTCGATTGAGCGCGCACGCGCCGTCCGATCTCGATGCGGTCGCGAATCGACTTGCCTACGGTCGAGAGCGTCGGCGCGAGACTGCCGCCGACTTCGCCGTGCACGGCCATCGTGAACGCGAACAGGCGGAAGTTCTCGAGCGGAATGCGCGTGGCCAGATCCTCGAACACGAGCGCGGGCTTCTCCCCCAAGCGGATGCGACCGAGGACTTCCTGCAACTCCGGCTTGAGCGGCTTGCCGGCTTCGTTGGCTGCGCTCTCGACTGACTCCATGGCGCCCGATCCGGCGCTCAGCGCGGCGACCATCAGATCGATGCTGTTCGCGAGCTGGGTTTCGAGCTTCAGAGCTGCGCGGGCCGCCATCCAGCTTTCGATGATGTAGCCCATCACGCCGATGATCACCGTGAGCGCCACGCAGTAGATGAGCGGCAGCCCGAACACGGTGAACAGGAGCGTCGCCGTGACGCCGGCGACGATCCACGGCACCAGACGATGGCGCCGCAACGACGGAGTCAGCTCGAGGTAGGCGCGGTCTTCGCCTTCCTCCTCGAGTTCCTCGTACAGACGCTGGCGCGCCACGGTGCGCAATCGCTGCACGCGCAGGAACCAGACGAGCGCGCCCACCACGAGGACGGCGCCGATGCTGATCAGGTACGGGATCATGTCGGCGTGACTTCGGTCTTCTGGAACATGTCCATGTCGACCGCGAATCCCTTGTCGCGCAGCTCGTGCATCATGCGCGGCACGATCCCGGTCGGCTGGAACGTACCGGTGATCTTGCGGCCGGCGTGACCGGTCTGGTGGAAGCGGAAGATGTCCTGCAGGAGCGGCGTACCGCCCTCGAGCCCGGTGATTTCGGCGATGCTCTCGACGCGGCGCACGCCGTCGTCGCAGCGCCGCACGTGCACGACGAAGTGCAGGGCCGACACGATCTGTTCGCGGATGGCGCGCGAAGGCAGCTCGATACCGGCCATGAGCACCATCGTCTCGAGACGGTTGAGCGCATCGCGCGGCGCATTGGCGTGCACGGTGGTCAAGCCGCCGTCGTGGCCGGTGTTCATCGCCTGCAACATGTCGAGCGCTTCGGGCCCGCGACACTCGCCGACGATGATGCGATCCGGACGCATGCGCAGGGCGTTGATCACGAGGTCGCGAGCGGTGATGACGCCGCGGTTTTCGATGTTCGGCGGGCGCGTCTCGAGGCGCACGACGTGGTCTTGATCGAGGATCAACTCCGCCGTGTCCTCGATCGTCACGATGCGCTCGTGTTCGGGGATCGCTTCGGCCAGCGCGCCCAGCAACGTCGACTTGCCCGCGCCCGTGCCGCCCGAGATCAGGACGTTCTTGCGCGCCACGACGGTCTGCTGCAAGAACATGAGCATCTCGCGCGAGATCATGCCGAAGCGCAGCAAGTCCGCGCGCTTGAGGCGCTGGCGACCGAAGCGGCGAATCGAAATCGTCGGACCGTCGAGGCTGACCGGCGGGACCGTGGCGTTGACACGCGAGCCGTCGGGCAAGCGCAGGTCGACCATCGGCGAAGCGACGTCGATGCGACGGCCGACGCGCGCGGCGATGCGCTCGATCACGCGCATGATGTGTTCCTGATCGCGAAAGCGCACGTCGGTGCGCGTCAGGCGGCCGAAGCGCTCGACCCAGATCTTGTCCGGACCGTTCACCAGGATGTCCGTCACGGCCGGATCGGCCAGGAGCGGCGCGAGCGGACCCAGGCCCAGCGTTTCTTGCGTGAGTTCTTCCGCCAGCCGTTCGCGCTCGGTCGCGTTGAGCGGAATGTCCTCGGTCTGCAGCACGCGCGTGACGAATTCCTGAACGGCCTTCGCGATCGCTTCTTCGCCGGTGCCGTAGATCGCGCGCTCGCCGATCTCGTCGAGCAAGCGGCTGTGCAGGCGCGACTTGATCGAAAGGTAATCGACGTTGGGCGCGCGTGCGCTGAGCGCCGGCGATTCGGTCTCGTGCGTGACGCGGTGCAGCGTGTCCGTGGCGTCGTCCTTCTTCAGACGCGCGGCCACGTCGTTGTTCAAATTACGCGTGAAGCGAGCTCGTAGGGCGTCGCGATCGATCGGCTGGTCCACGCTGTTTCCTTGCTGCACTTTCTCTGGTTCTGGTTTCGCGTTCGACGATCACTCGCCTGCGAACGCGGTCTTGGGATTTTGGCCGGGGCGGGCACGCTTCGGCTGCGGGCGCGCGGCTGGGGCTTCTTCGGCGACGCCGTCGTCTTCGGGCACGTCGGACATCAAGTCGTCGACGAGGCGACGAATGGACTTGCCGAAACCGAAGAGTTGTGTGCCGTGCAAGATGTAGGGCCGACCGGTGTTCAACGCCGTGATCAGCTTCTTCTGGTACGGGATCACGTGATCGACGTCGGCGTCCAAGCGCGCCTCGACATCGGGCAGCGTCAGACCGCCCGGAGCGCGCTCGAAGTTGTTGTTGAGCACGATGCGCGTGCGCTCCTCGGGGAATCCGAGGTGGCGAATCACGGGCAAGAGGCGTGCGGCGCCGATGACGTTCGGCACGGTGTTTTGCACGACGACGTAGGCGCGATCCGACAGGTCGAGGATCGCCATGATCATCCCGTCGAGCATCGGGAACGTGTCGACGATGACCCAGTCGTACGTGCGCCGCGCGAGCGTGAGCGTGCGTGAGAGCGCCTCGTCGTCGATGTCCGCGGCTTCGACGGCGTCGATCGGCGCGCCGAGCAGGTCGAGCCCGCACTCGTGGCGCACCGTCAACTTGCGCAGGAGCGTCTCGTCGAGTCGATTGCGTTCGCGTGCGGCGTGCGCCAGGCTCGTCGGCGGCGCGAGATCGAGCATGGGCGCGCAGCTTCCGAGGTGCAGCGAGACGTCGACGAGCAACACGCGGCCCGGCGGCAGGCGGCGCGCGACTTCGCACGCGACGCTGACGGACATCGTCGATTTGCCGACGCCGCCCTTGTTGCTCACGAACGAGATGATCTTGCCCAGGTCGCGCTTCACCTCGACCGGCTTGCGCAGCAAACGATCGAGCAGTTGTTGCAGCTCGGGGCCGGCCAGCGGACGGCGCAAGAAATCGCGCACTTGCGCGCGCATCGCTTCGATGACGACGGAGTGTTCGCCCTCACCGAAACCGAGGTTTTCCGGGCGGTACAGCGCGACGACGACGCTGTCGGGCGCGCTGGCTTCGATCTCCTCCGCGAAGGTCTTCAGCGTGCGCGGGTCAGCTTCGAGCTGCATGCACACGACTTCGGGTCGGCGGCTGCGCGCGACCTCGACGGCCTGGCGCGTGCTGCGCACGAAGTGCACGACCGGCTTCCAGCGGCGCAAGTTGCTGACGGCGGCTTCGAACTCCTCCTTGAGCATGGGATCGGAGCCGACGACGAGGATCTGCGGAGTGGTTTCCATCGGGGGGGTCTCTGCTTTGCTTTCAGCGTGCCAGCGCGGGAGCCAATAGGGTTCCCGGGCGAATGCGTGTGTGGTCGTAGATCACGGCGTGGTCAGGGAGGTTGTTGTCGCCGCCGAATGCCAGGATGCGGTTCTGACGGAATACCTCGTCCCAGTCGGGCTTGCTCAAGGCCGGCGTGTCCATGCCGATCTGTGCGCTCACGCCGTTGGCCGCGACCCAGACGCGCACGTCGCTCGTCGAGCCGCCGCCCGGCGCGATGATGCCCAGGCGGAAGCGCACGAGCGTGCCGTCCGAATTCTTGCCGACGTCGGAGAAGCCGTAGCCGATGACGCGGTCCGTCCCGCCGGCGCCGGCCGGAATGCGCGCGTAGATCGCGACGTAGCCTGGCCTGATCCCGGTGAGCATCGGCGCGGCTGCATCGGGAATGATGGGTTGGCCGACGCTCGTCACGGTGTTTGCGCGCACGAGGAATCCGCGCACCTGTCCGCCTGCTGTCAGCGAACCGTCAGGGCCGATCGTCAGGCTGTTGACCGCGTTGCTCCAATTCGCGCCCGGGCTGAGGCTCGTCCAGTAGTCGATCGACATCGCAGCCGCGTGCAAGCCGATCATCGGCGACGGCGCGTCGCTCTCGCTCGCGATGGGATCGCCGGTGGTGGGATTGATCGGCGCAGGCGAAGCGCGCAGCGCGGGTCGTGCCACCGCGATGGCCGTGGCGCGCACGGTCATGCCGTCGCGACGTGGGTCCCATTGAGAACTGTCGCTCTTGCGCAGCGTGCTGCCGAGCGCGAACAAGAGCGGAACGGTGGGACCGTGGCTGGCCTTGCCGACCTGGTTGTCGAAGGGATTCGCGCCGGTCGTGCGGCGCATGCGCACGAGGAATCCGAGCGCTTCCCACGGGCCCGATGTGCCGTTCACTCCGCGCGTGAAATCCGGACGCTGATAATTGCCCGGCTCGGTGTGCTCCGCGTCGTCGTGGTAGGTCCCGCTGACCATGTCCCCGTTGTCGAAGTTGCCGACGACCGGCCCGGGCAACATGTTGCCCTGCAGGATCGGATCGTCCCACGTCGGCGTGACGGGCGACGAGGGCTGGCTCGGATCGCCTTGGAAGCCGAGGACCCCGCCCGGCGCCATCGGTCCGCTGCCCTGTCCCGAGACGCGCAACATCGGACCCGCTCCGAGTTGGAGTTGATCGGCGTCGTCCGGCGGAAGTCCGGGCACGGCGCCCGACGCCTGCGTGCCGCCGGTGGGATGCAGATCGTCGTCGAACACGAGGCGCACGAGGTTCGAGACTTTGGGCCTACGGTTCGGATCACTGATGTGTTCGTACACGCTGTAGTCGCGCAGGCGCACGCCCTCGAGCGCCGCCGGATCGACCGCGACCTGCATCTGTTGCTGCGTCAAGCTCGCGAGACCTAGATCGATCGAGACGCCCGCGATGGCGAAGAACACCACCAAGAGGACGGCGAACAACACCATCGCGACCCCTCGCCGGGATCGCGCGCTGCGTTGGATGAGAAGGCAGGTGAGCATGGCTTACTTCGGGGCCGGAGCTTCCTTCGCCGCGGCGTCCTCGGGCCGGTTCGCCGGCACGTAGGTCGTGCTCGACTTGTCACCCGTGTAGATCTGGATCGAATCGACGGCGATCGGCTCCTCGGGGCGCTCGAAAACCGACGTATCGCCGCCGGGCAGACCCGAGCGCGCGAGACAGATGATCTTCGCGCCCTTCGCGCGCGCGTCGGAGAGCGTGATGGCTTCGTCGTCGCGGATCGAGATGTAGACCTCTTCGCCGCGCTTGCCGCTGACGCCTTGCATCGCGGGCTCGAGGATCATCGCGTTCTGCGCGATCACGAGTCGGTCGGTCGACCACTCGCTGCCGGCCTCGGCCGCCATGCGCGCTTCCGGCGTCATGTACCCGGCTGCGCCGTTGGACGGAGCGTTGGACTTGGTCTTGACGGCGAAGAGGTCGAAGCGCACGAAGCGCTTGAGACCGCGCAGACCTTCGATCTCGTTGATGTTGAGGCTCACACCGCGGTGGCCGGGTTCGATCGCGCTGGTCATGCCGGCCTGCGTGCCCTTCGGCGCGAAGTCGGCTTCCGAGAAGGCGAGGCCCGCGCTCTTGTCGCGCTTCAACACGCGGCCGCGGATGGTCGCGGGATCGCGGACGAGGCCCATCTTGTCGGCCGTCTCCTCGGTGACCCAGGACACGTAGAACGACCCGGTCGTCGGGTTGATGAAGGCCGTCGGATCGAGCGCGGTGAAGGCGCTGATCGGCACCGGCGAGATCAGCACAGCGACCTGACCGGCGTGATCGTCCTGCTTCTCGCCGCCGCCGGCGAAGACGCGCGACCAACTGTCCGGGGCCGCGAAGCGCCAGGTCAGACCGACGCCCACGACCAACAGGAGGATGGCCAGGGTGATGTAGAGGCCGGTCCGCTGGGGACGGCCGCGTTGCTTGGGTTTTGACATGGTGAAGGGCGTGAGGGAAGGGGGCGTCTTCTGGATCCGTAAGAAAGGCGGGCTACTGGGCGAAAACTTCGCGGCGGAAGAGGGACTGGCTCGAGATCAGGCGGCGGAAGGGACGGACCTGCTTGCCCATCGCTTCCATGCTGCCCAGGCCGTAGGGGCCGGAGTTGAACCAACCGGTGCTGTTGTTACCCGCTTCACCTGAAGGTGGAGGGGTGATAGCCACCGCGGAGCCGTTCTCAGGCGCGGCGTTGACGGCCGTCACGGCCCCGTCGTGGGCCTCGATCGGGGTCATGCTGGGTCCACCGCCCTCAACCCGGAAGGCGGTCATCGTGGTGGCTTGGTAGGGACAGTTGATCCTCAAAGCGACCAATCCACGCTCAGGTCCACTGGAGGCCAAACTGAATGGTCCCGAGTTCAGGTCGCTCGGGTTGGACCGCACCTCTTCAACCACCCGCAACCACCGGATCGTCTCGACACCAGTCGGGTCGCGTGAGACCACCTTTGGAACACCGACGGTATAGCGATTCCCAGGGACTTGGAGGATGGCGCCTGGGAAGTGGAGGAAGTCCTGTGTGCCGACTCTTGACCGGATCATGACCGGGTACAGCATCCGGTTGATGATGGGCCATGCGTCGACATTGGGCTCTCCTGCAGAGACATCCACCGCAAGCTTGAATGGATCGAAGATGCGATCGCGCACCTTCTGCTGATCAGGAGTTAGTGGCTCGACCGTAGGATAGATGGCTTCCTCGAACGTCATGGTCGGCGGCAACGGCACGAGCGCCAACTCGCGCGCTCCGACGCGCGCGGCGTTTTGAATCGCCTGGGACACCGTGATCATCCGCCCCAGTTCGATCGTCCCCGCGAACAGCAGATAGAACGCGAACGCGATGAAGGCGAATTCGACCAGCACCGAACCGGCTTGCGCCGTGGACGCGTGCACGCGTGATTGGATTCTCAGCGTTTTCATGGTCTCCAGGGGTGGGGGTCTAGGTGTCTCGAGGATCGGTGCGCACGGCAGCGCCGGCCTCATCGCGGCACGACGTGAGACACTGGTTCTCGCGCGGGCGCGTGTTGCACCCGCGATCCTGCCAGGGTCTCGCCTCGACGAATGCGCCCGGGCCCGCGTGGGGCCTGCTCGCACTCGTTTGCCTCGAATCGGAGACGCTTGGGTTCGCTCTGCCAGTCCGCTGACGGGGTTCCCGTGCAGCGGGCCCGAGCGAGTTCTGCGGCTCGCATCCGGCAGGGCGATTGTACATGAAGGCGGAAACCTGGATCTTTTCCTTCTCCGGGATCTCGCGAACTCGCGCGAGATGAAGAGATTCCCATGTGCGCGGGGTGCGACGACGCGCCTGTTAGGATGCGCGGCTCGGACGCTGGATCCGAAGCATGGAAGCACTGCTCTTACACCCGCCGTTCGCGGATCCGACTCAGCCGTACCTCAGCCTGCCCACCCTGAAGGCGTGCCTGAAGAAGCGCGGACTGGACGCGCGCGTCGTGGACCTGAACTTGGAGGCGGCGCACTGGTTGATGGACCACGAGACGCTGCGTGATATCGCGCGCCGCATCGGCTCGCGGTTCGTCGATTTGAATCGCAGTCAGGGCCTCGATTTCCACGAGCAGCGTGAGTTTCGCGCGCTCGTCGCCGCGCGACCGTCGATCGAGCACGCGGTCGGTGCGGACCCGTCTCCGATCACGGTGTTCCAGACGCGCGAGTTGTTCTACGACGCTTCGCACTACGCGCTCGCGCGCCGTCACGTCGAGATGGCCTTCGAAGCACTGTCGGCCGCGAATTACCCGTATCGCTTCGGATTCAACGTGGCGTCGCACGGCGTGCTGCCGTGGAGCTTCGACCTGCTGGACGAGTACTGCGCCAAGAAGAAGAGCCCGCTCGACGCGTTCTACCAGGGCTGGTTCAAGGGTGCGGAGGAATGGGATTGGGACGCAGGCACGCTGCCGAATTGCGAGCTCGCGGACACCGGCTTCATCGGCGTGTCGGTCGTGTTCCCCTCGCAGATCCCGGAAGCCCTGTATTTGTGCCGTTTCCTGAAAGCGCGCGCGCCGCACGCGTTCATCGCGCTGGGCGGGCCGTGCATCCACCAAGTCGCGATTCACATGGAGGAAGAGCTGCGCGTGCGGCTCTTGTCCTTCGCCGACGGCATCGGTTTGTTCGAGGGCGAAGAGACGCTGGCGCAGCTCTTGCCGCGCCTGGACGAGTGGCGCAGGGCGACACCGGCGGCGCGTTTCGCTCTGCTCGCCGACGTTCCGAATCTCATGACGCTCGATCCGATCGCGAAGACTCCGCGCATCGGTCCGCGCTGGTCGCTGGACATGGAAGACGCGGTTGCGCCCGATTACTCGGACCTCGACCTGGATCGCTACTGGGCGCCGAGTCGCACGCTGCTCTACGCGCCGACGCGCGGCTGCTACTGGGGCAAGTGTTCGTTCTGCTACTACGGCCTGACTGAGACGGCGACCGCGAGCTACCGCGAGATCCCGGCCGATCGCGCGGCGTCCGAACTGGGACAGCTTTCGCGGCGCTACGGCGTGAAGAATTTCTACATCTCGTGCGACGTGCTCTCGCCGAAGTACGCGGTGAAGCTGGCCGAGGCCTTGATCGAAAAGGGCGTCAAGATCCGCTGGTCGAGCGACCTCAAGATCGAGAAGTACTTCACGCCCGAGCGCTGCAAGTTGCTGTTCGATTCGGGCCTACGTTCGGCCGCATTCGGCATCGAGAGCGGTTCGGACCGGATCTTGAGCTTGATGCAGAAGGGCTGCGACCGCGCGACGATGACGACGGTCAATCGTGCGTTCCACGAAGCCGGCGTCGCGACGGAGTGGATGACGTTCACCGACCACCCCGACGAATCCGTAGACGAAGCGTTGGAGACGGTGCAGTGGATCGAGGAACAGCAGGAGTTCATCGACTTGTTCATCGTCGGTCAGTTCGGCCTCGAGAACGGCTCCGACATCGCGCAGGACCCGCTGCGCTACGGCGTGCGCAAGATCTACTACGCTTCCGGCGACGACCTGCGCCTGTACGCGCTGTTCACGCAGAAAAACGGGCGCCGCAACGCCGATTCGAACACGCGGATCGAGCGCGAGATCGAGCGCGTCGCCTCCGCCTGGGAACTGCACCCCTACCCGTGGGCCGGCGCGAATTCGACGCACCATTCGTTCCTGCACTTCCTCGAGTTCGGCCCGCGCGCGTTCCGCAATCACTTCCAGAAAGCCGGCGCCGCTTCGAAGGGCGCCCTCGCGACGCCGCCCGTCGCGCACATCGCCGGCATGCGCGAAAAGCCGCGCTTCGACGTCGAGCACATCGCCGAACGCGAACGCGCCTTCTTCGGCGAGTACATGCAACGCGCGCTCTACACGACAATCCCCGCGAGTCGCACCGGCGGCTCGGGTAGCGACGAAGTGGCGCCGCTGTCCGCCGAGGACTACGCCGCCGCCGCGAGCAACGTCACGATCCTGCGCTCGGGCTGGAAGGCCTGAGCCTGGCGCCTCGCGTCAGCGCGATGCCGCGTGGTCGCTCTCCAGCTCGAGCAACCGCTGTTTGCGCCACAAGCCGCCGGCGTAGCCGCGCAAGGCGCCGCCTTTTTCGACCACGCGGTGGCAGGGAATGAGCACGGCGATGCGGTTGTCGCCGTTGGCCTTGCCGACGGCACGTTGGGCGCCGGGCTTGCCCAGCGAGAGCGCGATGTCCTCGTACGAGCGCGTTTCGCCGTAGGGAATCGCGAGCAGGGCGTTCCAGACCGCTTCTTGGAACGGTGTGCCGGTGACGGCGACCTTGACGTCGAAGCGCGTGCGCGTGCCGGCGAAGTACTCGGAGAGCTCTTCGCGCAGCTGTTCGAGTGCTGCATTCGTTCCCGGCAGGATCGGCTCGTCGTACCAGCGCCGCAGTGCGGCCGTCTGATCCAGGATCGCCGCGCGGTCGGTGAAATCGAGCATGCAGATGCGATCCGGCAGCGCGGCCGCGATGAGGGCACCGATCGGAGTCGAAACGAGTGCCGCCGAGATCGTGCGCCCACCCGACACCTTCGTCGGCGGAGCGCCGAACAGGCGCGTGAACGCAGCGCGAAATCCGCTTTCGGACTCGAAGCCGGAATCGAGCGCGACTCGACTCGTCGCCGTCCCGCGGGCGAGTTCGTCCTGTGCACTCGCGAGCCACAGCGTCCGTTGGTAGGCATGAAACGTCATCCCAAAGTGCTCCTTGAAGTAGCGCCGCGCATGGACCGGATCGCATCCCATTGCGCGCAACTCTTCGTCGCAAAGACGTGATCGCTGTGCGCGCTTGTCTTCCTCGACACGTTGCATCAACCGCTCGACCCAGATCGGGTGACTCCCCGAAGGCGTCAGCGGAGTGCAACGCTTGCAGGCCCTGAACCCGGCGCGTTCAGCCTCGTTCGCGTGCGTGAAGAAGATCACGTTCTCGCGCCGCGGTGTGCGCGCCGGACATGTTGGACGACAGAAGACGCCTGTGGTCTTCACCGCGAAGAAAAACAGTCCGTCGTAGCTGACGTCGCGCTCGCTGAGCGCTCGGTACAGCTCGGTTTCTCGCGGAAGGGTCGCCACGCACGCAACGGTAACCGCAGCGCTCAGGAGCGCCACCGCGGATTGGACACGGCATTCAGAATGATGCCTCGTCCTGGCGTGGTGTTGCGCGCTCCGAACCCCGATCCCTTCCCGCCTCCAAACCTCCAGGTTCGCCGCCGTGTCGGTTTCTGTGAAATACGGTGCCAGAGCAGTTTCTTCATACTTCGCCGCGAATCGCCTGACTGTCCGGCAACGGCCGCCGGCAAAGTATGAAGAAACTGCTCTGGCACCGTATTCACAGAATCCGACACGGCGGCGAACCTGGAGGTTTGGAGGCGGGAAGGGATCGGGGTTCGGAGCGCGCAACACCACGCCTGGGCACGACGGATGGACGCTCTACGCCGGCACGGATACGCTGATTCGCTCGCTCGATCCCGCTTAGAGACTCCCCCACTTGTCTACGAACCGCGTCGCCGTCGTCGAGCAGAGGCTCGATTCCTACCTCTCCAGCGCCACTTCGAGCGCCGTCCGGTTGCGGCCCGAGGACGTGGTGTCGTCCGGCAGCAGCTTGACGGCGCGCAAGGCGATCGAACTGTTCGAGGATCAGGTCCTCTCGCGCGCGCTCGACGTCGAAGCGCGCGAACTGAAGCGCAAGGGCCTGGGTTTCTACACCATCTCGAGCGCGGGCCACGAGAACAACGCGGTCGTCGGTGCACTCTTGCGCCTCGAGGACCCGTGTTTCCTGCACTATCGCTCGGGCGGCTTCATGATGGCGCGCTCGCGCCTCGCGCCCGACGTCACGCCCAACTTCGATTCGCTGCTGTCGCTCGTCGCGTCGAAGGACGACCCGATCAGCCGCGGTCGACACAAGGTCTGGGGCAGCCGGCGCCTCTGGGTTCCTCCGCAGACGTCGACAATCGCATCGCACCTGCCCAAGGCCGTTGGTCTCGCTATGGCGATCGCGCGTGGACGGCGCCTGACTTTCGACACCGGCTTGCCCATCGACACCATCGTGATGGCGAGCTTCGGCGACGCGTCGGCGAACCACTGCACGGCGCTCGCGGGTTTCAACGCGGCTCGGTTCGTGAACCGTCGTGGCAGGCCGTTGCCCATCCTGTTCGTGTGCGAAGACAACGGCATCGGCATTTCGGTCGAAACGCCGCACGGTTGGATCGAGGAGACGTACGCGAACCAGGGCCACCTGCAGTACTTCCGCGCAGACGGGGAGCTTCCGTCCGTGTGGGAAGCCTGTAAGGCCGCGGTCGAGTTCTGTCGCGGAACGCGCAGACCGACGTTCTTGCACTTGAAGACCACACGTCTCTGGGGCCACGCCGGCAGCGACGTCGAGACTACCTACCACTCGCTCGAACAGATCGAAGCGCTCGAAGCGCGCGACCCGATCCTCCGCAACGCGCAATTCTTGATCGAGAGCGGCGCCGCGGAGCCGCAGGAACTGGCCGACATCGTCCGCGAAACGCGCGAGCGTGTCGCCGCCGCCTCCGTCGAAGCCGTGCGCCGGCCGCGACTGGTTCAGCGAGCGGAGATCGCAGCGCCGCTCGCGCCCTGGAACGAGGCCGCCGTGCGCGCACGCGCCGCGCGCGTCGTCAGCCCGGAGGTGCGCCGCGAGTGTTTCGGTGAAGCGCTGCCCGAGCACGCGAAGAGCGTCGCGAAACGCACCATGGCCGCGCAGATCAACGCCGCCCTGCACGACGTGATGTTGCAGTACCCGGAGACTCTGATCTTCGGCGAAGACACCGCCAAGAAGGGCGGCGTGTACGGCGTGACGCAGGGTCTGCAGAAGCGCTTCGGCCTCGCGCGCGTCTTCGACACCCTGCTCGACGAGACGACCATCCTCGGCTTCGCTCAGGGTACGGCGCACGTCGGGTTCTTGCCGCTGCCCGAGATCCAGTACCTGGCGTACTTGCACAACGCGCTCGACCAATTGCGCGGCGAGGCTTGCTCACTCTCGTATTTCTCGGCCGGGCAATTCACGAACCCCATGGTTGTGCGCGTGCAAGGGCTCGCCTACCAGAAGGGTTTCGGCGGCCACTTCCACAACGACAATTCCATCGGCGCGCTGCGCGACATCCCGGGTTTGATGCTGGCCGTGCCGTCGCGCGGAGACGACGCCGCTCGGATCCTGCGCGGCGCGGTGGCAACGGCCAAGGAGTGCGGCCGTGTCGTCTGCGTCGTCGAACCGATCGCGCTGTTCCACGAGAAGGACCTGCACGAGGACGGCGACAACGGTTGGTTGACGGATTATCCGCCGCCTTCGAGGGATCCCGCATCTGTGCTACTGCCGGGCGACGTCGGCGTGTACGGTCCGCAGAACAAGGACCTCTTGATCGTGAGCTACGCCAACGGTCTGCGCCTGTCGCTGCGCGTGGCGCGCATGCTGGAGCGCGAGAAAGGCCTGAAAATCCGCGTCTTGGACCTGCGCTGGCTCGCGCCGCTGCCCTTCGACGCCGTGCGCAAGCACGCCGACGAATGCGGCAAGGTCCTCGTCGTCGACGAATGCCGTGCAACGGGTGCCGGCATCGCCGATGCGATCATCGCGAACCTCGCCGAGCAAGGCACGCGTGCCAAACTGCGCAGTGTGCGCGCCGCAGACTGCTACGTGCCGTTGGGATCGGCCGCGAATGCGGTGCTCGTCAGCCAGGACGACATCGTGGCTGCGGTGCAGGAGATCGTCTCGTGAAGCGCATCGCCATCCTCTGCCCTGGACGCGGATCCTACGTCGAGAAAACACTGCGCTCGCTCCCCGACGCGCATCCCTGGGTGACGCGCGCCGATGAACTGCGGCGCGAGCGCGGCCTCGTATCGCTGTTCGAGCTGGATCGCGCGTCGAAGTTCGACAGCAAGGTCCACTTGCTGCCGGAGAATGTGTCGCCGCTCATCTACCTCGTCTCGATGCTCGACGCGGCCGCGCGCATGCAGGAGGACAAGTGCGTCGCCGTCGCCGGTAACTCGATGGGCTGGTACACGGCCCTCGCGGTCGCAGGCGCGATCTCGTTCGACGACGGGTTCCAACTGGTGCAGGAGATGTCGATCCTGCAGCGCGATCATCAAGCCGAACACGGCGGCGGACAGATCATCTATCCGAGCGTCGACGATCAATGGAAGGTTGACGGCGAACGCTTGCGCAGCGTCGAGTCCGCGCTCGCGAGTTCGAACGGCGAGGCCTTCCGCTCGATCGATCTGGGTGGTTATTGGGTGCTCGCCGGATCCGAGGCCGGCATCGCGCATCTGCTCACGACGCTGCCCAAGGTCAAGGTCGGCGCGACTATGTACCCGTTCCGCTTGATGCAACACGGCGCCTATCACACGCAATTGGTCGAAGGCGTCTCGGTGCGCGCGCGCTCCAGCCTGGCCGGGCTGAATTTCCAGCGACCGCGGGTCACGCTCATCGACGGCCACGGCCGTCGCTACACGCCGTGGTCCGCCGATGTGGCCGCGATGCGCGAATACACGCTCGGCGCGCAGGTCACGACTCTCTACGATTTCGCGCTCTCGATCCGCGTCGCGCTGCGTGAATTCGCGCCCGATCATCTCGTGTGTCCGGGCCCGGGCAATTCGCTCGGCGGCGTCTGCGGGCAGGTCGTCGTGAACGAAGGCTGGCGCGGCGTTCATTCCAAGGACGATTTCCAACGCGTGCAAGACTCCGACAATCCGATCCTCGTTTCGATGCGGAGGTGAGCGATGCTCCTGGCGATTCTGGCGTTGAGTTGCGCAGCGGTTGCAGCCGAGGACGACAAGGTCGTCCAACTGCCGCACTCCTGGAGCGTCGGCACGAAGTACCACATCGAGTTCACGAAGACGCGCGAGGACATCGAAGACGGCCTACCCAAGAAGACCGCGTCGAGTCGCACGCCGATCGACGTCGAAGTCATCGCCAAACGTGAAGACGGCTACACCTTCCGTTGGACCTTCGGCAAGCCCATCGCCGGCGCCGAGGTGAAGGTCGGCCAGGCGCTGATCGACAAGGTCACTGCGCTCGTCGACGGTCTGAGGATGGACCTCCTGATCGACTCTGCAGGCTCGGTCACGGGCCTCGCGAATGCCGCGGAGATGGACGCGCACATCGAGAAGATGTCGCAGAGGCTGTTCGCCGAACTCGGATCGCTGGGTGCGCTCGAGGACTCTCAACTCGCGCTGTTGAAAAAGGCCGTGGCGGAGATGAAGGGACCGGCCTTCCAAGCCTCGTATGTGAGCTATCCGCAGATGTTCTATATGCCCGCGGGCGCCGCGCTGACGGTCGGCGAAAAGAATATGTACGAAGACCGCCTGCCGAATCCCTTCGGCGGCGAACCGTTGCCGAGCAAGGCCTATCTGCAACTGCGCGAGCTGCGCACGGCGGCAAACGAAGCGGTCGTCGAGTGGCGCCAATCGATCGACTCCGATCGCGCGGGTCCGATCTTGGACGCCTCGATTCGTGCCTACGCCAAGCGCATAGGTCAGGAACTGCCGGAAGGCGCCGCCGCCATGAGCTTCGACGCCATCGAGGACGCTTCGACCTTCGTCTACGACCTCGCGACCGGCATCCCGAAATCGGTCGTGTCGTCGCGCACGACGACGATCGCCGGCCGCCGTCGCATCGATTCGCAGGAATTCAGCGTCAGCTGGCCTGACGCCGCGAAGAAATGATCACTCCGGATCGCCCTGCGTCACGCGCAGGTTGATCTCGCGCCGCTCCGACGTGTTCGGGTTGCCGGCGGTCAGCGTGATGAGCGCGCGCGTCGAAGGGATGAAGCACTCGACCTTGCTGTCGGTGTCGCTGTGCGTGGCCACGTTGCGGCCGTCGGCGAGGACTTTGAGGCTGACGGTCTGGCCGTGGATGTCGAAGGCCTCGACCCGCACGTCGCGCGAACCGCTCGACAGAATGGTCGTCGTGCGCTCTTCGCCCGGATCGAGCGAGATGCGTTGCTCGCTCAAGATCGCCGAAGGCGCGCGCTGTCCGCCATACACGAGATATGTCGGCACCAGGAAGAGCATCACGAACGCCACCGAGGCGAGCATGAGCATCTTCGGCGGCGGCGTGCCCGTGCCTTTCTTGTACCAGACAAACGTCAAGAACAAACCCGCGACGAGCACGAGCAGCACGATGCAGAAGCCGAAGCCGGCGAGGAAATATCCGATTACTTGAGACATGAGGCGAGACCTTTGCGCTAGGCAGTGAGGAGCGGCGAGCAGCGCGCCGGGCGGACCATCACCAGCGGTAGACAATCCGCGCGGTGAGAGCATGCGTTCGTGGGTGCGGAGGTGCGATGGAGGAACATGGGTAGGTGAGTCCGAAAAATTTGCCGGGTAGAGCTTCGTGTGCGAAACTCGACGAGAGTGCCCGACGCGCGAAGTATCCCCTAGTCATGTGGACCGGGCGAACGCGCAGCACGAAGAATCCCGCGTGCCGGCCTGAAGGTTCGTTCACCTGTCGGTGTGTGTGTTCAACACCGGATCGAGCACGGCCCAGATTGCAGGCAACCATGCGCGATGTTCGGCCTTGATCAGACACGAACGCAGTACCGTCACGTGTTCACGATCCCACGTGAGGTCCGGCCACCAGGATTCCAGCAGCCCGCGGGGCAAATTCGCGACTGCCAGGTGCAGATTGGAACGCGCGGCCGCCTCGAAGATCGCACGCGACCGCGATGATGTAGCTGACGCGGTTTCGGCGCGCGGAGCCCAGATCACGATGTCGAGCTCCGGAGAAAACGCCGTGCGCACGCGTGAATCTTTTTCCAGGCGAGCGAACAACTCGAGCGCGGCTCCACGACAGTCGGCCAACCCGCGCGCGAACTTCCCGCCGCGCTCCAGAGGCAGCAGACGCTGCGTCGCCCACAGCGCCACCGCCGCCGCGCCAGGGCGCGAACACTCGAGGCTGATCTCGCCCAGGTGCAGTTCCGCAGAGCTGAAGTACGTGTAGGGCGAATCGTGTTTGTAGTACGCGCCTACTGCGGTGTCGCGGAACAACACGCAGCCCGTGCCGTACGGTTGCAAGCCGTGCTTGTGCGGATCGATCGCGATCGAATCTGCCTCGGCCATGACGTCGAACGCCGCACGCGCATCACTTCCGAGGTTGTCCGCCAGCCCGAAGTACCCTCCGTACGCGGCGTCGACGTGGGTGCGGAAGCTGTATTTCCCGTGCAGGCGCAGTACATCGCGCAGCGGATCGACAGACCCTGTCGCCGTCGTGCCCAGTGTGACGACGACGGTTCCGACGCCGCCGCGTTCCAAGCGCTCTTCGAGTGCGCTGACGCTCAATCGTCCGTGACGGTCCGTCGGCAGCGCTTCGAACGCGAGCCCGAGGACGTCGCACATCCGGCTGTGGGTGTAGTGCGCCTGCGCCGAGGCGACGATCACGCCGCCTGGACGCGTGCGCTCCGCAACCCACAGCGCTTCGAGGTTTGCGATCGTGCCGCCGCCGGTGAGGTGTCCGAGGTGTTCGGTCCACCCGACCATGCGCGCCAGTTGCGCGACGCATTCCTTCTCCATCGCCGAGCTGGCGCGCCCGCCGTCGAGCGCGTGATTGTTCGGATTCACGTGCTGGGCCAGCGCGTAGGCGAGGCGCGCGACGGGATGCGGCGGCTTCAGCATCTGGCCGGCGTAGAACGGATGCGCGTACGGGTAGTTGTCGCGCAGGCGTTCGGCGACTTCCTTCAGCACGCCACGCATGGAACGGATTTCCTGATCGTTCGGTGTCGCGTCGAACGTCGGCAGATGGGCGAATCCTGCGTCCAGATGCGCGAGTGACTCGCGCAACAGTTCCAGCGTGCGAATATCCAGCGTCATGATCGGGCGCGAATGCTAGCCGGACGCGATCCGAATTCCGCCCGTCGCTTGAGATCCGCTTGTCGCAAGGTCGATGGCTGTCGGCGCGATGAAGCTGGGGACAGAGGGGGTCGTGCGCGGGTCGGGTTCCGCGTTTGTGGCTGCGATGGCGCTGCTATTGCCCAGCTGCGGCGGCGGCGGTTCTTCGAGCGGAGCCTCCGTGCCCCAGACCTACGTCTCCTTCGCGCAGCCGAGTGCGAGCGTCGACGAGGGGGCGGCGCCGCTGGCGGTTCAGGTCATGCTGCACACGTCGCTCGCGGCTACGACGGAGGACACCTACGTCGAGGTCTACGACGTGGGCTCCGGCACTGCGACAGTCGCCGCGGACTACGCCGTCTTCGGCACGCAAGCGGTCACGTTTCCCGCGGGCAGCACGAATGGAGACACACAGACGTTGTCGCTGACCGCCGTCGACGACATGAGCGTCGAGGGCGGCAGTGAGACGGTGCGCTTCGGACTCAAGAACGTCACGGGCGGCGCGATCTACGGCACTAGCGCCTTCACCGCCACGATCCAGGACATCCATCGCGCGACGATCCAATTCGCATCGCCTGCTAGCACGACACCGGATGAGACTGCGGTCCCGCGCTCCGTGAGCGTCGTTCTCGTGCTGCAGACCGGCGTCACGTTGGCTGCTGCGGCAGGCGTGCGTGTCGTGGACGCGGGCAGCGGTTCGGCTTCGTCGGGCGTCGACTATGCGGCCTTCGCGCCCACGACGGTCACCTTCCAGGCCGGCAGCGTCAACGGTGCGAGCCGCACGGTCACGGTGAACGTGATCAACGATGCGATCGTGGAGACGAACGAGACCATCTGGTTCGGCCTGAACTCTCCCATGCCCTGCACGGACATCGGCGCGCCGAACACGCACCAGCTCACGATCACGGACGATGACGCCTCAGGTGCGGCGCTGATCAGTGCGTCCGAAGGACCCAACGGCACCGAGAACTCCCTTGCCTACGACGTCACGGTCGCTTTGGGGTCACAGACGATCGGCGCGGGCCCCAACACCGGAACGCGGATCCGCATCTCGAACTCCGGTGGCGCACCGCTGGAATTGGGCGCTCCGCGCTTGACCGGGTCCGATGCGAACGACTTCGACGTCGAGATCGAGTCAGCGCCGATGCCTCCGGCGAACATGTCGTTGCCGCCGGGGCCGGACACGCTGTCGCCCTTGCTCGCAGCGGAACACACGCCCGGACCCGGACTCGCCGTGCAGTTGGATCTGGGTCAACTCTCGCTGGTGAACACGCTGGAGCGCACGACGCTCGTCGGTTTCCCGGTGCCCGGGATCGGCGAGGTCGCGCTCGAATTGGAACAGGTGCCGTTGCCCATCACGTCCGACGCCGTGCTGAAGGTTGACGGCGTACCGCAGCCCGGTGGATTGCGCGGCGCGCTTCTTGATCTCTCGATCTGGACCGGCAGCGTGCGCGACCGACCGAATTCGCGCGTGTTCTTCGCTTTGACCGCGGCGGGATCGCGCGGCTTCGTCGATCTCGGTTTCGGACAGGACACGATCGTGCATCTGCTGCCGGATGCGAACGCCACGGTCGCGGGCTTGCCCGCCGGATCGCGCGTCGTGCGCGAAGCCGAGATGGCGGCGATGGGACTCGGACAGCAGCCGGATGTATGTTCCGAAGCACGCGAAGTTCCGGGCGGCGGCGCGTTGCTCCAGGGCTTGTCGGCGCTCGGGACGCCCGCGACCGCCGAACTGACCGCGGCGGACTGCAGGTTGGCCATCGAGACCGACTACCAACTGTTTCAGAAGTTCGGGACGACGCTCGGCGTGACGAATTACGTGACCCAACTGATCGCCGCGGTGAGCGACCAGTACTTCCGCGATGTTCAGACGCGCATATCGATCGCGTATCTGGGTGTGTACTCGAACGCATCCGACCCTTGGACATCACAGGACTCCGGCGGAAACGCCTCCAACTTGCTGGACGAGTTCCGCAGCGCGTGGGCGCCGAACAGCTGGCCGGTGTCGGCCAACCTGGCGCACTTCATCTCGGGTGCGAGCCTGGGCGGCGGCATCGCCTACGTGAACACGCTCTGCAGCACGAGCTACGGCTTCGGAGTCAGCGGCAACATCAGCGGCACGATCAACTGGCTGTTGTGGACGGGCGCGCCCGGCAACTTCACCTGGGATTTCGTCGTCGTGGCGCACGAACTGGGCCACAACTTCGGATCCAGCCACACGCACGCCTTCTGTCCGCCGCTGGACAAGTGCTCCAGCAACTGCACGGGCGGAACGGTCTGCTCGCGGGGCACGATCATGAGCTATTGCCACACGTGCGGCGGCATGAGCAACATCGACCTGGAGTTCCATCCGGTGTGCGCCAACATCATGCGTCAGGCCGTGAATGCGAGCTGCATCACGCGCTCGGCGCTGGCCGGCGGAGATCACGTGCAATACCGCGTGCGTTTCAATCCGCTCACGAATCCGGGTGTCCGCAACGCGACGCTGGAATTCACGCACAACGCGGGCAACGAGCCCCAGCCCTTCCGCGTGAAGTTGCAGGGCACCGCGAATTAGGTGACGCTGCGCGGCGATGGCGCGCGAAGTTCTGCTCCTGGCACCTGACGAAGCACGCGTCGTTCCGTGGAAGAACGGGCGCGGAGTCACACACGAGCTGGCCTTGTGGCCGCCGAACGCGAACTTCGAGCGCGGAGAATTCGACTGGCGCATTTCGAAGGCCGTCGTCGAGTCCTCCGGCGAGTTCTCCGTGTTTCCCGACCACGAGCGCATTCTCGTGGTGACCGCCGGCGGCGGGTTGATGCTCACACATGAAGACTCCGAACGGAGCGTCCGTGTGCGTCCGCTCGACCCCTACAGCTTCGACGGTGCCTGGCGAACGCACGCCGAACTCGCGCGCGGCTCCGTTTCCGATTTCAACGTGCTGACCCGCCGCGGCGTCGTGCGCGCGGATGTAGCGGCTTTGCAACTGGGCCTGCGCCGCGCGCGTGAGACTCTCCCCGCAGGCCACGCATTCGCGCACGTCCTGAGCGGTGAACTCGTAGCCCGCGTGATCGGCGAAGAGGATCCGTTCGAGCTCGCAGCCGGAGACAGTTTGTGGCTGAGCGAGCTGGCCGCGGAAGAGGACGTGGAATTCACGGGCCGGTCGCGCGATTGCACACTCCTGCTTACGCGGCTCGAGATCGAACCGGATTAGCCGCACAGCGAGACCCGCAACTGGGAAAATTCTTCCGGCGCGCGGGCTCCTGATGCCCGCTGCGACCGTGCGCGCGGCCCGTGCCTACAGTCGTGCGTCGACCTGCGTCGATGACGGGGCTTGAGGTGGTGGAGATGATGTCACAACGCATTGCGCTGTCCGGACTGCTCGCGCTCGCATTGACGGCGTGCAGCGCGCCCTCGATCGTGCTTACGCCGCGCCTGTCGCGGCTCGACATCGACGGCAACGTCGGCGTTCAACAGGGCTCGTCGCTTTCGGGCAAAGCCTCGGTCGATGCGCTGGGTATCGACGCCGATTCGAGCGTCATCGGCGGCCGCGTCGACATCAAAGCCGGCGGACACTGGACTTTCAGCGCCCAGCGCTCTTCACACGACGGCTCCGGCGTCGCGGACGCCGAACTCTCCTCCGGCTCGACGACGATCAACATCGGTGATCCGGTGACTTCGCAGCTCGAGCTGGGCTTGTACTCGGGCTCGGTCACGTTCGATCTGATTCCGACAGACATGATCGAAGTGGGCATCGGCTTGGGAATCTCGGCTTTGGATTTCAACGCGAGCTTCAGAGACGACCTGACCAGCCAGGAAGTCAAGACAAATGAGGTCGTGCCCGTCCCCCATCTCACAGGCCGTGTGGCTTTCGACGCCGGCCCGCTCGAAGTCTCCGGCCTCGTGAATTGGATTCACCTGAGCTACCGCGACACGAGCGCGACCTATCTCGACGTCGACACCATGGCCCGGCTGCGCGTCTTGGGCAACAGCGATCGCGTCGCGGGTCACGTGGCCATCGGTTATCGCTTCATGAACGTCAAGGCCGACTACGAGAGCGACGGCAATGCGGTGGACGTGGATGTCGACTTCACAGGACCGTGGATCGGTCTGTCGCTGTCGTTCTGACCTCCGGCGCGCCGCCGCTGAGCTGTGCGCGCAGAATGCCTGAATCGAGCTCGAACACGAGCTGCATCCCACTGGCGCGTGCAAGCGCTTCGGACAGCGTCAATCCGAGCCCCGAGCGATTGCCGTCGGTGCGCGCGTGGTCCTTGCGCCAAAACGGTTCGGTGAGGAGCGGCAGGTCGTTGGCGTTCAGCTCCGGCGCCGGATTCTCGATCACGAGCTTCCACTCGTCGGCCTGTTGCTCCATGCGACAGCGCACGGACCCGCCGCGCGGCGAGTGGTACATCGCGTTGCCGACCAGATTGGACAGCACGATCTCCAGCGCATCCGAGTCGGCGGCCACGACGGTGCGCGGAGCCACTTGATTGTCGATGCGCAGTCCGCGTTCGCGCTCGACCGTCGCGTACGAAGCCAACACCTGGCGCACGATTTCAGCCAAGGGCACGTACTCGCGTCGTGCGGCTTGTCCGTTTTGCTCCAGGCGCGTCAGCTCCAGCAGCGTCGAAACGGCGCGACCCATGCGCCACGCCGTGTCGCGCGCCTTGAGCAGCGCTTCGCGCGCATGCGCAGGGTCGTTCGGCTTGCGCAGTGCGACTTCGGACGCGGTGATGATCTCGCTGATCGGTGTGCGCAGTTCGTGTGCGATGTCGGCGCTCGTGCGGCGCTCCCGTTCGAGCGCATCCTGCACGCGCTGCATGAGCGCTTCGGTCTTGTCGGCGACGGGCTGCAGTTCAGCGGGCATTCGACCCAGACCCAATTCGTTAGGAAGGTCGTCGACCCGCACGGCATCCAGCGCGCCGGCGAGGTTGTTCGCCGGTGCAAGACCGCGCCCCACCGCCGTCCACGTCACGATCGCGATCAGGCCCATCAAAGCCAGCGCGACGCCCGCGCACAACACCAGCATGTAGCGCTCGGTCGCCACGAGACCTTCGCGACCGCGAGCGATCACGATCTTCACGACCGCAGCCTGCGGACGATCCGGGCCCTCTTCGGGATAGACATGGTGCACCTCGACGAGTTGCGCCACGAAGCGGCCCGTGCGACCGTCGGGAAGCTCTGCCGTCCAGTGCTCCGGGAAGGCACGCGGCGTGATCGGAACCGTCAGATCGTGATCGTTGAGTGAGTCCGACCGTTCGAGCAGCCGACCGTCGACGTAGTGGATCTGGAAGTAGTCCGGCGACTCGCGCGCCTCGAAGGAGGGCATCAGCTGTCCCGAGAACTCGAACGACACCTGGTCCTTCACCTGGAACAGCAAGGACGCGAACCCCTGCACGCGCTGACTCATGTCTGCGTCGAACTGGCGCTCCAACGACTGCGCCACCATGAGGTAGACGATCACGGCCGCGACTCCTACGACCACTGCCGCTCCCCCCATCAAGCGCGTCAGGAGGTAAGAGCGAATGGATTTCATGGCTGCTGCTCGTCGAGCATGTAGCCCTGGCCGCGCCGCGTGCGGATCAACCCTGCGGCCTCGGTGCCGAGCTTGGCACGCAAGAGGCAGATGGCCGAATCGACTGCGTTGCTCGAGGGCAGCTTGTTGACGCCGTAGATGTGGTCCTCGATCTCTTCACGCGTGACGGTGTGCCCGCGACGCAAAGTCAGGTACTCGAGCAGCGCGAATTCGCGGGCCGACAGGTCGAGTGCTTCGCCACGCAAGGACACGCGCCGCGCGACCACGTCGACTTCGACGTCGCCGATCGTCACGAGCGGCACGCCCTCGGCATAGCGCCTGCGGACCAGGGCATGAATCCGCGCTAGCAGCTCCTCGAAGAAGAACGGCTTGACCAGGTAATCGTCCGCGCCTGCGTTCAACCCTTTGACGCGGTCCTCGACACGATCCTTCGCGGTCAAGATCAGCACATGCGGGCGCTTCTCGACCTCGCGCAACTGCGTCAGCAGCGAGATGCCGTCGAGCTTGGGGAGCAACAGGTCGAGAACCAGGACGTCGTACGGATTGTTGCGGGCGTAGGACAGCCCGGACTCCCCGTCGGCCGCGACGTCGACGGCGAAGCGCTCATTGATCAATCCGACGCGCAGCGACTCGCGCAGCGAATCGGAATCTTCGACGATGAGGACCCGCATGGATCACAACGTCGTGAACTCGACCTCGATCGCGGTGCGGTTGCCGTTCTGCGCCTCCGCCATGACCTCGAATGTCGTGTGAGTGCGACTGCGCAGGAAACCGTCGGGAACGGTGAGTGAATGGCATCCGGGCGGCATGTCGATCTTCAGGCCGTCGCTGTCACCCTGTTCGAGGATAATCTGATATCCGGCCGCGTCCGCAGTCGGCGTCCAAGTCAAGACGAGACCGGTCGACGGCACGTTCACCGCACCGTTCAAGGGATAGGTGATCGTGACGGGCCGCAGGATCCGGTGCGACAGGTACGCAGTACCGAGTGCGCCGGACGTCGTCGTCGTGCGCGCTTGGATGAGGTAGTTGCCTTCGGGATAGTTCGCGAGGACCTCGGCCGCCGTCCCCTCGCTGGTCTCGAACTTGAACCCTTGGAGCCCGAGGCCGCGCTCGCCCGCAACCCAGGACTTGAAAACGTCTGCGCCGCTCGGGTCGCGCACGACGATTTGCTGCAGTTTCTGGTCGCAGTCGGCTTCGGCGAAAATCGCCGCCGTGCCTTGAGTGACGTTGCATTCGAGCACGAGCTTGACCTGCATGGGGGCAACCGTCGTCGTGACGCTGTTGGCGGGCCCCAAGGTGACGGCAAACACCGCCGCGATGATCGCGAGATTGGAAGTACTCATGTGCACTGCTCCTTTCGTGGTTGGATCCGCCCCGGTGAAGCAGGTTCCGGTGCATCGGAACCTACTCTCCACCGGAGCGCGGCTCGTGCACGAGCCGGGCTTCGAAAGCAGCCGACTCAATCGTACACGCAATGCCAGGAATCAGCCCCGCGCGAGCATTACGCGCAGGTTATGAATCGCTCAGGACTGCGTTTCAGGGCCCGTGGCGGACGCGATTCCGAGCAGGGACCGCGACCAGGGCTTCTCGCGCAACTTGGCTTTGAGTCGCTGCCAGCGCTTGATCGCCGCGTCTTCGCTCAACCCCAGTTTGGAAGCAGCTTCCGCGCACGTCTCGCCTTCGAGTCCACAATGAATCAAGAGCATCCGGTCGGACTCGTCGAGCGCCTGGACATGCTTCAAGAACTCACGAATGGAGTCTTCGTTCGCCAGGCGCTGCGTGAAACTGGTCACGTCCTGCGGCACGCCTTCGAGCGCCAGCATTTTGTTCGTCGGCGACAGGCCCGGCATGCTGAGCACCTCGTGGCGCATCGCGCGCAGCGCCTCCATCAGCACGTTCTTGCCGATGCGAAACGCCCAGGCGCGGAAACCGTCGGTGCTCTCGTCATAACGGCTGTAGGCCTTCTTGCCGCGCAGCCAGACTTCTTGGAGCAAGTCCTGCGATTCAAGGCGCGAACGCATCGACGGTCGGATGCGCAACTCGGCCCAGGCGTACAAAGCCGGCGCCACCTCGGCGTAGCGATCCTCGAAACGAATCGAAGGCACGCGCGGCGGCTGGTTGGCGTCGGAGGTCGTCGATTGATCGGTCATGCGCGCGGGGGCGACTGCGCCGCCGGACGTGGATTCTAATACCCCGCGGCCGGGTTCCGGTGGAGCGTTTTCGCTACCCCTGTCGCGCCGCCAGTCGACCTGACGCAGACTGATAGGGCATGTCCATCGCCCCGGATTCTGAAAGTCCGATCCTGTTCGATTTCGCCGATCAATTGCTCGGCGACGTCGAAGCCGGACGTGAGCTGCCGCTCGCGCACTATCTGGCGCGTTTTCCGGGACACGAAGAGCAGGTCGCGCGCGAGTACCTGCTGCTCACGGGCAAAGCTGCGAGCGAGATCGAAGTCGGCCTGCGCCGCGCACATCCGCGCGACACGATCGGCCCCTACCGCTTGATCGAAATTCTCGGGCGCGGAGGCCAGGGCGTCGTGTATCGCGCCGAGGACACGCGGCTCGAGCGCACGGTCGCGCTGAAGGTTCTGAGCCTGCCGCTCGCGAGCGTGAGTCAAGGTCGGCGCAATCGGTTCCGCCGCGAAGCGGAGATCGTCGCGCGCCTCGATCACCCGGGTGTGTGTACTGTCCTCGACGCGGACCTCGACGGAGACATCCCCTACATCGCCATGCGCTTCGTCGAAGGCGAGACGCTGGCGGCGGCGCTCGATCGTTTGCGCGACCAGAGCTCCACGGCCGGAGGAACGGCGCACGACTCCGACACGAGCGCGTCGCGCCTGCTGAAGCCCGGACGCGCCCTCGAGCTGGCCGAAACTCTGGCGTTCTTCGAGCGCGTCGCGCGGGCACTGCACGCCGCGCACGAAGCCGGCGTGATTCACCGTGACGTGAAGCCCGGCAACATCATGGTATCGAAGGACGGCCTGCCGGTCGTGCTCGACTTCGGTCTGGCACGCGGTGAATTCGACGAACAGGCGACGCTGACGCGTGTCGACGAGGTCTTCGGCACGCCGGCCTATCTCTCGCCTGAGCAGTCCGTCAGCGGGCGCGACGTAGACCGCCGCACCGACGTGTACTCACTCGGCGTCGTGCTGTACGAGTGTCTGACTCTCACGCGCCCGTTCCACGCCGACTCGAGCACCGAATTGACGCAGGCGATCCGCGCGGCACCCGTGCCGTCGCTCCGGCGCGCCAATCCGGCCTTGCCGCACGACCTCGAAGTGGTGATCGAAACGGCCATGGAGAAGGACGTCGCGCGCCGGTACGCCACGGCGCTCGAACTGGCCGAGGAATTGCGTCGTGTCCGCGAGTACGAACCGATCCACGCGCGGCCTGCGGGCGTGTTCTTGCGGGCCCGGCGCTGGATTCAGCGCAATCCGGTCATCGCTACGGCCGTCATCGGCTCCGTCGTCGCCCTCTTGAGCGCACTCGTCGTGATGATCGTGCTGTTGAAGAGAGTCAACGAAGAGAAGGTCAGCAAGGAAAGCGCGCTGCATCTGTACGAAGGCGGCTGGTATCGCGACCAGGCCGCCGGCCTCGTGGCCTACACGCCGCCGCGCGCGCTGCGCTACGCGATCGCCGCAGCCGAGCGTGAACCCGGCCTCGCGAGCAACCGCGCCTTGCTCTCCGCGCTCGACGCTCTCTACCTGGAACAGGTCCTGGTCGGCCACGAACAGATGGTCACCCACGTCGACTGCGCTCCCTCGTCGAGAATGCTCGTCTCGACCTCGATCGATGGCACAGCACGCCTGTGGGACGCTCGCACAGGAGTCGCCATGGGGACGGTCGAACCGCACCAGGGCGAACTGTTGTGCGCTGCATTTTCGCCCGACTCCGCGCGCATCGTGCTGGGTGGACAGAGCGGATTCTGCAGCATCGTGTCGGCCGACAAGCCGGACGCCGCAGGCCTGGAACTCAACGGGCACGCCTCCGACATCAACAACGTCCAGTTCGACCCGCGCGGCACGCGCGTCGTCACGGCATCGCGTGATCACTCCGCGCGCATCTTCGACGCCGGCGACGGACGCCTGCTCGCGCGCCTCGTCGGACACACCGGAAACGTTTCGGAGGCGCGCTTCACCCCCGACAATCGCCACGTGGTGACTCGGTCCGCGGAACCGACGCGAGGATCGCCCGTCTCGGAGAGCGACCTCACTGCACGCGTGTTCGACGCCGAATCCGGGGCAGAAGTCTGTGTCTTGCGCGGCCATTCTTCCGTCGTCGTCGGCTTCGCGATCAGCCCGGACTCAAGGCGCGTCGTCACCGTTTCGGAAGACCGCTCAGCGCGCCAATGGCGCATCGACACGGGCGAGCGTGAACCCGCGCCTGAGTTCGTGTTCGAATCCGGCGGCAAGTTCCACGATGCCTCGTTCAGCCCGGACGGTTCACGTCTCGCGTTGTGCTGGGACGCCGGTGCGAAGGTCGTCGATGTCGCGGCCGGAGCGACGGTGTACACGTTGCCCGACCACGGACATCGCGCCATCGCGCGCATCGCGTTCAGTCCCGACGGGGAGCAACTGGCGACGATCGCGTACGACGATGCGTTGCGCGTGTTCCGTGCTTCGGACGGAGCGTTGTTGCGGTGTTGTCGCGGCGACTCGCGCCAGATGTACGGCTTGCGCTGGAGCCCCGACGGGAGCCTGCTGATCACGTGGGCCAGGATGAAGACGATCGACGTCTGGTACGGCGGAGTGCGGCCGTTCCTGCAGGTCCTGCGCGGCCACGACGGCGCAGTGCGCACGGCGCGCTTCGATCCCGCCGGTGAGTTGGTACTGACCGCCTCTGCGGACGGCACTGCGCGCACGTGGAGCGCGCACACCGGTGTTCACGCGCGGACCTTCGATCCACGCGCGGTCGGAGAGAGCCGCACACCGCTGATCAGCGCGCGCTTCGACCCTACGGGTGAGCGCATCCTGACCACCAACGAGGCCGGTCGGATCATCCTGTGGCGCACGCGCGACGGCACGCCGCTGACTGTGCTGGGAGGCTTGCACGCGACGGAGATCGGAGCGAGCTTCAGCGCTGACGGCAATCGCGTCGCGCTGGTCGATGAGCCCGGCTGCGCGCTGATCGTCGATCTCACCGACGGACGCACGCGACGCTTGCGCGCTCATCAGGGCAAATTGATGTGCATGCGCTTCACGCCTGACGGAAACCGGATCCTGACCGGTGGTGAGGACCGCACGCTGGCCCTGTGGGACGCGACGATTCCGCCGGCTGCTCCGCGCGACAGCGAGAGTGACACCCCCTTTTGGCGCAGCGAGCCGTTCGAGGCAGGCTTGTTTCGACTGCGTTCCGTGTTCGCGGTGGACATGAGCCCGGACGGCCGATGGGTCGCAGCGGGCTGTGAGAACAAGGAGACCCTGCTGTTCGACGCGCGCACCGGCGAACTCAGATCGTCGTTTTTCACAGCCACATCCGGGCAAGTGCAGTTCGACAGCACCAGCCAACATCTGGTCGCGACTGCGAAGTACGCGTCCGGGATGGGCCTCTGGCGCATCGAAGAAAGTCCTGGTGGAGTGCGACTCGCGCGCATCAACTTCCCCTACGGAGCCGGCCTTCAACATCAGAACAGCTTGAGTGCGCTGGCGTTGTCGGCGTCGCGAGGTCTGATCTTGACGACGTCGCTCGATCGCAGCGCGCGCTTGTGGGACACGGAGCGCACCGAGTGCAGAGTCTGCTACGTCGGACACGAGGACGCGGTGTTGGACGGCGACATCACTCCATCAGGCGACATCGTCGTCACCGCGTCCGCTGACGGTACTGCACGACTGTGGCCGGCCGATCTGTTGACGACGGCCAGGCGGTACTTGCCGGAAGCTCTCGAGCGGCAGTGGGGACGACTCCCCGTGCCGGCCGACACGGGGTCGGAACCGGGGCCGAAGTGATGCCCTTACTTCGCTTGCAACTTGCCGATCGCCGCGAGGATGCGTCCCTGGTTGGCGATGATCGTCTCCTGCTCACGCCGTAGCTTCGTCTGGTTGTTGAGGATCCGTCCGATCGCCCGGCGGAGCACGCGCTGATTGTCGAGGATCGTGCGTTGATTGCGGAGGTTGGCTTGTGTGTTCTGGGGCATGTGAGTCACGCGCGAGGCGCCTTCAAAGAGTCGTTCGGGTCGCGCTACTGTGGCTGAGGCGCAGCGGGCGATCAACCGGCATTGTGCGTCCGGCGCAGTGCGGATAGTGTTTGGTGGTCCTCCAGTCCCCACAAAGCCGCTGAAACACGATGAAACTCTCACCCTTGTTGTCGTCGGTCGCTGTCGCTGCCGTCGCGTGCACACTCTGGCTCGACGCCTCGATGGCCGCCGCACCCGCCGCTCCGCTCGCACTCGATTACACGTTCCGTGAATCACCGCTGAACGGCAACGGCTTGAAGAGCATGGCCGAGCTGCGCGGCAAGCCGATCATCATCGACTTCTGGGGCAAGAATTGACCCAACTGCATTGGGGGGTCCGTGCCGACCTCCGTGAAGTTGCAAGAGAAGTTCGGCGATGACATCCAAGTCATCTTCGTCGAGTGCCAGAACACGTCCAAGGACGTGTACGAAGCGTTCGCCTGGAAGATGCGCTGGATGGGCAACGCCGCGATGTGGACTGCCGAGCGCCCGCTCAGCACCACCGGCACCGGACTGCCGGAGACGGCGCTGATCGGTGTCGACGGCTCGGTGATCATGCAGGGCAATCCGGGCAACTTCGGCAAGAAGCTCGAGGAAGCCGTCAACGCCGAGGTCAAGAAGGCGAAGTCCGCTCCCGCCGGCACGTCCAAGGAACTCGAGCACGCCTGGAAATCGTTCCTGAAGGGCGACATCGACGACGCCATTGCCGAGTGCGACAAACTCGCGAGCGACGATGCGAAAGCCGCGCGCGAAGCATTCGTCGGGCGCGTCACGGCGCGTCTCGCGCGCGTGAAGTGGATGACCGAGAACGGCTACATCGTCGCCGCTGACAAGGAAGTGGCCGCTCTGGAATCGGCCGTCAAGTCCAACCCCGAATTGAGCGCCAAAGTGGCCGAGAAAAAGGCCCTCCTCGCGGCCGCCGACCTCGCCGACGAGCGCGAAGCGGACAAGGCCTTCACTGCGTTCATCTCCAAGGTCGCCAAGGAGAAGCCCTTCGATTCACCGACGGTGAAGAAGGCCGAGTCCCTGGCGAACAAGCACAAGGACACGAAGACCGCCGCGCGCATCGAACGTTTCGTGGCGCTTTCGAAGGTCGAGCTGAACAAGTAGCGATCAGTGACCGTTGTGAAAGTCGAGCAACGCGCGGCTGACCGCCGCGGGTTGCTCTTCGTGCGGATAGTGACCCGCTTCGGGCACGATCACGAGCTGCGATCCGGCGATGTCACGTTCGAAGCGCCTCCCGTAGGCGTCCGGCGTGTAGGCGATGTCGCGCGCACCCCAGATCAACAACGTCGGCTGTGCGATCCGCGCGATCTCGGATTGCCGCGTGCCGTTCTCGTCGCGGCAGAGGTGTGTCATCGCCCGCCAGTTGTCAGCGTTCTCGCACAAAAGGAACATCTCTTCGAGTTGATCGTCGCGCAGCGGGACACTGAAGTGCAGCTGTAGGGCCGGACGCAGACGGTCGCGCGAGTTGAGCAGGTACCCGAACTGCGCGCCCGGCCAGTTGCGCAGCTTTTCCTCCTCGGGCAACCACTCGCCGTCGGCGCGCTGATATCCGGACGAGTCGATCAAGACGAGCTTCTTGACCCGCTCAGGAGCATCGAGCGCGACGCGCCAGGCGAATTCTCCGCCGTAAGACTGGCCCACGATCGTGACGTCGCGCAGATCGAGCATCTCCAGGAAACCGCGCACATGCTCGGCGCAAGTCTGGAACGTGTAGTGCGCGGCTTTGGGCTGCGAGAGCCCGTGACCGATCACATCCAAGGCGTAGATGTCGGGCACACCGGCATCGCCAGCCGCGGCATCGATGGCGGACAACAAGAGCGCCCAGTTGAAAAGCGAGGCCGGAGTCCCGTGCACGAGGACGATCGGCGGTCGTGACGCTCGCTCGCCCGCACGCGCACGGATGTGCGTCCAGACGTACTCGATCTCCTGTGGATCACCGTTCAGTGTCACGGGCGCCACGCGCCGCATCAGACCGGCTTCCACGATTCCGGAGTTCTTCGGCAGCGCACGCAGGCCGTGTTCGATTTCGGACTTCTTCATACCCACACATCCGGCAGTGAGACAGGCGAGCGCGACGACGACCAGACCCGTTCCGCTCGCGACAAAGCGCACGCTGCGGCGCGCGCGCGTTTCGATTCGCGCCTGGTCCTGCGGCGCAAGCCACAGGAGCAACGGCGTGGCGATCGCGTACTCCACCGCCAATACAATCCAGGTGATCACGCTGTCGGGCTTGGGCGCGACGGCACCCAGACGCATGCCGCCCCAGAACGCGAGCGGTCCGCCGATCGCACCAAACGCGGCCGCGAGCCAGGGTCGCCCGACGAGCCAGTGGAGCGAGAAACGCGGCAGCGTCGCGAAGCCCAACCACAGCGCGCTGATCCACGGTGGCACGATCCACTGTGTCCACACTGCTTCCGAGGTCGGATACATGATCACGCCGAGGATCGACAGCACGGTATCGGCGACGGTTCCGATCAGGCCAGCGACTAGGATGTAACCTGCTTCACGTTTGCGGTCGGCGACGAGTGCCAGGTGTATGGCGACCACGATCGCCATCGCCAGCACGCCGGCCCACATGGATCCGCGCGCGGCAGCACCAACGGCCAGGAACCAGCCGACTTGGAACAGCGCGAAGTTGGTGATCCGCTTCATGCCGGTTTCGTCGCCGAGCGCTCGAGCAGCATGTGCACCGTGCTGATGCGCCGTTCGGCGAATCCGCCGGCGCAGTAGCAGAAGTAGAAATCCCACAGGCGCAAGAGCTCGTCACTGAAACCCAGCGCGCGGGCCTCGTCGCGACGGTCCAGCAACCGCTGGCGCCAGTGCATGAGCGTAGGCACGTAGTGCAGCCCGATGTCGTCCAAGCCGACGACGCGCAGTTCGCTGGCGCGGGTCATGGAGGAACACAACGCGGTGACGGATGGAATGCACGACCCAGGGAAGATGTGGCGTTGGATGAAGTCGACGGATCGTTTCGCGCGTTCGTAGATCTGGTCGGCGATCGTGATCGCCTGGAGGCACATGCTGCCGCCGGGTGCGAGCAGCGCCGAACAACGGCGGAAGTACTCGTCGTAGTACTGATGACCGATGGCCTCGATCATCTCGATCGAGACGAGCTTGTCGTAGGTCCCCGTCAAGTTGCGGTAGTCCTCCAACAGCAGCGTGATGCGATTTTCGAGCCCCGCGTCACGGATGCGCGCTGCGGCGAGGTCGTACTGCGCCTGAGAGATCGTCGTCGTCGTGACTCGACAGCCGTGCTCGCGCGCGGCGTGGATCGAGAATCCGCCCCAACCGGTTCCGATCTCCAGCAGGTGATCGTCGGGACCGAGCTTCAGCAGCTTGCAGATGCGCTCGTTCTTGGCGACCGAGGCTGCGCGCAGCGTCGTGCCTGCCTGTTCGAAGATCCCGCACGAGTACATCAGCGTGTCGTCGAGAAAGAGCTCGAAGAACTCGTTCGACAGATCGTAGTGCGCGGCGATGTTCGCTCGACTTCCGTTCGGCGTGTTGCGTCGCAAGCGGTGACGCAAGGCGAGGAAGGGCTGCACCAGTCGCGCCAGGCCGCCCTCGACGCCGGCGAGTACGGATTCATTGCGCGAGACTGCGCGCACGACGGCGGTGAGATCCTCGCTGCTCCACCAGCCCGCTGCGTAGGCTTCGCCCGCGCCCACGGTTCCCCGCAGGGCTACGGCACTGAAGAAGCGCGCATCGTGAACGTGCACGGTTGCAGGCGGGAAGTCGGAGCCGGTTTCTCCGAAGGCGTGCCGCCTCCCCGCGAACAGGACCTGCAGCGAGCCCGATGAAATGCGCGAGAGACGCTCGAGCACGCGGCGCTCGAAGAACGACGGACGCTGCGCAGCCGCGGTGCGCGCTTCAGGCAGAACAAAGGTCGATGTCTCGCTGCTCATGTCGTGCGCGTGTCGGGCAGAGCCGGGGAATGGTCGGGATGAGAGTGAAACGGCGTGCGCTTCATCCATAGGCGCGCAGCTTGCCAGTAGATGGCCGCATGCATGCGCAGAGTGAGCAGCGGATGACGAATCATCGCGCTCGCCAGCGACGCGATCGAGAACGGGCGGCGCTCACCGACCAGCCCCGCGTGGAAAACCGCCTTGCCTTCCTTGAAGTTGGCCATCGCAACCGTGAGTAGCTCTTCTGGCGTGTGGAACTTCCAGTCGTACTCGAGGTTCATGCCGTGAAACGGTGAGATGTGGAATTCCTTGCGAAAGCGTGCCGCCACACGTTGCCTGTCTTCGGTCGCTCGCGCGTCGAGCACGTATGTGTGCCGCTCGCGCCAAGGCGTGTTCGTGATCTCGGCCGCGACGGCTTCGAGTTCATCCTGCAGGTCGAAGCAGTAGTAGAACGTGACCGGATTGAACACGTAGCCCAGGGTGCGCGCATGCGTGAGGATGCGCACCGCTCCGGCCGGACGGCGTCCGATGGTCTGTTCGACACGGTCGAGCACGGCTTGTTTCAACGGCATGTTCGTCGGACCCATGTAATCGGCGCGACGAAACCACACGGCCGCTCGGCTCAACCATGACCAGACCGAGCCACCGTTGAGCCACGCCGGCAACGCATCCAGGTCCAGGTACAGCATGTAGATCCGATAGCGGAACTCGTGCGGGCGCGGCTCGGTGCGTCGGTGGTACACGCTGCCTTCGTAGATCGCGTTGTGCGTCACGCCGCGACCTCCACGCGCATCCGTTCGAGCACGGCGAGTGCGCTCTTGACGCCGTCCTCATGAAACCCGTATCCCCAGTACGCCCCGCAGAAGTGCACACCCGCGACGCCGTCGATCTCACCGTGACGAGTCTGCGCACGCACGGAATCGCGCGTGAAGATCGGATGATGGTAGACGAAGCGGCGCAGGACTTGGGCCGGGTCGATCGAGTCGCTCCGATTGAGCGTGACCAGGTACTGCCGGTCGCCCTCGATGGACTGCAGCCTATTCATCCAATACGTCACCGTCGGAAGATCCGTGGTCGGATTCGTGACGTGGTAGTTCCAGCTTGCCCAAGCGCGCTTCTGCTTGGGCATGATCGATGTGTCGGTGTGCAGGAGCGCCTCGTTGCGCTGGAAACCGAACGCACCCAGGATTTCGCGCTCGAGCGGGCTCGCATCCGTCAACAAGCGCAGACTGGTGTCGGCGTGCGTCGCCAGCACGACGCGATCGAACGAGTCCGCTTGACCGCCCTGCGTGCGCAGCACGACGCCGTCAGCGGCACGACGCACGCTTGCGATCGGCGTCCGGAGTCGGATTCGATCCTCGAACGGCGCGACCAGGGCGCGCGCATATTCTCGCGAACCACCCCGCACCGTGAGCCATTGCGGCCTGTCCTCGACTTGCAGGAACCCGTGGTTGTGGAAGAACTGCACCAGGAAGCGCAGCGGAAACGTGCGCATGTTCTCGAGTCGCGCCGACCACACAGCGGCTCCCATCGGCAACATGTGCTGCTCGACGAATTCGCGCGAATAGCGACCCCGATCCAGGAAATCGCCCAGCGTGAGGTCCGCGTCGTCGCGCTCCAAAACGGCGGGAGCTTCGCGATAGAAGCGCATGATGTCGCGCACCATCCGCCAGAACGACGGCTTGAACGCATTCAGCCTTTGAGCGAGCAACCCGTTGAGCGAAGTCCCGTTGTATTCGAGGCCAGTCCGGTCGCAGCGCACGGAGAAGCTCATCTCGGTCTCCTGCCACTCGACCTTCAACTCGCGCAAGAGTGCGCAGAAGTTGGGGTAGGTCTTCTGATTGAAGACGATGAAGCCCGTGTCGACGGCAAGGCTGCCGCTTTCCGTCGACACGTCGACGGTGTTCGTGTGCCCGCCGATGCGGTCTTCGGCTTCGAAGACCGTGATGTCGTGGTCGCGGTGCAGTTTCCGTGCGGCGACCATGCCGGCGATGCCGGTTCCGACGATTGCGATCCTCATGCCCGCGCCTCCGTCGCGAGTTGCGGACGCAGCAAATGGTGAGACACGATCCACTCGGTGCCGTCGCGGTACCCGAACAGTTCCGCGCACGACAGAAAGAAGATGCGCCAGCGCTGGTACCACAAGGCCGCCGCATCACCGCCGTAGGTCTTGCGGAAGAGGCTCAGCACTTCCCCGCGGTTGCTCTCGAGGTTGCGCAGCCAGTCTTCCGATGTGCGCGAGTAGTGTGATCCCGGAACGACCCAGCTTTCCTCGGTCGCGAACGGCGAATGGATGTGCTGCAGCAGATCGTGGCTGGGCATCATCCCGCCACTGAAGAAGAAGCGGCTCATCCAGTCGGTCTCGTCGCGCTCCTCGAAGGCGTAGGCGTAGGACTTGTGTGCGAACACGTGCAGGAACATGCGCCCTTCGGGACGCAGCCAGCTCGCCGCGCGCCGCAGCAACTCCTCCCAGTTGCGCATATGCTCGAACATCTCGACCGAAACGATGCGGTCGAAGCGCCCTTCAGCCTTGAAGCTGTTCATGTCGCGCGTGATCACCGTCACGTTGGCGAGACCGCGCTCGCGAGCCGCATTCGTGATGTACTCGCGCTGCGGCGCCGAGTTCGACACGGCGACGATGCGCGCGCGCGGGAAGCGCTCGGCCATCCACAGCGTCAACGAACCCCACCCGCAGCCGAGCTCGAGGATGTCCTGACCGTCTTCGAGCAACGCGCGCGCCTCGGTCAGGGCCAGCATGGCTTCCTCGGCCTCGTCGAGGGTCGTACTCGCACCGGGGTAATACCCGCTGCTGTATTTCAGTCGCTTCCCGAGCACGATCTCGAAAAAGCGCGGCGGCACTTCGTAGTGTTGCTGGTTGGCCTTTTCCGGGACGAGCGCGACCGGCGCTGCTCGCATCGCGTCCACCCACGCGCCCAGCGCACGTTCACGGTCGCGGCCATAGATGCCTGCCTGTTCGCGCAGACGATCGCGCAACAGACGCCGGATGCCTGAGCGGAGGAGCGGTTTCGGGACGAGTCCGTGCTCGACGAGTTGGAGTGCAGTGTTCATAGGGAAGCGCTCAAGTTGCGTGCGGACTTGTCGGATGAATCGACGACCCGCGGAAACCAGGGGAAGAAGGCGTTTGTGCTCTGCTGATAGGCGCGGTAATCGGCGCCGCGCGACCGCAGAGATTGCGCTTCGGTCGGCGGGATGCCGGTGACCTTGACGACGAGCACGAGCATCACGAGCGGCGCCAGCCACACGGCCCAACCCCACGGCAATCCGATCGCCAGCACCGGATACGCAAGCCAGTGGATCCACTCGAAGAAGTAGTTGGGGTGCCGCGAATAGCGCCAGAGGCCGGAGCGACACGTGCGGCCTTTGTTCGCGGGGTCTGCGCGCCACGCACGCAGTTGCTTGTCGGCGATGCCTTCGCCGACGAGCGCGGTGATCCAGAGCAAGACCGCCGCGCCGTCGCGCATACCGAATCCGGTTTCCGTCGCAGCCGCCGGCACGAGCAACGCCAGAGACAACAGCACGGCGAGCAAGGCTTGCGCCTGGAAAAACACCAGCATCCAGGCGTCGAAGCGTGCTCCGAGTCGGACGCGCAGGTCCGCGTAACGCCCGTCCTCGGATTCCCGGCGCAGTCGCGCGGCGAGATGCGTCACGAGCCGAAAAGACCACAACCCCGCGAGCGCTCCGACGAGTATCCGACGCGGAAGCCAGCCGGTCGCGAAGACCGCGTAGGCGACGCCCGACATTCCGATTCCGGCGGCCCACACGAGGTCGACGATCCCCGCGTTCCGGGTGCGCCGTTGCACGGCCCAGGCACCGAGCATGAGGATTGCCAGCGCGCACAGGGCGATCACAGGCAGGATGAGGTCTCTGGAGGTCACGCTCTGTTGTTCGCTCGTCAGGCTTCGTGGATGCGCCCGGACCTGGAAAATGAGAGTTGCGAGTGCAGTGTTGACGAGGCGGGCAACGGAGGTAAGGGTTGCGCTCGCACGCCATGGGAAACCCCGCCTTCGCAGCCTCGCTGATCCGCACCGGCCTCAACGGCCTGGCCGGTTCGTCGGCGAGCAGGCTGCTCGAGAGTTCTACGGACGCCGAGGCCTTTGCGGATTTCGAAGCCTGGCGCGTTCATGCGCAAACTCAACTCACCGAACTCGTCGCCGCTCTAGAAGATGAGTCGCCTACGGTGTTCGCAGCGCGTGCCGCCTGGTCGCGTGATGCCTTTGCCGCGCGCGGACAATCCGTCGCTCTTCTCTCGGCGTCGCTAGAGGCCTTGCGCAGCGTGCTGGAAGATTCGTTGCCGGCGCATGCGTGGGCTGTCATTCCGCCGTATTTCGAACGCGCCGCTTTGGAGCTGAGCAAACCGGTTACGGCCGATGCCTGCACCCTCGACCCGAACGACCCCGCCGGACGCCTCGCACGCGACTACATCGCTGCTCTCGCGAACGGCGACCAACGGGGTGCCATCGAGCTCGTGCTGAACGCGGTCACGAGTGGACAGCTCACTCCCCATCTCGCACTCGGCAAGGTGTTGATCGCCGCGCAACGCGAGATCGGCCGCTTGTGGCATCGCGGCGAGTGGACCATCGCCGAGGAACACTTCGCGTCCGGAGTTACGCGACGTCTCATCGAGCGCATCCTCGCGCACGCAGTCACCGCAGAGCAGACCGGCAAGACGGTCGTGGTCACTTCGGTCTCCGGAGACGCCCACGACCTGGGCGTCCATGTGGTCTCGGCCTTTTTCGAGCTGGCGGGTTGGAGGTCGATCTGCCTCGGCGCGAACACTCCCGTCGACGATCTGGTGCGAATCGTCACGCGCTTCGACGTCGATCTAGTGGCATTGGGCGCGACGCTCGACACGCAACGCAAGACGGCGCAGACGATGGTTGCAGCTCTGAAGAACGTACGGCCGCATGTGCGCGTGATCGTCGGTGGGTCCGCGTTCCGGGATGAGCCCGCCACGTGGCAGCGGATCGGGGCGGACGCCTTCGCAGCCTCGCCTCAAGCCGCGGTCGATCTCGCGAACCAGCTCACAAGCTAGCGACTGCGAGCAGGTGCTCGCGCTTCGAAACGACGACACCGCCGGGAGCTTCGAGTGTCACTCCGAACAGCTTGGGCTCGCGCACTTCGAGCTTGGCGCGGATCGGGACGACGACTTCCGCGTCTGCGGTCACGTCGAACACACCGCCGTCCACAGGCCTGGCTTCCCACTCGGCGCGCGTCGTATCGAAGATCCACAGTTGATACTGGCTGACCTTCGGATCATTCGGCGGCAGACCGCGAAAGCGCATGTAACCTTCCTGCTTCGCCCCGCTCCACACGACATCACCCGACACGGCGCCGGCGAGCGGATCGTCCGTCGCTTTCCACGGCACTTGCAGCACGTCTGTGGCCTGCGCGACGAGCGCCGCGCGCGCTGCTCCGGCGCTGGGCGCGCTCACGAAGTTCTCGCGCACGAAGAACGCGACGAGCAGTGCCGCCGCAACCGCCCAACCGATCCACGCGACCACGGGCACGCGCACGACCGGAGTCGGCACGCTCGCAACCGGCATGTAGGCGCTCGCGTCGGCCTTCAGCCTCCGCATGAAATCGGCCGGCGGCGCTTCGAGGGGCCCGAGTGCAGCCACGTTCACTGCCGCAACTGCGTGCTCCAGCGGCGCCAGGTCGCGCCGGTCAACACGCGCGAGCAGTTCCTCGAGTTCAGCGGACGAGAGGCCGAACGTGACTTCGTCCAGCGCGAGATCGAGCGTGCGCTGATCCCAGGTCTTCGGCACGACACGCCTCATGGCTGCACCTCCTCGTCGGAGGGGCGCAGCAACTGCGCCGCACGTTCCAGCCCGCGACGGATATGACTCTTGATGGTGCCGAGCGGAATGTCCGTACGATTCGCGATCTCCTGATGCGTCAGGCCCTGCACGACGGACATCAGGATCAAGCTGCGTTGTTCAGGCTTCAGTTGCCGCAGGACTTCGCGTGCGCGGCGCGCGTCGTCACCCAGGTCGACGCCTTCGAGGCCCGCGTCTTCGCCGACGATGCTCGCTTCTTCGATCGGTTCCTGCTTGGGCGCGCGCTGCTTCTTGCGGTGTTGATCGATCACCTTGCGGCGCGCGATGGTCGCGATGAAGGTCGATTCCGAACCGAGCTTCGGGTCGTAGCTGCCGGCGTTCTTCCAGATGGCGATGAAGATGTCCTGAACGACGTCTTCGAGCGTCGTCACATCGCGATTCATGCGCTTCGCGAGCGACCAGACCAACGGCCCATAGCGATCGATGCAGGCCTGCACGGCATCCGCCTCACCGCGCGCGATGCGCGGGAGCAGCAGGGCGGCCTCGGTCTGGCTGGCGTTCATGCTTCGTTGTGCACGTGATCCCGACTGGGATCTCCAAGTCAAGCGCGTCGGCGCTTCGCGAGCGAAACGCCGACGCACTCTATCAACGGCTGCCGGGGTTCGGCCACAGGGCACTGCGGTGCAAGCCACTCTTCACTCGGGGAGCAACACGCGGTCGATCACGTGGATCACGCCGTTCTTGGCGTCGATGTCCGCCTTGACGACGCGCGCCTTGTTCACCATGACCGCACCGTCGACGGTGCGCGTTTCGAGCTTGCCGCCTTGAAGTGTGGCGACAGTCGCGCCCTTGGCCGCCGCGTCCGAGAACACACGACCCGAGACGACGTGGAACTTCAAGATGTTCGCGAGCTGATCCTTGTTCTCAGGCTTCAGCAAGTTCTCCACGGTGCCGGCCGGCAGTGCCGCGAAGGCCTCGTCCGTCGGCGCGAACACGGTGAAGGGTCCGTCACCCTGCAGGGCCTTGACCAGTGCGGCTGCATCCAAGGCCGCGGCGAGCGTCTTGAACGAGCCCGCCTTGACGGCAGTCGCGACGATGTCGTCGGCGCTCGGCATGATCACGGCGTCGATGACGTGGATGACGCCGTTCGAGCAACGAATGTCCGTCGTCGTGACTTTGGCGCCGTCGATCATCACGCCGTCGTCCGACACTTTCACGTCGACGCGCTGGCCGTTGACCGTGGCGGCGTGCTTGAGTTTGACGACGTCACCGGACGGAACCGCACCGCTGACGACGTGGTAGGTCAGGATCGACTGAAGCAGCGCCTTGTTCTTCGGCATCAGCAACTCGTCGAGCTTCCCCTTGGGCAGCGCGGCGAAGGCCGCGTCCGTCGGAGCGAACACGGTGAAGGGCCCTTTGCCCTGGAGCGTGTCGACGAGATCAGCGGCCTTGAGCGCAGCCGCGAGCGTCTTGAACGAGCCGGCTGCGACAGCGGTTTCGACGATGTTCTTGCCCTCGGCGGCGACAGCGTGTGCCTGAGCCGAGCCCGAGCAGGTGTCGTCGGCGAACGGAGCGAACGCCGCGAGAGAAGCGACGAGGATGGAAGCGGTGTGGAAGTACATGAAAACGGTCCTTTCGATGGTGATCTGATTGCGGAACACCATCGGCTTCGCTGTTCTTCACCTCGTGGATGCACGTAAAACAGCTATCCGTGAGAGCTGCACGATTCCGCGCATTTCGCCGTTATGCTCGCATCCGACGGTGGCCTGCGGACGAACACCTCCTCGATGACATCTTCAACGCAAGGGGCCTTCCTGCTCGAGCGCGAATTGATCGTTCCGCGCGGAATCGACGAGGTCTTTGCCTTCTTCTGCGATCCGAAGAACCTCGATCATCTGACGCCGCCCTGGATGCATTTTCACATCGTCGGGAGTTCGACACCTACGATCGGCGAAGGAACCTTGATCGACTACAAGCTCAAGGTGCGTGGCATACCCTTGCGCTGGCGCAGCCGCATCCTGGATTGGAATCCGCCGTACCACTTCGCGGACGAGCAGGTGCGCGGCCCGTATCGCTCGTGGCTGCACCATCACACGTTCGAGGATCTGGGCGGCAAGACGCGCGTCGGTGACTCAGTTCGTTATTCGGTGCTCGGCGGAGCGTTCGTCAATCGACTGCTGGTGCGCCCGGACATCGAGCGCATCTTCGACTACCGTCTCGAGCAGTTGACGAAGATCTTCGGCTAGCGCTACGCGTCAGCCCTTGAAGAGCGAGTCTTGCGACGACCAACGCTCGATGTACGCACCGACCTTCAGCTTGCGCCGCGTGTTGTCGCTCGTCATGTAACGCACCTTGCCGAAGATCGGTCGCTCGGGCCCCCACGGACGGTCGAACTTGCCCAGCGTCCAGAGGATGCCGCAGTACGAATTCGGGTCGCGCCCGTCGAGCGCGTACTTGTCGTTCAGCTCGATCATCGTCGCGAGCGCGGCGCGCGGTGACTTGCTCCAATGCAGGATCTTCTTGCCCCACAGCATCCGCAGGTAGTTGTGGATCACGCCCTGGGCGCGCAGCTGATTCTGCGCCGCATTCCACAGCTCGTCGTGCGTCGCTGCGTTCTCGAATTGCTTGAGCGTGTAGCACTCCGGGCGCTCGTCGGCGGCGTGCAACTCCAGCGTCTCGCGCGCCCACGCCGGCAGGGCCGCGTAGGTGTCGTACCCGTCGACGTGCGCGCAGGCATTGAAGCCGAGCTCCCGCCAGGTCACGAGCTGATCGAGGAACGCCTCGGACGCAGCGCTCATCCCCCACCAGCCGGCGCGCGTGCCGCTGTGCTTCGAACTCAGTTCGTCCAGCGACCACTGCTCCAGGCTCGCGATGCGCTCGAAGACCTGGTGTGCTCCGACATGTCCGAAGTGCAGATAGGGCGAAAGTCCGCTGGTGGCTTCGACGTCGACGTCGTTGCGATCGGAGTCGTAGCTTGCGAGGCGTTCGTCCACGAAGCGCTTCAAGACACGCTCGCCCGCGCCCGCACCGCCTTCGAGCGTCGTCGCAGCGACGTCGTGGTCGATGGGCAGCTCCGACAACGCGGCGGTCGTCCCCGCCAAGAGTCGTGCGTCGGCGCGCGGCCAGCGGCGCACGATGTCGGCCGGCAGCTGCGACAGGACCGGCAGCTCCACGCGAGCGAGCGGATCCTTGCTCGGCATCAACTCCAGATGCGGACGCAACTCACGCTGCAAGTACCGGCGCAAGTCGAAGGCGCGCGCAAAGGCACGATCCGCCGCGCGCATGGGGAGCAATCCGTTCGAATCGACGGCCTCGAAGCGCGCTCGCACGTCGCGACTCGCGCGTTCGAGCATGCGCGGCAGGAAGAAACACGGGTAGTCGTCCGTGACGAGCACGCACGCGTGTTTCCCGAGCGCTGCGATCAGCCCTTTGCCCGCGCCGGCGGTGCGCTCCACGAACGGGTAGTAGAGGACGTTCTTGTTCTCCAGCGCACGCTCGTTGTAGCGCATCCCGTCGAGCACGAAGCGGTGGAAACGATCGCTCGCATGCAGATAATCCGCGCGCAACGCCTCCAGCACGACCAACGGCTTCTTCAGCTCGCGCGCCCACCGCACTGCACGCTGCAGGCCGAAGTTCCAGCGCGTCCGCCGCGCCGACGTCATCCAATACAGCACGAATTCTCCGTCGACACGCGCCGGCGCATCGACCAGGAAACGCAAGCGCGGATGATCGCGCCAGCCGAATTCGTTGTCACTCACCCTCGAATCTCCGTTGCGCATGATAGGCGCCTGCTACTCTCACAACGCATGAAATGGAGGCGTTGGTGTGCTGCGACGCGGCCATGGGTTTCATCGAGTGAGCACGTGCAACGTCGGCAGCGCTCCGTCGACCGTCCTCGGCACTTCACCCTCTGCTGTAAACAACGCTTCCGCACGGCGCCGGATGTTGCCCAGCGCCGTCAGGGTGCCGAGCTTGCGGTCGTCTTCGCCGTCGGGCACGCCGCGCAGATCGAAGCCGCTGATGCGCACCAGCAGCGTGCCGACCCATTCGCCGGCCGCGCTGCGCACCGGATAGTGGAAGTCCTGTCCCGCGAGCCAGTAGAAGTCGTTGCTCGGACTGAAAACGTACGTCACGAGGTGCTTCTCCGCGTCGAGCCGATGCAAGATCCCCAGGTCCAAATCGTAGTGCGAAAACGGAAACGGCAAGTCCGATCGGATCGACAATCGCAACGCCGCGAACGGTCCGATCTGGGGGTCCAGACCGACCACGAAGGTGTCGGCGCGCGGGTCGATCTTCTCGTAGCTCGTGCCCGGATCGCGCGCCAGCGCCGGATAGTCGTGCAGCGCCTTCAGGATTGCATCCAGATCCGCGCGGATGAACGTCGCTGCCTGATGAAAAGCCAACGTCCCTTTCTGGTCCTTCCACGGACCCACCGTCGTCTTGTTGCGCTCGAGCATCGGCCCGAAGAACACGCCGTCGTCGCGGTCCTTGACGTCGGGATCCCAGCCTTTGCGGCGCAACGCGTCGGCGACGAGCACCTCCGCGAGCAAGGGCGCGACTACGGCGTGCACACCCGGGCGTTCCGCCTTCAGCTCAGCGAGCAAGGCGTCGAGCGCACTGCGCGATCCGCCGCGCCGTCTGTGCTCGAGCACCATGTCGCCCACACTCGACATCCAAGTTGCTTTCTCGGGCGCCTCGAAGCGCTCGACTGCCAGGTCGCGCAGCGAATGCGGCAGAGCGCGCGATGCCTCGCTCGGACTCCACACTGCGGCCGGCAGGACCCACGCAGCGGGAAAGACCGTGCGCTCGACCGCAGTCCACTCCACTGACCGAGGCGTCAGTTCCACCCCGAACGGCGTGACCGCCGCCATGAAGGTCGCGCGGAGTCGCGCCCAACCGGTGTACTTGCTCGTCCTCATTCGTCTCCCCAGGTCGCCATTCGGGCCCGCGCTCCGGCCGGATGCACCGGCCGAGGAGAATCCCAAGATTGCTGTCCACCGCGAGAGGTCCAAGGACATGGCGGGTCCGAGAGGTCGCCGACTGCGCGATCCTCGAGCCGCCATGAACATGCCCTTCCAGGTCTCGCAGCCCGTTTCCGGTCTTCTGCCGGGCGCGCGCAAGGGCATTGGCTTGCTTCCCGAGCCCGCTTCCGACGACGACAACGTCACCCCCACGGTTGGAGAGCTCGCTCCCTCCCGTCCGGGTGGCGGCTCGTCCCCGGATGCGCCTCCGGACTCCTAGGGGAAACCAGCACATCGGCGCCGATCAGAAAACAGCACGTCGCCGATGCTCTTCGAGAGAGAGGGATCGAGCCGCGCGGGAACAGACCGCGCGGCTCTCTGTTTCGTGAGGTTTGGAGCACGGGACACGCGCCCGAAATCTCCGCGTTTCTCGGTCTACGGAGCGCCGCGTGCGCAGATCAGGGATCGCGCAGGCACCCCGAACTCGCCGTCGGTCTGCGACCAGGGAGCATTCGGCGTGAGTCTTTCGACATCGAGGTTCCAGTCATGATCCAGGCCCGCGTCCGCATCGCCGCACCCCTCGTCCTCTCCTTCGCAGTCACCACATTGAGCGCGCGTGCGCAGCTCACCGACCTGACGCAGGCGCCCAACGCGGCCGGCGCGGGCATCCAGAAGTCGCTGGCCCAGGAGGTCGGTGCCGGGCGCGGCGATGTGATGACGCCGCTCTCGTCCCTTTACGTGATCCAGCGCGACCCGTTCCGCTCGATCCAGCGCGGACGCCAGCTGTTCCAGCGGAAGTTCACCGCCGCACAGGGGCTCGGCCCGCGCAAGAACGACGGCGTCGGCAACATCGAACTCGACGCCGCGATCGGCGCCGGCCTCGCGGACAGTTGCGCAGCCTGTCACAGCCGTCCGTTCGGATCTGCGGGAGTCGGCGGCAACGTATTCACGCGACCCGACAGCCGCGACGCGCCGCACCTGTTCGGCCTGGGCCTGCAAGAGATGCTGGCCGACGAGATCACGCGCGATCTGCGCGCCATCCGTACGGCAGCGATCACGCAAGCGCAGTCCAGCGGGTTGACCGCCACGCTGCCGCTCCGTTCGAAGTCGATCAGCTACGGCACGATCACGGCGCTCGCGAACGGCACGGTCGACACGAGCGGCGTGCAAGGTGTGAACGCAGACTTGCGTGTGCGCCCGTTCTTCGCGCAAGGCAAGACGATCACGATGCGCGAGTTCCTGGTCGGCGCGTTCAAGGACGAAATGGGCCTCGAAGCCGTCGATCCGGACCTCGCGCTCGCGGCGGCCGGCCAGGACGTGGTCACGCCTTCGGGAATGCTGCTCAGCGGATCGATCGACACGTTCGCGGCGCCGCCGACTTCCAATCCGACGTCTGATGGGGACCACGACGGCGTCGTGAACGAGATCCCGACGAGCCTGGTCGACAGCATGGAGTTCTACCTGCTGAACTACTTCAAACCCGGCCGCGGCCGCGAAACGCAGGACACGCTCGACGGCCAGCGCTTGATGAATTTCATCGGCTGCACGACTTGCCACGTTCAAGACCTCGTGATCGATCACGACCGTCGTGTCGCAGACGTCGAGACGCGCTTCGACCCGTTGCGCTCAAATCGCGTGTTCAACGGTCTGTTTGCGACGGCTGCGCCGCTCTTCACGGTCACCAATGACGCTTCCGGTCATCCGTCGCTCAAACGCCCGGCGGGCGGCTCGTTCCGCGTAGAGACGATCTACACCGACTTCAAGCGCCACGACCTCGGCCCTGGATTCCACGAGCGCAACTTCGACGGATCCCTCACGACTCAATTCATGACCGAACCGTTGTGGGGCGTTGGCTCGACTGCGCCGTACGGGCATGACGGCCGCAGCGTCACGCTCGAAGACGTGATCCTGCGCCACGGAGGTGAAGCGCAACTCGCACGCGATCGCTTCGCGAATCTGCCGGCCTTCAGGCAGAGCCAGATCCTGGCCTTCTTGCACACGCTGATCCTGTTCGCGCCGCCCGACACGGCCTCGAACCTAGATCCGGCGGATGCAACCCACCCGCTCTTTCCGCAGGCAGGACACGGCAGCATCAAGCTGAGCGTGTTGTTCAACGACCCCAACGACAAGGAGTAAGGTCGGGCGCAGTGTGGCTCCCGGGCGCTATAAACGGGGCATGATTCTCCGCCTCGTCTTGCTGTCCGCGCTCTCCCCGCTCCTCACGGCGATCTCGCCGACCGTCGTCCCGGTCGACGACCCTGCACAAACCCTCGTCGCCGGCGTACGTTCGATCGCGAAGTCGGGCACGCCGGGTGTCGTCGCGGTGTTCGGCGAGAACGCGTTCCCGGTCGTCGTCGGCAAGATCAGCGACGACGTGCGCGCGCCGGTCGTCGCGGCGGCGGAGTTTGGAAAGGGTCGCATCGTGGCTTTCGCGCACTCTGGCTACTTCGCGAAAGACACGTTGCGACAAGAGGACGGGGCGCGCTTCATGGAGAACTGCGTGCGCTGGGCCGCGCGCAAACCGAAAGGCAAGGTCAGCATCCGCGTGAGCGACGGCAACGCGGAGTTCATCGAGTTCTTGAACGCAGCAGGGTTCGACGCTCGTGCAACGTCAGGATTGCGCAACCTGTCCACGTCCGACACGGACGTCCTGTTCCAGTTCAAGAACGACTCCGGCGACGATGCGGCGGCAGTCGAGAGCTTCGTCGCCAAAGGCGGCGGGTTGTTCGTCGCGCAGACGCCGTGGGGTTGGATGCAGCTCAATCCCGGCAAGTCGCTCGCAACGGATCACCCCGGCAACGCCTTGCTGGTAAAAGCGGGGCTCGCCTGGGTCGACGGGACGCTTGATGCGACGGCTGCGGGTGCGTTCACTGTCGGACCCACCCCTGAGTTCGTCCACGCATCGCACGCACTCGATGCGCTGCTCGCGGCGAAGAACACCGCCAGGTGGAAAAAGGCCGACGCCGCGCAAGCGCGCTGGAGCATTCTCGCGCCGCTCTCCGTGCTCGCGGCCGACGACAAGGTCCTGCGACCGCGGCTTGCCAAACTCACGGCGCGCGCAGATTCCGTCATCCCCAGCGCGAACGCGCCGCTGAAGGACAAGGACCTCGTCGCGCGCATCGCATTCGCCGTCGACATGGAAGAGCGCCTCGCCGCCGCGCCCGCCGATGTGCGCGCGCATCCGGCCGCGGCGGAGTTCCCCGGCAGCGTCTCGGCCCAGGCCCCGCGCGTCACGCGCACGATCGAGATCGACACGCGCATTCCGAATTGGCACTCGACCGGGCTGTACGCGGCGCCGGGCGAGATCGTCGAGGTGGAACTGCCGTCGAACTCGAAGGCGAAGAACTTGACGGTCCAGATCGGCGCGCACACCGACGATTTGACCGACAAGGACGCGTGGTCGCGCTGTCCGCGCGTCGTCGTCAAGACGCCGATCACGCAAGCCAAGACGCAGCTCGCCTCGCCTTTCGGCGGGCTCGTCTACGTGCTCGTACCGAAGAAGGCCGCGCACGAGACGGTGAAGCTCTTGATCGCGAACGTCGTCGAAGCGCCGCGCTTCATCGCCGGCGAGACCGATGTCGCGCAGTGGAAATCGAAGCTGCGTGCGCTGCCGGGGCCGTGGGCCGAGATCGAGACGAAGAAAGTGATCATCACGGTCCCCGCTGAATTCGTGCGCAACCTGGACAACCCCGACGAGCTGTGTGTGTTCTGGGATCGCGTGATGGACGCGATCGCCGATCTCGCCGGCATTCCGCACGAACGCGAACGACCGGAGCGCTACGTCACCGACCAGCAGATCAGCGCCGGCTACATGCACTCGGGCTATCCGATCATGACGCACCTCGATGTCGCACCGCGCTTCGTCGACCTGGCCGCGCTCGCGACGGACAAGGAAGGTTGCGGCTGGGGCTTCTACCACGAGATGGGGCACAACCATCAGGAACCCGAGTGGACCTTCGGCGGTACCGGCGAAGTCACGTGCAACTTCTTCGCGGTCTACGTGCTCGACACGGTGGTCAAGGCCGAAAACGGACGGGTGACTGCAGCCGAATGCCGCAAGCGCTTCGACGAGTACCGGAAGTCGGGCGCCAAGTACGAGGACTGGAAGTCGGAACCGTTCCTGGCCCTCGGCTTCTTCCTCGAACTGAAGCGCGAATTCGGCTGGCCCGCATTCCAGAAGTTCTTCGCCGAGCACGCCGCCCTGCCCGCCGCCGAGCGCCCGCGCACCGACGAAGACAAGCGCACACAATGGCTCCTGCGCTTGTCGCGCATCGTGAATCGTGACCTCTCACCGTGGTTCGCGCTGTGGAACATCCCGGTTCACGCCGACGCGCCTGCGCAACTCTCGGGGCTGAAGGGCTGGATCGCCGAGGGCTATCCGTCCAAGTAGGATGCCTTGGGCATCGGTACGTTCGAAGCCGACACCGCCACTTCCATGATGAAACTCCCTCGGCTCCGTCGCGTCCTCCTGTGGATCTCGGCGCCGTGCGCCCTGGTGCTGCTGTTCGTTCTGGTTGCCAACGCCACCGTGCTCTACCAGGGTCACGCGCGCGCGCGCGATTCCAGCGAGGAACTGGACGCTTTTCCGGTCGCGATCGTGCTCGGTGCATCGGTCAAGAGCGACGGTCAGCCCTCGCACGCGCTCGAAGACCGCCTGCAGCAGGCGCTCGAACTGCATCGCGCGGGCAAGGCACAGAAGCTCTTGCTCTCCGGCGATCACGGACACGACAGCTACGACGAGACGAACGCGATGCGGCGCTGGCTCGTCGATCGCGGCGTGCCGCCGGAGGATTTGTTCTGCGATCACGCCGGATTCACGACCTACGACACGATGGCGCGGGCGCAGCGCATCTTCGGCGTCGAGACGGCGATCGTCGTGACGCAGGGTTTTCACCTGCCGCGCGCGCTCTACACCGCGCATCAACTCGGGATGGTCGTTCAAGGCTCGCCCTGTGATCAGCGCACCTACGTAAAAGGCCTGTGGTTCGAGCTCCGCGAGTGCGGCGCGCGCACCAAGGCGTTCGTTCAGGCCGGATTCCTGAGGCCCGATCCACAACGTCTCGGCCCGGTCATTTCGATCCGCGGAGACGGACGCGCGAGCTGGGACACGACGGACTGAGTGCGCGTTCCGTGCGCACGATCCGCAGCGAGAATTCCGCGATCGGCGTAGTGCAGATCCGCGCGCGATGGGCGAAGTAGAGGTACAGGCCGCAGAGCACCTGTGCCGCACTCACCAGAAGGCCCGACGATGACCCCCACGAATCCCGGCGAACCGAAGACACCCAAACCGGAAGTCCAACCGCCTGTCAGGAAGCCGCCGCAGCCGAACCCCACGGAAGCACCCGAGCGCGCGCCGGATCCGCCGACTCGGCCGAGTCCGCCGCCGCCGGCTCCGCCGGTCAAGGCTCCCGAGGTGCGGCCTCCGATTCGATGAGCGGGACGAAGCGCACGCCGCACAATCTTTCGCAGCGGAACTCCTGCTCGTCGATGCGCGTCACGCGCACGAGCTCCTGCTCTCCGGCCTGCTCCCCCACCGGCATCACCAGGCGTCCGCCCACGGCGAGTTGCTGTTCTAGAGCACGCGGAATTTCGGCACCGCACGCCGCCACGACGATCGCATCGAAAGGCGCGGCCTCAGGCCAACCGAGCGTTCCGTCACCGTGGCGCACGTGCACGTTGAGATGGCCGTCCTTGGCCAGCCGTTTCGCCGCGCTGTCGGCGAGGCCCGGGTGACGCTCGATCGTGTAGACCTCGGCGGCGATCTCGGCCAGCACCGCCGCCGCGTAGCCCGACCCCGTGCCGATCTCGAGCACGCGCGCTCCTGGCGCCAAGGCCAGCGCTTCGATCATGTACGCCACGATGTACGGTTGGGAAATCGTCTGCCCGTCGCCGATCGCCAAGGGTGCATCGGTGTACGCGTGTTCGCGCAGGTGCTCGGGCACGTAGCGTTCGCGCCGCACGCGCTTCAGCGCATCGATCACGGGCTGCGAACGCACTCCGCGTGAGACCACGTCGCGCGCCACCATTCGCTGACGTTGCGCTGTGAATTCCTCGTGTGCGTCTGCGGTCATCGTCCTGTGGATCCAGCATGCGCTTCGAGGGCGCCGCATGCGCTGCGATCTACGGCGTAGCTCGTGTTCGCAGAAAGCGCAGGCGGCTACGCACTTCGGCCCGCCCGTGTGGCCCCATCGGCGCATGGCTGTCCGCCCGCACCAGCGAGTACTGTCAGGGCATGAAAGCTCAAGCAGTCCTGAACCTGTCCACGCTGAAAGTGCAAGACGTCATGCGCTCCGAAGTGAGCACGCTGTCCAGTTCGGACACGGTCGAGAGCGCGCTCGCGACATTCGAAGACCAGCGCATCGGCGGGGCTCCCGTTGTCGATGCGACGGGCAAGCTCGTGGGCGTGCTCACGCTGACGGACGTGACGCGCGTGGACCGACTGAGCAGCGATCGTGTACGCACGGAGCGCGGATCTTTCGAGATGAGCGAAGAGACCGACGAGGAATTCGGTGACGAGACCGACCCCAACGAGGTGTTCTTCATGAAGGAGGACTACAGTCCAAAGCTCCTCGGCCGCGACCTCGTCGGCGACTGGATGGCGCGCGATGTGATCTCCGTCGCCCCGGAAAGCCTGGTCCTCGAAGCGTGCTCGACGATGGTGAAGCACCACATCCACCGCCTCTTCGTCACGCGCGGCGAGAAGCTCGTCGGCGTGCTCTCGAGCTTCGACATCGTGCGCTTCATCGCGCAGTTCGATGGGTCACCGCAGAGAAAACGTCGCTGACCCTCAGGGCGTGAACGTCACCGCGTGCGCATTGGACATATTGACCGTCACTCCACCGCAGAACGTGGGCGTGTCGCGGTACACAGCCTGGAAATAGCGCGTCGATCCTGCGGTGATTCCGCCACGTTGTGAAATCGTGCCCTCGCCCGGATCCGGATAGCGCACGTTGCCACCGAAGGTGGGCCGGGTGGCCAGTCGAACGACCGAGCCCGTCACGCACAGGATCCCGAAGCCGTGGGCCGCCCCATCGCCGCCGCTGACGGTCTGGCTGCCTTGAACGAAGATCACCGTCGACGGCGGCAATTGCGTGGCGGAGAGCAACAGCGAGTCAGCGCTGATGCTGGGCACGCCTGCAGCGCGCAACTGACTTCCACTGCCCGTCGAGTTGAGGCACCCGGAGTAGGACGTTGCCGAATTCGCGTTCGCGCATGGACAGGCTGCACCCGATCCATCGCCGAAGCAGTACGGCGCTCCGACCGCTTGCGCACCGCCGTTGAATTGGTGCAACAGGAAGGCGCGCGACTCCGCGTACGTCGAATTCGAGAGAGAGCCGTGGCCTGACGCCGGTTCGAGCTTGAGGATCGGCGACGTGCCGTGCACGAGGCCGGCGTCGTACAGGCGCTGGCTCTGACCGACGGGAACGATGTTGTCGATCTGGCCGTGCGCGACGTAGATCGGCGCGTCGTCCGGCGTGATGTGCGTGATCGGGTTGGCCAGGATGGCCAACGCCAGTTTCTCCGGGATCGGCGACAGCAAGCTCGTCTGATTCGCGCGCAACATCCCGATGCCTTCGCCCGGACCGTCGAAGCCGATCAACATGGACGGGTACGAGTCCGGCGCATCGTGGTCGAGCAGGCTGCCCGGCGGATACCAGATGTCGGGATTCATCTCGAGCAGATCGGTCGGGCCGAAGTAATTCACAGCAGCGACGATGCGACTCGACTGGTTCAAGTTGCCGCCGGACGTGCCTTCGAGTTCGGCGACACCACCGCTGGTCGCGGCGAGAGCCGCCAGGTGACCGCCGGCGCTCGCTCCCCAACACGCGATGCGTGCCGGGTCGATGTTGTATTGAGCCGCGTTGGCGCGCAGGAACCGGATCAGACCTTTCACGTCGTGGATCTGCGCCGGAAAGATGGCCTCGTGGCTGAGTCGATAGGCCGCGGAGACGAGCGCGACGCCGGAGTTGCGCAGCTCGAGAATCGCCGCCGGCAGGCCGTTGTGCGTGCCCGTCGCCCATCCGCCGCCGTGAATCCAGATGACGACCGGCGTCGGACTCGTCGCGCCCTGCGGCAGATAGATATCGGTCAACAGCGGCATCGTGCCGCCCGCGTCGAGCGGGACCTGACCCACGACGACGTCGTCGAAGGTCGGAACCTGGGCCGTGGCGGTAGAGAGAGTGAGGAGCAGCGCTAAGGGGACAAGTCTTCGCATGGATCAGCCAGGGGTAGGAGGAGCGACGAATCGTACCCTGAAAAGTGGCCTTCTGGGGCCCGGAATCGATGGAGCCCCCCTCCCGGGCGCGCGCACGCGGCTTGGAGGAGGTCGCGCGTGGGCGTGGTCCTTCCGAGCCGGATTCGGCTCAGGCGGGTCACCCCGCTAGTCCTTGCTCAACTCCGAATCCGGCACGCGGACCACGAGCGTCGGCACGGGACATTGACGCATCACGCCTTCGGCGATGGATCCGAGCAAGATGCGCGCCAGTCCGCTGCGGCCGTGCGAAGCCATCACCACGATATCGGCCTTCAGCTCAGTCACTGCTGCGCAGATGCGCTCGGCGACATAGTTCGCGGACTCCTCGAAGACGTGCCGTTGAACGACGACGCCGGCGGGAGGCGGGCAGTCCTTCACGAGCGCGAGCAGCGCGTCCTCGACTTCGCGCTTGCGCTCGGCCTTTTCCTCGGGCGTCACGACTTTCGATTCGTAGTGCGCGTACATCGGATTGGGAGTCTTCGGTCGCTCCACGACATGCACGAGGTGGATCGTTCCTTCCGGCGCAACCAGCGCGCAAGCGTGCGGCAGTGCGAACGCGGCGCGACCGGACAGGTCGGTGAGGACGAGGACGTTGCGATAAACGGGGCGGGTTCTCATGGGATGTGCACCAGCATGGACGTTGAAGTTGGCTGCAAACAGCTCCTAGGTGTGAATCGTGCGGTCCGGGCCTGAGCTGCCCCGCCCAGACCAGCGCGGGTTGCGTCCGACATCGATGATCGCTGTCGCGATCAGCGCGGTGTAGCCGGCAAACAGTGCCGTACCGCCCAACATCGCCGCCATCGCCACGACGCGCCCGGCGCGCGAGAGCGGTACCAGGTCTCCGTAGCCGACGCCTGTGAGCGTCGTGACCGACAAGTAGAGCGCGTCGAAGAAGCCGTTGATCCTGGGGTTCGCTTCTCCCTCGGCCCACAGAAACAGCCCTGCCGTACAGAGGATCAAGGTGATCGAACCGCTGATCAGGAAGACGCCTACAGGGCCTGTGAGCTTGTCGAAGAGGTCACGTCCGTAGGCGGTCATGAAGCCGTGATGGCGGCGTACGTGGTGCAGGACTATGGCGCACCCCCTTCGGTCGCGGCACCGATTCGAGAGCGTGATGTGTGGACGCAGTTCATGCGCGGCGCAAGTTGACGGCGCGTGCACCGGCCTTCGCCTGGGCGGTGATGCGCGCGCACATGAGGTCGCACAGCTCGTGCACGACCGGATCCGAGATCGAGTGGTAGACGGTCGTCCCCTCCTTGCGCCGCTCGAGAAACCCGGCGGCGTGGAGCGTCGCGAGGTGCTTCGAAGTGTTGGCCTGTGAGAGCTTCGTCGCGTCGGTGAGGTCGTTCACGGATCGCTCGCCGTCGAGCAGCTGTTGCAGGATGCGCAGACGCGCCGGCTCAGCGAGCGCGCGAAAGCGCGACGCCACACCCTCGAGCAGCGCGTCCGACATGGGCTTGGGCTTGCGTCTCGTCATCTCACGGCGGCTCCCATTTCGACCGGCAGTTCCGCGCGCGCTGCCCACTCCTTCCACGATCCGTCATACCACGCGACATTCTCGTAGCCGAGCACGAACTGCAGCGTGAACCACGTCTGCGAAGCCTGATGCCCGGTGCGACATGACACGATCACCGGCTCCGTGGGTTGCAGTCCGAGTGCTGCGTACTCACGGCGCAATTCATCGATCTGCTTCCAATACACACCGGAGTCCGTGACGGCGAGGTCATCCGTGTAGGGGCGATTCAGCGAATGCGGAATGTGTCCGGCGCGCGCCTCGGTCGATACGTCGCCTCGGAACGCATCGGCAGGGCGCACATCGAGGATGCGCGGCTTGGAATCCGCGCTCGCGCGCTTCACGTCATCGAGGCTCGCGATCCGCAAGCGATTCGACTTGCGCGGCAGGTACTCCCTCGGGGTCGGCGCGGGCACTGCGGTGGACAGCGCGCTTCCGGCCACTTTCCAAGCCTGCAGACCTCCTTCCATGATCGCGATTCTTTCGTGACCTACGCTCACCAACGCCAGCGCCAGGTGCGTGGAATCCTGCAGCTTGCTCTCCGCGTACACCACGACTTCCGTGTCCGCTGCGATGCCTAGAGACCCAAAGAGCGCAGCCAGCTTGTCGGGCGCGATCAGTTCGTCGGCGACGCCGTCACGTTCCGCGCGGGTGGATTTGATGCCTACGTGCAGCGCGCCGGGCACGTGACCGGCGGCGTAGTCCTCGGCCTTGTCGCGCGCGTCCAGGACCACGATCTGGGCTCCGCGCCTGGCGACCCAGGCGACCGATACGATCGTCGGTCGCGTCAACCGTGCCGGATCGACGGCGAGCTGCGCGTGCACAGGCCGCGCGGCGGTGTCGGAATCCTGCACCGGCACAGCAGGTGTCGCAGGCGCTGCCTTCGCCGCCGAAGCACGCGCCAGGAAGGCCTTGGACGCAGCCTTGAACGCGACCGCCTCGCGCGCGGCGCGCGCTTCGGTCGTGACACCGCGCAAAGACGGCGGCGTCAACACGTCGCGCACGAATCCGTCGAGTCCGTCCTCGAGCACGCGCACATCCGTGTGTCCGCGGCGAACGAGTTCGACCCACGCTTGTGCCGGATGCGTCATGCCGTTCGAACACAGGACGACGAGCTTGCCGCGCCGCGCCGCGAGCAACTCCGTGCCGGGCGCGCCCAGCAGGCGGACCACGTCGAGGTTGATCGCGCCGGGCAGATGGAACGTTGCGAACTCATCCGCCGGGCGTACGTCGATCAACAGCACCGATTGCGGGTCCGCGAGCATACGCTCCGCGAGTTCGACGGCCGTGATGTGATCCGCGCCGGCCTCGATGGCATCGGCCCAGGGTGCACCGGACGCTGCAGCTTCGTGCGGCCGGTCCGCGAGCGCGATGACGAGCGCAAACCCCATCGCGCCGACGGCGACGACTTGAGCGAGGACTGTCGAGTTCATGATGGTTCCGTTTCTATTGTTGGCGACGCGGCGCGAACCGCTGGATCGCGGTGAACATGACGAGGGCGGCCGCAACCACGATCGCAGCCACGACGCCCGGTGAGAGGTGCAACAATTCAGGCAGCGTCACGACTCCGCACGCGCCTACGTTTTGCAACGGAGCCAGTTGCGGCCAGTACGCGGCATACACGAGGCTGCCGGCGAGCGTCGCGAGGATGAACGCAATCGCGTCGATCTTGCCCGAAGCCGCGCCTACCAGCGAAGTCCCCGGGCACCAGCCGCCGGTGACGAAGCCGACGCCGAACAGCAGACCGCCGATGATCTGCGGACCGAGCATGGTCTCCATGCGGTACACGCTCGCCGCGTCGAACAGTCCGGCGACGTCGAGCGCGACGAGTCCGATCGCCGCCGTCGCGACAGCGGTGAACATGACTTGCACGACGGCGAAATCGCGGAAGTAGAAGATCGCTGCGAGCTTGCGGCTCGACCCGAAACCCGCGCGCTCGAGCCAGAAGCCGAACGCGAGCCCGACGAGGCCGGCCACGAGCCAGCCGAGCGGAGATTCGAGCAGTCCTTGATCGAACAGGTTCATGAAGTCCACTGCCTGCGCACGAGCGGCGCGACGAGGTAACCACCGACGAAGAGCGACACGAGGAAGGCCCAGCTTCCGGCGAGCAACAACGCGCTGCCGGTCAAGGCCTGACCGGAGGTGCACCCCGCGGCCATGCGACTGGCGAAGCCGACGAACAGGCCGCCGATCAGAGCGAGCACGATGCGCGCGGGTGCCGAGATGCGCGGTCCGCGCTCCACCGCGACTTGGATGCGTCGTGCGAAGAGCGCTGAGAGCAGTCCGCCCACGAGCGTGCCGAGCGTCATGAAGACGAGGTAGTTCGCGAGCGGCGAGCCTTGCGCGAACCACGAGCCCAGATAGCCGTTGGATTCGACGGCGGCCGGTGCGACGGCATGCGCCGCACTCGCCGCGAGTCGTGCCGTGCTGCCCGAAGCGCCCAGTCCAACGCCGAGCGCGACGAACGAGACGAGCAGGGTGAGTCCGAGCCCGACGCCTGCGACGTAGGGATTCCAGTAGCGTTGCGCCACGGACGACTCGGGTTGGAGCGGTTCGTTCATGTTCGTCTCCTAGCAGCCTGCGCTGCGCTTCTTCGGTGCGGGCTTCGCCGGTGCAGTCGGCGGCGGCGCAGGTGTTGTAGTCGGCACGGATTGCGCGCCGAGCGCCGCGGGAACAGCCTGTCCTGCGATCTCGACCTCGCGCCAGAAGCGCGCCGTTCCACCCGCGACGACGCGGACGGAGCGGAAGTCGGCGCCGAGTTCGCCCAGCACGGCGCCGGCAACCGCCCAGGCGATGGTTCCATCGCGATCGACGATCACGATGCGCGTCGTCCGAGGCAGGGACTTCACGTGCGCGAGCACTTCACCCGGCGCGACGTTCAGCGCGCCCGGCAGATGATATTCGTCGTACTGCCACGCCGGTCGCACGTCGTAGATCGCGAACCCGCGCGGTTGATCGAGCAAGAGCGCGGCGAGTTGCAGCGGCTCGATCGGCTCGGGCAACGTCAGTACGGCGCCGGCGACCGACGGAGTGCTCGTCTTCACACTCGCGCCCGGAGCCGGACACACAGGACCGGCGCAGACCGAAGCCGTGCCGTACACGGGCAATCCGGCGTCGAGCCAGGCGTCGAGGCCGCCTTCGAGGCTCGAGACGTGACGGAAGCCGAGTCGTTCGGCGAGGCCCACAGCCATGCTGCTGCGGTACGCGGAGTTGCACACGAACAGGACCGGCATGTCGCGGTCGAGCACTTCACCGAAGTGCTCCCAGTTGGTGAGTTCGATGTGCGCGTACTCGCCGATCGCGAGTTCGGCGTGCTCCTCGGCGGTGCGCACGTCGACCAGGATCGGTTCGTCGCCGTGCGCGATGCGCTGCGCCAGCGCCGCAGGCGAGACGAGTTCGGCGCTGCGAATGGTCAAACCGGCCGCGCGCGCGCCCTCGATGTCGGTCGCGAGGTGCCCGACGACATGATCCAGACCGATGCGCTTGAAGCGGAAGGCGGCTTCACGCACTTCGTCGGGCGAGCCGACGAGCACGAGCGGCGCGGTGAACGGAATCACGATGCCCGTCCACGTGTCGAGTCGGCCGCGCACGGAGACGTTGATCGAGCCCTCGATGTGCGCTTTCGAGTATTCGCGCCCCGGCCGCAGATCGACGATCCAGGCACCGTCGCGAAGCGCTTGCTTGACATCGGCAGGCGTCAGTGCGCGCGGCATTTCCGCTGTCCAGTCGACGACGGGCGGTCCCTTGCGGTTGAGGGCGACGTTGTAGGCAAAGTACTGCGGTGCGGGCGCGAGACCCGACACGTCGCGCGCGATGAACGCGGCGCGGCTCTTGATCTGAAAGTACGGGTTCTCGATCTTCTCGCGCCCGATCGTGGAGCTCGTGTCCGGCGACAGGTGCGCGCCGCACAGCGAGCCGGCACCGTGCGACGGCAGCACGATCGTCGCGTCGGGCAGCGTGGCAAAGCGTTGCACGGAATCGAACGCACGGCTCGCGAGCGTCATCGGGCTGGCCTCGCCCTGCGCGAGATCGGGGCGCCCGATCGAGCCGATGAAGAGCGCGTCCCCGGTCAAGACCCACAGCGGGTCGGCTTCGACATCCGCGGCGCGCGGCACGTGAACGAGGAGGCTCATCGCGTCGAACGTGTGCCCGGGCGTGGCGATGAACTCGATGCGTGCCGCGCCCACGGTGACGCTCTCTTTGTCCTGCATGCCGCGGTGCGGAAACTCGGATCCCGACTCGGCCGAGATGAGGATCTGCGCGCCGGCGCGCGCCGCGAGTTCGGTATGACCTGCGACGAAGTCGGCGTTGGTGTGCGTCAGGGCCACGTACTTGATCTGGGCTCCTAGAGCCTTGGCGTCGCGCAGGTAGTGATCGACGTCGCGCTGCGGATCGACGACCAGTGCCTCGCCGCCGCTCACGATCAGGTACGTGAGCTGGCTGAGGCAGCCGAGCTGATACTGGCGCAGCAGGACGTCCCCGGCGCGCCGCTCGTACGAAATCTGGGGTGTCGCCGCCTCGTCGCCGTGGGCCGCCTTCTCGGCGTCCTGCGCCCTAGTCGTCGCGGTCGTCATCAAGGCCGCCAGCGCGACGGCACCCAGTGTGTGATTCCTCATGTGATTCCTTCCCTTTCGGCCTTCCCTTGATCGACAACTATATAACTATTCTTGAATATTGCAACCGACACAGTCGTCCGGGCGGTCGAGGCATGTATGGGTAACCGCGTGACGAAACGGCGCCCATGCGCACAATTGCGCAGATGGGCGCCGAACAAGGGCGGTCTAGCCGTCGGCGGCTCAGCAGAGCCTGCAGACGCGGTCACATCCGGTCACACCGGACTCAGGTGCCCCATCTTGCCGGTCTGGTAGTCGACGATGGCGCGATGGATCTCGGCCGGAGTGTTCATGACGAACGGGCCCTGGCCGACGATGGGCTCGTCGAGCGGCACGCCGCTCAAGAGCAGTGCGATGGAGTCCTTGCCGCCCTCGATGCGGACTGAGTCGCCCTCGCGAGTGAAGTGCGCGACCTGCTCCTTTTCGACGACCTTGTCCCCGTCGACGAGCAGCACGCCCTTCAAGACGACGAGCAACGTCGTGTGACCCGCGGGAATGGGCAAGTCGATGCGTTGATCGTCGGTGATGCGCACGTCCCAGACGTTCACGGGCGTGAAGGTTTTGGCCGGGCCTTTGTGGCCGTCGAATTCACCGGCGATGACGCGCACGACGCCGCGGTCTGCGCTGAGTTTCACGGCCGGAATGTCGCGGTCCAGGATCGCCTGGTAGCGCGGCTTCGTCATCTTGTCCTTGGCAGGCAAGTTGACCCACAACTGCACCATCTCGAAGCGGCCGCCTTTCTTGGCGAACTCGCGGCCGTGGAATTCCTCGTGCACGAGTCCGGACGCAGCGGTCATCCACTGCACGTCGCCAGGGCCGATCTTGCCGCCGCCGTTGGCGGAGTCGCGGTGTTCGACTTCGCCGTCGTAGACGATCGTCACGGTCTCGAACCCGCGGTGCGGGTGCTCACCGACGCCGCGGCGCTTCGTCGTCGGCGAGAACTCGCGCGGGCCGGCGTGGTCCAGGAGCAGGAACGGCGACAGCTCGTCACCGCCGCGGTGATAGGAGAACAGGCTGCGCACGGGGAATCCGTCGCCGACCCAGTGGGCGTCCGAGTCCGATTCGATCCTCGTCAACTTCTTCATGGCTTGTGTCTGGCCTTTCATGCGCCATCCATAATCCGCGTGGTATCTTGTCGCAAGTCGTTACCCTGTGGGTACTCAGTATCGAATGGAAACCGAGCCGTCATGGCGAAGCGCGTGAAACGAGATGTAAATGCCCCCTGCCTCGTGGGCGAGGCGGTCGAGGTCGTGGGTGGACGCTGGAAGGGCGACATTCTGTGGTACCTGCAGGCCGAGCCCAAACGCTTCATGGAACTGCGCCGCCTGCTGCCGCACATCACGCCGAAGGTGCTGACCCAGGAGCTGCGCGAGCTGGAACGCGACGGGTTGGTGCACCGCGAGCAGTACGCCGAGATCCCGCCGCGCGTCGAGTACTCGATGACGGCCGTCGGTCGCTCGGCCCTGCCGCTGCTCGAGCAGCTCTCCGAGTGGTGGAAGAAGAACCGGGCGAGTGTCCGGCGTTCGGCGGCGATGAGCGAAGTGGACGCCTGAGGCCGTCCCCCCCCCGCGCACCCGAGGCCGGCGCGGCGAACGCGCCTTGCGCACGCCCGGCATGGCAAGTCAGGCCCGGCGGTTCACCCGGGTCAGGCAAATCTCTTGCACGATCTTGACGCCTTTCGCGACCCTCTCGACGATACGCGCATGGGCATGCCAGGCCTCCACGGTCAGCCGGAGCCGAAGGGCGAGGAGCCTTGGCGTGCACTTTTCGAGGGCCGCAGTTCACGCGAGATCTTGGCGGATCTGGTCGACGGCGATCCGCTCGAAATATCACCGCGTTGTGCCGAGCGCTTGCTCACGCGCTGCTACTTGTTGGACATGGAGCGCCTCTATTTTCGGTCGGTTGCGCGAGTGGCGTACGCGGGCCCGAGCTACCGAGGCGCGCCCGAGTTCACGGAGTTTCTGCGCGAGCGGATCGACGCGTCGATCGACGAGCTGTTGCGCGAAGATCGGGCCGAGGAACGCGCCGGACATCCGGTGCTCCCGGGTCAGGACGCGCGCTACACCTTCGTCAGCCAGGTGCTGGGCATGGAAGTCGGCGTGACGCGCCGCGGAGTCTGTCACTTCAACGTGCTCGACGAGCGGATACGACACGCCTTCTTCAGTCTCGTCGTACAGGCCAAACGTTTCCGTCGCTACGTCGCCGAGGGCAACGGCCCGCCCGAGCGCGTCAGCGACTCCCTGCGCATCGCCTTCGAAACGCTCGGTGCTCCCTATCCCAAGTGGCTGCAACACGGAGACGAACCGTGACACCGCACCCCTACGACATCGACCCCGAAGTCGAAGCCATCCTGCAGGAGGTCGCGCGCGATCCGCAGTCGTCGCTCCTCCGCATCGAGCGCCCGCGCGTGATTCGCGGCCTGCTCGAGCGCGAGCCCACCGTCGGCGTCGCCACCGCCGGCCTGACGCTGGCTGAGCGCCACTTGGTGCAGACACGTCGCGCGGAGACGGCGTTTGCGTTGAGGGTGATGTGTATCAATGCGCTGGAAGTGGACCCACGAAACAATCAGATCCTGACGAACAGTTCGGCTGGTGAGCGGGCGAAGTGGCCATCGCAGCTGGAGAACTTCAAACGCAGCTGGTCGGCCGACCAGGAGTCCGTTCGTGAGGCGCTCGCGGACGAGTTCCCTGCTGTGCGTGAATCGTTCGCAGTACGACACCCTCGTGGACTACCTATTCTTGACCTCCTGAGCGTGTCGCAGCGGCTTGAACCCACCGACGGTGCAAGGATCAATGGAGCCGTTTGGATGCTCCTTGGGCGCCAGACACTCACATCCTTGCACGTGATTCATGGCGTCCTCGCATACCCCACACCGGCCTACACGCGCGCGACTGCGCTGGTAAACCTGGGCTTGACCTACCACATGCTTGGGGACCTCTCTGCGTCGCTCGCCTCCTACACGAGCGCAGCTGAGGTGTCTCCAGGATACATATCAGCAGTCGCTAGTCGCTTTGCTGTTGCCGCTCAACTCGGACGTAAAGCTCAGTTCATGCATGCCGCCGCGCAACTAGAAGATTGCGCCACCCTTGCAGCTCCGGATTTCGTATCGCACTGCGCATTGCAGATGAGGGTTCGTCCTGATTTCGCTAAGTCTCTTTGCAGCGAGGGTGCGCGGCTGTTGTCTCAATCACGCGATCAACTAGGTCCGGTAGCGAGGGCACTTGCAGATGTTCTCGTCTAACAGCCGGTTGTTTGAAAGGTACGCCATGGCGCGAATAGCATTCTTACTAGCCATTTCAATTGTGCTCCTTGCGCTCGAACAATCGGCGCCCGCTCAAGCGGGGGGGATACATGGTCCATTTGAAGCGTCCAATAATACGAGGCGGACTTCTCCAGGCACGACTCCTGAAGATCACGTGCGCAACCCGCTAACTCCCACGCGCACCAACCCATAGCGAGCCTAGGCTTCCAATGAACTCCGCCTTGCGAATCGCCGCTGTCGTCCTCGTCGCCATCCTAATTGGCGTAGGGGCACTGTGGTTGTCTCAGTCTGGGATCTCGAAACGACAGCCAAGTGACGCCCACGAATCCCCCCTCGATCACACCGCCCGGACACCTAACCTAGATTCAACCTCGCTCTTAGATTCAGACCGGGCAAATGCCAGCGAGTCCACTCGTACCGAAGTGGTCCGAACAATCCGCGTCATCGATGCAGCTGGCATGCCAATAGTCGGCGCAACTTTGTCTTGGACACCTGCTCGAGAAGCCTGGATCGTTGCGACCGCCGTTGAGGAAGATCGTCCGTGGGATGAGATCAAGTCCGGGTCCATGTTCGCAGTTAGCGACGGTGAAGGGGTTCTCGCCATTCACATGGTGACTACGGAGCCAGCTGTCGTGTGGATCACCATGCCAGGCCGCACAGCACAATGCATCCACAATTTGGCTGGGGGGCAATTGGACCTGCCGACTGAAGTCGTCTTGCAGCCGGCCGGGACGATCAGGGCGTTGGTCACGGATGAAACAGGGAATCCGGTTTCCCATGCCGTGGTTCGACAGTGCTTCTCCCTTTGGAACAAGCCGCCTGGCAAGGCCTCGCATTCTGCGATTGCCCAGCGATTGTTCCAGCGCACCTATGCAACAGACACATTGGGCTACGCAGATATTGCGAGCTTGAATGACTACCACCTGTTGATGGGATCTCTAGGGTCAGCCGTGACACACTCTTGGATTGGATCGGAACCAAGTGAAGCGCGACTAATTTTACGAGAGAGTTTTTCCGCAAGCGGCACAGTACCTAAACATCAAGACATGGAGAGCCGTCTTGCGCCCGACCGGATTTTGGTCTCGGCGGTAGTGAACAACACTCCAGAAGATATTGGTGGAGCGCTTGTGCGCGATGATGGGACGTGGGGCCCGGTTAGGCTCGCTTGTCGACCGGCCAGCGAGTATCGATATCTGCTTGAGAGCACAGTCTGGATGCCACATGTGATAAGCCGGGAAGCCCCGAATCCAGGCGAAACGGTGCGCGTTGATTTTCCAGGGGAGCCGGGATTGATTCTCCCGGTGCACGTCGTCGACCTAGAAAAACAACCCCTTGAGGGTGTCCGTGTCAACGTCGAGGCGGAGTTCAACCACGGCCGTATCGGAAGTTACGCCTTTACCGACAAGGAAGGGATGGCGACTATCAGGAATCTGAGGCGTGGCGGCTTCTGGGTCTCCACGATGAAGCCAGGGTACGCACCCTGGAGGTCTATTCGCTACGAGATGTATCGGGATTCTACGTTCGCTTTCGAGGTTGAGCTGGGACCGAGTGGCTGCCTGAAGGGCGTTTGTCGTTCACAGGGCCTACCGGTCAGTTCGTTTTCGATCATCTACTGGCAGGATGGAATGGAGGAGCCGGGCGAGCGACGTTTCGTCGACCGCACAAATGGGGAATTTTTGATTTCTGATGTGCCGCTCGGGGCGCTGTCGATAGTCGCAGTTTCCGCCAGCAAGGCGTGGAGCCGGATTACCACTGTAGACATGCAACCCAACTCGACTACGCACGCTGACTTGGAACTGCCTGGATTCACTCTGGGGTCAGGGAAGATCGTGGCTGCCTCAACTGGCGAGCCTATCCCAGACGCAACTATTCAACCCCAGGTCCTTGTTCCTGGCCGCAACTTAGGCGCAATCGGCCCGGCATGCACTTCTGCAGCCGACGGCACGTTTGCAATAGAGGGTTTTGCTCCGGGCACCAATCTGATTCATGTGAGCGCTCCTGGATTTGCGAGTAGGAAGGAGCGTCGTACAACCGACCAGTCGGGGATTCTTGACTATGGCTGGATTGCACTCCACAGAGGTGGCCGTGTCGATGTGCAGGTCCTTGGCGACACGCCTGCGGACTTCTCGGGTAGTGAGGTGCAACTTCATGGCGAGTTTGAGCCGGACCCGGTCAAAGTCGACGCGGACGGCAAAGCCACATTCGATGCCGTTCCTCCGAACACCTACACGGTGCAGACCGTGATGAATCGGTCGCACTGGATCGACTCCATGCTCCTAGTCCGTCCAGGCTCCTCGAACTCTCTCACGGTCGATGCGCGGCGTGTGCGTCAACTCAGCGCGAAGGTGGTCGCGGCAGCGGGAGGTGTTGTCCCGCCTGGCATGGTCTGCAGGGCTTCGTTTCGTGCCGCGGATGGTGTGGGGGTGATTCACCACGTGGTTTTCAACGAGCAGTCGATCGCCGACCTCGCCTGCGTTGCGGCTGACGACATGATCCTCGAGGCTTATGACGAGTGGGGCACGATCCTCGCATCGAAGGTGGTTCATTCCGCGCGCGACAAGGTTGAGGTCATCGAACTCACTGTCGGCGGTGAACCGATCACGATCCAATTGGTCACGAGCGACCACACCCCGATCCCCGGCGCAGGCATTCAATTCCTTTCGACCACACCTGGCAGCGCGTGGCGTTTGGGAATGCGAGCGGACGAGAAGGGCGAAGCCGTACTCCATTCGGTTCCGGACAGCCCGCTGATCGCACTCTTGCGCTCACCACAGGGACACCGTTGGATCCAGCCGTTCGAGTTGCCCGCGAAGCGCGACAAGCCCTTCGAAATCGTCCTGGCCGGCAATTGCTCGGTCGAATTGCGCGCGCGCGACGGGGCCGTCGCGTTGCCGGGTGTGTCGCTCGAACTCGGCGTACCGCAGGCGGATGATTTCGTCTTCGAACGGATCGCGACCGACGACGCCGGCCGCGCGCGGTTCCAGCGATTGGAGCATCAGGACTTCGAAGTGCGCGTACTCGGCGTCGGACTCTGGCCGACCGTCGTGCATGTCAGCCCCACCCTCGAAGGTGCTCAACGTGAGCTGCAAGTCCGCCGCCTTGGCGGCGCGCGCCTGCGCGCGACGATCGTCGGCACGCCCTTCCGCAACAAGCCGATCCAGGTGCGCTCAGTCGAGTTCGACACCGACGTCGCCGAATGGCTCGCCGCCGGCCGCATCGAAGCGAGCGCGAACAAGCTCATCACCGACGCCGACGGGCGCCTGAACCTCGACGGACTCCCTAACGGCCAGTACACGTGGTCCGCCAAATCGAGCGACGGAACCCAAATGAACGGTCACTTCACGGTTCCGCCGCGCGCCGTCACCGACGTCACGATTTCACTGCCGTGACCCGAATCACAGCCCGCGCATCATCAGCACCTTCGGCTCGCTCATCTCCTCCATCGCGAACCGCACACCTTCGCGGCCCAAGCCCGAATCGCGCGTCCCGCCGTACGGGAAGTTGTCGACTCGGAAGGTCGGCACGTCGTTGATCATCACGCCGCCGTAGTCGAGCTCGTGAAACGCCTGCATCGCGCGGCTCACATCGCGCGTGAAAATGCCCGCTTGCAGGCCAAAACGTCCGGCATTGCAGGCTTTCAGCGCATCGCCGAAGTTCTCGAAGCGCTCGACGACCGTCACCGGGCCGAACACTTCCTCACTGCACACCTTCATGTCGGGTTTCACGCCGGTCAGCACCGTCGGCATCACGACTTGTCCGCGCGCTTCACCGCCGCAGTGCTGCTTCGCACCGGCGGCGACGGCTTCGCGCACCCAGGTCAGCACGCGTTCGACGTGCTTGGGCTCGACCAACGGACCGACGACGGTTTTCTCGTCCATCGGATCTCCACACGCGAGTTCGCGCGACTCCTTCACGAAGCGCTGCATGAATGCGTCGTACAGCGAAGCGTGCACGTACAGGCGTTGGATCTTGATGCACACTTGACCCGCGTTGGCCCACGCACCCTGCACGATCCCGGACATCACTTTGTCCAGGTCGACGCCCTCGTCCACGACGCACGGCGCGTTGCCGCCGAGTTCGAGCAGCACCTGCTTCTTGCCGGCCAGGCTCTTGAGCTTCCACCCGACCATGTCGCTGCCGGTGAACGAGAGCACTTTCATGCGGTCGTCCTCGACCAGCTTCTGCGCCACCTCGGGCGCGCAGTGCAACACCGACAACCCACCTGCCGGCAAGCCGGCGGCGTGCATGATGTCGCCCAGCAGGTGCCCGGTGAGCGGACACTGCGGCGGCGGTTTCAGCACGACCGAAGCTCCGACCGCGATCGCGGGCGCGACCTTGTGCGCGATCAAGTTGAGCGGGAAGTTGAAGGGCGCGATCGCCGCCACCGGTCCGCGCGGAACACGCGTGAACAGACACAGGCGGCCTTCGGCGCGCGCCTCCAGATCGACGGGCATCACTTCACCGCCGAAGCGACGTGTCTCACCTGCTGCCAATGTGAACGTGACGACTGAACGCGCGACTTCACCGCGGCAATAACGAATCGGCTTGCCGCTCTCGCGCGCCATCAACGTCGCGATCTCATCCGCGCGCTCTTCCAGTCGGCTCGCGGTCCCTTCCAGGATCGCGGCGCGTTTGTGCGTCGGCAGCGCACGCATCGCGCCGAACGATTGGTGCGCCAGCGCGATCGCATCTTCCATATCGGCTGCGGAAGCGACGGAAACCTCGCCGACGGGTTCGCCGTCGAAGGGACTCGTGATCACTTCCGTCTTGCTTCCGGCGCGCAATTCGCCGCCGATTCGCATGGGAATCTTGTGCATGGTCGAAGAACTCCTGTTCGAGCCCGTCGCGACGTGAAATCTGCCGCGTTGGACTCTGTGTTCGAATTTCCCTACAATACGAAGCTGAGGTGATGTTGCGGCGCGCCGCGCCGGAACAATGGCAACCTCATGTTTGCGGGCCTTCGCGCCCGCGAGCTGCACAGCGAGAACCACGAGCTCTCGTTTGCATTGATCCCCCGGGGCAGGCGCTTCCCGGGAAAGGTGATCGAGAGCCGCTACGATCCCGCTGGCGGGGGCGGTCTGTTCGGCCTCCGGAGCCCGCGCCCCACACACTCAATCCATCCATGAAAACAAGCCAAAACCTCATCGATCGCAGGCGCGCCGTCGTGGCGCGCGGCGTAGGCCAGTTCGCCGGCGACATGACCGCGGTCAGCGCCAACGGAGCGCGCATCGTCGACGCCGACGGTCGCGAGTGGATCGATTTCGCAGGTGGCATCGGCGTCATGAACGTCGGCCATTGCGATCCGACGGTCGTCGCCGCGATCCGCGAGCAGGCGGGCAAGCTCCTGCACTCGTCGATCCACGTCGCGACCTACGAACCCTATGTCGAGTTGTGCGAGAAGCTCGTCGAGCTGCTGCCGCACGGTGGCCCGACGAAGGCGATGCTCGTCAACTCGGGCGCTGAAGCCGTCGAGAACGCGGTCAAGATCGCGCGGCAGGCGACCGGACGATCCGCGATCCTGTGCTACAGCGAAGCGTTTCACGGCCGCACGCTGCTCGGCATGTCCTTGACGTCGAAGACGACCTACAAGATCGGCTGTGGTCCGTTCGCCCCGGAGGTCTACCGCCTCCCCTTCCCGGATCGCTTTCACCGCGGCGTCGGGCTGGATGAAGCAGCCTTCGTGAAGCGCGAACTCGAGCGCGTCGAATCCGCGTTCACGAATCACGTCCCGGCCGAACACCTGGCCGCGGTCATCATCGAGCCCGTGCTCGGCGAAGGCGGCTCCATCCCGGTCCCCTTCGGTTACCTGCGCGGCTTGCGCGAAATCTGCGACAAGCGCGGGATCCTGTTGATCATCGACGAAGTCCAGACGGGCTTCGCGCGCACCGGGAAATGGGCGGCATACGAACACGCCGGCGTCATCCCCGACATCTCGACCTGGGCCAAGTCGATGGGCGGCGGGATGCCGATCTCGGCCGTGATCGGCAAGGCCAAGATCATCGACGCTGCACTCCCCGGCACGGTCGGCGGCACGTACGGTGGGAATCCTGTCGCGTGTGCCGCGGCGTTGGCCACGATCAAAGTGATGCGCGAACAGCGCTTCAACGAGCGTGCGACGATCGTCGGCAAGACCATTCGCGAGCGCTTCGACCGTCTGAAGCAGAAGAGCGAGTGGGTCGGCGACGTGCGCGGACTGGGCGCGATGGTCGGATTGGAGCTGTGCCACGATCGCGATCCCGCGCGTCCCGCGAAAGAACAACTCGAGAGTGTGCTCGCTGCTTGCCGTGAACGCGGTGTGCTGGTGATCCCCGCCAGCCGCCTCGGCAACGTCCTGCGTGTCTTGTGCCCGCTCGTGATCACCGACGGAGACCTGAACAAGGCTCTCACCGTCATCGAAGAATCCGTCTTGTCCCTACCCCAGAAAGCCAACGCATGAAGCCCTTCGCCATCGCCGGAATGCAGCTCGACCTCTCCGCGCTGCAGGAAAACGTGACGCGCATGGGCGCGCGACTCGACGTCTTGATGAGCGTCTACCCGTGGGTGCAGATGGTCGTCTTCAGCGAGCTCTCGCCCTTCGGCCCGCTGATCGCGAACGCGCAGCCGCTGCCGAACCCGACGGAGGCGGTCTTCCAAGCCTGGGCCAAGAAGCACGGCATCTGGCTCCTGCCCGGCTCGATGTTCGAGCGCGTGGGCACGGCGGTCTACAACACGGCGACGGTCATCAACCCCGCCGGCGAGATCGTCGGTCGCTACCGCAAGATGTTTCCGTTCCGTCCCTACGAAGAGGGTGTGACGTCCGGCACGGAGTTCCTCGTGTTCGACGTGCCCGAAGCCGGTCGCTTCGGCGTCTCGATCTGCTACGACCTGTGGTTCCCCGAGACCGCGCGCACGCTGGCGGCGCTGGGTGCCGAGGTCATTTTGCATCCGACCTTGACCGGCACGATCGACCGCGACGTGGAGCTCGCGATCGTGCGTGCGACCGCAGCGCAGAATCAGTGCTTCGTGTTCGGCATCAACGGCTTCGGTGACTGTGGCAACGGCCGCTCGATCATCGTCGGACCGGCGGGCGAAGTGATGTACGTCGGCCAGAGCGCGCAGGAGATGATCCCGATCGAGATCGATTTCGATCGCGTACGCCGCAGCCGTGAAGTCGGACTGCGCGGCCTGGGACAGCAGCTCAAGAGCTTCCGCGACCGCACCGTCGAATTCAGCGTGTACGCACCCGAGGGCCATTCGTGGCCCTACTTGAACAGCCTCGGCCCGTTGGTGAAGCCCGATCGCGGGTCGCGCGTGGGCCTTTCGAATGCCAAGGAGATCGTGAAATGACCAAGGCCGACTCACTCAAGAAAAGCAAGCCCAGCGCGCGCTCTTTTTCGGAGCACTACGCCGCCTCGCAATTCCGCATCGAGACGTGGAATCAGCTCAAGAATCAGACGGCGGCGCTGGCCAATGCAATCGACGACGAACTAGATCCGGAACCGCTGCAGAATTCCGTGCGCAAGTGCTTGGAACAGCTGCAGCGTATCGAGCACTACTGGGCCTTTCCCGGCAAACGGAGTTGTCTCGAGCTGAATCGCCTGTTCGATCGCGGTTGGCACCGGGCGCTGGCACGCCACACGGCGCGCGTCGTTCGCTATCTGGTCGGTGAGAGCTATCGCAAGCGAGACATGAGCACGCTCTTCAGCGAGGAAGTGCGCGAAGAGGATTCGACGCAGACGGTCGATTCCGATTTGGATCCTGGCGCAGCCTCCGAATCACGCCCCTATTTCGAACTACTCGTTGTCGACGATTTGAGCGCGGGCGAAGAGCACGAATTGCGGCAACAGTTGTTGGACATTCGATCGCCGGACGACGAGTTCATCTATGAGCTTGTGGTCGTTCCCACATTCGAGGACGCGGTCATCGCGGCGTTGTTCAACCCCAACCTGCAGAGTGCCGTGTTGCGCTACCGCTTCCCGATCAAGTCGCGGGTGAAGATGAACGAGCTGCGACACTACATCGACATGATCGACTCCGACGTCATCGAGCGTGCTCACGAAGACCCCAGCGGGTCACTGGCACAAGCGCTCAAGCATCTGCGTCCCGAGATCGACCTGTTCAAGGTCACGGACGACACGTTCGGTAGCGTTTCGGCCAGCAACACCCGTTGTTTCAGGCGCGTGTTCTACCGCCAGGAAGACTATCTCGAGCTGCACTTGTCGATTCTGAAGGGAATCCGTGAGCGCTACGAGACGCCGTTCTTCTCGGCACTGCGCGAGTACAGCCTCAAGCCGACCGGTGTCTTCCACGCGCTGCCCATCTCGCGCGGCAAGTCGATCACACGATCACACTGGATCCAGGACATGGGACGCTTCTACGGGCGCAACATCTTCCTGGCCGAGACATCTTCGACGACGGGCGGACTCGATTCGTTGTTGCAGCCGACGGGCCCCTTGAAGCACGCGCAAGAGAAGTTCGCGCGCGCCTTCGGCAGCAGACACAGCTACTTCGTCACGAACGGCACGTCGACGGCCAACAAGATCGTGACGCAAGCGCTCATTCGACCCGGCGATCTGGTGCTCTTGAGCCACGACTGCCACAAGTCTCACCCGTACGCCCTCGTGCTGGCCGGCGCACAGCCGGTCTACCTGGATGCGTACCCGCTCGACCGCTACTCGATGTTCGGCGGCGTTCCGTTGCGCGAGATCAAGCGCAACCTCCTCCGACTGAAGCGTCTCGGCAGGCTGGACCGCGCGCGCATGTTGCTGCTCACCAACTGCACGTTCGACGGCATCACGTACGACCCCGAGCGCATCATGCGCGAGGTTCTCGCGATCAAGCCCGACATGATTTTCCTCTGGGACGAAGCCTGGTTCGCGTTCGCGCGCGCCACACCGACGTATCGTCGCCGCACGGGAATGGAGTCGGCGCAGAAGCTGAAGGACATGCTGGCGAGCCCGGAGTACCGCGAGCGCTACCGCGCGTGGGCTGCGGCAATGGCCAAGAAGGACCAGAAGTCGGACGACACCTGGCTGGACAACGCGCTCCTGCCCGACCCGGACAAGGCGCGCATCCGCGTCTACGCGACGCAGTCGACGCACAAGACGCTGACTTCACTGCGCCAAGGTTCTGCGATTCACGTGTTCGACCAGGACTTCGAGCAGAAGGCGCACACATCGTTCCACGAGGCGTACATGACGCACACGTCGACGTCGCCGAACTACCAGATCCTGGCTTCGCTCGACGTCGGACGGCGCCAGTTGGAGCTCGAGGGTTATGAACTCGTGCGCAACATGGTCGGGCTGTCGATGATGATTCGACGCCAGATCGAAATCCATCCGTTGCTGAACAAGTACTTCAAGGTGCTGAAGGCGATGGACATGATCCCCGCCGAGCACCGTCCGTCCGGACTCGAGCGCTTCTACGACCCGGAGATGGGCTTCACGCGCATCGAACAGCACTGGCGCCAGGACGAATTCGCTCTCGACCCGACGCGCATCACTCTGAACATCGGCGCGACCGGCATGGACGGCGATGCCTTCCGCAAGCTCTTGATCGAGCGCTACGACATCCAGATCAACAAGACTTCGCGCAACACGATCCTGTTCCTGGTCAACATCGGCTCGACGCGCGGCTCGGCCACGTACTTGCTCGACGTGCTCGTGCGCATCGCGGAAGAGCTCGAAGACCAGGCCGAAGAGCGCGACAAGGTGGACAGCGCCATGGCCGCGAAGCGCGTGCGCTCGCTGGTCGAGCAATTCCCGCCGCTGCCGCACTTCAGCAGCTTCCACACCGCCTTCACCGAACCCGGTGAGGATCACCACGAGGGTGATATGCGCAGCGCATTCTTCCTCTCCTACGACGAAGAAGTGTGCGAATACCTGCCGATGGACGGCGCCGTTTCCGCAGCGATTCGCAGCGGTCGCGTGGTCACGAGCGCGGCCTTCGTCACGCCCTATCCCCCCGGATTCCCGATCCTCGTTCCGGGCCAGGTCGTGAACGAGGACATCCTCAATTATCTCAAGGCTGTGGACGTCAAGGAGATCCACGGCTTCCAGGCCGAACGCGGCTTGCGCGTATTCCGCCAAGACGTCCTCGACAAATTGTCGTCGGCCCGCCACCCCACAGTCACAGCCCAATTGGAGAAGACTGCCCGATGAAAAAGCTACAAGGTCTCCCCGACATCCGCCGCTACTTCCATCGCATGGAAGAGCCGACGTACTTCATCGGCGCTACACCGTTCAACCTGCTCGGCATGGACGAGTGGGTGCGAAACTTCACCTTCGTCAACTACATCAATTGCTTCGATAGCGAGCACCCGCACGTTTTCGTGCCGCGCGAAAAACCGCATCCGGTGTTCAAGAGCATCGAAGAGATCACCAACTACCTTCTGGGGCACGAGGACTTCGCCGAGCTGGTGAAAAAGAACTCGTACGGGAAGCGTGGACGCCGCGGCAACGCCGTGTTCTTGTTCTTCGACGAGGAAAGCGAGCGGCTGTGCAAGAAGCTCGGGCTGCGCGTCTGCTTCCCGCCGTCCAAGCTGCGCACGAAGATCGACAACAAGATCATGACCACGCGCATCGGCAACGAGGCCGGCGTCAAGAGCGTTCCCAACGCACTGTCGCGCGTGAAGAGCTACGACAACCTGATGGCGATCGCGAAGCGCAAGAAGCTCGGCGACGACCTCGTCGTGCAGACGGCCTTCGGAGATTCCGGTCACACGACCTTCTTCATCTCCAGCGAAAAGGAGTACAAGCCGCACGCCAAGGAGATCGAACAGGAGAAAGAGGTCAAGATCATGAAGCGCGTGCGCTGCCGCGGCTCCGCGCTCGAAGCCTGCGTCACGCGCCACGGCACGATCGTGGGTCCCCTCATGACGGAACTCGTCGGCTTCAAGGAGATGACGCCGTACAAGGGCGGTTGGTGCGGCAACGAGGTGTTCCAGGACGCCTTCCCGCAGAAAGTGCGCGACTTCGCGCGCAAGTCGGCCTTCAAGGTCGGTGAAGCGCTGCGCAAGAAGGGCTACCGCGGCTACTTCGAGGTCGATTTCCTGACCGACCTCGACACCGACGATGTGTATCTGGGCGAGATCAACCCGCGCATCACCGGCGCCAGCTCGATGACGAATCTGGCGGCGTTCGCACATGCCGACGCCCCGCTGTTCCTGTTCCACTTGCTCGAATTCTCCGGCGTGCCGTTCGAGCTGGACGTGAACGAGATCAACGAGCGTTGGGCCAGCAAGGACAACATCGACAACTGGAGTCAGCTCGTCATCAAGCACACGGGCAAGGAGATCGAGCTGATCACCTCAGCTCCTCGCTCCGGCGTCTGGGAACTGAACGAGAACGGCAAGATCGACTTCATCCGCCCCCAGACGCATCGTCGCACCGTCCAACGCGAGGATCGTGGGTTCTTCCTGCGTATCGCGAATCAAGGTGATTGGTTCTACGAAGGCGCCGACTTGGGTATCCTCGTGACGCCGGGTCGGCTGATGACCAAGAACTTCAAACTCACCGAGCGTGCGCGCGCCTGGATCCGCGGAATCCGCGGACAATACAACGCGGGCTCCGTCACCAAGGAAAAGCGCGCGCGCGTCGAGCGCGAAGTCGCCGTCGGAGCTTTCAAGCTCCTCTGAAACGATGAAGATGCCGTTCCGGTGGGTGCGCGAAGACCAGCCGGGTCGGCGATGGCGCGATCACTTCGCAGAGACCTGGCCGTCGTACCACGGTTGGTTTCTGCGAGAAGGCGATGCGCGCCGTCCGCGACTCGAGGTCTGTCGCCTGCGGCTCGAGCAGCACATGCCGGAGCTCGTCGAGCTCTGGGGTCACCTCGCGCACCTCGCCGGCGGCAGCTCCCTGGTGGCGCGCATGCTCAGCCTCTATCGGCCGACTCCCTACCTCGCGGGGTGTTCGCAAGCCGTGTGGTTGCGCGACGAACCGCTGCTCGTGCGCAACTACGATTACCACCCGAGCACGTGTGAAGGCCTGTTCCTGCGCAGCGAATGGAACGGAACGCGCGTGTTGGCCGCGAGCGACTGCTTGTGGGGCGCGCTCGACGGCATGAACGAGCACGGACTCGCCGTTGCGCTCGCCTTCGGCGGACGGCGCGAGGTCGGCGACGGGTTCGGCATCCCGCTCGTCTTGCGTTACGTGCTGCAGACCTGTCGCAACCGCGACGAGGCCGTGGCCGCGTTGACGCGCATCCCCTCGCACATGGCCTACAACGTCACGGTGCTCGACGAGACCGGTGCACACGCCGTCGTTCAGCTTTCGCCTGACCGCAAGCCCGTCGTTTCGTCGGCTGCAGTCGCGACCAATCACCAGAGCGGCATCGAGTGGTCCGAGTACGCGCAGCTGACGCGCAGCACCGAACGCGAGAGCGTGCTGCTCAACTACCTGCGCAATCCGAAACTCACGGGCGAGTCCTTCACGCGCCGATTCCTCCACGCGCCGCTCTACGCGACCCGCTACCAGCACTCCTTCGGCACGCTCTACACCGCCGCGTACGCGCCGCGCCGCCGCAAGGTCGTGTTCCTGTGGCCGCACGCGCGCGTCGAACAGAGCCTCGACCAGTTCCAGGAACAGAGCCTCGTCGTGCCTCTCATGCCGACGACGCTCCCAGGCGTCGGCTGAACTCGCCCGCAGCACAGGTTGGACCGCGCGCCACCGCGCGTGCACCATGGGCGTCCGGTGCGCACGCTCTACCTCTCTCTGGCCGCGTTGTTCTTCGGCCTGGCCGTGCTCGGAGCGGTTCTGCCCGTCTTGCCGACGACGCCGTTCCTGCTCTTGACCAGTTGGTGTCTCGTGCGCTCCTCGCCGACGCTCCACGCGCGGCTGCGGCGCTCGCCGTTGTTCGGTCCCCTGATCACGGATTGGGAGGCGCATCACGGAGTGCGCTTGCACGTGAAACTGTCGGCGCTCGGGATGCTCGCGGTCGCAGTGGGGCTCAGCCTGTGGCTGGGCGAGCTCGCGACCTGGCTGAAGATCGTGTTGATCGTGCTCGCGCTCTTCGGCGCCGCCGTCATCCTGCGATTGAAGACGATCCGGCCGGAGCCCCGCGCGAAAAACGAAGAGCGTCGCGAGTGAATTCTCGACGCCGGACAAGCCACGAGCCGCTCGCGCCCGCAACGGAGTGCGGCGCGCGGCGGCTCGTGTTCGCGAAACGCGGTAGGACTACTTCTTCGGCGCGCCGGCTTCGCTAGTCTTGCCGCCCTTGCGCTTCATGTCGATGACCATCGACTTGGTGCCTTCGCCCTCGCCGGTGAAGAACGTCATGGTGTAGCTGTTGTCCGCATGGACCGTCTCCGAGCGGTGCTTCTCCATGCCGCCGCTCATGCCCGGGGCTTCCCAATGCATGACGAGCGCCTTGGTCTTCGGATCGACGTTGCCTTCCATCAGCGACATGTGGCTCGACATGCTGTCCGCCCAGGTCGAGACGTACTTCTTCTTGTTGACGTCGTAGCCGTGCGTGCCCGTGCCGAGGTAGGGCTGGCCCATGAAGTCGCAGGTGAAGCGCGACTGGATCCAGAATTCACCTACAGGTGTGACGGTCTCGTGCGCCGGCACGGCCGAGGCGGGCATGCCCGGCATGTACATCGTCAGGGTGCCTTCCCACTCGCCGACCCCGGCGAGGATGTGTTTGTGCTCGGCCGTCGGCTGCGGCATCTCCATGTCCTGGACGAGCGGGCGGACGGCGGCGACGAGGACGGTGACAGCGCCGAGGCCGGCGAGGATGCAGAGGAAACGTGAACCGATCATGATTGGACTCCTTCGATTGCGGGGGGGATTCGAACGCAGGATGACGCGAATTCTACTCGCGGGTCCGCAATCCTGGGAACCGGCCCCGCGGCGGGTGTGCCCGCGAACCTGCGGCGCAGTGCACCCAGGGCCCCAGGTGATACTGGCTCCCTCGGCTGGTCTTGCCTCAAGCGCCCCCCGTGGCAGCGTTGGAAGGCACCCTCGAGAGTCGTCGACCCCGCCTGGGAGCCCGCTATTGGGGTCGAAGCCGAGACGACCAGCGATGGACGCCAGTGCCGGCACTCTTGCCGCGGGCAGTGCTCGAGCGCGCGGTCGGCCTCCCGATCATCCAAAAAGTCGAGGCCAGGCCCGGGACTGCTCCCAAGCCTGGCCTCGAACGAATCAGCCGACGACGACCCCGTCCGCGCGTGCGGACGAGGTCCTCGATGTCACGGTCCCCAGACCAGGGTCAGGCCCTGGGTGAGGTCGTAGTTGTTGGGTCCGCACAGTCCGGGCACCGAGCGGTACCAGCACTGGTAGTGCTTCGTCTGCCCGTTGGCCGTTCCACCTTGGATGTGGATCGGGTTCGGGGTCAGACCACCCGGGTAGGACGCGACACCGGCGGTCGGGAACACGACGCCGAGTCGGATGATGCCGACCGCGGCGCACAGGTGACCGTCACCGAAGTTCGCGGGCGTCGCGAGCAAGCCGTTCGACTGGAAGAACAAGCCCGGTCCGGGGATGTCCGTCGCCGTCAGGACGAGCGTGTCGGTTCCGGGCGAAGCACCCGCGATACCCGCGCTCGTGAGGATCGCACCACCCGCGAAGGCGTTGCTACCGCAACCGTGACCGGCCGCGCCGGTGTTGCCGCACGGGCAGGGTGCACCCGTGCCGTCACCCAAACAGATGGGCGTCGACGGCGTCGAGCAACCCGTGCCGGTCTCGGACACGGTGAACGTGCCGGTGATGTTCACGGTCGCCGACGTGCTGAAGTTTGCGATCTCGATCGTGTAGGTCGAGCCGCAGACCGAGGCGAAGGTAACCGACGACTGCAATCCGCAGGAATCGTCGTTGCACGCGATCGCCGGGTTCACCGGGCAACCGGCTCCGTCGTAGATCCAGATCTCGGTGTCGCCCGTGGTTCCGCCGCAGGTCGAGACGGTGATGTTCCCGTTCGTCTGAGCGGCGTAGGTGTACCAGAGGTTCTTGCCCGGGAGGCTGGAGCAGGTGCCGACCGTCTCGCCCGAGGTGGCGAGCGTCGTGTCGAAGGCGAAGGTGCCCTGGCCGATCACGATCGGGTTCGCGCACAGGTCGTTGGACGGCGGGTTGCCGACGTACGACGAATTCAAGGTGAAGAGTCCGCCGCCGAGGCCCTTCTCGCTCAGGCGGATCTTGACGGTCTGGTTCGCGGCCAGGACGACCGACAAGCAGGACGTCGGACCGCCGCAGGGCGCGCCGCCGCAGTCATCGCTGCAGGCGAGCTCGGCTCCACCGCAAGCGCTGTGCACCGACAACACGGTGTCCGCGCCGCTCGTGCCGCAGGTGTTCAGGCTCAACGTTCCGCCGGACCCGCTCGGGTCGGTGAACGAGAACCACACGTCGCGCGAGGAAGCTCCACCCGGATCACAGCTGGCCGCTCCGTCGTTCGTGGCGTAGGTCAGGATGCCGCCGTAGGTGCCGGTGGCGATGTTCTGCGCGGCCGCGCAGTTGTCGTTCGCGGGCGGGTTCGTGTTGACCTGCACCGTGAAGACAGCCCACACGACTTCGTGCGCGTTGGCGCGCGTCGCCGCGACCGGCGTCGTCGTACCGCCGTCCGTGACGGAGAAGGCCACGTTGACGTTGGCAGTCGTCGAGGTGTTGGCGAGGGCGTTCGGGAAATCCAACAGCGGACCGGTGAGGAAGTTCTCGCCCGGGTTGGAGTCGCCCTGGTTGTTGGCTGTGTTGTAGTTCGCCACCGCGACGTAGTACGTGCCCGCGGTCAGCGTCACGACAACCCGGGACTGGCCGACGCCCACGCCGAAGATGTCATCGTTGTGTCCGAGCGGAACCGGATCCAGGTTGCCGTCGTACAGGTAGATCTCGGTGTCCGTCGTGTGTCCTTGCCCTTGGGTCGACACGGTGATCGAACCGGGGTTGAACAGGCCCGCGACCACGATCGGGGTGATCGTCGAGGTCGAGAGGGTCGCCGCGTACTGCGCCGTCGAGGCAGCGCCGCCGGTGACGCGGTAGTAGATCTCTTCTTGCTTGCCGAAGCCGTACCACTTGTTCACGCCGGCGTTGCTCGTCTGAAACGTGCCGTCGGTACCCGGGTTGGGCGCGCCGGCGGTCTGAGTGACCGAGCGAATCGAGGCGCTGTTGCCCGTCGTGCTCGACGTCAAGGTCAACGAGTGCAAGTAGATGCCGAGCGGCAGCGCGCCAGTTTGCACGCGGAACACATCCGCCGTGGTGACGGCGGTGTCACCGACGACGACGCCGGTGCCGGTCGAGGTGCCCGTGATCGAACCGCCGGCGTTGATGCCGACGATGGGCGTGGCCGAGGCCTTGACGCTGTTCGGTTCGACCTCGGGGAAAGTCTGCGCGAAGGCGCTCGACGTACACAGAAGTGCAGCAACGAAGGTGCTGCAGCGGAGGAGGTTTTTCATCGTGGAGGGATCCCTAAGGGAAATGGAGGTGTGAGAGAAATCGGGAGCCTGCCCCAGGCAGCTACGCGAGGCTGTGGGCCCTTGAAGCTGAACGTGGGACGCAGTGGCAACCTAAAGCATCCCTTCAGACGTGCGGATCGGATAGGGGGTTCTGCGATTCTCCCTTTCAATCGGCGCGGGGCGGTCCTGAGCACGCGAGGACAGCTCCTCGGGGGTCGAACTCACACAACCTCCCTTGCCGCGGGCTCCGGCGGGGTTCACTCACCTATCCACCGGCGAGGTGCCTGCCGCGATCGTCCAGTCCGAGATCTGGAGCTCGATCCACGATCCGGACCTCGCCCGGCCCGCACGTTTCCAAGACCCGCACTTGCCGCGCGGAGAGCGCCTTTTCCTGCTCGGCACACGCATTGCCTCTCCCCTCCCGTGCATCGCCACATGGTGCGATGCGATTCACAGAGTTCATTGCGATTGCATGCGGATCCCAAGTCGATCCCGGAGGTTCAACATGATTCGGTCTATCTCTCTCGCAGCGCTGGCGCTGACGGTCCCTTTCACTGCGCTGGGTTCGGCACAGGTTTCGTTCTCACCGGCGACTAGCTACGCGCTCGTCGGGTTGCGCCCCGACGGCGTCGCGAGCGCCGATTTCGACGGCGCGAACGGTGCGGATTTCGCCGTTGCGACAGGCACTTTGTCCGGCGCGAACGGACCCGAGTGGGTCGAAGTGTTCGTCAACCAGGGCGGCGGCGCCTTCGCGCACGGACAGTCGGTGCTGCTCGGCAACAACGTCGGAGCCGCGGCGCTCGTCGCCGGTGATTTCGATCTCGACGGCGACATGGATCTCGCGGTCACGCAGAAGAACACGAATACCGTGCGCATCCTCGTCAACAACGTCGGCGTGTTCACGCTGGGCGCGAGCGTGTCCGTCGGCGGCGCGACACCGGCGAACATGGCGAGCGCGGACGTCGACGGCGACGGAGACCTCGACCTCGTCACGTCGAATCGCGATTCGAACAGCTTGTCGGTCCTGATCAACGACGGGGCCGGTGTTTTCGTGCTCAGCACGACACTCGCCGTCGGCGCGGACCCCCGCCACCTGGCACTGGACGATTTCAACGGCGATTGCCGCACGGATATCGCGGTCGCGGCGAGCGACAGCCGCAGGGTGGACGTGCTCTTCAACCTCGGCGCGGGCACCTTCGGCGCCGCTCAGGGTTTCCTGATGCCCGGCAACGACAAGCCCGACGGCCTCGTCGCCGCGGATCTGGACGCTGACGGCGACGTCGACCTGGCGACGACGACCGACAACAACAATCTGGGACTGGTGATCGTCCTGCGCAACACGGGCGGCACGTTCACGAGCGCCACGTTCTTGTCGAACGGATCGAATCCGTCCGCGATCATCGCCGGTGATTTCGACGGCGACGGCGACAAGGATCTCGTCGCGGCGGACGGCGATGCGAACCGCGTCAGCGCGCTGCCCAACTTGGGTGCTGCCGTGTTCGGCGCGGCGACGATCTTCCCCGTGAGCAGCTTCCCGGGGAGCTTCGCGACCGCCGATTTCGACGGCAACGGATCGCTCGACCTCGTGACTTCGAATCGTGATTCGAACAACGTCTCGGTGCTGCTCAATGCGACTGCAGGCGGCACGAGCAACTTCTGCGTCACGAGCCCCAACTCCGCCGGCTTCGGCACGCGCATCGATTCGATGGGTGCACTGAGCCTCGCCGCCTCGAACTTCACGCTGCTCGTGCGCTGCGCACCGGCGAACGCACCGGGACTGTTCTTCTACGGCAGCGCCGCCACGAGTGCGGTGTTCGGCAACGGCCGCCTGTGCGCGACCGGCGCGCTCGCGCGTCTCGCGGTGATCACCGTCGATGCGACCGGTCACGCGGCGCAACCGGTACCGCTCAACGCGTTCAGCGCAGGCTCGACCGCGTACTTCCAGTTCTGGCACCGCGATGTCGCGGGCGGCGGCAGCTTGTTCGACCTGAGCGACGGGCTGCGAGCGACGTTCCGTCCGTGAGTGGAGGGCGACGATCGGGTCGTCGCTGCGCGGGGCCGTCGGGCGAAAACCCGGCGGCCTCGCTTTGTCGTGTTCCCAGCGCACCGTGTTCCCAGCCCACCGTGGAGCGCGGTTCCAGGCCCGGTTGCCGGCTGCCGACCGCAACTCGATGGCACGGATTTCAGGCTTCTTCAGAGCGGATTCAGCGCCTGAAAGCACCAGGACGTGTTTGCGAAGCGCGTGGGAACCGTTTGACCCCGGTTTGACGCCAGACTGCTAGAATCGTGGAGGTCCTGACTGTCGCCTCGGCCTGCGCCTTGGAACGACACAGGCTTTTCTCAACTCAGACACGCGCGGGTCTCGCGCCCGCGCTGGAGCGGACAACCATGAAGCTATTCCACATCGCATTGGCTCTCGTCGGCGGCGCCTCCATCGCCGTCGCCCAAGGCACGGACACTTGCACCTCGCCGACGGTGATCGCGGGCGCGGGCCCGTGGGCCTTCGACAACACCTCGGCCACGACCGGAACCCAGGGTCAGACGGAAGGCATCTGTACCCAGTACGGATCAACTGTTCTCAAGCTGGACGTGTGGTTCACCTGGAACGCGACCTTTTCCGGACATGCCGTTGTGAACACATGCGGCACGACCGGTGTCGATACGAAGGTCGCCGTCTACCCCGGAACCACATGTCCGACTGCGGGCACGGCACTGGCGTGCAACGATGACGCGTGCACGGGATTCCAGTCCACCACGAACGCCTTCCCCGTCACGATGGGACAGAACTACGTCATCCAGATCGGCGTCTATCCTGTCGGTACGGTCCCCGGTGGCACCGGCATGTTCGACATCCAAAACGTCGTCCCGCCGACCAACGACAATTGCGCCACGCCACTCGCGATCGCAGGCCCGGGCCAGTACGCGTTCGACAACAGCTACGCCTCGCGCGATCTCGCATTCGGACAGAACGAAGTTGTCTGCTTGATCGGCACCGGCGTGTCTCCGAACTACCGCGACCTCTGGTACACCTACACAGCGCAATCGAGCTCTGTGCGCGTGAGCACATGCGACCTCGTGAACGTCAATTCGAATTTCACGGATACGCGCATCACGGTCTACCCGGGCACGAGCTGCCCGGCCGCCAACACCGCCATCGCATGTGAGGACGACGGCGCGGCATGCGTGATCCAGCCGCTCACGACGGACTTGACCTTCACCGCGGTCTGCGGCACGACCTACCTGATCCAACTCAGCAACTACAATCCGAACGCAAGCGTGTTCGGAATGCTGGAGTTCACGGAAGTCGGCGCGATCTGCGACACGCCGTCCGTGCCGTTCTGCCTCGGCGACGGGACTGGAGCGGCGTGTCCGTGCGGCAACACCGGCGCGGCCGGCCACGGCTGCGGCAGCAGCGCGTTCGCGGGCGGAGCGATCCTCTCGAGTTCGGGCATCGCGAGCGACGAGACGACCGGAACGGACACGCTTGTCCTGACGGCGACGGACATCCCCGGACCGGGTTTGTTCTTCCAGTCCAACGGCCTCGCGCCCACGCCGATCCCCTTCGGTGACGGACTGTTCTGTGCAACGGTCGGCATCATGCGCCTAGGCGTCGTGTTCCCGACTTCCGGTGTGGCCTCGTATCCCGGCGGACTGACGCCGAACGAAATCCACATCGCCGGCGCGGCGAGCGCGGGCCAGACCAAGCACTACCAGTGCTGGTATCGCTCGGTGCCCGGTCTGTGCTCGGCCAACAACTACAACCTCACCCAGGGTTTGACCCTCGTGTGGGGACCGTGATTGCTGAGCGCGCGCGCCGTCTGCGGTAGGCGGCGTGCGGCGCAAAGGTCAAGCCGAGGCCAGGTTCGGGGAAACCCGGGCCTGGCCTCGGTGCTTTCCGTCACGGGCGCGAATCGTCGGATGCGCGATTCCCGCTCGCGCGCGCTCACGACGGCGTGCTGCGCGGCGTTGCGCCCATGTCGACGAGCCACGCACCGCGAGAGCGTACGATCCGCTGCTCGAGGTCCTGCCTTGAACGCCGACTCTCTGCCCCCGCCCGACCGGTCGCGCGCGCGACGACCCGATCTGCGAGAACCGGAGCATCACATCGACGCCTGCATCGCCGTCGATTGGTCGGGCGCGATCGCGACCGTGCGCACGCGCTTGTGGCTGGCGGAGTCGCGCGCGAATCGTCTCGTGCGCGTCGAGTGCGGCTTCGACCGCCCGTCGCTCGTGCGCCACTTGATCGCTTGCGCCGAACGCGATCCCAGCCTCGTCGTCGGGCTCGACTTCGCGTTCGCCTTCCCGCTCTGGTTCACGGAACACCTCGGCGCCGAATCCGCGCGCGAGTTGTGGGAGATCGTCGCGCGCAAGGCCGAGATGTGGCTCGCGCGCTGCCCTTCTCCCTTCTGGGGCAAGCCCTACGTCCGCTGTCCCCCGCGCGCACGCGATCGCAATCCCCTGCGTCGCACCGAAGAAGAACACGTCCCCGTCGGCGGCCAGGGGCCCAAGTCGGTCTTCCAGATCGGCGGCGCCGGGACGGTCGGCACCGGATCCCTGCGCGGGATGCCGTACCTGCGCGAACTGCAAGATGCGGGCTTTGCGATCTGGCCCTTCGATGCACCGCGCTTGCCGATGGTGGTCGAGCTGTACCCGCGCTATCTGACGGGCAAAGTCCACAAAGCCAGTCTCATCGCGCGCGCACTCTACATCCAGGCGCATCACGCGCACGAATCACGCGAGATGCAGGACCTCGCCGCGTGTTCCGAAGACGCCTTCGACGCCGCCGTGTCCGCCGCGTGCATGCAACGCTTCGCGCGCGACTTCCCGCGCATCGCCGATCACCCGCGCTCGCGCATCGATCGCCTCGAAGGCCGCATCTGGAAACCGCTGCGCGATCCGGTGTTCGAGCGCTGGTGAGGCCTGCTGCGGCTAGGGCTTGTGACGACTGAATGGAGAGTGACCGTGCAGAGCAGAGCTCAGGACGGTCACTCTCAGATCCGTCGTGACAAGCCACTCACCTCGCCGCGAACCTGAGTCGTTCACGGCCCCCACGTCAACGTCAACCCCTGCGTGAGGTCGTAGTTGTTGGCCGAACACAGACCGGGCACGGAGCGATACCAGCACTGGTAGTGACGCGTATTGCCGTTCGCCGCGCCGCCTTGGATGTGGATTGGATTGGGAGTCAAGCCGCCGGGGTACGACGCGACGTTTCCGACCGGGAACACGACTCCGAGTCGGACGATGCCCACGGCGGCACACAGGTGACCATCACCGAAATTCGCGGGCGCACCCAGCAGACCGTTCGCCTGGAAGAACAAGCCCGGCCCGGGAATGTCCGTCGCCGTCAAGACCAGCGTGTCCGTCCCCACCGATGCACCGGCGTTGCCCGAACTCGAGAGGATCGCTCCGCCCGCGAACGCGCTGCTGCCGCATCCATGTCCGATCGCGCCCGTGTTCGCGCACGGGCATGCAGCACCCGTGCCGTCGCCCAGACAGAACGGCGTGGTCGCCGTGCCCGAGTTGCTCACGTACAGGAGCGCATTCGCCATCATCTTCCCGCCGTCGGTGTTCTGGTCCCACCACGACGCCGACACCGCGCTGCTCGGCGGGTAGAACCCTAGATCGATGCGGTTGGGATAGACACCGTGCTGCGCGATCAGGATCTTTCCGTCCGACCACGAAGCGATGACGCTCGAGCCGGCCGTCATCGTCGTCGATGTCGGACGCGACGCGATTGAACCCCCGCTGAAAGTCGTCACGCCGTTCATCACCGGGTGAGTCGGAATGTGCACCGTCCCCAGCGTCGCCCCACCGGTGGACGTCGTCCCACCGTTCTGAACGATGATCGGATAGCTGCCCGTCAACCAACGCCCCAACAGGAACCGGTTCGCACTCGTGGTGCTGACCGCGTAGACGGTCATGACCACACCGCCGCCCGCGTCGACGTAGTCCGCCAACGTGTCGCCCAGGAGCGTCGAGTTCTGGAAGTTGACGTTGCTCCATACGATCACGGCCGTGTACGCCTGCAACTGCGCCAACGACGGCGTCGTCGTCGAGGCGTCGATGATGTCGACCTGGCCGAAGAAGCCCGACGCCATGATCTTCGTCTGCGCGTCCGAGAAGCTCGCCGCCGAACCGGCCGCCGCGACGATGGCGACGTTGCCCGCGCTCGCGGGGACGACCAGGCTCGAGAGAACGAGAACAGCAGCGCCGGCGAATTTCAGGGAGAGCCGGCGGGCACGGGCGAGTGTCGTGTGTTGCATGATGCTGATGGGGAGCGAGTGTTGAATCGTGGACGGGCTCGGCGGGAGTGCGTCGCCCCGTTGTCCCGATCGTACCCCTGCGCTTCGCGCACGGGTGCAGTCACATCGAATCAAGAATGAGCGGTCTGCACTGTGGTTGAGCTGCGGTCCGTGACCGCAGAGCGATGCATTCCATTTCCGCCCGCAATATCAGTACGCGCCGGTGACCTGACGGCTCTGCCGGCCAGCACAGCTGCACTCAATCGAAGCAGAGCCGCGCCTCGGTCCGTCGCGTGTTCAGCGTTCGGGCAACTCGGCCGGCGGCGTTTTCTCGACGCTGGTTTCTTGAACCTCGGACCGAGGCTCACAAGCACCGGACAGTCATGTCGCGAACCCTAGCCGAGGCAGGATCACGAGCTGCAACAACAACCATCCGCCGATGACGGCGAGGATCACGAGGGCCGGAGTCATGGCGGATTTCAGGAGCGGCATGGGGTTCACGATACCAGTTTCTGCTCATGGGCCACGCCGGTGCGCGGCACAACCCCGTTCTGCGCGTTCGATTCCCTGCTTGTCGCGCTCAGCCCGCCTCCATGCCCCGAGCTCCAGCATCGGAGCCCGACTCGGCCTGCAGCGGGTGCTGCGCCGCGCGCTCGCTCAGCCGAACTGCACCGAACGCTTCGTGAAGGCGCCGTCCAGCCAGAACCCTGTGATCGGGAAGGAGACTGTCGCTGCAGCGCCCGCGACTGCTCCTGCTGCGACGAGCACCGGCGCATAGTGCTCCCACGTGGGCAACGCGAGCCGCGCAGCCGGCGCACGCGTCTCGAAGTTCGTCAAGGCTTCGAAGTCGAGCCGCGCCAGCGATTCCGCGGCCCAATCATCGAACTCCCTGGCCCAGTTCGGCACGCCCGACTTGAATGCGTAGCGCATGTTGTGCGTCAGGAATCCGCTGCCGAAAATCAGCACACCTTCGTCGCGCAACGGAGCGAGTGCACGGCCCAGGTCGAAGAGTTGATCCGCGTCCAAAGCGGGCATCGAAACTTGCAACACGGGCACGTCCGCCGCGGGGTACATCGCAACGAGTGGTACATACGCACCGTGATCGAGCCCGCGCGTCGGTTCGTCGACGAACGCGATCCCCCGCTCGCGCAGCAGCTCACGCACACGCGCGGCGAGAGCGGGCGCCCCGGGCGCGGGATACTGCGTCTCGTAGTAGCGCTCGGCGAATCCGAAGAAGTCGTACACAAGCGGCACCGTGCTCGTCGCACCTAGAGCCGTCGGTCGCTGCTCCCAGTGCGCCGAGATCATCAGGATGCTCTTCGGCTTCGGCATGGCCTGTGCCCAGGCGGCGAGTTCCCCGATCCACACCTCGTCGTCCAACAGAATCGGCGCGCCGTGCGCCGCGAACACCACGGGCATCCGCTGCGTAGGAGCTTTCGATCGGGCCGGTGTCTCCATGGTCGTGGTTTCGCGTTTCTTGCTCGAGCAGGCGAGGGCCAGCAGCGAGAGCGCTCCGAGTGCTTCTCTGCGATTCAAATGCATGCCTTGTCCGGGATGTCCGCGGTCGAACCAGGCTCGCAAGGAGCCTTGAGCCTCTGCTTCCGCACCCTGTTCAGGTCGGTGAATTCCGGCCGGCGCGCAGGACTCCTGCTCCGCTCGCGCCGGATCCAGCGCAGGCGCGCACCTCGCGCGCCCTCAGCGCTTCGGCTTCGGCACGTGCTGATCGAACAGGATCGGATTGCCGTCGGGATCGACCAGCGTGAAGCTCGCCGGGCCGTCGGTGGATTCATCCGCTTCGGTCTGGAGCTTGACGCCGCGCGCCTTCAGCGTGCGTTGCAACTCGCGTACGTCCTGGAACTCCTTCAGCGTCTCCTTCATCGGCGACCAGCCGGGATTGAAGGTCAGCATGTTCCGCGGGAACATCCCCTGAAACAGCCCGACAGTCACCGTGCCGTTCTGCAGCACGACCCAGTTCTGTTCGATCTTGCCGCCGACCTGCTTGAAGTCGAGCTTCTCGTAGAACTCCTTCGACGCCTTGATGTCTTTCACGTTCAGGCTGACGGAGAAATTCCCGAGCTGCATGGTGTCGTCCTTCTTGATCTTCTTGTCCTCGGTGCCGGCGCTCATGAGGGCCGCGGTGGTCACGCTGACGAGTGCGATCGTGGTGAGTAGTTTCATGTTCGGATGTCCTGTGCGGCGACGCGGATTCGGCTGAGTGCGTCGAGTGCAACGGCCGGGTGTGTCAGGCGCCAGTTTAGATGCGCGCTCGCGCAGGGGCCAGCCCGACACGGTCATGAACCGCGTCGCCCGAAGCTCGTTCAGCGTGAGCATCCCGCGCGTCCCATGCCGGACGCTGATCGCTGAGGCGCACTCGGATTGCTGCGATCCGCCCCACCACCCGGATTCCAGATCCGTCGGGCGATGGACGATCCGCGCACCCGTCCGGCGTTCGATGGAAGGTGCGCGGACGGCGAACCGACGGGATACAGGAGAAAACCCGGCCTGGGCAGGATCAGCTCTCGGATGTGCGCTCGTCCGCACGGCCCGGCGGCTCGAGGCCGAGTTCCGTCCACAACCACGAGAAGTCGTACGGCTTCTCTCCCCGCTGAGCGGCATGCGCTTCGGAATTCTCCATGCCCTTGATCAAGTCGACGACCTTGTGACGTTGCGTCTTCAGCTTCGCAGCGTGACGCGGCGTCCGGTGCGAGAGCGCCGGCACGGGCTGATCGACCCACGCGCGGTAGTGCTGTTCCAGGTACTCATGCCGCACGCGATCCTGTTCGTGCGCCGATAGCGGGTCCGGCTGCGGCGCGGGCGAAAGGCCCTCGTTGCGCATCCGCTGCACTTGAGCGCGCGCATCGGCGACGGAATCCGATCGGTAGCGCAAGTGCGCGCCAAGCCGCCCTTCGAGCAGGGCCTTCGCCGTCTTCGCCCGCTCGGCCGAGTTCGTCTCCAACGTCAACCGCGCGCCCTGCAAGTCGACGTGTGCCACGACGCGCCGTTGACCGTCGATCTTCCGCAGCCAGGTCCAGCTCGAGTCCCCATCCGCCTCGAACTCGGACATCGCGTTCAGTCCCTGCTCGACGGCCTGCACGTCGGTCACATCGTAGGACGTGGTCGTCATGGCGATCACGTGCCCGTCGAAATTCGTCAGCGTCGGCAGCGGAGGAGAGACCACGAGATGCCACCACGCGCCGAAGAACAGCGGTGCAACCAGCTTCAGGTCCGGAAGCATGGCCTCGGCATCGAAGCGACGCTTGCCCGAGAGCTTCAAGAATGACCTCAGGTTCTCGACGAGATTCTGTTTCGTGTGCTGCGGGAAGGCATACAAGTCCGCCTGAAAGATCGCGTCGCCGCTCGGCTCCCGCAGCAAGCGCGCCGCCAGCAGATCCCAGCGCGCGCAGGAATGCGTCGCCTTCCGCTCGCGCACCCAGATCGTCTCGCCGCTGAGCAGATCGAGCAACCGCACGCCCTCGTCGAGCACCACCTCCGTGATCTCGTACAGTCCGACGTACGTGTCGCTGACAGCCTCCAGATAGCGCAGCTCCGCGGCCGAAAGGCGCGCACGGTGGCGCGCGATGTAGCGCTGCACGATGGTCTCCTCGTCGTGCCAATAGGCATCGAAGAGCACGAACGCCGTCACGTTGACTTGCGTGTTCTCGTGTCGAAGGACATTCGAGGCGACGGCCGACGGTCGCTCCTCGAGCAGACCACCGAACAGCACCTGCGAGGCCGCCTCGAAGTACTCCGCGCCGCCTTCGGCTTCGAGAAACGCGACGAGCTTGCGCGTGAGGGCCTGCTGGTCGGCCTGGGACATGAAGTGACTCGGCGCCGCGACGACAGCGCCGCAGCAGCGCTTGAACTTCTTCCCGCTGCCGCAGGGGCAGGCATCGTTTCGCCCGGCCTGACTCATGCAGTGGAGTTTGACCCGCGTCGCGTTGGGTGTCGAGTACCCCGGACGCCGAAGGGTGCTCGGCCTTGCGAGAACCCACTCCACGATGTCCTTTCTGCCCTGCGTCGCGCTCACGGACCTGTGTGGTGCGAGCCATTCGCACATCTCGCAGACGGAGAGCCGCCGGACGAGGTCGAGCAATTCGCACATCTCGCAAGCGGAGAGCCGCCGGACGAGGTCGACTTCCCCTCTCCGAATCCCCAACGGAGTTCCAAGCTCATCAGCCCCGGCGCGCCGTCGCTTTTCCGTCCGGCCGAATCTCTCACCACGTCTCGCATCGAGCGCCGTGACGCGTCGCTCGCGCGCCATCGTCCGGCGCAGAGTTGCGTGCGAGCTTTCCGAGACGCTTGCGAAGCCGCGGTGAGAGATCCAAGTTAGCCTGACGCCGCCGGCGCTCCCGATCGGACCCTGCAGGACCATCCCATGCCGAAGATGAAGGCCTACGCCACGTTCGACCTCTACCTCGCCGACCAGTCGCCGCGGAATCAGAAGCTCATTCGCGCCCTGCGCGCTTTCGTGAAGCGCACCTCGCCCGAGCTCGTCGAGTCGGTGAAGTGGAGCAACGGCTGCTGGCTGAACGGCAAGGTGCCGGCGGCCTACGTCTACGCGGACAAGGATCACGTGCAATTCGGCTTCATCCGCGGCTCGTCGCTCGCGGATCCCAAGAAGCTCCTGCAAGGAAACGGCGGGTACGTGCGCCATGTCAAAGTGCACACGCCGGCCGACATCGACGAGCACGCGTTCGCGGCCTTGCTGTGCCAGGCGGCGAAGTACGACACGATGCCGGCGCCGGGGAGGAAGAAGGCGAACAAGAAGAGGGCGGTCAGCGGCAAGACCGCGAAGAAGGCTACCAGCAAGACAACCACGAAGAAGAATGTGGTCAAACGCACGCGCTGAGCGCGGCGACGCTCAACCCGGCCCACTGACGGACGCGATCGCGTGCCGGCCGGAAAGCCCGCAGGCCCCCACGGGGTGAGGGCCTGCGCAAGCAACGATCCGGGCGAGGATCGTCGACGCTTTCAGTTCAACCCTCCGGCGAAGCCGCGGTTCTCGGCCGCCCACATCCCACGCCCACCCCGCCGGGCGCCCGCCACGGTGCCGCCTCGGCTGACAGCAGCCAGCAGCTCCGCGGGCGGAACGAAGATGCTCCACCCGTTGCCGCTCGTGCCCTGGATCCACAGGTACACGTCTGTGGGGCGAGGGTGCTCGCCCCTGGTGATCCGGAGGGTCTTCGCAGAGGACCTTCCGATCCCTTCGACGCGGTCGCCGTTCCCGGCGAGGCACGCGCTCAGGGTCTCATCTTCGACGACGACATGCGTCCCGCTGCCTGAAGGGGTTCGGATGTCGATGCGCCAGCCGCCTTCCGCCTCGTCGATGTCGACGAAGCGGTCTTGTCCCGTGTCGGTGAAGCCCGAGATTCTCGTCATTCGTTGACTTCCTGGCCGCGGTGGGCCAATCGGTTTGGAATCCACGCCTGCGGAGGGAGCCTCCCCAGGCCCGGCGCAAGGAGGCGGAGACCGGCCACCGGTGCGCCTGTCGGCGCAGGTGCGAAGAAGGTGCCCGAATATTTCGTGGCGCGAAGGACTTGTTCAACGCACGCATGCTCAGGTGCGCACGCACTCTCCGGAGGGCTTCAGGGGCGTGGTGCGCCCGGCGGGATTTGAACCCACGGCCTGCGGTTTAGGAAACGTGATGGGCGATTTGATCGCAGGTGGTAAACAGCGGAAAAGAGCGGCAATTAGCGGCCAAGAGCGGAAACGGGCGCGAGTTGTGGCGTAATCGCGGCGGAAAAGAGCGGAAGCGGACGACGTACAGCGGAACGGGATCGTGGCACCAGAGTGGCACAGCCCGTTCGACACTAGGAAGCCGCAATCACGTTGCTCCAGGGCCACGCGTTTGCGGCCGGACCCTGGCACCGAGCGGGAGTTTGGCCGCGTCGGTAGCATCTGGAAATGGCCAACGATCCGCTCCCCGATCCCCCGCCTGACGATCTTCTTCGCCGTCTCTCCCAGCGCCCCGGCTCCGCGTCCCGCTACAAGCTCGAAGGCGAGGTCGCGCGCGGTGGCATGGGCTCGATCATCAAGATCTGGGACGAAGACCTCCGTCGCCACCTCGCGATGAAGGTCGTGCTGGGCAAGGGCGACGACTCCTGTTCGGGCTCGACCCCGTCTATCGACAGCAAGCAGCTCGCGCGCTTCCTCGAAGAGGCTCAGGTCACCGGCCAACTCGATCACCCTGGCATCGTGCCCGTGCACGAACTCGGCCTCGACTCCGAAGGTCGCGTGTACTTCACGATGAAGCTTGTGAAGGGCCGCGACTTGAAGCAGATCTTCGACCTCGTCTTTGAGGGCAAGGAGGACTGGAATGAGACGCGCGCGCTCGGCCTGATCTTGAAGGCGTGCGAAGCGTTGGCCTACGCTCACGACAAAGGTGTGATTCACCGAGATCTCAAACCGGCCAACGTGATGGTCGGCAGCTTCGGCGAGGTCTACGTGATGGACTGGGGCCTGTCACGGGTACTCGGGCGGAAGGACAATCACGACATCCGGATAAGGCCCGAGTCCACAAGCTCAGCCAAATCGGTCAAGACCGATCGGCGCGATGCACGCGAGGAGACCCCCGACTCACCCATCGTGACAATGGACGGCGACATTGTGGGCACGCCCGCCTACATGCCGCCCGAGCAGGCGCGCGGCGAGATCGAGAGGCTTGGCCCGCGCTCGGATGTGTATTCGATCGGGGCGATGCTCTACCACTTACTTGCCCGGCGTGCCCCCTACACACAGCCGGGCACTCGGCTCACGAATCACACCGTCCTGGGACTCGTTGTGCACGGCCCACCGGCTGCTCTCACGAGCCTGCGGAAGGATGTGCCCGTCGAACTTGTGGCGATCGTTGAGAAGGCAATGGCACGTGAGCCTTCACAGAGATACGCGGACACGCTCCTGTTGGCTGAGGACTTGCGCGCGTTCCTTGAGCATCGGGTGGTGGGCGCGTACGAGACGGGGACGTGGGCCGAAACACGGAAGTGGGTACTCCGAAACAGGGCGTTATCGGGATCCATTGCAGCAACCCTGATCATAGCAGTGAGCGGGGCGATTGCGTTTGGAGTTCAGAAGCATGAAGCGGAGCAGGCCACAGCACTAGCTCAACGGCGGGCCAGCGACTTGCTGACCGAGACCCGACGAGCCGAACACAGCGAGCAACTGGCGACGGAGAACGCGCGACTTGCAACCCTGAATGGCTACGCAACTACGATGGTCGCCGCTTCCGGGGAATTACGAACAGGCGACATGAAGGCCGTCAACAGGCTCCTTAGCCTAGCACCCGCAAGTATGCGTAGGTGGGAATGGGGTTATCTCAACGCCGAGTCTGACACGAGTCTTCGCGTTTGGCGTGGCGAGCCTTCCTCGATTAGCGACGATGGACAACGAGTCCTGACGCCGCGCGCCGATGGACTCATGCACGTAATCAATGCCCATACGGACGAAGAGATAGCAGTGTTAGGACTGCTCGCCGACTCAATTGGCAGTGCATCGCTGAGCACGCGCGGTGAATATTTGTTGGCTGTTCCAAAAGACTCTGTTGCTGGCGACACTGAAGAATGGGATGTATCCACAGCACGCAAGATCCGAGAGCTTGCCGCGATCGGATACTCAGGGAGCGCAACCTACAACTCGGACGACTCGCGAATCATCCTCTCTGGCAACTTGGATTCCTTCACTGTGCTTGAACGTCAGACTGGACGAGAGCTCCGCACGTTCCAGTCACTTGGCTATGTGGGAGATACCAACATCGACCCTACGGCCCGCTGGTTCCTTGATCCCAATGCAGGCACAATCACGGGAGTGGCCATGGCTGGCGGTCCACAACAGCTCGATGGGACTTGGCCTAGGACCGGATCGCTGACAAGCTTTAGCTCAACGGGAGAGAGTGTGGTTACGGTAAACGATGCTGGATGCCAGGTGTGGGAGACAGCCACCGGGTGCCGAATTGCTGACATTGCGCCTACGAGGCGAGTGGACTTTGCCGTGATCAGCCCCGACGGAAGCTTAGTTGCAACGGCCTCAGGTCGTCGCGTTGCGGTATTTGAGGCGCGGACTGGCAACATGGTAGTTGCCCTGAAGGATCACTTGAGCGCGATTGTTTATGCGCGCTTCAGCGGCGACGGAACCAAAGTAGCAACGCTATGCCGCAACGGCCTGATGTATGTAGAAGATGCCCATAGTGGAGATCTGATTGCAGTACTGGCGGGGCACGACAAATGGATTGACAAGGCCGTCTTTACACCGGATGGGGCCCGAATCTTGACGCACGCTGTAGATGGGACAATACGAGTCTGGGACCTGGAGTGCGGGTTGGCCAGTGTCAGACTTGAAGACAAGCGCGCACTTAAGGATGCCGTGTTCAGCAATGACGGCGAGTGGATTGCTACGGCATCCGAGAACATCATACACCTGTGGGATGCCGCGCGTGGCACGCAGGTCGGCGATCTGAAAGGGCACACCGATCGCGTCAATAGTGTGGAGTTCAGTCGTGATGGGAGACTGGTTGTTTCCGCATCCGATGACGGCACAGCAATCGTTTGGCATTCGACGAGCGGCAAGCAACTACTCACACTCAACGGTCACTCAGAAAGTGTTTCGAGCGCAGGTTTCAGCCCCACCGGCGATCGGGTCGTCACTGCGTCTATGGACAAGTCTGTCCGCATATGGGATACGGAGAGCGGATCTCAGCTCCTTGATCTCCGGGGGCACGTTGGAGGAGTAAACAGTGCCTGCTTTAGCGGCGACGGTCTGCTAGTTCTAAGTGCTTCGACCGATCAAACCGCCCGTCTGTGGAATGCCACGAGTGGAGTCCCGGTCGGCACATTGAAGGGCCATACTGATGGAGTTACGTGGGCTAGCTTCAGCGACGACGGAGCGCGGGTAGTTACCACCTCGAAGGACAACACTGCTCGTGTATGGAACGCTTCCAGTATGATGCCGCTCGCGACACTGGAAGGACACACGGACTACGTCACCTTCGCGACCTTTAGTCCGGACGGGGAGCGAATTGTAACGGCATCCAACGACGAGACCGCACGCATCTGGGAGTCTGCTAGCGGTGCGCAGCTGATGAAGCTAGAAGGACACAGCCAATGCGTTAACAGCGCGCGATTTAGTCGAGATGGAACGCGGATCCTCACGGCATCCACAGACTGCAGCGCGCGTGTGTGGGATAGCGTTCCTTACGCCGTTCGGTTTGCAGGAAGACAGCAGGCTGATGCCACAAAACGAGTAGGCCAGGAAACCCTCGCTCTGGTGCTGAATTCGGCTACAGATTGGGTTGACGCTGACAGGCGATTACGAGAGGACTCGTCACTCAGTCCTGCTGTGCGACACGCATCCCTTCAGTTGTTGTCATTGCGCTGTAGTGCCGTGCGCAATCGTGTCGATTCATTGGATGCACTAAGGGCAGACAGGTTGTGGGTCGCGACTCTATTGGGGCTCGAACCTTGGAATCGAAATGAGGATGTCGGCAGATCCCGCATTGCGGACTTGGTATCTGTCGCACAGACATGCCAGGTTTGTGGCAAGAAACACAGGACCCTAGAATCAGCGACATCTGATGATCTGCTCAAAGCCGCGAGGAACCTTGTAGCTCTTGATTCTAGCCCCGGTGACGCAGTGCTTGCATTCTCCCTTGTCAACAAGGCGATCTGCCTCGATCAGGCGGTGGAGAGACCGACGTCCGGCATTCCGTCGCCTGCTGATGCCATGGATGAGGCAACGCTTGTCCGCTTTTGGGAGAGCTCGCTCGATGCGGGAATACTCGCGCCCTACCGTAGTGTCCTGGCGCTTAGCCTGTTCCGCCTCGGCCAATTCGATGAGGCTTTGAACCAACAGCTCAAGGCCGTCATGGAGTCGCCTGATGACAAAAAAGCAGAGCATCTAGACCTTCAGCACCGTCTTGAGTTCGAAGTCTCAAGATGGCGTGATGGACTAGGGAACCTTAACCGGGATGAGTGGGCAGGAAGACTCGCGACGCTCGATCGCGAGATTGCTGCAATTCAGGAAGAGGCTGATGTTCGGCTCTGGATGGAGACAGAGAGGCGTTATCCGTCGGTACGTGAGGGGCGGCATAAGTAGATGAGCGAGCCCCAACAAGTCCCGCCGGTTCCGTAGACTTCCCTTCTGGGGCCCGAAACTGGACACCCTGACTAGGCAGTCCGTGCCCCTGCTCGTGTATCTCGGATGACCGCAGCCCCACCCATCGGCGGCACCTTGTCGATCGCCGCGCGCAGGTCCTCGCACTCGAAGTGCGTGTAGATCATTGCCGTCAGCTTGGGGTCGCTGTGGCCGAGCAGGCGTTGCGCGTGCAACAGGCCCACGCCCGCGCGCGCGAGACGTGATGCGAACGAGTGGCGCAGACCGTGGATGTCCATGTGGTCGCCCTGCGCGTCCACGCGAGGGATCTCGGCGAGTTCCAGGATGCGCCAGAAGACGCACAGCGCCGCCTTCGAGATCGGCTGCATGTTGCAGCCCTCGGGCGTCAGGAAGATCCGATCGCCGCGCCCGACCTTGCGACCGAGCGCCTTGGTCTGGAACCGGTGCAGCCCGACCAGCACGGCCGCGAATTCGTCGGTGATCGGGATCACACGCGACTTGCCGTTCTTCGTGTTCTCGCCGCGCAGCGTGATCGACCGGCGCTCGCGACTGAAGTCGCCCCAGGCCGTGCGCGACAGCTCGCCGTAGCGCGCCCCCGTTTCGAGGAAACCGCGCCAGAACGGGAGCTGCGGGATGCGGGGCGTACGTTCGCGCGCGCGCCACTCGGCGTTCCGTGCCCCGGCCTCGATGCACTTGATCGCGGCAACGTGGTCGGCTTGTTCGCGGTCGTCCTCGGCGGCTGCGGCAAGGAAGCGGCCGATCTCCTCTTCGGTCAACGCGCGGCGGCGGCGCTTGATGTGGTGCTTGGCGACCGGGAGCGACTTGAGCGACTCGATCGGGTTCTGGTGGATCAGCCCCGCTTGGACGGCCCAGGTCAGCATGGACTTCACGTTCAGGATCTCGTGGTTCACGGTGCGGTGCCCG
>JAEUIA010000050.1 GCA_016795245.1 Planctomycetota bacterium | reverse complement strand
GAGCCCGCTCTTGGCGAGGTATTCGGTCACGACCTTCGATCCGGGTGCGAGGCTGGTCTTGACCCACGGCTTGCTCGCGAGGCCCTTTTCGACGGCCTTCTTGGCCAACAACCCGGCCGCCATCATCACCGATGGATTGCTTGTGTTCGTGCAACTCGTGATCGCGGCGATGACGACGCTGCCGTTCTCCAAGGTGAAATCCCCTGAGTCGTCGTGAATGTCGGCGTAGGGTTCCGTACGCCCCTCCACCGGCGGCGCATCGACCTGTGTGGTCCCGCCCTCGGACTTCATGCGGCCGACCGTGGTCGACTTGGGTTCGGGACCCGCGAGCTTCGCGGAGAGCGACTCGAGGCTGGCTTCGAATCCGGTCCGCATGTCGGCGAGGCGCACGCGATCCTGCGGGCGCTTCGGGCCGGCGAGCGAGGGTTCGATCGTGGCGAGGTCGAGCGTGAGGAGGTCGGAGTACACGGCCTCCGGCGATCCGGCATCGCGCCACATCCCCTGCTCCTTCATGTACGCCTCGACGAGGTCGCAGCGTTCCTGCGAACGGCCGGACAAGCGCAGGTAGTCGATCGTGAGCGAGTCGATGGGGAAGATGCCGCACGTCGCGCCGTACTCGGGGGCCATGTTGGCGATCGTCGCGCGGTCGGCGAGCGGCAAATCGGCGAGGCCGGCGCCGCAGAACTCGACGAATTTCCCGACGACGCCGTGCTTGCGCAGCATCTCGGTCACGCGCAACACGAGGTCGGTGGCGGTCGCGCCCTCAGGCAGGCGACCGGTCAGGCGCACGCCGACGACTTGCGGCAAGAGCATCGACACGGGCTGGCCGAGCATCGCCGCTTCGGCTTCGATGCCGCCGACGCCCCAGCCGAGGACGCCGAGGCCGTTGATCATCGTCGTGTGCGAATCGGTGCCGACGACGGTGTCGGGATAGGCCCAAGTGGTGCCGGAAGCGTCCTTCTGGTCCATGACGCCGCGCGCGAGGAACTCGAGATTGACCTGGTGCACGATGCCGGTGTCGGGCGGGACCGCGGCGAAGTTGTGGAACGCGGTCTGACCCCAACGCAGGAACGCGTAGCGCTCGCGATTGCGGTCGAATTCGATCGCGGCGTTCTTCTCGAACGAGTCGGCGGTGCCGAAGTAATCGACCTGCACCGAGTGATCGATGACGAGTTCGACCGGCTGCAACGGATTGATCTTCTTCGGGTCACCGCCCTTCTTCTTCATCGCGTCGCGCATGGCGGCCAGGTCGACGACGCACGGAACGCCGGTGAAGTCCTGCAGCAGCACACGTGCCGGAGTGAACTGGATTTCCTTCGTCGGCGTGGCCTTCGCATCCCACTTCGCGATCGCTTCGATGTCGCGCGCGCTGACCGCTTCGCCGTCCTCGGTGCGCAGCAGGTTTTCGAGCAGCACCTTCATCGCAAAGGGCAGTTTCGCGATCTGCGGATGCGTCTGGGTGAGCACCGAGAGGCGGGCGATCGAGTAGTTGCGCGAGCCGACTTTGAGCGTGCCGCGTGTCTTGAAGCTGTCTTTCATGATCCATTTTCTCCGGAAGAGTGGGCAGAGATGATACGTCTACGGGCGCTCCGGAGGTAGCGCGGCCTGGTCGCGGCGCAGCTCGGGATCGCAGCCCATGCCTGAAAAGAAGCCCCTCGTGCGTCGTCGGTTCCTGGTCCTCGCCGTCGGCGTTCCATTCGTGCTCCTGTCGGCAGGTCTGGCCTTCACGACTTGCATGCCGGGTTCGAGTCGACCTGATCGAGACGTCACCCCGAGCGCCGACGATCCCGAACGGGCTGCCGAGTTGCGCCGCGACGTCGAACAGCTCGCGACGACGATCGGCGAGCGCAACGTCACGCATCCGACTGCACTGGCCGCCGCGCGCGATCACATCGAGGCCGAATTCGCGAAGGCGGGCCTGACGAGCTCGCGCGAGACGTTCAGCGTGTCCGGCGTAGCGTGCTCGAACATCATCGCAGAGATCCCTGGCACCACGCACCCGCGCGAAATCGTCGTCGTCGGAGCGCACTACGACTCCGTGGTCGGCTCGCCGGGCGCGAACGACAACGCGACGGGCACGGCAACACTGCTGGCCTTGGCGCGCCGTTTCGCGCGTGCGCAGTCGGCGCGCACCTTGCGCTTCATCGCGTTCGTGAACGAAGAACCGCCCTGGTTCCAAACGGACGACATGGGCAGTCGCGTGAACGCCAAGGCGTCGCGCGCGCGCGGCGACGACATCGTGGCGATGATCAGCCTCGAGACGCTCGGTTGTTACTCGGATGCCGATGGGAGTCAGCGCTACCCGCTGCCGATCCTCGAGCTGGCCTATCCCTCGCGCGGAGATTTCGTCGCCTTCGTCGGCAACCTTTCCTCACGCACACTCGTGCGCGAGTCGATTCGCACGTTCCGTCGTTCGAACACCCTCGCCAGCGAAGGCGCCGCCCTTCCCGAGTTCGTGAGCGGCGTGGGCTGGTCCGACCACGAGTCCTTCTGGCGCGAAGGCTATCCCGCGTTCATGGTCACGGACACGGCGGTGTATCGCGATGCGAACTATCACACGCGCGGCGATGTCCCGGATGCGATCCACTACGCAAACCTCGCGCGTGTCGTGCTCGGGCTCGAATCCGTGGTCGCACAACTGGCGCGGTCTTCCGCTCGCGATTGACGGTAAGGAGTCAGGCTCCACTCCGCCGTTTTCGCCGCTGCGGCTTCGGCGTGAGGTCGAGTTTGACCGTACGGAGCCAGGCTCCTGTGGTGCAAACTCGCCGGCGCGTGGTTTGCCGGTTGCGCGCGGTTCAACGCCGGCGAGTTTGCACCACGGGAGCCTGGCTCCGTACGGTCAAACTCAAACCAGGCGCGTGGTTTGCCGGTTGCGCGTGGTTCAACGCCGGCGAGTTTGCACCACAGGAGCCTGGCTCCGTACGGTCAAACTCAAACCAGAGGGTGGGTCGTCAGACGCGATTGACGGTCGTGCCGCGGATCGCGGCGTAGCCGGGTTTGATGCGTTCGAAGATGACCTTCAGGCGCTCGTCGTGGTGCGCGAACGCGCTCTTCATGCCGTTGATCGTGACTTTTTCGAGCTGGTCGAAAGTCAGTCCGAACTGCGTGACCGCGAGCAGGAATTCGTCGGTCATGCTCGTGCGCGACATCAAGCGATTGTCGGTGTTCAGCGTGACGCGGTAGCCCTTGTTCAAATAGTGCGGGAAAGGGTGCTCCGCGAGGCTGGGCGTCGCGCCCGTGTGCACGTTCGAACTCAGGCAGATCTCGATCGGAATGCGGTGGTCGAGCACGTACTGCGCGAGCGGGCCCAGGCTGATGACCTTGCCCTCGTACACGACCATGTCTTCGATCAAACGCGTGCCGTGACCGATGCGGTGCGCGCCGCAGTACTGCAGCGCCTGCCAGATGCTCTCGGGCCCAAAGCTCTCGCCGGCGTGGATCGTGATGGCGAAGTTCATGCGCTTCACCAGATGGAACGCGTCGAGATGGTGCTTGGCCGGGTGGCCGGCCTCTTCACCGGCGAGATCGAAGCCGACGCAGCCGTGCGCGCGCCAGGCGACGGCGAGTTCGGCCATCTGCATCGAGAGCATGGCCGACAAGTTGCGCATCGCGCAGATGATGATGCGCGTATCGACGCCGAAATCCTCGCGTCCGCGCGTCAGTCCGCGCGCCACCGCCTTCATCACGGCATCCAGACCCAAACCGCGCTGCGTGTGGAAGTGCGGAGCGAAGCGCACCTCGGAGTACACGACGTTGTCCTGTGCCATGTCCTCGGCGTACTCGTACGCGACGCGCTCGAGCGCTTCGGCCGTCTGCATCAGCGCGATCGTGTGACGGAATCCCTCGAGGTAGAGCGGCAGGCTGCCGCGCGCAGCGCCCGCGCCGAACCAGTCCGCGAGACGATTGGGATCCGATTCAGGCAGCTCGGTGTAGCCGGCGCGATCAGCGAGCTCCAAGACCGTCGCGGGTCGCAGGCCGCCGTCGAGGTGCTCGTGCAGGAGGACCTTCGGCAGACGTTGGATCACTTCGCGCGTGAGCTTCACTTGGGGTTTCGTCATGGGGTCGACCTTCTAGTCCGGTTCTACCGCCTTGGAGGCTCGATCGCGAGCGACTCTTGCGCGGATACCGTCGACCGCCCCGCCTCGTTCCCTTATCCTGCGCGATCTTCGAGGTACCCTGCTTGGTCCAAAACATCCGCGTCCGCTTCGCGCCGAGTCCCACCGGCAAACTCCACATCGGCGGCGCTCGCACTGCGCTCTTCAACTGGGCCTACGCGCGCGGTCGAGGGGGGAAGTTCGTCCTGCGCATCGAAGACACCGATCCCGAGCGCTCGACCTTCGAGAACGAAGTCGCGATCCTGCAAGGCCTGCGCGGATTGGGACTGGATTGGGACGAAGGCCCCGACGTCGGCGGGCCGCACGCGCCCTACCACCAGAAGGATCGCATCGCGCGGCACAAGGAACTCGCACAGGTGCTGCTCGAAAAGGGCTGGGCCTACCGCTGCTTCTGCACGCGCGAGCGTCTCGAGGTTCTGAATCAGGAACTCACCGCCAAGAAGGAACGTCTGGCCTACGACCGCCGTTGTCGCGGTCTCGCTGCCTCCGAGGTCGAGGCGCGCGTCGCGCAAGGCGAGCCTTTCGTTCTGCGTTTCGCCGTCCCCGACGGCAAGACCGCGTTCAAGGACCTCGTGCGCGGCGACGTCGTGTTCGGCAACGAAGAGGTCGAAGACTGGGTCATGGTGCGCAGCGACGGCAACCCGACCTATAACTTCGTCGTCGTGTGCGACGACATCGACATGGGCATCACGCACGTGTTCCGCGGCGAGGAACACCTCGTGAACACGCCCAAGCAAGTGCTGCTCTACAAGGCTTTCGACAGCGCGCAACCGGAGTTCGGGCACCTGCCGCTGATGCTCGGGACCGACAAGAAGAAGCTCTCGAAGCGCACGGGCGACACCGCGCTGCAGGACTACATCGACCGCGGTTTCCCGCGCGAGGCCATCATCAATTTCCTGTGCCTGCAGGGTTGGGCGCTCGACGGAGCGACCGACATCTTCAGCCTTGAGCAGTTCGTGGAGAAGTTCGACATCAAGGACGTCAGCAAGGCCGGCGCGGTGTTCGACATCGACAAGTTCATGTGGCTCGCGGGCGAGTACATCCGCACGGGCACGGTCGAGTCGCTGGCCGACGCGAGTCTGCCGTTCGTCGTGCGCAAGGGGCTCGCGACCGCGGACGAGCTGAAAGCGCGGCGCGAGTGGTATCTGGCGGTCGTCGCCGGCGTCAAGGAGCGCGTGCGCACCTACGCCGAACTCGCCGATCAAATCGCGTACCTGTTCGTCGACGACGAGAAGCTCACCTACGACGAGGCCGCCGAGAAAGGCGCGAAGAAGCACGAGCGCAGGGTCGAGATCTTGCGCACCTTCCTCGACTGGCTGCGGCCGCAGATCGCGCATGGCGTCCAACCCGAGCCGCTGCGCAACGCGGCCAAGCAGTGGGTCGCGGACAACAACCTGGAGATGCCCGCCCTGTTTCAACCGCTGCGCTGCGCGCTGACGGGTCAGGCCGGCGGTCCGGATCTGTTCGACACCATGGCGTGGCTCTCATCCGCACGCACGCTGCGCCGCATCGAACTGGGCATCGAGCGGCTCGCCTGACTCGATCCGTCCCCGATTTGCGAATACCGAGCCAGAGCAACTTTTTCACAGTTCCGCCGCGCGCCTCACTCCGATGCGCCGGTCTCCGCCGTGGAACTGGAATACCGAGCCAGAGCAATTTTTTCACAGTTCCGCGGCGGAGACCGGCGCGTCGGCATGAGACGCACGGCGGAACTGTGAAAAAATTGCTCTGGCTCGGTATTCCAGTTCCACGGCGGAGACCGGCGCATCGGAGTGAGGCGCGCGGCGGAACTGTGAACAAGTTGCTCAGGCTCGGTATTCGCAAATCGGGGGCGGATTGAGTCAGGGGGAAGGGCTTTCCGGCCGATGAAGCTGGGTGCGAGAGCACCGCATGGCTCCTTCGTCACGGATTCCTGTACTCACGTGTGAGGCTGCGCTCGAGGAGATCCACGTCTTCCTCGACGGACGCGGGCCCACCGGGGCGAAGTCGTTGCCGCTGCGCGCGCACCTGGTGCGCTGTCCGGAGTGCGATGCGAAGTACCGCGAACTCGTCGTCGGCATCGCGAGCATCTCTTCCGGCGCGCGCACGACATCGGAGACCTACGACAATCCCGAGACCGAGCGCCACGTACGCCGCAGTCTGATCGCGCCTGAGACGAAACACCGACTGCGCCTGCCGCGCTCGATCCTACCGCTGGCGATCATCGCCGTGATCGCCATCTTGATCGCGAGGAGCGGAGAACCGCAGGTCGTCGTCAAGTCGCTCGGCGGAACGGTCTACCGCGGCACGACGCTCGTCGTCGCGGACGAGAGTGTTCCCGCCTCGAACGGCGACGGCTGCTCCACCGGGGTCGACGGTCGCGCGGAAGTCGTCTTCGGCCAGAATTCGATCCGCTTCGAATCCGAATCCAGTTTCTCGATCGAGCGCCTGGACCGGCTGGCCGTGCGCATGTTCGACGGCCGCGCGAGCGCCTCCGGCACGGCGCTGATCCTGTTCGCAAGCGGCGCGCTGGACCTGGCAGGCGGGTCGGCCTCCGTCGTCGTCGACGACGTGGGCATCACCATCGAATCCAAGAGCGGCAAGGTCGAGTACAGCGACGCAGCCGGCCGGCATGTGTTGACTCCGGGGACGACGCAGCTCTACGAGCACTTGCGCATGGTCGAGGTGCGCTGAAGTCGCCTCGCGCGTCGACCTTCACGGCGAAGTCGCTATCGTGTGCGGCTTCGATGAGTACGGACAGTTCCACACCGCGCGTTGCGCCGCGCCGACACTCGCGCCTCAGGCTGCGCACGTTTCGCGTGTTCGAGCGCTGCGCCGCGCTGTGCGGAGGGCGCAGGCTCTACAAGCGTCTGGCGCTGTCGCCGGGACGCTTCGTCGTGCGCGAAGAGCGCCTCGAGGTGCGCGGATTGCCGACGGCATTCGAAGGTTTCACGATCGCGCACCTCTCGGATCTGCACGGCGGGTCGTTCCTGAAGGGCGGCGACCTCGAGCACGTCGTCGCGGCGGTCAACGCACTCGCGCCCGACGTGATCGTCTTCACGGGTGACTTCATCACGCACGCCTGGAGCGAAGCCCTGCCGTTGCTCGTCGATTGCGCGCACTTGCGAGCTCGAGACGGCGTGTTCGCGGTGTTCGGCAACCACGACTACCGCGGCCGGAACGAAGGCCGCATCGCCGCAGCCTACCTCGCGTGCGGCATTCGCTTCTTGCGCAACGACTGCGTGTACGTCGAACGCGACGGAACGCGGCTCGCCTTCGTCGGCCTCGAAGATCTGGAAGAAGCGAGAGCCGTCGACGTCGCCGCCGCGCGCCGCTCGCTGCGTCCGGACGACGTCGAGATCATGCTGTGCCACAACCCCTCGAGCGCACGATTGTTGGCACGCCCGGGTTGCGCCGCGATCCTCGCCGGCCACACGCACGGCTTGCAGATCGATCTGCCGTACTTGCGCACCCTCGGGCCCAAGCACCCCGGTTTGCGCGTCGTGATCGGCACGACGACCTTGATCGTCTCGCGCGGCCTGGGTGTCGTCGGACTGCCGGTGCGCTTGTTCGCGCCGGCCGAAGTCGTCGTCGTGCGTCTCGCGCGCGCCGACCTGGAGGCGGCGTGAACGGCAGCCTGGCTCTGTGCGGCGGAATCCTGCACCTCGCGCGTCACGCGCGCACGGCCGAGATCCGCACCTACGACCTCGACGGCGGCCGCATCGGCGAGGGCTTTCGCTTCGCAGGTTGCGACGGCGGCGCCGCGAGCGCGGACGGCATCGCGGTCGACGTCGACATGCGCATCTGGGTCGCCGACCGCACGTCCAAAGCCCTGCGCCGCTTCACCGTGTTCGGCGCCGAATTGGAGCCTTGGCGCGCCGCAAGCAGCGAGGACCTTCCGGGTCACACGGGCGAGCCGGCCTCCGTCGCCGTCGTCGGCGTCGAAGGCGACGCGCGCGTGTTGGTGGGGACGCGCGGTGCGCGACGGCACGCCGTGCAGTGGTTCGACCGCGACGGACGACGCCTCGCCTCGCTGCGCTCGCGCGGTGATCCGCAGGCGGCTTTCGACGACGTCGTGCGCGTGGCGCTCGACGGACGCTTCGCGCTCGTCTGCGAACAGGGTTCCGGACTGGTCCAGGTCTTTCGCGACGGCGAGTCCCATTGTGCGCTGCGGCCGCCGCGCGCACGCCACGCACGCCGCGACTCGATTCCGCGCGCCGCGCACGCGCTCTCCGACGGGCGTTTCGTCGTCGCGACCGGCGGCGAAGAGAACAGCGGCGTGCATCTCCTCGATCGCAACGGCCGCGTCCGGCACACGATCTGCCATCCGGGGCAAGGCGCGGCCGAAGTGTTCGAACCGTGCGACATCGCGATCGACGAAGGCGACTCGGATCGCCGGACTCGCGTCGCGGTCGTCGATTCGGACGGCGACCGCGTGCAGGTATTCACGCTCGAAGGCGTCTGTTACGGATCGTTCTCGGACTTGCCGCGCGCGGACGGACTGCTGTTCGAGGAGGCGCCGTGACGCACGAACTCGCAGCGGCCATCGACCTGGGCACGAATACGGCCTTGTGTCTGGTGGCACGCCTCGACTCGGCCGATCGCTGCGAGATCGTCGAGGATCACTGCTTGATGCCGCGCCTGGGAGGCGCAGCGGCGGCGGACGGAACACTGAATCCAGAGGCGGTCGAGCGCGCGCTCGCGGCGTTGGAGTTCTTCGCGGGGCGCCTCGCAGAGTTGAACGTGCGGCCGGAGCGCGTGCGCGCCGTGAGCACGGCCGTCCTGCGCAGAGCGCCCGACGCGAGAGCTTTCGTGGAACTCGCGCGCGCGCGCAGCGGACTCGCGCTCGAGATCATCTCGGGTGACGAGGAAGCGCGTCTGGGCCGGATCGCCGTGCGTGCGGAAGGTGCGACGGACGCGACGATCGTGATCGACGTCGGCGGCGGCAGCACCGAAGTCTCCTGCGCCGAACTGCAATTGCGCGTCTCGCTTCCGATCGGCGCGGTGGTCCTCGCCGCAGTGCGCCCGCGCGCAACGGCACAGGCCCGGATCGACGCGGCGGTCGCGGGGTTGCCCGCGCATCTCGCCGACGGACGCGACGTGATCGTGTTGGGGGGGACGGGCGTGAACCTCGCCTGCCTGGCGCTGGGGCTCGCGCGCTTCGACCACGAGCGCGCGGAAGGGGTGCGCGTCGACGCGCAGGCGGCGCGCGAGTTCGCGCAACGTCTCGCAGCCCTGTCGCTTCCAGAGCGTCTAGCGCTGCCCATCGAAGCCGCGCGCGCCGACATCCTGCCGGAAGGAATGGCCGTGCTCGCCGGCGTGCTCGAGCGCCTGGGTGCGAAGAATTTGCGCGTGACCGGAAGAGGTTTGCGCTTTGGAGTCGTGCGCGAGCTGCTCGAGTCCCGCTGACGCGGGAAAAACCCGACCATCGCGCCCGTTTGCGCCGCGGATCCCGTTTAGGAATGCGTATTCGAGACCCGGGCGCTGAACGTGGGCTAGACTATTCTGGAAGCCGTCGGCGACTCGTCGCGCCGGCCTCCCTGAGAGAGCCCCGCACCGCCAGCCCGCCGCCGCGCCGAACTCACTCACACCGCATGACCTATCGCCTGCTTTCGATCCTGGCCCTCGTCGCCGCGTCCTGTTCGCAGGCCGCGCACGAGAGTGTCGCGCCGTCCGCGCCCGCGACGAGCACCGTCGTCGCGCCCGCGGCGCCCGTCGCGCCGGACACGGAGCCCAGAGACAACTCGGTGCGCTCGCGCGATGCGGACAACCTGCTCGGTTTCCCGACCGACATCGACCGCAACCCGACCACCGAGGATCGACTCGACTACACGGGTCTGCCGCCGTCGATGGTCGCCGCGCTCTCCGCGACGCCGACGCCGCGCTATCGCTTCCGCACGATTCCGGGTTACCCGGGCCTGCTCGAATTCGCGATCTTCAACACCGGTTCAGGTTGGGAAGAGCGCTTCCTGGTGCAGACGCCGACCACGCCGCAGACCGGTCCGCGTCCGCTCGTGGTCGTGTTCCACAAATTCGGATCGTCGCACGGCGACATGCTCAACTCAGGCTTCATTCCCGAAGCGATCAACCGCGGCTGGTACGCGATCTGCCCGTTGGGCGCGCGCCAGAAACACTTCGGCAATCTGGAGAGCCAGATCAACACGCGCGTCGCGATCACGCTCGTGCGCCAGTTGTTCCCGATCGATCCGCTGCGCGTGTACGGCGTCGGATTTTCGATGGGCGGCGGTTCGGCGGTCAACTACGCGGCGCGCCACCTGGATCCCAAGGGGACGATGTTCGCGGCCGTGTGCGACCACACGGGCGGAGTCTCGCTGACGCACACGTGGTGGAGCGAATACGACGACAACGACGCGGACGACAACAGCCCCAACCCGGGCGACAACCTCGAGGTCCCCGACATCCTCGAAGATCTCTTCGGCGGCGCGCCCTCGACCCATGCGTTCGACTACCAGCGCTGTTCCACGATCGACCTCGACCCGTTCACGGCCCTGATCGATCCGGACTCGGACTTCGCGCGCAACCTGGCGCACGTTCCGACGCTCGTGTGGCGCGCGACCGGCGATCCGACGGCTTTCCTGGTCAATCAGACCGACCGCTTCACGACCTACATGCAGTCGCTCAACGCCGGCAACCAGTCGCAACTGGCGCCGGGTTCGGTCCACGCCTGGACCACGTTGGACGCGAACTACGTGTGCAACTGGTTTGCGACCCGGACGCTCGCGCTGCCGAACTCGGGGCGCATGCTCGTCGACGAGGACGGCCAGTGGCTGTACTTCTTCGTCGAGCAGGACGCCTTCGGGAGCTTCACGCCCTTCACTTGGAGCGTGGACGCGACACTGAAGCAGATCGAGATCTCGGCCTCGAAGAACTTGAAGCGTCTGAGGATCACGCCCGCGGGTTTCGGACTGACGCTCACCGGTGTCGTGACCCTGAAACTCTCCACGGGGGACGCGACCGGCGACGAATTCCAGTTCCTCTACGTTCCGGCCGCGCCGGTCTCCGTCACCCGCGACGGTGTGCCGATGCGCGGTGTGTGGGATCCGCTCGCGAAGACCTTCAAGGTCGTCGAGACCGACGGCGGGCTGCACACCTGGGTGCTGACCTTCCCCTGAGCGATCTCACGGCGCGCGCGCGAGCGCGGTGAAGTCCACCAGCGCGCGCTGCGCACGGTGAGTTCTAGTCGCGCGCGACCGTGCGCCGGCGGAGGCTCTGCGAAGTTGCGCCCGGGGCTTGTTTCGCTCGGGGCATAAAGGGGGCCGATGATTTTTGAGGTCATCGGCCCGAGGGAGAGAGGAGTTTCATCAAGCTTCCCGGGTACCACACCGCTCGCAAAGTGCGGCACCTCTCGATGAGACTCACTTGCGCGGACAGCTTTCGCCGCCGCGCATTTCGACTGTAGGCGGACCTGGGTAGAGGGACAAGATGCGAGGCTCGATTTCAGAGAAAGTTTTTCGGAGCCGAGCGCGCCGTGTGAAGATCAAGAAGATGGCGGCCATGTCATCTCGAACGCCGCGCCCCCGCTCGCGCGCCTGTAGGCGCGGATACGGCCGCCGCTCTGCTCGATCAGCCCGCGCACGATCGATAGTCCCTGCCCATCGGAACCGGCCTCCTTCGTCGTAGAACCGGCCTCGAACAGCCGTTCCAGCGGCCAGGCGGGAAAGCCCACCCCGTCGTCCTCGACGATCAGGCGCAGGGCGGAGTGCGTAGCACCAAAGTACAGGTGCTCGAGGGTGATCCAGACTCTGGACCCGGCTCTGCCGGCCAGCGCCTCGCGGGCGTTGACCAGGAGATTCTGAAGGCAGCGCGACAGGTCCGCCTCGGACAGGGGGACGCGCGCGTCGCGCGTCGAGGGATCGATCAGGGTTTCGACCGTGATTCCGGCGTGCGTGTTGAGCGCGTGCTCCGCGTCGAGCACGCGCGTGAGCACCGCGAGCACGGCGCAAGATCCGCCTTCTGTCGGCGCGCGCTGCGGGAGTGCGCGCGGAAGGAAGGCGCCGGCCAACAACTCTCCGGCGCGCGCGCACTCGTGCTCGACGACGGCGCGGAAGTGCGCCGTCTCGTCGCCGGACAGTCCGACGGAAAAGTTCTTCAGCATGTCCTCGGTGGCGCGCAGGCTGGTCAGCACGTTCGCGAGGTCGTGGCGCAAGCGGCGGTCCTCGTCGCTGTCGACGCTCGGCTGCGTGTTGCGCGCGGCAGGCAGCGGTGCCCGCGGTGCGCCGGTGTCGCTCGCGCAACCGACCAACGCGAAGACGTGCAGCAGGGCCGCGACCGGATCGAGTTCGTCGTCCTCGCAGGTCACGCCGCCCAACGCCAGAGCTACCGAATCCGCCGTGAAGACGCGCACTCCGGGGATCGACGTTTGGGACAATTCGCCGCGTCGCAGAGCGTCGAACTGGGCGCGCCGCGGGAGGCTGTCCGCCGGACCGCGTGCGAGACGTTCGCGCCATTCGACGCCTACCGCGGTCGTCAGCGGGCGCCACAGGGCGGCGGCGCGCGCGCAGCGCAGGCTGAGCACGCACTCGACGAGCAGGCGGTCGCGCACGTGCTCATCGCCCGCGGCGCAGAGCAGTTCGATCCACGGCTCGAGCCTCGAAGTGTTTGTGTCGCGGGCCATCGTGCGGGCGGTTAGATTGACGCATTCGACCGATGCAGTTCCAGCACCAGCAGATCCAAGGCCTCGAAATCGTGCTCGACGACGAGGCGTTGGCGTGGCGCGCCACGCGCCACCCCGGCGTGCACTGGATCGATCTGCATCCAGGCCCCGGCGCGCACGCGGAGGGCAAGCCGCGGGACTCGACCGTGTTGATCCGCATGGCGCCGGGCTCCGGCTATCCGCGCCACCGCCACCTCGACGTCGAGGAAGTCCTGATCCTGCGCGGCGGCTACCGCGACGAACAGGGCGAGCATCGGGCCGGCGCCTACCTGCGCTACGAGAAGGACTCCGAGCACACGCCGATCGCGCTGGGCGACCCCGCGCGGCCCACCGGGCCGGGCAATCCGAGCTGCATCCTGTTCGCGGTGGCGCGCGGCGGCGTCTTGAACCTGCACTGAGGCCGGATAGATGTCACAATGCACCCGATGACGAAGGCGAGACCTTTCGACGCTGGAGGCGCCGCGCATAGCGGCGCGGACCTGTACTTCGATTTCAACGGATCGACGCCCGTCGCCGACGCGGTCCTGGCTGCGGCGGCGCCGTTCCTCGCGGGCTCGTTCGCCAATCCTTCGGCCGCGCATTCCGAAGGTCGGCGCGCGCGCGCGGCGATCGACGCGTCGCGGCGGACCATCGCCGCGGTGCTGGGCGCGGATGCGAGCGAGATCTACTTCACCTCAGGCGGCACGGAATCGAACAACTGGGCGCTGATGGGCAGCGCTCCGCGCGAGGGCCGCGCGCACTTCGTCGTCAGTGCGATCGAGCACAAGTCCGTGCTCGCGACCGCGCAGGAACTGGAGCGACTCGGACACGCCGTGACGTACGTCGCGCCGGAACGCACGGGTGCCGTGACCGTCGCGGCCATCGCGAGCGCCTTGCGCCCCGACACCGCGCTCGTGTCGGTGATGTGCGCCAACAACGAGACCGGCATCGTCCAACCGGCGGCGGAGATCGGCGCCTTGTGCCGCGCGCGCGGCGTGCGCTTCCACACCGATGCGGTGTGTGCGTTCGGCAAGATCCCGGTCGACGTGCGCGCGCTGAACTGCGATCTGCTCAGCATCGCCGCGCACAAAGTCTACGCGCCCAAGGGTCTCGGCATCCTGTACGTGAGGAGCGGCGTGGCTCTGCGCACCTACGTGCACGGCTGCGGGCAACAGGACGGCCGCCGCGGCGGTACCGAGAATCCGTTCGCGGTCGTCGCGCTGGCGCGCGCGTGCGAACTCATTCAATCCGGGCGCGCTGCGGCGGCGACCCAGGTCGAAGCGTTGCGCGACGAACTGTGGCGCGCGATCGAGGCGCGCTTTCCGCGCTGTCGCCGCAACGGGGCCGGCGCAGCGCTGCCGAACACGCTGAACGTGCATTTTCCCGGCCGCCTGGGCGCGGATCTGCAGCACGCGCTGGGCGAGCGCGGGATTTCGGTCGCGGCCGGATCCGCCGGAGCGGGAGCGGCGCCGTCGCACGTCCTGGTCGCGATGGGGCAGGGCGACGACGCAGGTCGCGAGAGCTTGCGCTTCAGCCTGGGCGCCACGACCTCGCGCGCGTCGATCGCGGCGGTGATCGCGGCCCTCGAGGAAATTCAGGCCGCGCTGCCTGTTGCGCAAGGCACGGCACCGACCTCCGCGCAGCTCGCTGCGCCGCTGCACACGGAGCGCCGTTCATGAATCGACAAGCGATCTTCGATCTGGAGCGTCCGCTGTTGCAGGAGTTCGAACGCGATCCGAAGGGCAAGCGCATCGCGCAGATCCTGGCGGATTTCGCGGGTTCGAAGAGCGACTGGAAGGACTACGCGTTGTTCGCGCCAAAGTGCTACACGCGCAACTTGATCGCGCGCAACGAGTGGTTCGAGCTCTTGCTCTTGTGCTGGGACGCGGGCCAGGAGAGTCCGATCCACAACCACGCCGGTCAGAATTGTTGGATGACCGTGATGGAAGGGGAGATCGAGGAACTCCAGTACGAGTACCCGAGCGGACGGGGCAAGGGCGAACTCGTGTCGCGCGGCGGCAAGGTCTTCGCGCAGGGCAAGGTCGCGTTCATCAACGACGAGATCGCGCTGCACCTCGTGCGGCCGTCGAACGGCAAGCGCGGCGTGTCGCTGCACCTGTACTCGCGCCCGATCGAGACCTGCGAGCTGTACGACGAGACCACGGGCACGGTCGTGGTGCGCAAGATGGCCTACCACTCGATCCGCGGGAGCCTGGTCGCGAGTTGAGACCTGGGGCGTGGGAGCGAGTTCGAACGCGCGAGCTCAGCGATCCGAAGCCCGAGGTCAGGCCTCTGAATAAACAGCACGCCTGTCCGGACAGACAGGCGCGTGTCGACTCTCTCGTGTCGGTTTCCCCTTCCTCTGGGTACCTCCCTCTCTCGAAGGCATCCGGAGGTTTGGGCGAGGCGCGCGTGCTCAACAGTTGAAGGTCTTGCTCTCGCGTCTCCCCACCTATGAATAACGCCGTTCCTGGAACCGGGCGCCGACTTTTCGCCGAGTTTTTCGGAAACTTGAATCCACCCCGCACCAGCGGCCCTTGATGCGTTTTTGACCGACCGTTATAGTCCCCGCCGCGAGACTCAGGGTCTCCCATTCGGCCGCCGTCTCCCCTATGGTGTGGCCGCTCGAAAGCACGGCGGTGTAGCTCAGTTGGTTAGAGCAGCGGCTTCATAAGCCGCGCGTCGGGGGTTCAAATCCCTCCACCGCTACCACCCCTCTGCTCGAGCGCGTCGCGTGCGACTGCCCTCGCGCGCCCGGTGAAGCCGACCTTCCCGTGCCCGGCGTTTGGGCCCGCGCGCGGTTAGAATGCGCGTCTTCCCGGCCCCGCCGGACGGCGTGGCAAGCGCATGTCCAATCCCGCATCCGATCTGTTGCCGCGCGTGCAGGCGGGAGACGAGGTTGCGCTGCATGAATTCTTCTTGCAGCACGAGCCGCGCCTCCTGCGCATGGTCGAGTTGCGCATCGATCCGGTCCTGCGGCGGCGACTCGATCCGAGCGACGTCTTGCAGGAAGCGTGGATCGAGATCGCGCGACGCGCGGTCGAGTGGCGCGCGCAAGCCACCCTGCCGCTGCACGTGTGGATGCGCCTGATCACCAGCCAGGCACTGCAGCAACTCCAGCGCCGCCATCTGGGCGCGCACATGCGCGATGCCTTGCGCGAGGTGCCGCAGCCCGAGAGCCGCCTCAGCGTGACTGCCGCCGGTGCCGCACAGGCCTTCATGGCCAGCGCGACCTCGCCCTCGCAAGCCGCGGCGCGCGAAGAAACCTGTGCCCGCGTGCGCGCGGCGCTCGAGGACCTCGACGAACTCGATCGCGAGATCATCACGCTGCGGCACATCGAGGAACTCGCCAATCACGAGGTCGCCGCCGAACTCGGCCTCGATCCGAAGACAGCCAGCAAACGCTACATGCGCGCCCTAGTGCGCCTGCGACCGGCGTTGATCGCGCTCGGCCCAACGCCGTCGGTTGGAGGAGCATGAACTCGGAACCGCTCTCCGTCGAAGACGCGTTCGAGGTGTTCGTGGAGTTGCGACGCCGCGGCGAGGCGATCGATCCGGCGAGCTTCGCGGCGCGCCATCCGCACTTGCACGACGAACTCGAGCACGCGCTCGACGCCTACTTGCGCCTGGACGGTGCGCTGAGTCTCGGCCGCGCGCTGCCCGCGGAAGCGATCGGACCCTTCCGCGTCGTGCGCGAAATCGGGCGCGGCGGAATGGGAATCGTGCTCGAAGCCGTGGAGGAACCGCTCGGCCGGCGCGTCGCGCTCAAGGTGTTGCCGGCGGAACTCCTGCTCAGTCCCGTCGCGCGCGCACGCCTGCGACGCGAGGCCCAGATCGCCGCCCGCCTCGACCACTCGGGCATCGCGACCATCTACGGCGCGGACGTGGATGCCGACCAGCCGTGGATCGCGATGCGCTACGTCGAAGGGGAGACGCTCGCAGGCGCCATCGGTAGAGCCCGCGCGGCGGGTGCGGCCTGTGTGCAACCGCGTTCGGAAGCCGGAACGGGCGCGAGCGCGCCACGTTGGATCGCAGGCCTGTTGGCTCGCGTCGCGCGTGCGCTGCAATTCGCACACGAACAAGGCGTGTTGCACCGGGATGTCAAACCCTCCAACTTGATGCTGGCCGCCGACGGTTCGCCCGTGCTGCTCGACTTCGGGCTGGCGATCGGCGAGGCGGGCGACGGACCGACGCTGACCCGCACCGGTCAGACGGCCGGCACGCCGGCGTACATGGCGCCCGAACTCGTGAGCGGCGAGCATGCGCGCCACGACGCGCAGTGCGACGTGTACGCGCTCGGCGTCACGCTCTACGAATGCCTCACTTTGCGCCGGCCGTTCGAAGGACCGACGCAAGTGGCGCTCTACCGCGCCATCACGTCGGGTGCGGCCTCGGATGTGCGCGCTCTGAATCGCGACGTGCCGCGCGATCTGGCGGTCGTCGTGGCGACGGCGATGGAGCGCGACCCGGCGCGACGTTATCGCAGTGCGGCGCTCCTCGCGGCGGACCTCGAGGCTTGCGCCGCCGGTCGGCCGATCCTGGCGCGTGCCGTTCCGCTCTCCGGTCGCGTGCTGCGCTGGGCGCGCCGCGAGCCGAAGCAGGCCTTGCTCGCAACCCTCCTCCTGGTCGCCGTCATCGGTCTGGCCGTGTTCGGCGGCACCTGGTGGTCGTCGCGCGACACCGTGCTCGCCGCCGAGCGCGTGGAACTCGAACACCGCTACGAAGATCAGCTTCAAGCCGGCTTCGCGAGCCTGGCGACGCGGCGTCCCGGCGACGCCGACAAGCATTTTCTCGCGGCACTTGAACTCGATCCGGCGAGCGTCGAGGCCCGCATCGGGCGCGCGTTGTCACGCTTCGACGGCGATCGTGTTGCGGAGGCGGCGGCCCTTCTGGAGGGGATCCCGCCATCGCCGGCCCTCGAAGCTCTGCAGAATTTTCTTTCCGGACGCACCACCAGGCTCGACCTGGGTGCGCGCTGGCTCGCGCGCGCCAGTTCGATCGAGCTCTACATGGACGGAATGCGGCTCGCGGAACGAGCGCAGCGTGCTCCACGCGACGAGAGTGCAGTTCTCTTCAAGCTCGCCGCAGCGCGTTTCGGCGAAGCCGTGAATCGAGCACCCAGGGCGCGCGCCTCCTACCACATGCTGCGCGCGTCCGCTTGTCGGGAAGTGGGCGACGAGGCCGGTGTGCGTTCCGCAGTGGCGGCGCTCACCACGCTGTGGCCGGATTCGCCGCGCGTGTTGGCCACGGCCGGGCACGTGCTCCAGCAGTTGGATTCCGACGCGGCGATGGAGTTCGTCTCGCGATCGATCGAGATCGATCCGTCGTGGGGAGCACCGCACCAGGTCCTGGGCAACATCCATTTTTGGGCCAGGCGCTACGCCGAGGCCGCATCCGAGTCGCGCGAGGCCGTCCGCCTCGATCCGCGCGACGACCGCGCGTTCAATACGCTCGGCCTCTCTCTCCTGAAATTGGGGTGCCTGGACGAGGCACGATCGGCGTTGTACTCGGCCTTGGCCTTGAGACCGAACATGTTAGACGCCTGGAAAAACCAGAGCGAAGTGGAATTCAGTCTCCGCAATCCCGCCGAGCAGGAAGTGTGTCTGCGCATGGCTCTAGCCATCGAGCCGACGGACGCCTTCGCTCACGAGCGTCTGGCCAGGCTGCTTTACGAGCGCAAGGAATATGATTCAGCGCTAGGTCATGTGGTGACCGCACTGGCCTTGGAACCGCGGAACGCATGGAGTTGGCAGGTGCTCGCCGTCGTGGCGTTCGATCTCGGCCAGGTCGGAGACGCCCTGTGGGCCGCGGAACGAGCGGTCGAACTCGAGCCGTCGAACGCCGACTATCGACGCCTGCGAGGTCTGGTGCGGCGCAGCCTCGAAGACGCCGAGCGAGCTCACGCCGGCATCATGCCGCGCTGAGCCGGTGGTATTCGGCCGGAATTGCTGGCGACGGTTGGAGCGTGTCCGCAGATCGGCTCCTCGGGACGCGCCCCGCCCGAGGTGGGCGCCATGCGCGGCCCAGAGCCTTCCAACCGGAGCCGATCGCCATGAAGTCCTTGCACTCCTTTCTCGCCGGCGTCGCCCTGACGCCCGCGCTCCTCGCAGCCCAGAGCTCAACTTCCACCGCACGACAAGAGTCCTCCGATCTCTCGCCGACCGTGTCCGTCTCCACCGACGGGATCGACGTCCTCTACGACGAACCCGGTGACGGGCGCATCTGGGCGCGCGGCGCGCGCTACAAGGCGAGCTTCGGCGCGGAGGGAGCGCGCTACATCGCGAGCTTCGGGCCGCGCCAGCCGAGCAGCGCGCCGCACGTGCTCTCACCGGACTCGGTGACGTCCGGGGGTGAACTCGTGGCCTTCGACAGCTGCGTGAACGCGTCGCGCACCGGGGATCGTGTCCAATTCGACCGCGGCGCGTTCGTCGAGATCTATGAGCTGGCGCCGGATTCGATGGAGCAGTTGTTCGTGTTCGATGCGCTGCCGACTCGCGCGGATCTCGTGCTGCACATTCCGATCGCGAGCGATCTCGAGGGTGTCGAGACGGACGCCGGTCTCGAATTCCGCGGTAAGTTCGGGCACATCGCCTACAGCCGTGCGGTGGCGATCGATCGCAACGGCCGGCGCGCAGTCGCGGCGACGCACCTCGAGGACGGTGCGATCACGATCCGTGTCGGCGCCGAGTTCCTGGCGACGGCGGAGTTGCCGCTCGTGATCGATCCGCTCTTGCAGCAGTTCTGGATCGACTCCACGACGACGATTACCGGGGCGCCGGACATCGCGTGGGATCCGTTTCACCAGGTCTGGGTAGCGGTCTACGAAGAACAGTTCTCGGCCACGGACATCGACATGCGCGCACGGGCCTACAACTCGAGCGGTGTGTTCCTCTCCGAAGCTGCCGTGGACCTCTCGACGGCTTCCTGGAGGCGACCGCGGATCGCGAACAACGGCTCCGCGCACGTCTTCCTCGTCGTCGCCGAGCTGACCAGCTCGACGCCGCGCGGCGTGATCGGCCGCATCGTGCAGCCCAACGGGACCATCTTGACCACGAGCTCGCCCATCAACGGGATCGGAGGCTCGGCGTCCGGTGACAGGTTCACGCCCACCGTCGGTGGCGACTCCTCACTCAGCGGAAGCACGTTTTTCTGCGTCGCGTTCGAGAGGACGATCTCGCCCACCGACAGTTCGATCATGACGCGCCTCATTTCGCCCACGGGCCAGTTCGCTTCGAGCGAACCGTTTGCCGTGGCGGATCCAGAGCTACGACGCGACAGGCAGCCTAGCCTCTCGCGGACGAACAACGGCGCACCGTGGCTGCTCGCGTGGGTGCACAACGCAGCGAGCACGTCGGACGATATCTGGTGCACGACCGTGGGACTCGGAGGCGCGCCGCTCCACGATCCGGTCGTGGTGACTTCGGGGACCGTGCTGGACACGAACCCCTGCGTGTCGTCGCCGTTGCTCCACGCTCAGCGGTCCGCGATCGCGTTCCAGCGCCGACTCCCGGATCATCAAGCTGACTTCGACGTGTGTGTCTCCGTGGTCGACTACACGCAACCGTTGCCCTCGGTCGTGCTGCCGACCGTGATCCAGACGGTGAATCTGACCTTCGACAGCGGCATCCTCCAGACGCCCAAAAACCAGATCGAGCCCAGCGTCGACAGCGACGGACGGCACTTCGTCGTGGCCTACACGGAACCCAATCCGCCCTTCGTGAGCAACGTCATCTTCGCCCACGACCTGTACCTGGCCGACACCCGCATCGGAACTTCGCAACACCACGTCGAGATCCATCCGATGTTGGGCCTCGAACAGCGCAATTCGCGCGTGGCGGCCGCGCGCGCCCCGACCTCGCAGGCGCAGAAGTTCGGGATCATCTACGACGTGGGTTCCGGTGCCTCCGACGTCTCCGCCCGCTTGTTCGAGAGCGTGCAGGGCGGCGCGACTTCAACCGTCTGCCGCGGCGACGGCACTCAAGGGGCTTGTCCGTGCGGGAACAACGGCGTCGCGGGCAGCGGCTGCGGCAATTCGATCGGCGCGGGCGGCGGTGCCGTGTTGAACGTGTTCGGCACGCCTTCGACGACGACGGACAGCTTGCGCTTGCAAGCTTCCGGAATGCCCGCCGGCACGTCGTGTCTGTTCTTCCAGGGCACGACGGTGGATGTTCCGACGCCGTTCGGCGACGGGCTGCGCTGCATCGGCGGTACGCTCGTGCGTCTCATCGTGAAGACGGCGCCCGGAGGTGTTGCGCAGACGCCTGCACCCGGCTCGGGCGAACCGGCGCTCAGCTCGGCGGGAATGGTGCCGATCGGCGGCGGCACACGCTCCTATCAAGTGTGGTATCGCGACGCGTCCACGTTCTGCACGAGCGCCACGTTCAATCTCACGAACGGCATCCTCGCGGACTGGGCGCCGTAGCGTTCTGGAATCGGCTGCGCGGGAGCAAGCAGAGAGGCGCCGTCGAGTGGAGTGAGGTTCCGTTGGGTCCGAGCCCAACGGAACCTCGCCTGCGTTCTCGACGAGGTCCGCTCACGCGGAGAATGCGGCGCGCGCGGCATCTTCTGCTGCGGCGCGCACGATCGAGGCCAGTGCAGTGATCAGCGTGGGCGAGTCGTTCACGCAAGGGACCACGACGAGTTCCTTCCCGCCGGCCGCGACGAAATCGGCGCGCAGGCGCAGGCCGATTTCCTCCAAGGTTTCCAGGCAATCCGCGGTGAAGCCCGGCATCGCGATGCAGAGGCGCGCGTGCTTGCGCGCGAGTGCGGGGACGAGTTCGTCGGTGTAGGGCTGCAGCCAGGGCTCGCGACCGAAGCGCGATTGGAAGGCGATCGTCCAACGCTCGCGTGGCAACGAAAGGCGCTCTGCGAGGAGATGAGCGGTGCGCTCGCAGTGCGCGCGGTAGGGATCGCCGTTGCGCACGTAGCGCTCCGGCAGACCGTGAAAGCTCCACACCCAATGGTCGATCGGCTGCGTGCCGGCGCTCGCGTGGCAGCGCTCCGCCAGAGCGTCGATGTAGCCTGTGTCTGCGTGCCACGCGTCGATGAACGCGACGTCGAGGGCGAGCCGTTCGCGCGCGATCACGCGCTCGACCGCGAACTTCACCGTGCCCACCGTCGTGCGGCTGTACTGCGGGAACGCGGTCAGGACGATCACGCGCTCGACGCCGCGTGCCTTCAAGTTCGCGAGCCCGTGCGCGATCGAAGGCGCGCCGTAGCGCATCGCCAGTTCGACGACGCAGCCCTCGCCGAGTTCGCGCTGCAAGAGCTGCGCTTGCCGTTCGCTGATCACCTTCAACGGGGAGCCCGCCGCCGTCCAGATCGACGCGTAGGCGTGCGCCGACTGCGGCGCGCGGAAGGGCAGGATCACGAGGTTGAGCAGCGGCCACCACACGAGGCGCGACACGTCGACCACCATGCGATCCGACAGGAACTCGCGCAGGAAGCGGCGCACGTCGCGCACGGAGGGGGAGTCCGGTGTCCCCAGATTCACGTACAGGACGCCGACTGGCGTGCGCGTCGAGGCGCGTGCGTCAGTCGAGGCGTCGGTCTGCGTGGTATTCACCGGTCAACTCCGCGTCGAGCGAGCCGTCCTCGCGCGAATAGTCCCAGTGGCCCTCGCGCAGGCCCAGTCTGTAGACCCCGCGGGCCAGAATGGAGCCGTTTTCGTGCCAATAGGTCCACAGCCCCGTGCGCGGCGAGGACTGCGTGGAGGCATCGAACTCGCGCTGACCGCGCGAGCGTCGCTGGCCGTTTGGGTACCACTGTGTCCACTCGCCGACGCGCTTGCCGTCTTCGATCGTGCCGGCCTCGCGCCGCTCACCGTTCGGAAACCACCACTGCCACGGGCCGATCTCGCGCTCGCCGCCGACGCGTCCATGCGCGGCGCGGTCGCGGGCGAGGCGGCCTTCCGCGCGGCGTGCGCCGTCGGAGTAGTATTCGACCTCGCTCCCGCAGGCTGCGAGCCCAAGGAACGCGAGTGTGGCTGCGACGCGTAGGCTCAATGCACGAACAAGATCTCGCGGTACTTCGGCAGCGGCCACAGGTCGTCGTCGACGATCTGTTCCAGCAAATCCGCCTGCTCGCGTACACGGTTCATCACCGGGATCAAGATGTCCCTGAACGCGTGCGCGATGGCGTTGTCGTTGCCCTTGGTCTCTTCGGCGGCGTGACGCGCCTTGGAGATCTCGCCGGTCGCCGTGCGCAGCTTGTTGATGGCGTCGGTGATCTGCGCAAGCAGCTCGCGTTGTGACTTGAGGTCGGCCTGCGGATTTACGTTGATCACGGACTGGATCGAATCCGCCACGCGCTTCTGACACATCATCGCCGCCGGCAAGATCATCGTCGAGGCGATGTCGCGCATCGACAACGCTTCGACCGACACGCGGTGCGCGTACATGCGATTCAAGACCGTCGCGCGCGACTCGCACTCGCGCGGACTGAACACGTGGTAGGCGTCGAACATCGCCGTGTTGGTGGGTGAGGCGAACGAGGCCAACGCCGCCGGCGTGTCGCGCAAGTTCAACAGGCCGCGCTTCTCGGCTTCCGCGACCCACTCGGTGGAGTAGTTGTCACCGCTGAACAGGATGCGCTTGTGCTTCTTCAGCGTCTCGCGCACGAGCGCCGCGATCACCTCGCGCCGATCGCCGGCGCCGCCGCGCTTCTCGATCTCGGTCGAGAAGTAGTCCAGCGACTCCGCCACGATCGTGTTGAGCACGATGTTCGGGTACGCGATCGATTGGCTGGCGCCCACCGCGCGGAACTCGAACTTGTTGCCGGTGAACGCGAACGGCGAAGTGCGGTTGCGGTCGCTCGTGTCGCGCGGCAGCGGCGGCAGCGTATTGACGCCGAGGCGCATCTCCGGTCCGCCGGAGGCCTTCGGTGCGCGCGTTTCGATCAACGAGTCGAGCACGTCCTCGAGTTGACTGCCGACGAAGATCGACACGATCGCCGGCGGTGCTTCGTTCGCGCCCAGGCGATGGTCGTTGCCGGCCGTCGCGACCGAAGCGCGCACGAGATCCTGGTGCAGGTCGACGGCGCGGATGATCGCCGAGAGGAACACGATGAACTTCAGGTTGTCGTGCGGCGTGCTGCCCGGCTCGAGCAGGTTGTTGCCGAGGTTGTCGGCCAAGGACCAGTTGTTGTGCTTGCCCGAGCCGTTCACGCCGGCGAAGGGTTTTTCGGCCAGGAGGCAGGCCATTCCGTGGCGGCCGGCCACGTCCTTCAAGACCTCCATCGTGAGCATGTTGTGGTCGGTGGCGACCGTCACTTGCTCGAAGATCGGCGCGAGTTCGAATTGGCTCGGCGCGACCTCGTTGTGGCGCGTCTTGATCGGGATGCCGAGCTTCCAGAGCTCGACTTCGAGGTCCATCATGAAGGCCAGGACGCGCTCGGGGATCGTGCCGAAGTAGTGGTCCTCGAGTTCCTGACCTTTCGGCGGGCGCGCGCCGAACAGCGTGCGGCCGCAGGCGACGAGATCCGGACGCAGCGCGTGGAAGCGCCGGTCGATCAGGAAGTACTCTTGTTCCGGGCCGGTGGTGGGATAGACCTTGGTGACGGCCTTCTCGCCCAGGAGATGCAGCAGGCGCACGGACTGTTTTCCGATCGCTTCGCAGGAACGCAAGAGCGGCGTCTTCTTGTCGAGTGCTTCGCCGGTCCAACTCGCGAACGCGGTCGGGATCACGAGCGTCGAACCGTGTGAAGTCACGCGCAAGAACGCGGGCGAGGTCGGATCCCAGGCGGTGTAGCCGCGCGCTTCGAAGGTGGCGCGGATGCCGCCCGAGGGGAACGAACTCGCGTCGGGCTCGCCCTTGATCAATTCCTTGCCCGAGAATTCGAGGATCGCGCGTCCGTCGGCGGTCTGGTTGATGAACGAGTCGTGCTTTTGCGCGGTCAAGCCGGTCATCGGCTGGAACCAGTGCGTGAAGTGCGTGGCGTTGTGTTCGATCGCCCAGTCCTTCATCGCGTTCGCGACCGAGTCCGCGATCTTGGGATCGAGTTCGTCGCCTGCGTCGATCGTGCGCCGCAAGGTCTGGTAGACGGATTTCGGGAGGCGCTGGCGCTGGACTGCGTCGCTGAACACCAGCGAACCGAACAGGCTCGGCAGCCGACCCTGCAGACCCTGTCCGTTGGTGCTGGGGGTACGCGGCTTGTCGGTGACGATCGCTTCGACTGCGGCTTGTCTTGCGTTGGTGCTCATGGATGTCTCTTGTGCTTGCCCGTCCGGATGGCTGCGAGCGGTCGGGCGTCTCTCGGGGGGGAGCCGGCGCGCCTCCTCCTCAGCAGTGCGCGGTGGCGCCCAAAGCCTCGACGCGAGACCGGGTTGTGCTGCACGCTGCGCGCGAGAAACTAGCCCGGCGCCGGAGGCGAGTCAAAGCCCGGCGCAGGCCCACTTTTTTCCTTCTAGTTTTTCCTTGCGAAACCAGGCACACCTCACGAAAAGATCCACGACTGGGCTCCCGTTCCAGACCGCGTACGGCGGCCGGCACGCGGCGCAACACAATCTCATGCCGGCATCTACTCAACGACTTCAGTTCACGACAGTTCGGCAGTCACGCCTCCAACCTGCGAGGATCACCATGCGGCTTCACGACAGCGCCATCCTCACCCCAGCCATCGAAACGGAAATGGACGACTTCGGTACGGTTCTCACTTTGCCCTCCCCGCTGACCGTCATGGCCTCCGAGGACTACGACGGCGACTTCGATCTAGACCTCGACCTCGACGACGACGATGACGACGAGGACGAGGACGACGACGATTTCGACGACGACGACGAGGATGAGGACGACGACGATGATGACGACGACGACGAACTCGACATGGACGACGACGACGACTAGGTCGCGCCGTTCCTTCCCAGAGGTCGATGGCGATTCCCACGCCGGCTGAGCTGCGCGCCCTCGCGCGGCGAGACCGGCGGCTGGGTGCGGCGTTGAAACGCCTCGCCCCCTTTCCCGGCTTTCCGGGTGCCGAACAGCGCGCGCAGCGCACGCATTGGGATGCTCTGTCGCGTGCGATCGTGTTTCAGCAACTGGCCGGCAAGGCGGCGTCCACGATCCACGGACGCGTCTGTGCCTTGACGGAGGGGGCGCACTTCCCGCGTTGCGCTGAGTTCCTGGCGCTCGACGACCGGGCCTTGCGCGGCGCCGGGTTGTCGCGCAACAAGGTGCTCGCCTTGCGCGATCTCGCGCAGCGCATCGAAGACGGGCGCCTCGCGTTGCAGCGCCTTTCCCGCGTCGACGACGACACGATCATCGAACGCCTGGTCGAGGTGCGCGGCATCGGCGAGTGGAGCGCGCAGATGTTCCTCCTGTTCCGCCTGGGCCGGCTGGACGTAGGCGCGGCGGGGGACCTTGGCGTGCAGGAGGGTTTGCGCATCCTCGATGCGGCTCCCGAGCGACCGACGGCGCGCGAGGCGCTCGCGCGCATGGAAGTCTGGCGGCCGTTGCGCAGCGTCGGCTGCTGGGCGATGTGGCGGCTCGTCGACGAAGAGCGCGCGGCGCTCGCGGCGCGGACCACGAAGCAAGCGCCGCGGCGTAGCAAGCCTGTCACGAACCTGCGCCAAAGCTCCACGAAGCCCGCGCGCCGCCGGCCGTGAGAGCGCCTGCGCGCCAACGCGTCCCGGGCGAGAGCGCTCAGTCCTTGATGTGGTGCTTGCGCAGGTAGTACCCGAGATTGCGCGCGTCGATGCCGAGCAGATCGGACGCGTCGCGCTTCTTGCCCTTCGCGCGTTCGAGCGCGCCGAGGAGCAGTTCCTTCTCGCGTGCGTCGAGGTTGGAGCGGATGTTGAACTCGAACAGGTCTGGAGCCGCCTGCGACTGGCCGCCGGATTCGAGGATCGTGCGCAGCACTTCCGGAGTCGGCGCGCTCGCACCGGAGACGATCGCGGCGCGCTCGAGCACGTTCTCCAACTCGCGCACATTGCCCGGCCAGTCGTAGGACGCGAGCACGTCCAGCACCGCCGGTGACAGCGCAGCACCGACGGCGAGCGGATCCGCGCCGCGGCTCGCCAGCCAGGCTGCGCTGATCGCGGCGATGTCCTCCTTGTGCTCGCGCAACGGCGCGATCAGGATCGGGAACGCCGCCAGTCGGTAGTACAAGTCGGCGCGAAAGGTGCCGGCCTTCACGTGCTGTGCGAGGTCCACCGTCGCCAGCGTGACGAGGCGCGCGTCGATGACGCGCGGTTCAGCTTCGCCCGGACGCCGATATTCGCCGCTCTCGAGCACCGCGAACAGGCGCGCCTGATTGGCCGCGCTCAGATTGCCGATCAGGTCGAGCACCAGCGTGCCGCCTTCGGCTTCCTCGAGGCGGCCGCCGCGCGAGCGCCGGGTGCCGCACAATTGCGCCTCGAACTCCTCCTCCGTGACGCCGGCACACACGAGTCGCACGAAGGGGCCGCGCGCGCGCGGTCCGGCCGCGTGCACGGCGCGTGCGACGAGTTCCTTGCCCGTGCCGCTCTCGCCTTGCACGAGCACGGGCGTGTCGCCGGGAGCCACCTGGGCGATCAGCGTGCGCACGCGCTCCATCGCAGCGGAGTCGCCGACGATCCTCGAATCGGCTTCGTCCGCGCGCGCGCCGCGCAAGGACTGCACTTCGGCGAGCAACGCGCGATGTTCGGCCGCGCGCCGCACGAGCAAGACGAGCGCGTCGGGGTCGATCGGCTTCTGGACGAAATCGAACGCACCCTTCTTCATCGCCGCGACGGCTTCACCCACGGTACCCACACCGGTCACGAGCACGATCGGAGTCGGGGGGAGACGCGCCTGAGCTTCGTCGATCAGTTGGATGCCGCTCTCACCGGGCATGCGCACGTCGGACACGATCACGTCGAACGCGCGCTTTTTCAGCTGACTCCTGGCCTCACGCACGTTCTTCGCCGTCGCGACCTCCAGGCCTTCGGCCAGCAGGACTTCGACCAGCGATTCGCGCACGAACGGTTCGTCGTCGACGACCAGGACTCGGATCGGTCGGCTCACTCTAGTTGCCCTCGCTCTCGGTTTCGTCCGCCGGCAGCACCAAGGTGAAGCGCGCGCCACCGCCGCTGCGATTTTCGGCGCGAATGCGGCCGCCGTGCGCGGCCACGATGCCGTACGACACGAACAAGCCGAGTCCGGTGCCCTCGGTCTTCGTGAAGAACGGATCGAAGATGCGCGTCAGATCGGCGGGCGGGATCCCCGGGCCTTCGTCGTCGACCGTGAACACCAGCCAGCCGTTTTCGTCGCGCTGTGCGGCCAGGCGGATGCGCCCTTGTTGCTGCATCGCGACGCCGGCGTTGATCAACAGATTCACCACTACCTGTTCGAGCCGGCCGGCATCGCCGCGGACGAGGAGCGGAGCGTCGAGCCCCGCGGTCTCAATCAGGACCCCGCGCAGCTTGGCCGAGTAACCGGCGAGCTTCACGGCGCGCTCGACCACCGCGCTGAAGTCGGCCGTGCCCGAGCCCGGTTCGGCGCGCGCGAAGTGCAACAGGTCGCGCACGATCTCGCCGATGCGCGCAAAGCCATGGCGCACGAGCCCGAGGTAGCGCTCGCGCGACTCGGGCGGGAGGTCGGGGCGCTCGAGCAGCTTGAGGTAGTTGCCGATGCCTTCGAGCGGATTGTTGATCTCGTGCGCGACGCCGGCGGTCAGGAGTCCGATCGAAGACAGGCGCTCGTGGACGACGAGCGAACGTTCCATCTCCATCTGCTGGGTGACGTCGCGCAGCGCGACCTGGACCAGGCATTCGCCGTCGAGGTCGACCGAGGCGAGGCGCGCGTCGAAGACGCGTGGGGGACCGGACACGCCCGCCGGGGTGAGCCCTTCGATCGTGATGCCGACTCCGCCGGCGCGCGCGGCGCGTTCCAAGGCGTCGAAGAAGCGTTCGTGATCGGCGGTGGCGAAGCAGGCCGCGACCGGCGGCGATGCTTGATCCGCGAGCGCGAATTCCGTGCGCGCGCGACGACTGGCTTCGCGCACGACGCGTGCGCGCGGATCGACGACGAGGATCGAATCGGCGGCGGCCTCCATCAGCGCGCGGTACTTCGTCGACTCGCGCCGGATCGCCACCAGGTAGTTTTCGGTCTCGCGCCAGCGCACCGGGTTGATGCGCAAGCGGTGGAAGAAGACGCCCGCAAAACCGGTGGAGACGCTGAAGGCGACGCTGGTCGCGCTGATCCAGATCACATCCGAGGCGGTGAAGACGCCTTGGTGCGCGCGCACGCGCCAGAGCGCGAAGACGACGCCCAGCAGAGCGACGAGGACGAAGAAGGCCGTCAACCGGAAGTGTCCGAAGGGCCGGTTGGGAAGCTTCTCAGGCATGCGGGTCGCGCAGCATAACTCCCTCCACGCGCGTCTTCGCCGCTTGAATCGCGCGCGAATCGGCTACACTCCAGGCTCGCAAGGCTAGGGGCGGCGCACGGGATGCTCGACGTGGGTTCGAGTCGTCCGCGCCTGAGAGGCACCCTTCGAACCTGATCCGGGTCGTACCGGCGTAGGAAAGCTCCATGGAAACCGTTTCGAATCGTCCGTCGTCCGCCGCGCCCGAGAGCGCGGCCGAAATGAAGCCGCCGCGCCCGCTCGTGGAGTCGTTTCCGTCCTCGCACAAGGTGTGGAACGAAGTCGTCCACGGTGATTTTCGCTTGCGCATCCCGGCGCGTCGCATCCACCTCGAGGGCGGCGAGCCCGCGCTCGACGTGTACGACACCTCGGGCCCGGACGGTTTCGATCCGCGCCAGGGGCTGCCGCGTCCGCGCGCGGAGTGGATCGCGAAGCGGATCGCACGCGGGGACAAGAATCTGAGCCAGATGCACTACGCGCGGCGCGGCATCGTGACCGAGGAAATGGCCTACGTCGCGGCGCGCGAAGGCGTCGAACCGGATTTCGTGCGCAGCGAGATCGCGCGCGGGCGCGCCATCATCCCGGCCAACAAGAATCACCCCGAGATCGAGCCGATGATCATCGGCCGCAATTTCCTGGTGAAGATCAACGCCAACATCGGAAACAGCGCGGTGAGCTCGTCGATCGAGGACGAAGTGCAGAAGCTGCAGTGGGCGACGCGTTGGGGCGCCGACACCGTGATGGACCTCTCGACCGGTGAGAACATCCACGAAACGCGCGAGTGGATCCTGCGCAATTCGCCGGTGCCGATCGGCACGGTTCCGATCTACCAGGCGCTGGAGAAGGTCAAGGGGCGGCCCGAGAAGCTCGACATCGACGTTTTCATGGAGACCCTGGTCGAGCAGGCCGAACAAGGCGTCGACTATTTCACGATCCACGCCGGCGTGTTGTTGCGCTACGTGCCGCTGACGGCGAAGCGCGTGACGGGCATCGTGAGCCGCGGCGGATCGATCATGGCGAAGTGGTGCCTGGCGCATCACAAGGAGAATTTCCTCTACACCGAATTCGAGCGCATCTGCGAGCTGATGCAGCGCTATGACATCTCGTTCTCACTCGGAGACGGGTTGCGGCCGGGTTCGATCGCCGATGCGAACGATGCGGCGCAGTTCGGCGAATTGGAGACGCTGGGCGAGCTGACGCAGGTCGCTTGGAAACACGACGTGCAAGTGATGATCGAGGGCCCGGGTCACGTGCCGATGCACTTGATCAAGGAGAACATGGACAAGCAGTTGAAGGTCTGCCACGAAGCGCCTTTCTACACGCTCGGTCCGCTGACGACGGATATCGCGCCGGGCTACGACCACATCACGAGTGCCATCGGCGCGGCGATGATCGGGTGGTACGGCACGGCGATGCTGTGTTACGTCACGCCGAAAGAGCATCTGGGGTTGCCCAATGCACAGGACGTGAAGGACGGCGTGATCGCGTACAAGATCGCGGCGCACGCGGCGGATCTGGCGAAGGGGCACGCGGGCGCGAGGCGGCGCGACGACGCGTTGAGCAAAGCGCGCTTTGAGTTTCGGTGGCGCGATCAGTTCAACCTGTCACTCGATCCGGAGACGGCGCTCAAGTTCCACGACGAGATGTTGCCGGCGGAGGGCGCGAAGACGGCGCACTTCTGCTCGATGTGCGGACCGCAGTTTTGTTCGATGAAGATCACGGATGAAGTGCGCGCGTTCGCGAAGCAGAAGGGGATCGAGGAGGCGGCGGCGCTGGAGGTCGGCATGCGGGAGAAGAAGGCGGAGTTCAGGGCGGGTGGGGGTGAGGTGTACAGCTGAGCGGAAGGAACGCTCCGTCACCTCAGGCTTCCACACCGACTCCGAACCCCGCTCCCCGACGTTTCAAGACCGACACCGAACGCAGTCCCTCAACGCTTCCAGTCCGACACCGAACCCCGCCCCTCAACGTTTCCAGTCCGACACCGAACACACCCATCCAGACCCCACCCCATTGTTGACCTCGGGGTTCGCGATTTTTCCAGTGGCGCTCGTCCGAGTTTGACCGTACCGAGCCAGGCTCGTGTGGTGCATCTTCGCCGGCGTAGAGCCGCGCGCCGGCGCGCGG
>JAEUIA010000021.1 GCA_016795245.1 Planctomycetota bacterium | reverse complement strand
GGGCGGGCGCTTCTCTCTCTATCCACCTTCCTTGGCCCCCCCCGGGAGGTGCGCGTCCCACCGCCGGTGTCCCGCGTGGTTGGGGCGTGGGGGGGTTGGAATTGCTCTATTTACCACACCACGAGCCTGGCTCGGTACGGTCAAACTCGAACGATCACCACCGCGCGAACCGCGAACCAGGAGGCCGCACTGCGGAGCATGCGTCGAATGCCGTTGCTTCCCAGGCTGCTTCGCTCTCCTCTTCCGCCTCGCGCTGCGCAAGTCAGAAGGATGAATGCCACGCCCGAGCACCCTGTTCAGAGCTTGCCGCGTGTTGTGAGACACCCAAGCTCCAACTCGTTGCAAAGTGTGAATGAATTGCTCTGGCACGGTATTCAACACCTGAAGATCACGCCGAGCTGATCCCTATCCACTGCACAAACAACCTCGCCCCTACCCCCGCAAGCTCTCGATCGGTCGCGTCGTCAGCGCCCGCGCACTCGCGAGCAAACCACACACGGCAGACAACACCGCAGTTCCCACCGCCGCAGCCGGAATCGACCACCACGGCAGGGCCGCATCGAACTCGATCAGCCGTTCCACCACCGCCCACGCCAACACCACCGCCGCACCCGCACCGATCAGGCCCGACACGAATCCGACGAGCGCGAACTCCGTCGCGAACAAGACCGTCACGCCGCCGCGTGTCACGCCCAAAGTCTTGAGCAGCGCCACCTCGCGCGCCCGGTGGAGCGCAGAAGCACTGACGACCCCGGCCAGAATGACGACTCCGGTCAGAATCGTGAACGAGCCGAGGATGCGCACGCCGATCGCGAGTTGGGCCAGCACCTTCATCAACTTTTCCAGAATCCCACGCACGCGAATCATCGTCACATTCGGAAACTGGCGCGTGAGTTCGTCCTGCGCGCGCGCTTCGCTCTCCGCGTCCAGGCGCGCCGCTGCCAGCGCAAAGTGCGGCGCCGCATCGAGCACGCCCGGTTTCGCGATCAAGAAGAAGTTGATGCCGAAAGACTCCCAATCGACCGACCGGATGCTGGTCACGACCAGTTCGACCGGAACGCCTTGAACGTCGAACAGGAGTTTCGAACCGACACGTGCGCCCAGATCGCGTGCGAAATCCTCCTCGACAGATACTTCGTTCGCGTCAGCGGACTGCCACCACTCGCCCTCGACGATGCGATTGTCGGGCGGCAGGTCCTGCATCCATGTGAGGCGCTGCTCGCGCGTGAACATCCAGGCCCGGCGATCCTGGTTCTCATCCAATCGCGCGATGACGGACAGGGTCGCTACATCGAGACCGTTCACCGACGTCAGGCGTGCCGTGACTACTGGAACGTCCGAGATCGAGCGCGCTCCGTTCGCTTCGAGCAATGTGCGCACGCCTGCCCATTGGTCGGGTTGTACATCCAAGAGGAAAGCCGAGGGCGCGTCGCCGGGTAGCGCCGTGCGCAACTTCTCCGTCAGCTGTGATTCGACCAGCGCCATCGAGGTGACGACGAGCACGCCGAGCCCCAGCGCCACGACCGCGCCGGTCGTGCCGGCATTCGGGCGCGAAAGAGCGGCGAAGCCGTGCCACAGATACGGACTCATGCGCTGGTGAGGCAGAAGTCCCGCAAGCTTGCGCAGGACCCACGCCGCGCCCGCGAGCAGAGCCGCGAGCACGGCGACGCCGCTTGCGAACACGGCGCCGTACAGCGCGGACTGAGATTGATACCAGGCCGTCACGAACAGTCCGAGCGCGAGCAGCAACAGCGCGCCCACCTGGACCACTCGATTCGGCGGCAACTGCTCGGCCTCGTTGCGCAAGACGCGCGAAGGCGGCACGCGCCAGATGCCGGTCAAGGCCGGGATGCTGAAGAGCAGCGCGATCGCGATGCCGAACGCGATGCCGCGCAAGATCGGCAGCGGTTCCCATTGCAATTCGAATCCGGCCGGCAGCAGTCCCGTCATCAACTTGGGCAGCAAGAGCGGCATGAAACTGCCGGCGATGCCGCCGAGCACGCTGCCGAGGACGGCGAGCAGCACGACGTTCGACGCGTAGAGGACCAGGATCTCGCGCGGCCTGTACCCCAGGCAACGCATGATCGCGATACCGGGCGTGCGCGCCGCGAGCCACGCCCGCACGATCATCGCGACGCCGACGCCGCCCAAGACGAGCGACAACAACGCGCCGAGTCCGACGAAGTGCTCGACGCGTTGGATCGCGCGCCGCACCATCGGCTGCGCGTCCGAGTGCGTCTCGATGTTCAGGTAGACTGCTTCGGGCAGGTCGACCTTCAAGCGACTCTTCAGCGTGCTCAATTCTGCGCGCGAAGGATCGCTCGGCAGGCGGAACAGGGCCTTGAACTTGATGCGGGCTCCGAAATCGGACAAGCCTGCACGCTCGAGCCCGTCGAGCGTCAGGAACACGCGCGGCCCCAGCGTGAGCGCGAAATCGAAGCGGCCCGGTTCTTCCATGACGAGAGCCGCGATGCGAAAGCGCGCGGCACCGATCGCAATGTCGTCGCCGACCCGCACGTTCAGCGCGTCTAGCACTTCGGGCGCGACGATCGCGCTCTCGTCCGTCAGCAGATCACTGAACGCGTCCGGCCGGTCGAGTTTGATCGCGCCGTAGAACGGAAAGCGTCCGCCGATCGCCTTGGCCTCGACCAGACGACTGGTTCCGCCGGCTACACTGCTCGCCATCGTGGCGATCTCGCGCACGTTGGTCCGCTCGGTGCCGGGAAGATCCTCGAAGAACGAATCGAGTTCCGCCGGCAATTCGCGCCGGCCCTCGACGACGATGTCGGCCGCCAAGAGCTCACGCGATTGCGCACGCAACCCATCGTCGATCGCCTGGCTCAGCGCGGCCACGCCTACGATCGCCGCGACACCTACGGCGAGGCAGGCCGTGAAGAACAACAGCCTCCCGCGCGCGCCGCGCGATTCGCGCAGTGCGGTCTGAAACACGAGCGTGAGCTTCAAGCCGCCGACTCGTTCGTTTCGTCGCGCTCGATGCGACCGGCGCGCAGGTGAATCCGCCGCGGAGCGAGGCGCGCGATGACGGGGTCGTGCGTCACGAGCACGAGCGTCGTCTTCTCCTTCGCGCGCAGATCCTGGATCAAGGCGAGGATGCGCTCCCCGGTCGCGGCGTCGAGGTTGCCCGTCGGTTCATCCGCGAAAAGGATCGACGGACGCGGGCCGAACGCGCGTGCCAACGCCACGCGCTGTTGTTCGCCGCCCGACAGTTGCGAGGGGTAGTGATGGGCGCGGTCGGTCAATCCCACCGCAGCCAGCAGTTCCGTCGCGCGTTCGCGCGGCCTGGCCGTGCCCGCCAACTCCAGCGGCAGCAACACGTTCTCCATCGCGGTCAGATTGCCGAGCAATTGAAACGACTGGAACACGAAGCCGATCTTGGCGCGCCGCAGCAACGCGAGCGCATCCTCGTCCAAGGCGTCGATCCGCTGTCCGTCGATGACGACCTGTCCGCTCGTCGGCCGATCGAGACCCGCCAGCAATCCCAGGAGCGTCGATTTTCCACTGCCGGAGGGCCCGAGGATGGCCACCAGCTCGCCGGGGTGGATGGACAAATGGACGTCGTCGAGGATCGTCAGGACCTGGTTTCCGGACGGCATGCGCTTCGTGAGTGCGCGGCATTCGATGCGCGGATTCATGGAGCGATTGGTAAGGCACGCCACCGAGGAATGCACGGCTCTTCCGGGTACGAAGCGGATTTGCACGCTAGATTCACGCAGCATGCGAGTCCACATCCTCACGATCCTGCTGTGCGTGGCCTGCGGCCAGGCTGAGCAGCAACCTGTGCGCGGGGACATCGGAGACCGCGGTCCGCAAGTCGCGCTCGACTCCAACCCGAAAGCGAACACCGCTGCGCCGGAGATTCCGCGCGACGCACCCATCGTGGTGTTCCTGGGTGACAGCATCACGGCCGGATTGCACCTGCCTGCGCAACAAGCCTTCCCCGCCGTCGTGCAAGCGGAGTGCGCGCGGCGTGGACATCCGTTTCAGCTCGTCAACGCCGGAGTGAGCGGTGATACGAGCGCCGGCGGGCTTGCGCGCACCGACTGGGTGTTGCAGCGCGAGCCCGAGATCGTCGTGATCGAGCTAGGCGGCAACGACGGTCTGCGCGGTCAGGATCTGGGTACGATCGAAGTGAACCTACGCGCCATCATCGAGAAGGTGCGGGCCGCGGGAGCACGTGTGCTGCTGCTCGGCATGCGCCTGCCGCCGAGCTACGGCGCCGAGTACACGGCCGGTTTCGAGGCGCTCTACGAGCGCATCGCGGCTGACACCAAGGTCGCTTACGTGCCGTATTTCATGAACCGTGTCGGCGGTGTGCCCGAGATGTTGCTCGAAGACGGTCTGCACCCGACTGCTGTCGGACACGCCACGCTGGCCGAAAACATGGTCGAGCAACTCATCGCCTTGTTGCCGCCTCGCCCGCGCTGAACGTCACTGCACGCGCGGTGGATCCGCAATCGTCCACGCGAGCATCCCCGGCAAGGCGAACCCGAACACGTTGACGAGACCGTGGATCAGCGCCATGTGCTCGATGTCGATCCACGGCGTGCCGGTGAACTCTCCAAGTGCATAGATACAGGCGAGGACCATGGTGAGCGACAACGAGATCGCGCACTTCCAGATCAAGATGCCCGGCCAGACTCCCAGTGCCGGCCCCGCACGCACGGCCACCACCATCATCGACATGGTCAAGGCGATGGCGAGGCCGAATGCGGCGATGACCTCGACGATCGGAGCCGTGGTGATGCCGATCGCGATCACGATGGGGCACACGATGACGGCGCGCGCGCCGATGCGCCACAAGACGTGCGGCGGACCTGACCGTCCCAGGACGCGGCCTGCGAGTCCGACAATGATCGGGGCGGCGAACCCGGCGTAGTGGAAGTGCACGGATGTGAGCGCCACGATCGCGTGCGGAAACTCCAGCGGTTGCAGGCCCATCCGCGAGAGCACGAACCACACGCCTCCGATGGCGCTGTAGACGAGCCCGACTTCGATCGCGACTTCGGCCAGCGAGCGCTGCCCGGTCCCGAAGAAGCGCAAGCAACCCCACAGCGCCAACAGCGAACAGTACGCGCCCCAGATGCCGGCCGCGAATCCCGACGGCAGTCCCGGCTCGAGGAGCACGGCGCCGACCGCAGCCAACGTCGCGAGCGGGTGCAGGTTGGAAGCGGCGACGAACGCGAGCGGATGTTTCCGGCCCTCTGTGCGGCCGGACGTGAGCCGCACGCCCAACGGCACGATCACGAGCGGAGCGAACAACAAGAGGTGCTCGATCAGCAGCTGGCCCGATTGCGTGTGCCCGAGCTGTCGCCCGACGATCACGATCCACGCGAGCGCGCCTAGAGCCGCATCGAAGGCGAATTGGCGGCGGTGGCGATCTTTCCCGGGCTTCCGGATCGTCGACATGCGCGTGGTTCTACACCAACGCGCGGAGTCGCGTCACGAATGCGGCGGCGTTGGTGTCGATCGACTCCGAGAGCACCGGCCGTTGCGCCATGGATGCCAACCGCTCGGGGATCTCCACCGTGCGACCCAGGATCGGTTGCAAGACCTCCATGAACTTCGCCGGATGCGCCGTCGCCAGGAACATGCCGGTCTCGCCCGCTGCGAGTTGCGTGCGCAACACTCGGCTTGCGACCGCCGTATGCGGGCAAGCCGTGTAACCGATCGAGTTCAAGCGCTTGATCTCGGCGGCGGTCGCCGCATCGTCCACGGCCTCGGAGCGCAATTGGGCGCGCATCGCCGTGAGATCATGCCCGAAGAGTCCGGCGATGCGCTCCCAATTGCTGGGCGCGCCGACATCCATCGCATTCGAGATCGTGGCGATCGATGTGCGCGGCTCGTACGCACCTCCGTCGAGGAAGCGCGGGACAGTGTCGTTGGCATTGGTCGCAGCACAGAAAGCGTGCACCGGCAGGCCCGCCTTCCAGGCCATCAAGCCCGCACACAGGTTGCCGAAGTTGCCGCTCGGAACCGAGACGACGAGCCGGCCTGCTACGCCTGACTTCCGTGCGCTCGCCGCGCCTTCGAAGTAGTACAGCAGCTGGGCCAGGAGGCGCGCGATGTTGATCGAGTTCGCGGAGGTCAGGCCCAGGTCCGCGGACAGCGTTCGATCGGCGAAGCACGTCTTGACGAGCGCCTGGCAATCGTCGAAGGAGCCGTCGACCGCAAACGTCGAGACGTTCTCGCCCAGCGCGGCGATCTGCCGCTCTTGCAGCGGCGACACGCGTCCGCGCGGGTACAAAACCACGACGCGCACGCCGATTTTGCGCCAGAACGCGTGCGCGACTGCGGCTCCGGTGTCGCCGGAGGTCGCGGTCAGGATCATGCGCGGGCCGCGCGATGGAATGCGCGTCAACACCGCGGCGAGAAAACGTGCGCCGAAATCCTTGAACGCCAACGTGGGTCCGTGAAACAGCTCGAGCACGAGCGAGCCGTCGGCCAAACGCACGAGCGGAGCTTCGAAATCGAAGGCCTCGCGCACGATCTCGTCGATCACGGCGCGTTCGAACTCGTCACCGATCAGTCGCTCGAGGATCACTGCACAGCGCAACGCCCAAGGGAGCTTCAGCAGGTCGTCGATGTCGTTCCAGCGCTTCCAATCGCGCGGCGTGAACAAGCCACCGTGAGCCGGTGTCGCACCTGAGCTCGCTTGCGCGAAAGTGGCCGTGTCACGCGCATCGCGCGTACCGATCAAGATCACGCGCCGCCCCAATCCGCGAGCGAGAGGATGTCCGACAACACGCCCGCCGCAGTCACTTCCGCTCCGGCGCCGTAGCCGCGGATCACCATCGGACGCGGGCTGTAATGTTCGGTGAGGAAAGCCAGCGCGTTCTCGCCGCCCTTGATGCTCGACAGCGGATGGTCCACATCGACGGCGCGCAGCCCGACCGACGCGCGGCCTTCTTCGATCGTGCCGACGAAGCGCAACGTCTGGCCTTTGGACTTCAGGTCCTTCATGCGCGCCGCGAACTCGGCGTCGAGCTTCGGAAGCGCGTCGAAGAACTCCTCGACGTCTCCCTGCTCCATGATTTCGCGCGGCAGCACGCCTTCGACCACGACCTGTTCGGGTTCGATGTCGATGCCGGTCTCGCGCGCGAGGATGAGGACTTTGCGCGCGACGTCGCGGCCGGAGAGATCGTCGCGCGGATCGGGCTCGGTGAAGCCCTTTTCCTTGGCCTCGCGGACGGCGTGCGACATGAGCGCGCCTTCCTCGAGCCGTCCCATGAGATAGGACATCGACCCCGAGAGCACGCCCTCGATGCGCACGACGCGGTCGCCGGTGTTGACGAGCTTCTGCAGCGTCCAGATCACAGGCAGTCCCGCACCGACATTGGTCTCGTACAAGAAGCGCCGCTGTTTGTGCCGCGCGATGCGGCGCAATTCTCGGTACATCGCCGATGAACTCGAATTGGCGATCTTGTTCGCCGTCACGACGTGCAGGCCCGCATCCATGACGGTCCCGTAGCGCAACGCGAGTTCGGCGTTGGCGGTGCAATCGACGAAGACCGGCGTCACGAGCTTCTGCTTCGCTGCGAACTCGGCCACTTGTGCCAGGTTCACGGGGCGGGCGGACGGGCCGGTCAGCGCGTCGCGTGCGAAGCTGGGGTCCAGGCCCTTCTCGTCCAGGACCATCGCCTTGCTGTTCGCGATGCCGGTGATGCGCACTTCGACGCCGCGCGCACGCAGGCGTTCACGCTGCGCAGCAATCTGATGCAGGAGTTTCGTACCGACGCCGCCGACACCGAACACGAACAGATCCAAGGCCTCCGGCGTGCCGAAGAAACGGTGGTGCGCGTGACGCAACGCGCGCTCGCCGTCGTGCTCTTGGATCACGGCCGAAATGCTGCGCTCGTTCGAGCCCTGCGCGATCGCCACGACGTTGACGGCGATCTGTGCCAGCGCATCGAAAAACGTGCCGGCGGAACCGACGCGCGTGCGCATGCCGTCGCCGACGACCGACAGAATCGCGAGTCCGGTGCGCATTTCGATGTCGTCGACGCGCGTCAAGCGGCGTTCAGCTTCGAAGGCTTTGTCGAGCACGATCACGGCGCGCGCGCCGTCCTTGCGTGCCACGCAGATCGAGATCGCGCACTCGCTCGACGCTTGCGAAATCAGGATCGCGGAGATGCCGGCCTCGCCCAGAGCTCCGAACGCTCGCGATGCCACCCCGGGTATCCCGGCCATGCCTGAACCGGTCAGGTTGAGCAGCACGACGTCGCGCAACAGAGTCAATCCGCGAACGCCGTGCGGTGAAGGCGCGGCACCGTTCTTGACCAGCGTGCCGGGCTTCTCGGGCGCGAAACTGTTGCGCACTGCGACCGGAATACCGCGCTCGCGCGCCGGTTGAATCGTCTTCGGATGCAGGACCTTGGCGCCGAAGTAGCTCAACTCCATCGCTTCTTCGAAGCTCGTTTCGCTGACCGGGAACGCGTCGGGCACGAGGCGCGGATCAGCGCTGTAGATGCCGTCGACGTCGGTCCAGATCTCGCACAGTGCGGCGTCGAGCGCCGCCGCCGCGATCGCCGCCGACCAATCCGAGCCACCGCGCCCGAGCAGCACGATGCGGCCGTCTCCATCACCGGCGAAGAAGCCCGGAAGCAAAATGAGGCGCTCGCGACCGTTGCGAATCGGCGCCCAGCGCTCGCGCACCCTCTCCATGTCGGGCACCGCTTCGAGCGGATCTCCGGTGGCGATGACGTACTCACTTGGATCTAGGAGCAGCGGTTCGAGTCCGCGCGCGCGTGCGATTTCGGCCAGGATGGCGCACGACGCGCGCTCGCCCAGGCTCGACACGCGCGCGATCGCGAGCGGCGGTGCTTCGCGCAGGAGAGACACGCCTTGCAGCAGGCGTTCGAACTCGCGCGTGAGCGTCTGAATCACTCCCAGCAAAAGGTCGCTGTCGCCGGCGCGCAGCACGCCGTCGAGGTCTGCGACGATCTGCTCGTGCACGCTGCGGAAGCGATCCGTGAACGGGGACACGTCCTCGCCCGCAGCCACGCGCTGTGTTGCATCGACGAGCAGATTCGTCACCCCCGTGACGGCGGATGCGACGAGGCACACGCGCTCATGTCTGGCCGCAGCCTCGATCAGCTCGATCACGCGGCGCATGCGGGCGGCGTCGCCCACGGATGTACCGCCGAATTTCATCACGCGCATCGTCGTTGTTCCTCGAATCCCTGGTTCGGCCTGAATACTACCGAAGTTGGGTTCGACTCCGTTTCGGCCTGCCGCGGGAGTGAACGGTAGCTTCGCCTCAGGGATGCGCGTTCGTGCGAAAAGAGTTCCACCGTCATGGATCGGGGAGACGGTACGCGGCGACTCCTGCGCCTGCGCGAACCCGTTCCAGGCCCACATCTCGGCCGAATGAACTCGGGTCGTCCAAGGGACCCCGATCGCAGCGGCGGGAGGCCGGCAGGGGAGCGAGCTTGAACTGGGTTCTCAGAGCGTAGATCGTCGGGTGTTCGCCGACTGCAGCTCGAATCGCACGCAAGTCGTCCAAACGTGGCTCGGCGAAGAATGCAGTCTGCAGCTTGCGACGCTCGGTGTACGAATCGACGGGTGCTGAAACTCGGCGCCGACCGACGACGAGCGACATGAACACGGTCGCCACGGCGTCCGGCTCCAACTCGATCCAGACCAGGCAGGCAGTCCTGGAAGCCAGATGAACAAGGCCGCGAATCCGAGCCGCCTCAGCGTCTCAACCTAGCTCCAGGCGCGACGATGGGTGGGGCGGAAAGGGCGACTGCGCAGACGCCTGGCAGCGCGTTCTCGGCGCGAAACGGCCGCGGCCCGGTGTCAACGCCCATAGCCTGTCTTCGTCGGGTCAGCGCTCCCGACAAGGAAGATGTTTCCGACTCCATCCATCCCGTCGACAAGTCTCATGAATTCGGCCTGTTTCGTGCTCTGCAAGTTCGGGGTTCTTCAAGTCGCGCTATCACGGGGGTCGACCTGACTAGAAGTCGATCCCCTCGAGCCGTCCCTTGTCCCCCGGACTTCCCATCGTCGTGCCACCCTGGCGTCCAGACCAACGGCCCTTCGCGTTCAAGACGCCGGAGGATTGCTGACGCATGAGCGCGCTGGTCGACTACCTGGCATTCGCCATCGGCGTGACGGTTGCGACCGCGTGCACGTGCGTCTACTTGCGGCGGCTTGGGTTCTCGGGGCTGAACCGCGGACTGGTTGTGCTGCTGATTTGCTTCGTCATCGGGCCGGGGATCCTGATGATTCAGTCCGCCGGTGATCAAGAGCGGGAACGCCTGACAGCGACCGTGGAGGGATTCGCGCCCATCTACGCCGGCGAGTTGGAATTGCGCGGACACGAGCGGATCCGCATCGACACACCCGCCGATGATCCGACGTACCTGAATCTGATCGAAACTCAGAAGCGCTGGCTGGCGTCCAACCCGAAGATCGCGGACATCTACACGTTTCACAAGCTCGACGACGGAACCGTCGTAATGTGGGTGGATTCGGAAACGGACTACGATCACGACGGCAAATTCGAGGGTGAACGCGAGTCGCGCACGGCCATCGGCGAAGTCTACGACCCGGAGGACGTCAGTCCTGAAATCCTGGCGGCCTTCGACGGCCAAGGCAGTTTTCAGGAGAGCATCTCTAGTGACCGCTGGGGCGCGTGGGTGAGCGCCTCCTACCCGCTGCGGGACTCCGACGGTCGTGTCGAGTCTGTGCTCGGTCTGGATTTCCCGGCCGACGATTGGCTCGCCAGCACCGCGCGTGCGCGCCACCTTCGCGTCATTCAGTTGCTGGGAGTGGTGTGCTTCGTCCTAGGCGTCGCGATCATCATCGCACGCATGCACCATCGTCTGCTGCGTGCGCAGCGACAGAAGGCCGAACTCGCACATGGACTGGAAGCAGCCGAGTCTTCGAACCGCGCCAAGTCCGAATTCCTGGCGAACATGAGCCACGAGATGCGCACGCCGCTCAACGGCATCATCGGAATGACGAGCCTGCTGGTCGAAACCAGGTTGGATGATCAACAGCGCGAGTACGCGGAAACGACGCGCTCTTCAGCGGAGCACTTGCTGGGCGTGATCACGGACATCCTCGACTTCTCGAAGATCGAAGTCGGGCGCATCGTCATCGAGAAGATCCCATTCTCGATTCACGACGTCGTGGAAGACGTGCGGAGGATGGTCGAGAGCGCGGCGGCAGCGAAGGGGATCGCGGTGCATGTGTCGGTGACCGACGACGTCCCGCGTGGATTGATGGGCGACCCCACGCGCATGCGACAGGTCCTGCTCAACCTCGTCGGCAACGCCCTCAAGTTCACCCCGCAAGGCTCGGTCAGCATCACAGGTTCGACCTTCCTCGCCGAGGACGGTCGGCGACTCAGACTCGAAGTGAGCGACACGGGCATCGGCATCGAAGAGGACAAGATCGCGATCGTCTTCGACAAGTTCACACAAGCCGACGCATCCACGACACGGCGTTACGGCGGAACGGGGCTAGGCCTGTCCATCACGCGCGATCTGATCGGGTTGATGGGCGGCGCAATTCACGTCGACAGCATCTTGGGGGTCGGCAGCACGTTCCGAGTCGAAGTCCCACTGACACCGTGCGAGGCGCCGGCGGCGAGAACACTCACCACACGGCCCGCGGATGCAAACCTGTTCCCGGGACTGCGGGTGCTCGTCGTCGACGACAACGTCGTCAATCGTCGGGTGATCAGTGCGATCCTGAAGAGTCACAAGTGTGTCGTCGAATGCGCGTCAGACGGCATGGAAGCGGTTGGACTCGCACACGCCAACAGCTACGACCTGGTCCTCATGGATTGCCAGATGCCGATCATGGACGGCTATGCGGCGACCACGCGAATCCGCGCACTCGATCCTTCGAGAAACCGTGTTCGAATCGTCGCTTTGACCGCCAACGTACTGTCCGGCGAGCGTGAGCGTTGCCTTGCGGCCGGAATGGACGACTACCTGTCGAAGCCCGTTCACCGAGCAAGACTCGTGGATGTGCTGTCGACGTGCTGGGATCTGCGACACAACGAGCGCGGCCCCGCACCCACGCATCCTTCGGGATCGACGGACCTGAATCGCAGGCCGTCCGCCGCCTGAGAAAGTCAGCTCCGCAAGTCGTAGCCGCGGGAACGCAGCGCCTCGTCGACCAACGAGCCCGCGCCGGCTTTGCGCGTTTCGACGAGGATGTCGATGTCCACCATGCCGAGCGGGACCTTGAAGCCCGCCCGAAAGTGCTGAATGTCGAGCACGTTGCACTGATTCGATGCGAGCACGCCGAGGATGTCGACCAGTTGGCCGGGCTTGTCCGTCGTGCGCAGTCGAACATGGTGAGTGCGCCCGGCGCGTTCGAGGCCGTTCTCGACGATGCGTGCGATTAGGTTCAAGTCGATGTTTCCGCCCGAGACGATTGCGAGCACACGCTTCGCATTCGTGATCTTGCCGGCCAGGATCGCAGCGATTCCAGGGACTCCGCCGGTCTCGGCCACGAGCTTGCTCTTCTCCATGGTCTGCAGCACGGCATCGACGATCTCGTCCTCTTCCACCGTGACGCATTCGTCTACGTAGCGGCGCACCAGATCGAATGTGATGTCACCGACGTTTCCGACGCGGATGCCGTCGGCGATCGTCTGCGGTGAATCCACGCGGATCCGCTTGCCGGCTTGGAATGATCGCACCATCGGCGCTGCGCCGGCTGCCTGCACGCCGATGACGCGCGTCTTCGGCGAGAGCGCCTTGATCGCGATCGCCACGCCCGAGATCAGTCCACCGCCGCCGATCGGAACGACGACGGCGTCGAGATCGCCAAGCTCTTCGACGATCTCGAGTCCACAAGTGCCTTGTCCCGCGATGATCCAAGCATCGTCGTAAGGGTGAATGAGCGTCGCCGAGCGTTCCTTCGCGAGTTTGACGGCCTGAGCCTGCGCTGCGTCGTAATTTTCACCGTGCAGTACGACTTCGGCGCCGTAGCTCTCCGTGCGCTGCACCTTGATGATCGGCGTCGATTCGGGCATCACGATCGTCGCGTGTGCTTCGGCGATCTTCGCTGCGAGCGCGACACCTTGCGCGTGGTTGCCGGCAGACGCCGCGACCAGGCCGCGCTTCTGCGTTTCGGGCGGCAGAGCGAGCACCTTGTTGAGCGCGCCGCGTGATTTGAAGGAGCCGGTCCGCTGCAAATTCTCGAGCTTGAGGTAGACCTCCATGCCCGAACTCTCACTGAACGTGTGCGAATAGACCGTCGGAGTCCTGCGGATGTAGGGCGCGATGCGCTCCGCAGCAGTGCGCAAGAGCGCGAGCGAAGCAGGCAGGCCGTCAGCGAGAGTGAGGAGTTCCAAGCGCGGCCATGGTAGCGCCCGGGAAGGCGATCAGCGCTCAGGTTGCGCCGAGTACTCCGGCGGCCACACGTAAGCGGCTCGATGCAGCCGAGCGTAGGCGCGGTCGAGTCGGAAAGCATCCAGGTCGTCGCGCGTCCGCAGCGCGAGCGTGCGCTGCACGTCCGGCGACGAGAGCTTCGGCGTCAATCCGTCGACGCGCAAGCGAATCCGTGCGAGCTGATACAGCACGCGCCCGCCGGTCTCCATGATCACGAGCGGCTCCGAAACGTACTTGTCCAGCAGCGCGTCGTCCTTGGGTCGCTGCCTCACGAACTCGGCCGCCGCTGGAAACAGGAGTTGGATGCGCGCGAGATCAGCCGGTTCGCCCACGCCGTCGTTCGCACCAGGCATGCCGTAGCGTCGCACGAGTTCGCTCATGTCCGTGCCGCTCTCGATGGCGAGCTTGAGTTCCTTGGCCAGCGCAAGGGTCTTCTCCTTGCCGCCGTGCTTGTCGGAGTCGAGCATCAGGACCTGCAGCGTGAACATCTCGTTCGAACCGCCGATGCTGCGCAAAGCCTCTGGACGCCGCAGCGCCTCTTCGTAGCGAAAGCGGATCTGCCCAGGGCGGACATAGCGATCGCGGCTAGGGCGCGTCGCCACGCCCGGACCCTCGCCGGTGATCGAATCGGACCAGGCGTTCCCGTAGATGCGTTCGCGCATCCCGCGCTTGACGTCCTGCGTCGTCATGTCTTGGGACTGCAGCACGTTGGACATGCCGACGACGCCGTTGCTGCTCTGGACGGTGCGATCGAACCAGTCCTGCACGGTGCGTTCGACGGCCTTCGGATCCGCGCCGAGGTCCTGGCCGGCCTGCGTGCGCAGCAGATTCTTGACGTGTCCGGTCAGGATCTTGGTCTGCGCAGCGTGGATCTCGCTCTCGTTGGTCAACTGACCTGAGTCGAACTCACGCTTGAAATCGCGCATCAGTTGGCGCCACGTGATGATGTCCTGGTTGACGATAGCGACCACGCGATCGATGTCGTTCCATTGCCCCCGGACCGCGGGCGAATCCGGCGGTGCGCCTTGGAGAATGCAGGCGGAGATGAGCAGGCTGTGCAGGATCGAAATCATGGTCGGCGTCAGCGCGAGATCTTCGTCTGTGCGCGCGGGCCGTGCAACAAGGCCTCCAGCCAGGAAAGCGCGCGAGCCGGAGTCTTGTGCTTCTCGGGGATGGCCAGGTGGCCGAGTCCGGTGCGCAGCGGGCGGAAATCGACCGTTCCCAGGTCCAGCCCGCGCTCGAGCGCAACGCGATCGCGGTACTCGATCACGTAAACCCCGTCGCGGTACGAAAGTCGCCGGACGCCGATCTGTTCCAGGCGCGCTTTCAGACGGAATGTGCGGATCAGCTCCTCCGCCTCAGGCGGCGGACGGCCGAAGCGGTCTTTGAGCATCGCCAGCGCCGCGTCCGCATCCGCGTCGTCGCGCGTCGCCGCCAGTTGCCGCAGGATCTCCAGGCGCACTTTGGCCTCGGGAATCCACGAGTCCGGCAGGAACGCGCGCAACCCGAGTTCCAGTTCGACTCCGGATGACTCCTGTTCCGCCACCAGCTCTTCGATCTCGATTTCTCCGCCCGCTTCGAGGCGTTCGACCGTCTGTTTCAAGAGCCTGCAGTACATGTCGTAGCCGATCGCCGCGATGTGTCCCGATTGCTGCGGACCGAGGATGTTGCCGGCGCCGCGGATCTCGAGGTCCTTCATGCTGATCGCGAAGCCGGCGCCGAGGTGATTCATCTCCTCCAGTGCCTTCAACCGCTCGCGTGCGACCTCACGCAGAGGTTTGTGCCGCTCGACCAGCAGATAGCACCACGCCTTGTTCGTCCCGCGACCCACGCGTCCGCGCAGTTGGTGCAACTCGGAGAGGCCGAATTCGTCGGCGTTGTCGATCACGATCGTGCCGGCGGCCGGGATGTCGAGACCGCTCTCGATGATCGTCGTCGCCACGAGCACGTCGACGTCGCCGTGGGTGAACGTGTCCATGACGCCCTTCAACTCACCGGACGTCATCTGGCCGTGGCCGATCGCGAATGAGCATTCAGGTACGAGCTGTTGCAATCTCAACGCCGTCTGGCGGATCGAATGCACGCGGTTGTGCAGGAAGAAGACCTGTCCGCCGCGGTTCTTCTCGCGCAGGAAGGCCTCGCGCACCAGTGCCTCGTCCTCAGCGTAGGCGAGCAAGGTCTCGATCTCCTGTCGGCCCGGCGGCGGCACGGTGAGTGCCGAAATGTCGCGCAAGCCCGAGATCGACATGTGCAGCGTGCGCGGAATGGGTGTCGCCGAAAGTGTCAAGAGATCGACGTTGGCGCGCAGCTTCTTGAAGTGCTCCTTGTGCGTGACGCCGAAGCGCTGCTCTTCGTCGACGATCACCAGCCCCAGGTTCTTGAACTTCAGATCGCTGGAGAGGATGCGGTGTGTGCCGATCACGATGTCGACATCGCCCTTTTCGATGCCCTCGACCGTCGTCTTCTCCGCGCCACCTTTGACGTAACGCGACAGCGCGGCGACATTCACGGGGAAGTCCGCGAGGCGCTCGCGAAACACGTCGTGGTGTTGCTGGGCCAGGACAGTGGTGGGCACCAATACAGCGACTTGCCCTCCGCCTGAAACCACACGAAATGCCGCACGAATCGCCAATTCCGTCTTGCCGAATCCGACGTCGCCGCACAGCAGTCGATCCATGGGCTTCTCGCTCGCGAGATCGGTGTCGATCTCGCGGTCGACGTCGAGCTGATCGGGAGTTTCGGTCCAGGGGAACGATCCGATCATGTCTTTCATCAACGCCGGATCGACGGACCAGGGGGCACGCTTTTTTAGCGCGCGACGCGCCTGGACTTCGAGCAAGTCGGTCGCGAGGTCGAACAGCGCACGCTCGACCTTCTCTTTGCGCCGTCGAAACGACGTCGATCCGATCTTGTCCATCGGCGGCGTGGACGAGCCGGTCCCGATGTAACGTTGCACGAGGTCGATGCGCGCCGCGGGCACGAAGAGCGACACGTCCTCGGCAAAGATCAGATGCAGGTGCTCCTCTTCACCGCTGCCGCGCTGCATGCGCTTCAGGCCGGCGAACCGTGCCACGCCGTGCACTGAATGCACGACGACGTCGCCGACTTTCAGCTCGAAGAAAGACTGCAGTGCGCGGACTCGATGCGGCGACTGCACCTTGGTCACCGCGCGTTTGCCTAGAATGCCGACGAGTTCGCGATGGTTGACGACGGCGACGCGCTGAGCCGGCAGCCGGAACCCTTTCGACACGCTGCCCACCCGGAATTCGACTCCCGCGATGCCGCCCGCTTCGGCGAGAACGGTGCGGAACCGATGCTCTTCCGCCTCGTTCTGGCACAACACGACGACGCGCGTCCCGTCGGCGGTCGTTTCGCGCAGGACGCGCGGCGATTCGCGCACGCCTACGCCCAGTGCTTGCACCGAGCGCGTGTCGAAGTTCAAGGTCGCGCCGGGCAACGACATGAGATCCAGACGCCGATGCGCGTCCATGGCTTGCGTGAGCTGCAGCAGGGCGCGCGCGTGGGAAGCGGATTGAATGCGCAAGCCCTCGGCGCGGTCTTCGATGCGCATCGGTTCGACGCTCACGTACACGCTCGTCGGCGCGAGCACCGTGCTGGGCAGAACGCCGTCGCCGTCTTCGACACCCCCGGAGTCGGCTGCCAGCGAGAGCTGGACTTCCTTGAGCGACTCGACGCTGCGCTGGTCGACCGGATCGAAAGAGCGCAGAGACTCGATCTCGTCGCCGAACAGTTCGATGCGCAACGGCAACTCGGCCGCGAGCGGGTAGATGTCGAGGATCTCCCCGCGCAGCGACACTTCACCGGGCTTTTCGGCCAGCGGCAGGCGCGTGTAGCCCGCAGTGACGAGCCGCTCGAGCAGTGCCTCCGTGTCCAGCGATTGCTTCGTTTGCAGCTTGAGCCAGTTTTTCTCCAGCTCTGCAGGCGAAGTCATCGGCTGCAGTAGGGAGAGAAGCGACGCGACGATCAGGCGCGGCCGCTTGCTCGCCGGGCCGGCGATACGTTGCACGACTTGCAGGCGCCGGCGGATCGTCTCGACGTCGGCGTGAGCGCGGCTTCCGGTGAAGCTCTCGCGCGCCGGCAACCACACGGCTTGTGCGCCGAAGGCAGCCAGATCCTCGACGAAACCTTGAGCTTCGGCCTCGCTTGAAGTCAACGCGACCCACGGTCCCTGGGCGCGCGACGAGAGCGCCGCGAGCACCATGGCTTGTGCGGCACCCCACAGGTTTCCGACCGAAGCGCGGCGCTGTTTGTCGAGCGCGGCGCTGATCTGGGCGACTTCCGCGCCCAAGGCGAGCGCGGCGACATCGAGTACGAGCGGGGATTCAGCGTGCGCAAGCGCAGTGCTCTCGACCGCTGCGCTGTGCGGCGCTTCTTCGTTCGTCACTCGGCGAGCTCCGTGTCCGGCGGCGAGACGTCACCTTCGATCACGAGTAGCGCTTCGTAAGCCGCCCACATCTCCGCTTCCTTGCGCGTGCGGCCCCACGCGCTGGGATAGAGCACATCGCCCGCCTCCACCGCGACGAGAAACGCGCGCGCGTGGGCCTCGCCGCGATCATCGACGACCTTGTAGACGGGCAGCGTGGCGTGGTCGCGCTGGCAGACCTGCTGGAGTCGCTGCTTGGGGTTCTCACCGTGCGATCGGGTGCGAACCTGTTCGAGCGCGCGCTTCAGGGTGACCCGAACGAATTCGCGCACGGCTTCCAGCCCGGCGTCGAGGTAGACCGCACCCAGGACGGCTTCGTACACATTCGCCAGCACCGACCTGGGCAGAGCACGCTCCTTCAGTCCCGGCCCGATGCGCAGAACGGTGTCGAGTTCCATCTCGCGCGCGGCTTCGGCCAGACTCTTGCGCGACACGACCCAGGCCTTCAATTCGGTCAGATCACCCTCGGGCAGGTCGTGGTGGTGCTTGAACAGCTCCTCGGCGACGACGAGGTCGAGCGCAGCATCGCCCAGGAACTCGAGCCGCTCGTTGTCGCGCGACGAGTGCATCGAGCTGTGCGTGAGCGCCAGGTCCAACAACTTGGGGTCGCGAAAGGAGTGCGGGAGGAACAGCATCGAGTCGATCGTGATTTTCGCGAAGGATCGCGGGCGGCAGCGGCACAGTATAGACAGCGCCCCCCATGATGCCCCGACGAGAGAATCCTGATCGACCCCGTGCCGCGGGTGCCGCCGCCGCTCCGGTCGTCGAGGCGCGGGCCGTTCACAAGACCTTCGGGTCGCAGACGGCGCTGCACGCGGTCGATCTGGAGATCGCGCGCGGCGAGGCGCTGGGGCTCCTCGGACCGAATGGCGCGGGCAAGACGACGATGATCCGCATCTTGTCGACGCTGGCGCGCCCGAGTTCGGGCAGCGTGCGCGTTCTGGGCCTGGATCCCGAGCGCGACGCGGCGCGGATCCGCGCGAAGATCGGAGTCGTGCCGCAGGAGATCGCGATCTACGACGGGCTGACTGCGCGCGAGAACCTGTACTTCTTCGGTCGGATGCAGAGCGTCGCGCAAAGTTCGCTGGCGGCGCGTGTGCAGTGGGCGCTGGACGTCGCCGGACTCGTCGAGCGCGCCGACGACCGCGTCGGAAGTTTCTCAGGCGGCATGAAGCGGCGCCTCAACATCGTCGCGTCGCTGTTGCACGAGCCCGAACTTGTGTTTCTCGACGAGCCGACTGTCGGCATCGATCCGCAGTCACGCAATCACGTGTACGAGATGGTCGCCGGATTGCACGCGACCGGCGTGACGATCGTCTACACGACGCATCAGTTGGGCGAGGTCGAGCGCCTGTGTGATCGCATCGTGATCCTCGACAAAGGCAACGAAATCGCCCGCGGGACACTGTTGGAACTGCAGCGCAAGATACCCGGAAGCGGTCGGCGCGGACTGCGCGTGATGGGTGATCGCGTGGTCGAAGCGCGCGCCGTGCTGACCGAGGCCGGAATCGCCTCCGAGATCGAGGAAGAACTGCCCGGGCTGGAGCAGGTCTTCCTGGCGCTCACGGGCCACGCCTTGAGGGACGGTCGCTCATGATGAGCTCCGCTCTCGCCGTCGCGAACAAGGACCTGAAGCTCTTCCTGCGCGATCGCACCGCTCTGCTTCTGACCTTTGCGCTGCCGATCGTGCTCGCACTGATCTTCGGCGCAGCGATGGGTTCGATGGGAGGCGGCCAGGGCATGGGTCGGGTACCCGTGCTCGTCGAAGACCTCGACGAGAGTGCTGCCTCGCGCGCATTGATCGAAGAACTCGGTCGCTCGGCCGGCATCGAGCTCAAGCCTTACAGCGGTTCGCGCGCGCGAGTAGCGCGTGGCAAGGCGGTCGCGGCGCTCTTGATTCCGAGTGGATACGGTTCCGAAATCGAAGCCGGCCGCGGCCCCCGACTCGTGCTGTACCGCGATGCCGCTCGCGCGATCGAACAGCAGGTGATCACAGGCAGCTTGACGCCGGTCTTGATGCGCTTGTCCGGTCGTGAAATCGGTCGCGCGATGATGAAGAAGAGCATGGCGGCATTCGGTCTGGATGAATCCGCTACCGCTGCGCTCGAGAAAACGCTGGCTGATTCACTCGCCGGCGCTGACAGCTCCGACGGTGCGTTGCCGGCGGCGATGGGCCTCGAAATCGAGGATGTGACCGGGACCGACGACCCCGCGCAGAAGAACGCCGGCAAGTCGCACGCGGTCGCGGGAATCGCCGTGATGATGTTGCTCTTCAGTCTGACGGCTGCGGGCGGAACGATCATCGAGGAGGAACAGCAGGGCACGCTGGAACGTCTGCGCCTCACGCCTACAGCCAGCCGCGCCGTTTTGTTCGGGAAGGCGCTCTTCATCGTTTCCGTAGGATTGTTGCAGTTGATCGTGCTGTTCACGTTCGGTGCACTCGTGTTTTCGCTGCCGATCTGGGATGCGCCTTTTGCTCTGCTGTGCGTGTCCCTCGCGCTCGCCGCGGCGGCCACAGGATTCGGTCTGTGGCTCTCGGTGACATGTCGCACGCGCAAGCAGCTCGAAGGCCTGTCGACGCTGATCATCCTCGTCATGAGCGCGCTCGGCGGCAGCTGGTTCCCGCTGATGATCACGCCGGCCTGGTACCAGAAACTCGGCCACTTCACGCTCAATGCTTGGGCGATGGACGGCTACCACGCGATTCTGTGGTACGGCAAAGGCGTCGACGGCGTGCTGGTCGAGATCGGTGTGCTGCTCGGGATCGCCAGCATCCTGACGTTGCTGGCGTTGCGCGGATGGCGCAAGCGCTTCGACATCACCACCTGATCCGCTGCTGCACCACGGGCTGCTAGACGCGGCTCATTTCCTCGGCCAGCTCGACGAACTTCTTCTCCGGCGCCACCCAGAACGCTTCGGCGTAGTCCACGTACACACGCAGCGCGCGGTAGCGATTGAGGCCGAGGATGCCGCCCGCGTAGTGCAGGCCGGCGACCTGGGACTCGTGCAAGCTGATTGCGTTGCGCTTCTGCTCGACGACACTGCTGATGTCGACGGCGGTGTTCGGCCACGAAGGCGACCAGACTTCGAAGCACCACACTTCGCCTTGCCATTTCGTCGATCGAATCGCGCTCGCGAGTGCGGCTGCGACGGCGGTGTGGTCACGATGGTGATCGGTGGGGTAGGGCACGAACACTTGTTGCGGTTGCACCTCGTTGAGGACTTCCGCCAATTCGACCGCTAGTTCGTTCTCCCTGGACGAGAGACCGCCCTCAGGGAAGTCGAGCCAGTGCAGCGTGGAGAAACCCATCAACTCGGCGCAGGCCAGTGCTTCGCGTTTGCGCGTCTGGTCGACAGCGGGGTCGGCACCGGCCGCGCAGAAGACCACCTGGACTTCGCTGCCGCAACGCTGGTGCAGAGCGAGCGCGCCGCCCGGACCGATCACCTCGTCGTCCATGTGCGGCGCCACGACTAGGACTTTCGAGGGCGCGATCTCGCGCAGCTTCATCGGAAGGCGATGCGTGATGCGATGAATGCGTCGCAGCAACCGTCGCGAACCCCATGCGCCTACGCAACCTATCGCGACTGCCTTGAGCGTGCCGAGGAGGAGTTTCCCTTCGATCAGCATGCGTCGAGGCCTCCTCGGCGCGCGCACGCTCGCGGTCGATCGACGAACGCGCTTTGGGTGTCGGCGAATGGAGCCGAGACCGATACGCAGGGGCGATCTCTTCCGCGCGACGCGGACGATTGAAAGTCGGAGACCATCGAAGGGAACGGGATTCTTGCCGTTCTATCGGGTGCTGCCGCGTTCCGGCTGGCGTGTTGCTCCCCAACTTCGATGGTGCTCAGAAGTCAGATGCGGTCGGAAGCGGAAAATCCTTCCGCACTACCGCGGTAACGGTGCGCGAGGCCGGCTCACAAGGCCGACGCGCCAATCGTGATCGAGACCGTGCGTCCGACCGACGCGCATCAATCTGCCGCGGCGGACTTGTACGCAACGAGCTGTTCGGCCGAGAGGAACTGCGCGAGTTCGCGCAGCCTGGCCTCGCGATCCGCGACTTTCAGACGGCCCAGGGCGTCCTTGTCCGCACCTTGCTCCCATTTCCATGCGTATTCGGCTTCGAGATCCAGTTGAGCAAGCAGCGTCGTGCGCAGTCTGGCGGACTGCGCTACGGACAAACCGAGCTTGCGCTCCAGCGTGCGGACCGTGTCGTCCATTCGGTCCGCGCGTTCGACGAGATCGCGCTTCCACTCGAGCGCCTGGTCGCGACGCAGCTCGTGCAGTGTGTCGTCGACGTACCGGCGAAACTCCTGCAGTTCGGCCGCCGTGGCGGGCTTCCGCGGTTCTTTCGCGTTCGCGCGCTCAGCAGCGGGGGACAGCGAGGCCCCGCCGTCGCCGCTCGAGTGCACCAACGTGCGGCCAGGCGCGGCCTGGGTAAGCTCCAAGTCCTCGTCCCCAGGTGCATCCGATTCGGACTGCGCGTGGACCGGCGCGGTCGCGGGGCTCGTTGCGGCGGACAACCTGAAGCCAGCCGTCATCCATACCGCGACGAGTCCGGCTGCGACGCCGGCGGCAACACAGAGGGGCAAGATGATTCGTGAGCGCTTCATCACGAGCAAGGCGGCCTCAGACCGGTGTCCGCCTGAAGTGCGAGTTCCCGCAAACGCCGACCTGCCGCACGCGCAGGCTCAGCGCGGGTCGCGGACCTCTTTGCGCTCCCGCTTCTGTGCTTCCATTTCCTTCTTGAACGCTTCGATCTTCGCCTGGCCTTCCTCGGCCGTCAGGCGGCCCGACTTCACGGCGATTTCGATCCGCTCCTTCATCGTTTCCAGTGTCATCTCGCCTTTGGAGGGTTGCGGATCGTCCGCGCGCTTCTTGAGCGCTTCGATCTTCTTCTGTGCGACTTCAGGCGTCATGCGGCCGGCGGTGACCTCGGCCTTGATCTTCACGATCTCGGCCTCGAGCTTCCGGCTCTCGACCTTCTGTTCGGCGAGCTGAACTTTGAGCGCTTCGATCTTCGCACGGCCCTCCTCGGGCGTGAGTCGACCGGTCTCGACTGCTTGTTGAATGCGCAGGATGGCGGCTTCGGGATCGAGGTCGCGGCGCGCGTTCTTCTTCGCGGCGAGCGCTTTTTCGTGCTCGGCAAAACGCTCCTTGGCCTGTTCGAGCGTCATGGTGCCGGCCGCGACTTTGGACTCGAGTTCCGCCCAGACCCGCTTCGACTCGGCGACGGCCGCTTTTTCGGCGCTCGTCTTTTCCCAGGCCGCGTAGCGCAGCTTCGCCTGCTCCATGGTCAGCGTGCCGGCCTTGACTTGCGCCTCGAGTTCGCTCCAGGCCATCTTGGCTTCGGCATCCTTCGCCGTCCTCTCGGCGCTCTGCTTCTTCCAACCCGCGAAGCGCTCTTCGGCTTGCGCCTGCGTGATCTTGCCTTCGGCCACTGCGGCTTCGAGCTTGGCCCAGACCTTCTTGGACTCGCTGTCGACGTCCGTCTTCGGCGCCGGAACTTCTTCGGGCGTCACGAGGACCGGACGTGCGTAGGCGTGGCTCGCGAACGCCAACAAGCCGGCGAGTAACAGACCGGTCGGCAGGTGCCGGCTCGAGAGTGGCGAGGTGTCGTGACGAGCGGGTGCGAGAACGCGGGTGATGCGCTGCATGAGCAGACCTCTGTTGGATGGCAGGACAGGACTTGGATTCGTGGGCTGGCGGACGCGATCGAGCTGTGTCCCCAACTGGTGGAGTTCACGCCACACTACGGAGCTCTTCGTTGGTCGCAAGGGGCGAGCGTGAGGCATTCCGAAACAACTGTGTACCCGGCCGCCGGACGCACCGCTCCGGGATCACTGCGGAGTCCGGTTTCCCAGGGTTTGCGCCCGATGACCGGTGGATCCTGCGCGCCACTCCGCTTGTCCATATCGGCTCGGAACGCCGGGATCTCGCCCGGCAAGTTCACTGCCAAAGCACACTCACACCGTTCGTCAGGTTGTACGTCGCAGGCGTGCAGAAGGCTTGTGCGTCTCGGTACCAGACCTGGTAGTTGCGAGTCTGCGCGGGGAGCACCATGCCTGCGACGCCGATCGGCGCATCACCAGCACCAGGGAAGCTGCATGCTCCGCCGGGCGCGCCCTGGATGGCGAGGCGCGTGATGGAACCTCCCGCGCAGAGCAAGCCGTCGCCGAACGCAGCGTTCGTGAGCGCCAGCGTGCCCTGAAAGAACAGCGCGTTCGTTCCCGGCGGCAGTTGCGAAGCACTCAGCACGAGCGTGTCGCCCGACAAGAGCGGCACGCCGGCGCCGGTGAGCTTTCCGCCTCCGCTCGCCTGCGAGTTCTCACAACCCGCGGACGATCCGCCGGAGTTCCCGCAGGGGCACGCAACAGCAGTTCCGAAGCAGTACGGCGTGATGCCTTGCGCGACGCGCACGATCTGCAGACCGTTCAGGAATCCGCTCGCGGCCTGCGGTGTGACGACGACTTGAATGCCGCCCGTCGTGACGTTCAGGAAATGCCGCGTGAAGGTCGTGCCCTCTGCATGTGCGCCGGGCCACACTCCGCCACAGCTCCGCACGCCGTCGGGTGAGCCCGGAACCGTCACGTTCGAGAGGACGGCCGAGTCCGGAGCGAGAGCGTACGTGTAGACGTAGTAGGTTCCGTTCGAGAGCCCGTTGATGTTGAACACGTACGAGCTGCTCGCGCCGGTCAAGCGCGCGCCATCGTCCATCAGCTTCTCGTCGTCGCCGATCGTCAGCGGATTCTGGGCTTCAGCATTGGCAAAACCGCTACCGCTGGGAACGACCTTGGTCGTCGCCTGTGAACCGTCCAGGTAGCGGAGGATCGCCGGCGTGCCGGCGCTCGTCGCGTTCCAGAAACCCGCCTGCCCGGAGGCAGCAGCGTAGGCATCACCAGGCTTGCCGAAACTCGAAGCAGCGCTCCCCAAGTCGATGTTCAAGCTCTGCGCGACTGCAGAAGCTCCCAGCGCGAAGGTGATGCACGTGAGGATGTTGCGGTTGCTCATCGCTCTGTCTCCCAAGTCGTTGTCGAGGCCGATCTCAGTGTCGACCTCCAGAGCGAATCCGACAACCCTCGAACGGAAGACAGAAGCGCAGGGCCGCTCCGCGAGAGCGGTCCCCTGCGCCTCGACATTGCACGGCCGGGTGGTCGCGCGGCTATTTCTTCGGCGGAGGAGCGTCGGCGCCGCCTGCTGGTTTCGCGCCCTTTTCCTCGTCGCCGCCGAACTTCTCGTGGCCGGCGTCACGCGCCGCGGCGATCTTCGCCTTGAAGAGCTTCGCGGCGTCTTCGTGTTTGCCGTCGAGCACCAGCAGATCGATGTCGATGAGTTGGCGCGTCAGCAGCAGCATCTCGCGGCGGAAGGCGTTCTTGTGCGCAGCGCGCTTGTCCTCGGGCTGTTCATCCATGTTCTTCGGCTGGCCCAGCAACGAAGATCCGGACAACTGAATCATGCGACCCAGTCCCATCAGCGTGTCTTCGCTCTTCGCGGGGTCGCCGATCGTGGCCTGCACCTGATCCATCACACGCTCCATCTGCTCCATTGAGTTGTGCAGGTTCGGTGCACCGCGCTCGCCACGCGGACCGCGCGGACGCTCGGGGCCGTCCTGCGGAGGAGTCCCCCGACCTTCGGGAGTGGGCTTGGGGTCCTGCGCCGCGGATGCGTCCGCAAGGGACGAGACGAGGAAGCTCGCGCACAGGGGGAGCACGAGCAGGAGCGCACACAATCGCAACAGGGACCGATTCATCGAAACTCCGTGGCGGTGTAGATGTGAAGTCGCAACTGCGAGAACGGTATACCGATCCGCGGCTTTCGACCAGTCATGCCGGACTCGTGTGCCTCGGCGATCGGGACCTGGCCCGCTTCAGGGCTCACGCGAAAAGCGCGCGAACTCCTGTTCGGCGAAGCGATCGGTCATTCCCGCCAGGTAGTCGCACACGGCACGCTCGACGCCGACTTCGCGCGCCCACTCCTGGTACCAACCCGACATCTCGTGCGGTTGTGCGACATAGACCTCGAACAGGCGTGCGAGCACGCGTTTCGCGTACTCGGACAAGGCCATCAAATCGGGGTGGCGATAGAAGGACCGATAGAGGAACGCCTGCAATTCGGCGACCAACGGCGCGAATTCATGGCTGTGTGCGATGGACATCCCGGCTGCCGTGCGCGCATCCTCGGGGGAGTGCATGCCGGCCGCCAGGATGCGCTTGTGCGACGCGTCGACAAGATCGCGAATGCATGCGCCGATGATCTGGTTGGCAACGCGCTTCACACGCAGCTTCTTGTCGTCGGTCGTCGAGAGGAAGCCTGGGTGGCGGCGCTCGACTTCGCTCTCGGCGCGGCGCCACAGAGCTGATCCAGCGCGGATGTCGTCCTCGGTGAATTTGTCCGCCAGCAACCCGTCTTCGATGTCGTGCATGTCGTAGGCCGTTGAGTCGGCGAGGTCGACGACCTGGGCCTCGAGCCACGGGTGCCGCGGTCGCGCACCGAACTCGTCGGGCCAATCCTCGCGCGATTCGTGCTTGAGGAGGCTCTCGCGCACTTCACGCGTCAAATTCAAGCCGAGGTAGTCCGGGCTGCGACGCTCCAAGATGTCCACGACGCGCAGCACCTGCGCGTTGTGACGAAAACCGCCGTGCGGTTTCATCAGCTCGTCGAGCGCGACTTCGCCGCGGTGCCCGAAAGGCGGATGCCCCAGGTCGTGCGCCAGCGCCAACGTCTCGCACAAGGTCTCGTTCAACGCCAGCGCCGTGCCGATGCTGCGCGCGACCTGGCAGACTTCGAGGCTGTGGCTCAACCGCGTGCGGTTGTGATCGCCGGCGCGGTTGATGAAGACCTGCGTCTTGTACATCAGGCGCCGAAAGGCCGTGCTGTGCACGATGCGGTCGCGGTCGCGCTCCCAGGCCGTCCGGAAATCGTCCTCGGGCTCGGGGAAGTGCCGCCCGCGCGTCGCGCTGCTCTGCATGGCCCACGCCGCGAGATCGCGACCCTCACGCGCCTCCTTGGCGCGCCGATCGATCAAATCGGCCCGGTGGTCGAGGTTTTTCATGCCGATAGGTGAATGACGTGTACGAGGTCGTTCACACGGGCTCGTTCCTCACTATGATTGCGCACGGCCCTCTCGCCCACGATACTCCCCGAATGCTCCTTCGCAGCTGCATCAAGCTATCCATTCTCGCACTTTGCGTGTCGTGCGGCGGCTCCAATCCGCCGCAGCCCAAGGTCGAGCTGCAAGCCGACCCGGTCGATCCCGGCACCCTGATCGTGTTCACAGGGCAGGTTTTCCTGGAGGGATCTCTCGGCCACGAAACGAACGGTTCCATCGTCGTTTCGGTGCGCTTCCCGGCCACGAACGTGCCGGTGTTGCAGCGCAGCTACGAGGTGTCCGATCCGTGGCGCACGGGGAACTCGATCCAGTTCGGGTTGTCGCCCGCGGACAAGGTCGGCGAACAGTTGCCCGTCTTCGCGCGCAACATGATCGTCGTCGCGCGCTTCGATGCGGACGGCAATCCGCTGACGCGCGGTCCGGGGGATGTCGAGGCCATGACCGCGAGCAAGACCGGCGCGACCGACATCGCCTTCGTCCTGCGGCGGCAGGATCCGGACCTGCCGCAAGCCTCGGTCGTCGGCGACAAGTGAGCGCTGCGGACGAGGCCTGGTACGTCGCTGCGTTTCAAGGCGACTACATCGACGTCTACCCGCACCGAGATTTGGATTCTGCACGCAGCGAAGTCGCGTGGCTCCTGGCTCGCGGCGTCAAGGGTCGCGTGCTCGATCTGTGCTGCGGATTCGGGCGTCACACGCTGGCGCTGGCCGAGCGCGACGTCGACGTGGTCGGCATGGACCTGTCGTGGGAATTGCTGAGCGGCGCACGCAAATTGCCTGGCGCGCAGCGCATTGCGGACCGGCTCGTGCGCGGAGACGCCAAGGCGCTACCCTTCCATGACGCCGGTTTCGACGCAGTCGTGAACCTGTTCTCCTCGTTCGGCTACTTCGGCGACGACGGTGATCGCCGCATGCTCGACGAAATCGCGCGCGTCCTGCGGCCGGGCGGACTGCTCGTCATGGACTTGATGAACCCGGCGCGAGTCCGCGCGGGGCTGGTCCCCGATTCGCGGACCATGCGCGACGGCATGGTGCTCGAGGAGCAGCGCGCGCTCGTGGACGACGGCCGGCGCGTCACCAAGCACGTGACGCTCACGCAGGCTGACGGTCGCGTCCGGACCTGGCACGAGGACGTGCGGATGTACGAGATCGACGAGATCCAGAGCCTCTTGGCCACCCGCGGCCTGGTCGTCACGGTTGTCGAAGGCGGCTTCATGGGCGAGCCCGCCGGCCCTCTCGCGCCGCGACAGATCGTCCGTGCGCTGAAGACTCGTTATCATTCCGAGTCATCACCCTGACACTCTCCCTCGGTCAGCCCAAACACCACCAGCCATGCCGCAAAACATCGTTTTCACCCCGCTCGCCGACGAACTGGCCGCCAAAGCACGCGAGATCGCCGACAAACTCGTGCGCCCGCTCGCCGCGAAGTACGACAAGGCGCAGGAGTACAACTGGGAGGCCGCGAAGGCCGTTGCGAAAGCGGGACTCTTCCGCACCTTCGTTCCCAAGGAATACGGCGGACACGGAGCGGGTGTGCTCGCGCTGGCTCGGGTGACGGAAGAACTGGCCAAGGCCGATTCCGGTTTCGGCGTCGCCTTTGCCGTGAATGCGCTCGGCAGCTTCCCGATCCTGGTCGGCGGAACGGAAGCCCAGAAGAAGAAGTGGTTGCCCTCGATCGCGGCGGGCGAGAAGTTCGTTGCCTTCTGCCTTTCGGAGAAGTTCGCTGGCAGCGACGCCGGCGGCCTGTCGGTGACCGCGGTCGAGGACGGCGACGACTACGTCATCTGCGGCGAGAAGAAGTGGACCACGAACGGCGGAGTCGCGGACATCTACTCGGTGTTCTGTGTGACCGATCCCACCTCGAAGTCGCGCCGCATCAGCGCCATCGTCGTCGAAAAGGGTACGCCCGGGTTCACGGTCAAGAAGGTCGAGGACAAGATGGGCATTCGCTGCGTGCCTGTCGTCGAGACGCACTTCGATCACGTGCGCGTGCCGAAGTCGAACTTGATCGGCGAGCGTCCCGGCATGGGCTTCAAGCACGCGATGATGACCCTCGACCTCGCGCGACCCGGCGTCGCGGCTCAGGCCGTCGGTGCGGCACAAGGCGCGCTCGATCTCGCCAACGTCTATGCGCAGCGCCGCCAACAGTTCGGCGTCCCGATCTCGAATCACCAGATGGTGCAGCAGATGCTGGCCGACATGGCGATGAAGACCGAGGCCGCGCGCTGGCTCGTGTACGCCGCAGCGGCTGCCGCCGATTCGCAGGCCGCGAACGTCGGCCAACGCGCCGCGATGGCCAAGTGCTTCGCAACCGATGTCGCCATGGATGTCGCGACGGACGCGGTTCAGATCTTCGGCGGCTACGGCTACATGGAGGACTACCCCATCGCCAAATTCTTCCGCGACGCGAAGATCCTCCAGATCTACGAGGGCACCAACCAGATCCAGCGCATCGTGATCGCGCGCAGCCTGATCCGCGACGCCAACGATCTCGGCCACCTCGACGAGTACATTCCGCGCGAGACGCAGAAGACCTACCAGGAAGACGGCGCCGTCAAGCAGGCCTGATCGGGTGTGGGGCGCGTGGTTGAGGCGAGCCCCTGAACACGCGAAGACTGTCACCGAACCCCGCCCCTGAACGCCTCAAGACCGGCACCGAACCCAACCCCGCAACGTTTCCAGTCCGACACCGGACTCACCCCTCAACGCTTCCGGTCCGGCACCGAACCCCGCCCCTCAACGTTTCCAGTCCGACACCGAACCCACCCCACCTGTCCCCACCCCATTGTTGACCTCGGGGGAGGCGGTATGCGCGGAACGAAGCGCGAATCGCCTCTCCCGAGGCCGCGCTGCGGAGCACGCGTCGAATGCCGTTGCTCTCCAGTTTGCCGGGATCTTCTCAACTGCCTCGCGGGCAGTGGTGTCGTGTGGGAGGTGTGCTCCGACGTCCAGTCAGCACTCACCGTCGAGCGCGAGTGACTGTTGGGCATGACTCACGAAGCGCGAAGGAGAAGAAGAGAACGAAGCAAGCAGAAGAGCAACGGCATTCGACGCATGCTCCGCAGTGCGGCCTCCTGGTTCGCGGTTCGCGCGGTGGCGTTCGTCCGAGTTTGACCGTACCGAGCCAG
>JAEUIA010000020.1 GCA_016795245.1 Planctomycetota bacterium | reverse complement strand
CTGGCTCGGTACGGTCAAACTCGGACGAACGCCACCGCGCGAACCGCGAACCAGGAGGCCGCACTGCGGAGCATGCGTCGAATGCCGTTGCTCTTCTGCTTGCTTCGTTCTCTTCTTCTCCTTCGCGCTTCGTGAGTCATGTCCAACAGTCACTCGCGCTCGACGGCGAGTGCTGACTGGACGTCGGAGCACATCTCCCACACGACACCACTGCCCGCGAGGCAGAAGAGAAGCTCCCGGCAAACTGGAGAGCAACGGCATTCGACGCGTGCTTCGCAGCGCGGCCTCGGGAGAGGCGATTCGCGCGGAGTACCGCGCAAACCGCCTCCCCCGAGGTCAACAATGGGGTGGGGACAGGTGGGGTGAGTTCGGTGTCGGACTGGAAGCGTTGTGGGGCTCAGGTTCGGTGTCGGTCTTGGAGCGTTGAGGGCTTAGGTTCGATGTCGGTCTTGAAACGTCAAGGGGTTGGGTTCGGCGTCGGTCTTGAAGCGTTGCAGGGTGTGTTCAGTGTCGGACTGGAAACGTTCCGGGGTCGCGCTCGGTGTCGGTCGCGAGGCACTGTGGCGTCGCGTCTCGAACTGACTGCGCTGTGGGGCAGGTGTGAGCAGTGAAGCGTGTGTCTGTCGTGTGCGCCGAAACCCGAGACGACTGTCCATCCGCGGTCTGGTTCGCAGGGAATGAAATCTGGCGGCGACGACTGCGGTTCTCGCCCGCGCACTGGATCTAGAACCCAAGCTCTGGCCGTGGCCATGCACGCTTCGATCCTGCGCCGTGACCATCCCTTCGCTGTTGCGCGTGGTGCCGAAGGCGCGCGACCCGTGGCGCATCGGCGGCTTGCTCAGGCATCCAATGCGCGCGGCGCGAGCCTCCCGATGGAGAACTCGCGCCGCATCGTTTCTTGAAGCAGTGAACTACTGCTTCGCGTACTTGACGGGTCAGCCGTACGACTTGGTCTCGGTCGTATCGAGCTTCTTGCCGGCCTTCGCCGCCGTGACCGCATCGCCGACGTAATCCGCGAACGCCGCGCCGTCCTTGGTCTTGCCCAGCGGCGCGTTGTCGAGCGCGCCCTGGTATACGAGCACTCCCTTCGGATCGATGACGAACATGTGCGGTGTCGACTTGGCACCGTAGCTGCGGCCGACTTCACCGCTCGGATCGAACAGGAGCGGAGCCTTGAGGCCGTACTTGTCGACGAACTCGCGGTTCGTCTCGGGCTGCGCGTTCTTGCGATCGGCCGCTTCCGAGTTGATCGACAGCCAGACGACGCCGTTCGCCATGAACTTCTCGGGCATGGTCTTCAGCGTGCCGTCGCCGTAGGCGTAGACGCAGTACGGGCAGCCCGGGCTGAACCATTCGAGGACGACAGTCTTGCCCTTGTACTTGGCGAGCGTGTGCTCCTTGCCGTCGAGATCCTTGAGCGTGAAGTTGGGGGCCGGTTCGCCGATCTTGGCGAGCAGCTTGCCGTCAGCCATCGGCGCCGGCTTGGATGCATTCGGCTCCGTCGGTTTCGTGCCCAGGAAGAAGGAGTCGCCTTCCGCCTTGGCAGGAACGCTGCTGCATTCGTCCGAAGAGCTGCGGCAACCCGCGACCGCGAGTGCGATCACGAGGGTCGGCGCCAGCCAATTGTGGGATGTCATGTTCATCTCGTTTCTGATTTCGTGGCCAGGTGGCCAGTTTATTCGCGCGAGTAGTTTATCGCACTTCCGTACGGTCGTGTAGAACTCGTCGTCACTGCGTGTCCGGAACGTAAATCATCGATTGCGGTTTCGACGAAATTCGTCTTTGCGGCGGCACGTTCGACCCGGCCCAGCGGTGCGTTGTCGAGCGCGCCCGAATAGACCAGCGTCCCGCGTTCATTGATCACGAACAGGTGCGGCGTCGTGCGTGCATGGAACGCGCGTCCCACCAGACCCCCGTGATCTACGAGGATCGGCGTGCGCAGTTGGCGTGGCGCCGCGAATTCGCGATCCGTGGCCTGCGCCAGTGCGGCACTCGCGGACGCGACCGAATGAATGGAGAGCCACACGACACCCAGAGCCGCGTAGCGCTGCTTCATTTCGAGCAGCGGTCCAGCGTCGTACGCGTAGGCGACGAACGGACACGCGGGGTCGAACCACTCGAGCACCACGATCTTGCCGCGGTAGCGCGACAGCCGATGTATGCGCCCGTAAATGTCCGCTAGCTCGAAATCAGGCGCCGGCGCACCGATCGCGGCACTGGCGCGGTCGTCGAGCACAGGTGCAGATTCGTTCGTGGCGCCGTGATCGACGAAGCCGCGCTGTCCGCGCGTGCTCGGCATCGCGGCGGTGGTGGTCGCGCGTTCGCCTTCGAATTCGCCCGGAGAACGGCAGCCCGCGGCGATCGCGAGCAGTGAGATCGCGGTCGGGGCCAGTGAGCGCGAACTCATTGCTTGAACGGCTTGTCGAACAGGTAGCTGCTCTCGCCTTTGTCCGTCTTCAACCACAGCACTCCGCGCACGTCGGGTTTGTCGCCATCGCGCTTCTTCTCGAACTCGAATTCGAGTGCGAGCGTGCCGCCTTGCTTGCCGATGTCGATCTTGCGACCGGTGAGCTTCGTCGTCTTCGACGTGTAGGGGAAGAACTCGGCGGCGGTGGCGCCCGGCACGACGATGTGGAGTTTCGGTGCGCTCTCGTCGCCGGACCAGTTGGCCGCGACGCGCCCGAGTTCGCTCCACGGGCGCGGCAATTTGGCGCGCGCTGCGGTGAAGCGCTCGGCGTTGGCGGGCTCGGCTTTCTCGGCGAGCGGCAGTGTCAGCGTCGTCGTTCCGGAACCCGCGAGGCAGATATCCGTGCACACGAGCCAGCGCGCCGCCACGTCGAATTGCGCGGTGGTGCCGGCCTTGCGGCTCGCCGGCACTTTGACGTCGGCGAGCAGGAGCAACGTGCCTTCGTGGATGTATTGAACGATGTCGCCTTCGAGCACTTCGCGCTTGGGGTTTGGGAAATGCAGCTTGCCGATCTCGAAGCCCTCAGGTCCCTTGATCTCGACCGTGAACGGCAGGCCCGAGTCGCCGGGATTCTCGCCCCAGTACACGTGCCAACGCCGTTCGATCTTGACCTCGAGTCCGAGGGTGAAGGTCGAGTTCGGCTCGATCGGTGTGCGCTCGGCGATGAGTTGGAGTTTGACCAGCTTGTTGCCGTCGGCGTCGGCGTCGGACTCGTCCGCGAATGCGACGGGGCGGGCGAGAGGCGCCAGCAGTGCGAGGGTCAGGAGGGGGATATTCATGTGATGGATCCTGCGGTACGGGGCTACGGCCGGAATCGTAGCACCGGATCGCAGCTTTCCAAATTGTCGCGCGCAGGCGCTCGTGAAGGAACAATGGTGTTGCATGGCCACCGAACACGAGGCCCACATCATCGAGCGCTTGGAGCGCGTGATAGCCGTGCGCACGCGCGCCATGTTCGGGGGCATCGGGATCTACTGCGATGCACACTTCTTCGCGCTGATCGCGAACGATGTCCTGTACTTCAAGGTCGATGACGACACTCGCCCGGAGTTCGAAGCGCGCGGCATGGAGCCCTTCCAGCCGTTTCCGGACAAGCCGTCGATGATGTCGTACTTCGCGCTGCCGCCGGATGTTCTCGACGATCCACGCCGATTGAAGACGTGGGTCGAAAAATCACTGCAGGTGGCGCGCGCCGCGAAACCTCGGCGCCTTTCGCCGGGCAAATCCAAGGCACGGCCCGCGCGGTCGACCGCGAAACTCCTGAATCTGGGTCCGGTGTCGCTGCGGATGCTGCGCGAGATCGGTGTCGAGTCGCGCGCTGACTTGGAACGCCTAGGCTCCGTGCGCGCCTTCAAGGCCGTCGAGAAGCAGGGCCACAAGCCGAGCATCCTGCTCCTGTACGCGCTCGAAGGCGCTCTGCTCGACCTGCGTTGGGACCGCCTGCCTGATGTCGTGAAGCGCGACCTCCGGAAGCGCGCAGGCCGCGACTGAGTTCGCTATTCTCTGCGCCCTCATGGCCGGCCGCAAACGCTACAGCGTCATCCGTGATCCTGTTCACGGTGACGTCTACTTGACGCACGAAGAGCTGCGCATCCTCGACACGCGCGAGATGCAGCGCCTGCGCGGCGTCAAGCAGCTCGGCACGGCCTACCTCGTGTTCCCAGGCGCGGTGCACACGCGTTTCGACCATTCGATCGGCTGCCTGCACATGGCGCAGCGCATGATCGAAGCCGTCAACCTGTCGTTCGAGCTGGATTCAGGCGCGTGCGTGGGCATGGGCGAGGAAGAAGCGCGCGTGGTGCGCATCGCGGCGCTGGTGCACGACGCCACGCACGTTCCGTTCGGACACAGCATCGAGGACCAAGACGGAATTTTCGGGCGGCATGATCTGCCGCACCGATTTCAGGCGCTGTTCGGGCCCGCGAGCGAGATCGGCCAGGTCCTGCGCGAACTGGGAGTTCTCGAAGACGTGCTCGGCATCCTAGAGGCGAACGCCAAACCCGCGCGCATTCCGCCGTATTGGCGCCAGATCGTGGGCGGGACGATCGCATCGGACATCCTCGACTACCTCGCGCGCGATGCGTACTTCACGGGCCTGAAGCTGTCGGTCGATCCGCGCGTGACGAGCTACTTCAAGATCGATCGCGCCACGCAGAATCTCTACATCGACTGCGCCAAGCACGATCTGCTGCGCGAAGACATCCTGTCCGAGATCGTGCGCATGCTCGAGGCGCGCTACTACTTCTCCGAGCGCGTCTACTACCACCACGCCAAGGTCGCGGCCGGTGCACTCATCGCGCGCGCCGTCGAAACCGCACTGGCTGAGGGGGCCGTGAAAGAGGCCGATTTCCAGGACCAGACCGATCACAGCGTGCTCGATCTGCTCGTGCGCTCGACCGAAAAGTGCGCTGCGCGTGCACGTCAACGCGTACACAGCCTCGTTACGCGTTTCCGCGAACGACGATTGCCGAAGCGCGCGGCGGTGTTTCCGCGCTACGCGAACGAAACTACGCAGGCGGGGCTCGTCACGCGCTACTTCGCCGCCGGCGGCGCAGAGGCGCGTGCGGAGGCCGAGGCGCGCATCTCGGACCTCGCGCGTTTCGCCACCGGCCGCAACGTCGAAGTGATCGTGTACTGTCCGGCCAAGGCGATGCAGTTGAAGGAAGCGCGCACGCACGTGCGCTGGCCCGGAGTGCGCGACGTGCAGCCCTTGGCGACGTTCTCAGAGCGCATACCGCGCCTCGCCGATCTGGAGCGCAGCTACCGCGACCTGTGGAAGTTCTACGTGTTCGCCGACACGCACGAGCCGGCGGTGCTGGCCAAGGTGCAGGAGATCGCGCTCCAGGAATTCGGCGGCGCAGTCAACGTGTACAACCCTACGGCGCGCTGATCGCTCGCCGCCGCGGCTACTTCGGAGCAGGCTTCGCCGAACGCACCACGCTGCGTGCCTCGTCGAGCAGCACGCGCGCGTCGACGTCGTTCTCCCAGCGCTTTTCACGCATCAGGATTTCGAGGCGCTGCAGCAGCGTGCGCGCTTCGTCCAGGTGTTCCAGTCGCGCCTCGGTCATCGCGCGGAAGGCGAGATTCGCGGGCCAGCCGCGCTTCAACTCAGTGGCCTGCGCGAGCGTGTCGAGTGCTTCGTCGTAGCGCTCCAGACGATAGAGTGCGCCGCCTACCGTCGTCAGCACCTGCCCGCTGCCCGAGATGCGCTCGAAAGTCGCGCGCGCCAACGCCTCGGCCTCGGTGTACGCCTCGAACGACAATCCCGCGCGTTCGACGACGCGGCGACAGAGCGCATCGACTTCGAGCGGCTTCATCGTCTGCGCCACTTCGAAGCTCGGCAACTCACCCGCACGCGACCGCTGCACCGCGCGCGCCAGCGCAGCGTCGGTCTCGAGCACGAACACCGTGCGATCGTCGCCGCACGCGACCAGCCGCGACGTCGTCGCATCGAAATCCAGCGAACGGATCGCGGTGGTGCCGACGCGCAGCGACAGCAGCGGCTTCAAATCCGCATCGCGGATCTGCACGAGGCCCTGTTCCGTGCCCGTCGCGACGCGCTTGCCGTCCGCCGAAACGGCCAGGGCGCACAAGCCGTCACCGGTGACGGGTGTTTCGCCGGCACGCATGCCGCTCAAGAGATCCAGGCGCCGCGCCGATCCGTCGCGCAACGTGACGACGATGCGCGTGCCGTTCGGTTCGAACCGCAGAGCGCTGCACGCCATCGTCGTGCCGATGAAACTGCGCGCCAGATCGCCGGTGGCGACGGTGATGACGCGCAGCGTGCCGTCCTCGGATGTCGAGGCCAGGTACTTGCCGTCGGAGGAAAAGGCCAGGGACGTGATCGGCAGCGTATGCCCGCGCACGACGAGTTTCGCTTCGGTGGTCGTAGCGCTGAAGAGGCGCACTGCGAGCGAGGCATCGGCCGTCGCGAGCCAGCTGTCGTCCGCGCTCCAGGCGAGTGCTGTGAGCGGCTCGCCCGTCGCGCGGAAACCGAGCTTCACGCGCCCGTCCAGCGGATCCCACAAGTTCGCACTGCCGTCCTCCGAGGCCGACGCGAGCGTGCGCCCGTCGCGCGAGAACGCGAGTCCGACGACCGGTCCTGAATGTCCGACGAGCACTCGTTCGGTGTCGCCGGAGCGCGCATTCCACAGACGGATTTCGTGCTCGCCTCCAGCGGATGCGATGCGGTCGCCGCCGGGCGAGATCGCCGCCGCGCGACACGCCGTGCGGTGTCCCACGAGTCGGCTCACCGCTTCGATGCGCGCCACCGGGATCTCGACCGGCATGCGCCCGCTCATGCGGAAGCCCGGCGCGGCGCCGTTCTCGAATTCCAATTCGAGCGCCGTGTGCACGTGCTTCCACTCGAATCCACGGTCGGTGAGCGCCGTCGCTTCGAGTTCCGCGCGCGCGCGATCGAGTTCGCCCTTCTGCACGAGCTCGTACGCGGCTTCGATCGCGTCGGCGTAGGGGCGTTTCTCTGCCGCGAGTGGCTCTTGGGTCACCAGCGCCAAGATGATGATGGGGAGGGACAGCATGTTCGTCGGAAGGCTAACGACTCACTCCCTCCGATTCGACGGATCCGGGCACGGGATCCGTCGAATCGGAGGAGTATGGCTCCGACTCGCGCTAGGATGCCGCGCACTCAGCGGCGCGCGAGCCGCGGAAAGTGAGCGAGAGTCATGCGCGAATGCATCGTCTATCCGGCGGCCTTGATGTGCTTGTTGTCGTTGCTGTCGTCGCCGTTGCGCGCGCAGGGGGAAGCCGAAGCACCCGTGGTCGAGGAAGTTTCGATCGCAGAGCCCGTCGACGGCAAGATCGTCCTCGAGGGCATCGAGTGGGAACTCGGGCCGTGCGCAGGTGGTCTGGGCTCCGAAGCCGAGATCCAGGTTCCCGACGGACTGGTCTTCACCGGCAAGCAGGGTACCGCGACGTTCCTCACCCAGAACCAGAACACGACGAGCGGACTCGAACTCGGCACCGTTCGCAGCCTGACCGGCAGGTGGTTCGTGATCTTCACCTACGAGCCGTCCGGTCACGTCAAGGACGAGGACAAGGACGATCTCGACGCGGACGATCTGCTCGCGTCGATCCGGGAGGGCAATGAATTCGGCAACGCGGAGCGCAAGAAGCGCGGCTGGGAGATGCTGCAGATCGACGGCTGGCACAAGCCGCCCTTCTACGATCCGAAGACCAACAACCTGACGTGGAGCCTGTTCGTGAGCTCCAAGCACGGACGCAGCGTCAATTGGTCCACGAAACTGCTCGGTCGCACCGGAACGATGCACGTCGATCTGGTCGCCGATCCCGAGGGGATCGATGCCGCGGTGATGGAGTTCGAAAGTTTGATCGGCGGCTTCGCGTACAAGGCGGGCCACACGTACGCCGAGTTCAAGCCCGGCGACAAAGTCGCCGAGTACGGCCTGGCGGCGCTCGTCGCGGGCGGTGCAGGCGCTGTCGCGCTAAAGACCGGACTGTTCGCCAAGCTCCTTGCCGGCCTCACCAAGTTCTGGAAGTTCATCGGACTCGGGCTGGTCGCTGTCTTCATCGCCGTGAAGAAGTTCTTCGGATTCGGAAAACAGGAGATCTCGGAGCGCGCCGACTCCTGAGGGGAGCGACTGCACGCTCATGCGCGAACTCTTCGAGCTCCTGGCGGTGTTCGCCGGGATCTACCTGTTCGATTGCGTGCATTGGGCGCGGCGTGAAGCGATCGGGTTCAGGGCCTGGTACGGTCGGCGTATGCGCGTGGTTTCAGGCGCGGAAACCGCGGGAAACGAGCGCTTCGGCGTCATCTTCGCGCAGCCACTGCCCATGTTCGGGCGCCTGTTCATCACGCAGGCTTTTCCGCTGTCCTTGACGCGCGAGGTCGCGAGCTCGTTCGTCTCGAGCGCGACCAACCCCGGGGTCCGGGCTGCACAAGTCGAGCGCCTCGTGCGGTTCGACGAGCCGCACGTCGTCACTCTCGAAGCACGGCGCGTGCTGGTCGACGATCACGTGTTCGTCGAAGCGGGCTCCAATCGACTCGCGCGCTTGACGGCGTCGCTCATCGCAGAGCTCAAGGTGCTCGGCCCAGAGGGGCGCGCTGCGCGCATCGAGCGCTGGACCAGAACCATGCTGGACGTCGGGATCGTGCGCGAGCGCATCGAAGCCTTCGACGGTGCGGCGCGCAGCGTACGCCACCTGTGTCTGGCCGAGTGGTTGTTCGTGTTCGCCGTCACACCCATCGTCGGTGTCTCATTCGGACTGGCATCCTCCTGGCTGCCGCTGCTCGCGGGTCTCGTCGTGTTGCAAACGGCGGTCACCATCGCCTTCGCGCGGGCTCACGCCGGGCTGTACCCGGATGAGAAGCGCGCGCGCCGCAGCGAAGTCTTCTTGATCGCCCTGTCGCCGCCGTCGGCGATGCGCGCCGTGGACGCCTTGTCGCGCGATCTGCTGGCTGAGTTCCACCCGCTGGCTGCTGCATGCGCGTTCGTTCCGCGTGACGAGTTCGAGGAACTCTGCGAGCGCAACTTGCGCGACCTGCTTCACCCGTTGCCGATGGCGCGCGTAGCCGCCGATCCGGCCGTGCGCGCAGCTGCCGCCGAATGGCAGGCACGCATGCTCGCGGCGCTGGAGACGTTCGCGCAGCAGGAGGGTGTGGCCCGTGCGCTCTGGCGCGAACCTCCGCCGCGCTTCGCGGACGACTGCCTGGCCTATTGCCCGCGCTGCACCCGTCAATTCACGGTTCAGAGCGGCACTTGCGAGCGCTGCCAGGGGCTGGAACTCGTTTCTTTCTCCGGTACTTGACGGATTCGGAGGTGCAGGGCAATATCTGCTACAAGTGTAGTAGATGCACGCCACCGATGAAGCTCAATGAAAGTGAATGGATCGCGATGCAGGCCGTGTGGGATTGCGCTCCCGCGAGCGCCCGCGACGTGTTCGAGCGCGTTCAAGCGCAGACGAACTGGGCGTACACGACGGTCAGAACCGTTCTTGCACGCCTGGTCGAGAAGGGCGCGCTGCGTGAGAAGAAGCAAGGCCGAGCGAGCCTCTACGAGCCACGACTCACACGCGATGCCGCCCGGCGCGCGGCCGTGCGATCTCTGCTGGACAAGGCCTTTGACGGCACGTTCGGCGCGCTGGTGCACCACATGGTCGCTTCCGAGAAGCTCGACAAGAAGGAGCGCGCGAAGTTGGCGCGCATGTTCGCCGACTCCGAGCGCAAGGAGCGCAAGGCGTGAGCGTCGCTGATCTCTCCGGCTGGCTTGTCGCGCAGTCGATTCAATTGTCGGTCGTCTTCGCAGTCGTGTTCGTGCTCGATGCCTGGATTGCACGACGCGGCAGCGTGGCGTTGCGCGGAGCCCTGTGGGCTGCGTTCTTCGTCAAGCTCGCGCTGCCGCCGCAACTGGCCTCTCCGGTCAGCATCGCTCGCGTGTTCAGCGAAGATGGCGGAGCGGCGCGCGTGCTGGCGGTGCGCTCTGTGGATGAATCTCAATCAGGCCTCGCCGGCCTCATCGTCGGTGTGTGGGTGATCGGTTGCGCGGTGTGCGTGACCCTCGCCCTCGCGCGCATGCGGCGTGCACGCGGCACCCTGCTCGCGAACGCCCGCGCCGCAGCCCCTTCGGTCGAGCGCGTCTGCCGGCAACTTGCGCTGCAACGCGGTCAAAAGCGCGCGCCGAAGCTCCGAGTCAGTGACGAGAATCACGGCCCGGCCACGTTGGGCCTCTTCGATCCGGTCATCCTCGTGCCGCGCGCGCTCGTCCGCCGCCCGCGCGCGAGTGCCCTCGAACACGTGCTGCTGCACGAACTCGCGCACGTGCGTAGACGCGACGCCTGGCGTGCGCTCGCTTGGACGCTCGCGCGCTGCGTCTACTGGTTCCATCCGCTCGTGCACGTCGCGGCCCGCCGTGCTGCGCTCTTGCGCGAAATCGCGTGCGACGAAGCGGCCGCGAGCGCAGCGCATGACGGAACGAACGGCTACCGACGCACGCTCCTCGAACTTGCACGGCCGCTCTTGGGGCCCGTGCCCGCAATCAACGGATTCGGCGGCTCGGGCGCGATGATCGTGGCGCGCCTACAGCGCTTGTCGCACACACCCTGCGCCCCGCGCGCTCGCTGCGATGTACTGGCAGTGACCGCGTTCGTGCTCCTGTGTGCGTGTTGTCTGCCGCTCGGAGTCCGCTCGCTTCCGGACCCGAGCTTGCCGGCCTTGTCGGAAGTCGACGGCTGTCTGCGCAAACGCTTCATCGTGATGGCGGAACTCGCGCGCACACAAGAACACGCACCCGCATCCGCGAACGACTGATCAGAAACCCCACCCGCGCGCGCCAGTGCGCGTGCATCGAAAGGAAAACCATGAAACTCCCGCTCGTATCCGCCCTGTTGGTCCTGTGCGCCGCCGGCGCACTCACGCTCTCATCGGCTTCGTCGCAAGGCGAATCCGAAAACGCCATGGCCGAGATGATGGCGAAAGCCGAGCGCTGGACGAAGCCCGGCGAGCATCACAAGTTGTTGGAGAAGTTCGTCGGCAAGTGGAACACCGAAGTACGCATGTTCATGGGTGGCCAGGCGACGCCGCCCGAAAAAGGCACGGCCGAATGTACGTGGCTGATGCCCGGGCGTTGGATTCAGTGCCGCTCCAACGGGCAGATGATGCGCATGCCGATGGAGACGTTCTTCTTGATGGGCTACGACAACTTCAAGATGAGCTATGTGACAACGGCTCTGAATTCGATGGACACGATGATGCTGCACTTCGAAGGCGACATGACCCCCGACGGCAAGTCGCTCGTGTCCTACGGCACGCTAGACGAGTACCTCACCGGCGAACACGACAAGATGGTCAAGACCGCGTGGCGCTTCATCGACGCCGACACGATGGTGTTCGAAGTGCACGATCTGCCGATCGGCGAGGTCAATGCGAAGGTGTTCGAAATCAAGTACATGCGGTCGAAGTGAGGGCGCAGTCGTGCTCAAACTGAAGTGCTCGCGCCAGGTCGCCGCTCCGCCCGCGCGCGTATTCCAACTCGCCACGGATCTCCGCAATGCCCCCGGTCGCGTGAAGGCGATCAAGAAGATGGAGGTCCTGACCGACGGCCCGATCGGCAAAGGCACCCGCTTTCGCGAAACGCGGGTGATGTTCGGCAAGGAGGCGACGGAGGTCATGGAGATCGTCACTTTCGATCCGCCGCGCGGATATGTGGTGGAAGCCACGAGCCACGGCTGTCACTACCGCACCGAATTCCGCGTGACTCCGGCGGGTGAGGGGACGGAGTTCGAGATGCTCTTCGAGGGCCGGCCTCTGACTTTCATGGCGCGCGTCATGGGCACGTTGATGAAGCCGTTGAGCCGGATGATGGTGAAACAGTGCCTCAAGGATCTCGATGACATCGCGGATGCGGCTGAGAACCCGACGTAGTCGAGTGGCCGCTATTCCATCGGCAGCACGCGCCTCACTCGGATGGAGCCGGCACCGAACGCCTTCCGGCAACGCTTCAAGACCGACACCGAACCCCGCCCCACCGCGCTCCGATACCGACACCGAACTCTCCCCACCCCTTGTTGACCGCCTGGTTCGCGATTTGCGCGGTATTGCGCGCCAATCGCGAACCAGGAGGGCGCGCTGCGAAGGACGCGTCGAATGCTGTTGCTCTTCTTCTCGCTTCGCTCTCTTCTTCTCCTTCGCGTCTCGCGAGTCATATTGAAGAGTGACTTCTGCCCGAAGCTCTGTGCATCACACATCCAAGTGACTTCACAGCCCGAGAGGCAGATGGGACGGGCCCGGCTTGTTGGAAGCAACGGCATTCGACGCGTGCTTCGCAGCGCGGCCTCCTGGTTCGCGGTTCGCGCGGTGGCGTTCAGTCGAGTTTGACCGTACCGAGCCAGGCTCGTGTGGTGCATCTTCGCCGGCGTAGAGCCGCGCGCCGGCGCGCGGTTCTAC
>JAEUIA010000016.1 GCA_016795245.1 Planctomycetota bacterium | reverse complement strand
CCACACGAGCCTGGCTCGGTACGGTCAAACTCGGACGAACGCCACTGGAAAAATCGCGAACCAGGAGGTCAACAATGGGGTGGGGTCTGGTTGGGTGAGTTCGGTGTCGGACTGGAAGCGAACTTGGGTTGGGTTCGGTGTCGGTTTGGAAGTGTTGAGGGGCGTGTTCGATGTCGGACTGGAAACGTAAAGGGGTTGGGTTCGATGTCGCTCGAGAAGCGTTGTGGGGTGGGGCTCCGTTTCGGACTGGAAGTGTTACGAAACGGAACTCGGTGTCGGGCTTGAACAATCTTTCGGCGCCCTTCTGTGCCGGCCGCGAATCGTCTCTGGTCAGGCTTCGATCGCGGCTTCGAAGCGTCGCCGAGCGCGTTCCAGGCGCGGGCTTCTACCGCACGCTCACCACGAACACGGACCGCGTGCCAATGGCCAGGGCGCGCACGAACGGATGTTCCTCGGTGGATTCCGCGCGTCTGCTCACCTAGCGCAAGAAGCGCCTGCAGGCGCGCGCCAATTCCGCCACGGCATCTCCGTGCGCGTTGATGAACGCCGCCTCGTCCTGCAGCAGTCGCCAGCGCACATCGCGTGCTTCGACCAACCCGCGATGTCCCTCGAGCGGAACGTGCAGGATCCCGCCATCGACCCACACGGCGACTTCTTGCCACCCCGCGATGATGCGGTTCCTGCGCGCGGGCGGGCGCAGCAGGTTCTCTCCCTGGCTCCATTCCGCGCGCACGTCCGGTGAAACGCCCAGCGCTTCGAGGATCGTGGGCGCGAGATCGACATGGCAGGTCGGACGTGTCTCGACTCCGGGCTCGATGCCGGGGCCGCTCATCACGAAGGTCACGTGCACCTGCTCCGGCGTGAAGTTGCTGGTGTGGCCGAAGAAACCGTTCTCGTAGAACTCCTCGCCGTGATCGCCGGTCACGATCACGAAGGTGTTCTCCATCAAGCCTCGCTTCCGCAGCGAATCGATCATCTGTGCCGCGACTGCGTCGGCGAAGCGCACGGCGTTCCTGTAGCCGTTCTTGACCTCGGCGATCACCGCGTCATCCGGTCTGCCGGACAATTTCAGATAGTCGAGCGTGCGCGCGGCCGGCGCGAACGGGGTTTCTTCCGGCGGCCACGAGTAGGTCTGGTGCGGCGAATCGAGCAGCGTGAAGCAGAAAAACGGCGCCTTTTCCGCACGTTCCTGGCGCTCGGCCATCCACGACTCGAAGCGCGCCGCTACTGCGCGATCGCGATCGAAGGTCTCGGGGTTCGCGAACGTGTCCTCGACGCGATCGTTCATCGTGACCCAGGCGGTCGAGCGAAATTCCGGGTAGCTCATCTTCGCGGCGGAGATCACACGCATGTCGTAGCCCGCATTTGCGAGTGCTGTCACGAGCACGGGCGGTGCGCTCTCCTCGTAGACCGGCATCCAGTACGCGCCGTGGATGCCGTAGACGAGCGAAAAGATGCCGAAACGAGTCGCATTGCCGCCCGAAGCGTGATCGGCGAACACGCGCGCGTTCTGCGACCACCCGTGCACTTTGGGCATCGTCTCGGGGTTCAGCATGTCGGCGCGCAAGGAATCGATCACGATCACGAGCACGTTCGGCGGCGTGCGGTGCGCCGGCACCATGGTCGGCAGGGCCGGGGTCGTGAGCGGATAACGCAGCAGGAATCCCCCTTGCCCGACCTCCACGCCGGTCGGTCGGCTCGTGTCGACATCGATGAAGCGCGCGAGCGTGCGCTTCATCGTCAGGCGCTGGTACGCAGGGAACAATCCCGCGCGTGCCGTGATCGCTCGGTCGCGCCGGGCATCCGCTACGGCGTAGGTGGATTTCTCGAACACGACGAGCGCGAGCAGGATGCCGACGGCGATCTTGATCCAGCCCGGCCGCTGAATTCCGCGCGCGACCACGGCCCGCCACGCGCTCCATTGGATCAGCGCGACCAACACGGCTGCGAGGCCGAGCACGAGCCAGGTCCAGGGCGTGATCTCGAAGTTTTCTCGGCCGCCGGGGGTCGTCAACAGATTCCAAACCATGCCGTTCAGGTGGTAGCGGAAGAGTGCGTACACGCGCGTATCGATGAAGACGGCTGCCAAGGCCAGCGTCCACCACACGGCTTGCACGCGGCCCGTGAGCTTCACATTCGCCGTCGCGAACCCGAGCACGAAGATGGGCAGAGCCACGACCAGGAACAGCGTTGCGAGGCTCGAAAACAGCGCCGCAGCAGCGAACAGGCGTACGAATACGGCTGCGCCCTCCAGCGCATCACCGAAGTACGCGCAGCCGATGAGCGTCGCAGCGCTGGAGTTCGCGATCCAGAGAATCGTCGTCGCGCGCACCGTGGTCGTTCGCGGACTGAGCTGGTTGGCATTCACGCGGCGTGATCCTAGTTTCCGCAAGCCAAAGAGCATGGAAGAACTCGGGTAGGATTCGGCTTCCAGGCCTGACTCAGGATCCTAGACGCGACACAGCGCGATCTTCTGCGGCGGACGCCCGTCGAACGCCGGGAAGTCTGCATCCGGCTGCAAGAGGTCGATCTGTTGCAGCGGTCTGCCGGCCTTCGCAGCGCAGCGTCGCAGCACGTCGCGCCAGGCCTCGGCCTCGACCTCCGCCACGTGATTCGTCGCGATCACGAGGCCGCCCTCGGCCGTCGCGAGCAGTGCCGGTTTGAACAGGCTCGGGTAGTCGTGGGCGACGTCGACTGCGCCGAAGGGACCGCGCGAGAAGGCCGGCGGATCGAGAAACACGACGTCGAACTGTCGCGCTTCGACCAGCGTGAAAGGCCGTGCGGCGCCGCGCCCCTTGACCGGCAACCCCGCGAGTTGGCGCATGACGGGAAGGCAGTCCTCCACGACCGTCACGAGGCAGGCGGGATCGAGCGCATTGAGTACGAGTGAGCGCTGAGCGACTTGCACGCTGGAGCGCGCGAAATCGACGTTCCAGGCCGTCGTCGCCCCGTGCGCCAGCGCACAGATCGCGGCCGAACCCGTGTAGGCGAACAGGTTGAGCACGGTCTTCGAGTCCGCGTGGCGCGCCAGGACGCGCCGTCCCGCGCGCAGGTCCAAGAACAGCCAGGGATCCAGGCCACGGTGGCGCGCGACGATCGGGAACTTCACGCCGTGCTCTGACACGACGTGTTCACGCAGAGCGAGTTCGGTGTAGGGCGCAAACGCCGCGAACGATTCGCGCGCGGTCTTTGCGCGGTGATTCCACACGATCGGCCCGTCGACCGCGCGTTCGATCGCGTCGATGTCGTCGCGGGTGAGCGGCTCGCGAAAGGTCTGCGCCAACACCAGTTCTCCATAGCGATCGATCGTCAACCCGGGACGCCCCTCCGCCACTCCGTGAAACAACCGGAAACAGTCCGTGTGCTCCTGGCGCAGCGAGGCTTCCAAATCTGCGCGCGCGACCGAGGCACGTGCCAGACAGGAGGACAAAGACTGCGCGGCGGAATCCAAGGCTGCGCTCACCCGAAGACGCGTGCGGCTTCGCGGTGGACGATCGCGTGCAGGTCCGCCGTGAGTTCGGGCGTGCGCGCGTAACCTCCGGCGAGCACGAGCAAGATCGGCAATCCGCGCGCGCGCACGGTTTCGAGGACGAGGTGATCGCGCGCCGTGAGCCCCTCGCGCGTGAGCGCCAGTCTTCCGAAGCGATCGCCCTGCACGACGTCGACGCCGGCCAGGTAGATGACGAGGTCCGGCCGGGCGCGGTCGATCACGTCCGGCAGGTGGTGCGCGAGCAGAGACAGGTACTCGTCATCGGACAGTTTGTCGGGCAGGCCCAGGTCGAAGCTCGAGCGTTCCTTGCGCAGCGGATAGTTCTTCTCGCCGTGCATCGAGAACGTGAACACGGCTTCTTCGCCCTCGAAAATCGCCGCAGTTCCGTTGCCTTGGTGAACATCGAGGTCGACGACGAGCGCGCGCCGGATCCTGGCGCTCTGCTGCAGCTTGCGGATGGCGACCGCGACGTCGTTGAAGACGCAGTAGCCTTCGCCGCGACCCGCGTGCGCGTGGTGCGTTCCGCCCGCGAGGTTGGCGGCGATGCCGTCTTCGAGCGCCATGTGCGCCGCGTCGAGCGTGCCTTGAACCGCGAGTCGCGCGCGGCGCGCGAGCGCCGGTGTCCACGGAACACCGATGCGCTTGGCGGTGTCTTCCTCGAGCGAGCCGCTGAGCATGCGCTCGACGTAGGTGCGCGTGTGAACGAGCATCAGCTCGCGCGGCGAACATTCCTCGGGAGTGTGCACGCCGTCCGGTCGGATCAGGTCCTCGTCGAGCAGGATCTTGTGCAGAGCCGGATACTTGCCCATCGGGAAGGGGTGGCGCTCCGGCAAGGGAATCCAGTAATCGGCGTGGTAGCTGACACGCATCATGCGGCACCTCCGGCGTCCTGCCGCGCCCGCGTGAGCACGAACACCAACGCGACTCCCAGCGCGAACAACGCGAGCGCGCCCAGGGTGACGACCGAGATTTCCTGCAGTGTGTTCTTCATCGCCTTGCCCACGAGTTCCTCGGAGAGCAGCACGCACGTCACATAGTAGACGACGAGCGGGATTCCGACCCACCGGCGTCGCGAAGCCCAGACCTCGGCGATCAGGACCACGAACAGTCCGAGCAGCACCACGTGGTGCGCTTTCCATGAAATGGGCGAAATCAGCAGGGAAACGGGCAGGAACAAGGTCAGCGCGACGGTCGCAGCCCGTTCGCCGCGCGCGCGCACGGCCGTCAGACAGGCGACCAGCGTGATGCCGATCGTTGCTAGGCGCGCGATCCACGCCGCCATGTCGGCCGCCATGGCGCGCCACAACGCCTCGCGTAGACTCTGGTTCATCGACGTGTCCGCGAGCGGAAAGCCGTCGGGGATCGCGCGCGCGTCGTTCAGTTCGGCGGCTTGCGCGAACTGCGCGACGTCGCCAATCCAGCGCACGGCCAGTCGCGCGTAGTTCTCGACCCCGTACCAGAGAGCCGGAGCAGCGAACAGGACGAGCGCGAGTGCCGTGGTCGCACCCAGCGCGCGCCAGCGGCGTCTGCAGACCAGGAACAGGACCAGCGGTGCGAGATTGGGCTTCAACACCAGCGACAAGGCCAACAGTCCGCCGCCGATCACGTTGCGATCGCGCAGCGCGAACTCGATCCCCCACAGCGCGAGCACCGCGTACAGGATATTGCCTCCGCCTCCCGCCATGTCGCGCAACAAGAAGCGGCTCGCAAGCAGCAGCGCCAGCGCGAAGATCACACTCGCGTGCGGCGCGCACTCCGGCCAGCCGCGTGAGAGCCACCTCTGCACGAGCACGAAGCACGACGCCAGCGCCGCGATCTGCAACACGGCCCACGCTCCGCGCGCCAACGGCTCGGGCACGAGCGCGAGTGGCGCCGTCACGAGCACGTACGACGGCGGGTACGGGCCATGGACGCGATGACCGCGCGCGGGATCGAAATACGGATCTTGTCGCGCGATGAAGCGCGCACCGAATTCGCGATTGCGTTCCAGTACTCCGTCGTCCTTGCGCACGGCGCGCAGGACCAGGAATACGGCGGCAGCAAGCGCCAACACAGCGAAGATTCGATCACGTCGCCTGCGCGACTGCGCCTCGGCAGAAGGGTCCGTATCCACTGCCTGCGAATGCACCACGCCTCCCACGATCGTTCAAGGTCACCGCCTCCGGAGCAGGAGTTGGTAGGGTCCCGCGCGTTCCTCGAGCACGAAACGCTCGGCCAGATAACGGTCGATCAAGTCCGCTCCGACCTTCGCACTGTCATTGGGCTCGTGCGGGTCCTTGTAAGGTGCGAGAACGACCACTTTGGCGCGACAGGTCTCGATCTGATCGATCATCAGGCGCTGCTCGTCCTCGCGGTTCGTCAGGTTGGGGTCGAACTGCATGCGGCGCACCGCGCCTCGTCGGTCAGCCAGGAAGTAGAGGTCCATCTCGCTGGTGTAGACGCGCGCGTGCTGTTCGCTCCCGACGAAAATGCGCTCGTCCGGCTGCGAATGGCGCGCGATGAAATCCAGCACTCGGGCGCGCACAGCGGCCATCTCGCGACTGCCGGCTGGAATCCCTGCAGCCCGCGGCACGTCCATGTCTGTCCACTCGCGACCGAACTTGAAGCGCAGCTTGTAGGCTCCGCCCGCAAGGAGCAGCAATGCGACGGCCGCCGCCGCGAATCGGGAAAGCGAGCGCCGATTGCCCATCCGCTCGTGTTCGACGGCCAATGCCAGGATCCCAATTCCGGGCGCGAGGCCATAGGCCACGTGGTGCATGTCAGCGCGGTTCATCATCTGCGGCAGGCCGGCGATGGCGAGCGCCCCTAGGGCGGCGAAGGCGATCGAATGCCGGCCGCACGCGAGCATCAACAGCCACGCAACCGGCGCCACCCAGCCAAGCCAGATCCCGAGTGTCAATCTCTCCAGGCGCCACAGCGGCGGCAGCGGCAAGACGCGCCCAGGCAGCATTGAATTCACCTGGTCGTAGTACAGATCCAAGTACGGCTGGCGGTACCCGGCCTTCCACCAAATCCAACCGCCGACGGCTGCGATCGGTAGCAGGATGCCCACGAGCAGCGCGACGAGTGCCGCGCGCGGCGGGTACGCGACTGCCGCGCGCATCAGGCGCAACAGACAAAGCACGCCGAACAAGAGTGCCGAGCTGTACACGAACAAGTCGTGACGAAGGCACGCGACCGCGCCGAAGAACAGTCCGACGACCATCCAGCGCGTCTTGGAGTGCCCGGCCCGCGCGGCGAGTTCGAGCGCGATGAGTGCACACAAGAGCCCGGTCAACCACGCCGTGGGGAAGATCGAACCGTGTCGCAGCCAAAGAAACGTCGCGCCCGTCGCCAGCCAGGAGAGTCCCGGTGGGCTCTCCGCCGCGCGCGCAACCGCGCGTCCGATCAGCAGCGCGATGCCGATCTGGATGCACAGCCCCAGCGCGCGCGTCGCGAGCACGGACACGCCCGTGACGAGCCAGGTGAGCGCGGTCAGCAGGAACACACCGGGCGGGTAGTTCGCGTAGAAATCGCGGTATGGCACTGCGCCATGCAGGATGTGGTCCGCGTGTGTGAGCAGCAGACCTTCGTCGTACCCGTCGATGGGGCCGAAAAACTGCCGCGGAACCGCCGCCAGCCCGGCAGCGAAGAGAAGCAGGCCGACTGCGTCCCAGACGCGCGATCGGTTTCGTGTGGAGGTCACGCCCGAAGGACTCTCAGCGGAACGCCGAGAGCCCCGTCAGTTCCTGGCCGATCGCCAGCGTGTGGATGTCGTGCGTGCCCTCGTAGGTGTTGACGCTCTCGAGGTTGCACATGTGACGGCCGACTTGATATTCGAGGCTGATCCCGTTGGCGCCCATCAAGTCGCGGATGATGCGCGCGGTATCGAGCGCGATCTGGCAGTTGTTGCGCTTGCCCATCGACACCATCGCGGGTGTCAGCTTGCCGTCGTCTTTCAAACGGCCGAGGTGCAGCGCCATGAGCTGGCCGAGCGAGATCTGGGTCGCGACGTTGGCGAGCTTCTGCTGCGGAATCTGGAGATTGGCGAGCGGTTTCTCGAACACGATGCGCTGCTTGGCATACTGCAAGCCTTCGTCGAAGCATGCGAGTGCCGCGCCCAGCGCCCCCCAGGTGATGCCGTAGCGCGCCTGCGTCAAGCAACCGAGCGGCGCTTTGAGGCCTTCACCGTTCGGCAGGAGCGAATCCTCGCCCACGTGGACGTCTTCCAGCACGAGTTCCGACGTGATCGACGCGCGCAGACTCCACTTGTGCTTCTGCTCGGGCGCGGTGAAGCCCTTGGTGCCTTTTTCCACGAGGAATCCGCGGATCTTGCCCTCGAGGCGCGCCCACACGACCGCGACGTGCGCGACGGTGCCGTTCGTGATCCACATCTTGCGCCCGTTCAGGACGTAGCCCTTCCCGTCCTTCTTCGCGACGGTAAGCATGCCGCCGGGGTTGCTGCCGAAGTCGGGTTCGGTCAGGCCAAAACAACCGATCGCCTCGCCGGTCGCGAGCTTGGGCAGCCAGCGCTTTTTCTGCGCCTCGCTGCCGTAGGCGAAGATCGGGTACATGACGAGCCCGCCCTGCACCGAGACGAACGAACGCAGGCCGGAATCGCCGCGCTCCATCTCCTGGTAGATCAGGCCCGCAGTGACGTTGTTGACGCCGGCCCCACCGTACTCGGGCGGCGTGGTCGGCCCGAACGCGCCGAGCTCGGCCAGCTCGGGCACGAGGTTCATCGGAAAGGTCCCGTTCTCGAAATGCTCCATCGCGATCGGCAGGTAGCGCTCGGACACCCAGGCGCGCACGGTGTCGCGGACCATTTTTTCTTCGTCCGAGAGCGAGTCGTCGAGGTGCAGGTAATCGAGTTGGCGGAAGTTCTGCATACGTGGCAATCCTGGATGCGGCGTGTTCGGCGCGGTACGGCGCCACGATTCGGGCCGACGATTCTAGGCGAACGGGCGCGCATCTGGAACCCTGTGTCACCCCGGTGAAACCCACCCTCGTCATTCCGTGCTCCGTTTGCGGCTACCACGCTCCGGAAAGCACCTGTCCGCACTGCAACCGCGCGCCGAGCGAGCCCTCGCTCGCCGGTCCGGCGCCGAGCGGTTGGTCGGCTTTGGTCGCCGGCCTGCGAGCCATGCCGATGGGTATCTGGATCCTGCTCTCGACCCGGCGCGTGAAGCGACTGCTGCTGCCGCCGCTCGTCTTGACCATGATCATCTTCACGGTCTTGTTCCTCCTCGCCTGGCGGCAACTCGTTTCGACCTGGGACGAATTGGTGCAATCCGAGCCGTGGACGACGCTCTTGAGCGCGGGCACTTTCTTCGTCGCGTTGATCGTATTTGCATTCGTCTTCGTGTGGACGTTCTCGATCGTCTATCAAGCCGTCGCAGGACCCTTCTTCGACACGATCCAAGGCCGGCTCGAGAAGCGCTGGTTCGGTTCGGACCCGCGCGCGACTCTGCATCCATCGCGCGAGATCAAGAGTGCGAGCACGTTTGCGCGTTGGCTCTTCGAAACCTGCGGCGCGGAAGTGCGCACCCTGTTCGTCAGCGTTCAGGCTTCGATCGTCGCCGGCCTGATCATGGTGCTCCTCGTGTGGACGATCTTCATCCCGTTCATCGGATTCCCGACGTTCAACATGATCGCGGGCTTCGCCTCGGCCATCACCCTGATCGACATCCCCTGCTCGCGGCGCGATTGGTCCTTGCGCCAGCGACTGCGATTCGTGTTCCGGAACTTCTGGCCCGTCTTGGCGCTGGGCATCACGACGAGTCTCTTGTTCCTGGTGCCCTTCCTCGGACCGATCCTGGGCGTGCCCTCGGCTGCGGTCGGCGGGTTGTGGCTCGTCTGCCGCCTCGACAAGAGTAAGCTGTAGGCCCTGCCACCATGCGTCTCTTGATCATCGACGACGACCCGAAGTTCAGGACGTACATCTCGTCGGGCCTGCGCGAATCGGGCATCGAGTGCGAGACGGCGGCCGACGGCCAGGCCGGACTCGATGTGCTCGCGGAGTCCAAACTGCCGTTCGACCTGATCCTCCTGGACGTGATGATGCCGAAGCGCGAGGGCTGGGAGGTCTTGAGCGACTTGCGCGAAAAGGGCCGCGAAACGCCGGTCATCTTCGTCACGGCGCGCGACGCGGTCGAAGAGCGCGTGAAGGGCCTGCAACTCGGTGCCGACGACTACATCATCAAACCCTTCGCGTTTGCAGAGCTCTTGGCGCGCGTCGAAGCGGTGGTGAGACGGCGCAAGTCGATGCTCCCGATCGAGTACGCCGATCTCAAGCTCGACATGGCCAACCGGGCCGTGTGGCGCGGCGGCCGTGCGCTGGACCTGTCGCCGCGTGAATTCGACCTGCTGCGGATCCTCACGACCAACCACGACCGCGTCATGTCGCGGTCAGAGTTGTTGGCCGCTGTGTGGGGCATTCATTTCGACCCGGAGACGAACGTCGTCGACGTGCACATCGCGCGCTTGCGCCGCAAACTGGACGGCGAGCACAAGCCGTTGATCCACACGGTGCGAGGTGAAGGCTACGTCCTGGCTCTCGAAGCCCATGCTTGAACAGCGCAGTTGGTCGCTCGCGCGCCGTCTGACGCGCATGTTCCTGGCCACGACGCTCATGTTCGTGGTCGCGATCTCGGTAGCCAGCGGTCTGTTCCTGTGGAACAGCGTCGAACAACAGGTCGACGCGCTGGCGAACGAGGAAGTCGAAGAAACGACGGCGGAATTCCGCAACCGGCCGTTCGACCTCGACGCCTTCCGCAAGGCGGTGGACACCGAACAGCGACGTCATCCGGAGAACGCCATGGGCTGGCGCATCTGGTCCAAAGATGACTCGAGCACGCCGACCGAGTTCGGGCACGTTGAGCTGCTCTCGCAGGAGTGGCCCAGTCCCGTCGCGGCGCGCACTCCCATCCGCCTGGACCGCTGGATGCGAACGGCCACCGTTCGGCTGGCGGATGGAACGCGAATCGGCCTCGTGATCGACGGTTCGGCCCAGTACCGCAGACTGGGACTGTACGCGATCGTCGTGGGAAGCCTCGTCGCGCTGACATTCGCGATCACGCTGCTCGTCTCGCGGCGCTTCTTCGTGAAAGTTTCCACGATCCTGCGCACGGTCGCGCAACGCTTGCGCGCCGCCGACAGCCGGACGGAACAAGTCGAACTCAGCGTCGAAGGAGCTCCCGAAGAGATCCGCGACGTCGCACTCGCACTGTCCGAGACTCTGGCAAAGATCCGTGCCGAGATGGAAGACGCACGCGTATTCACCGCCGGCATCGCGCACGAGTTGCGCTCCCCGGTCCAGAACCTGATCGGCGAGACGGAGGTCGCGTTGATCGCCAACCGCGAACCCGAGGCCTACCGCCATGTCCTCGACAGCCACCTCGACGAGTTGCGCAGGCTCGGCGATGCCGTGGACAACCTCGTCACGATCTGTTCGCGCAACGAGACGAGCCGCACCGTGGAACGCGAGGACTTCGACCTCGCGTCCGAGGCCGAGTTGCGCCTGCGGCGCGAGCGTGCATTGGCGGAGCGCAACGGCGTGACGCTCGTGCTGGAGGCGCACGGCAATTCATCCCTGCGGGGTGACCGGGAAGCCGTCCTGCGCGCCGTGCGCAATCTGACCCAGAACGCGATCCAATGGAGTCCGCCGGGCGGCACCGTGACCGTCTCGATCACAGGCAGCGAGAATGAAGTCGTCGTGCGCGTCGACGACGATGGTCCGGGCGTGCCCGAACAGCTTCGCGACAGCATTTTCGAGGCGTTTTTCCGCGCACCCTCCGCGCAGGGACGCCGCCTCGGTTTCGGTCTGGGCCTCGCGCTGGCCAAGACGGCGGCGATCGAGCACGGCGGGCGCATCGACGTCGAGTCTTCGCCCTCGGGCGGTGCGCGCTTCACGCTGGTACTGCCGCGCACGCGGATCGTCGTGCCGGCGTAGCGGTACGGAGTCCTGCTCCACCTCGCCGTTCTCGCTGACGCTCCGCATCCCGATACCGCGATACGGTGCGCGCCCCCAACGTATCCACGCCGACATCAAACCCCGCAACATTTCCGGCCCGACACCAAACCCCGCCCCACAACGCTTCGCGAGCGACACCGAACCCAACCCCGCAACGTTTCAAGACCGACATCGAACCACCCCCTCAACACTTCCAGTCCGACACCAAACTCACCCCACAACGTTTCCATACCGACACCGAACCCCACCCACGCGACCCCAGCCCATTGTTGACCTCGGGGTTCGCGATTTGCGCAGTGGCGCTCGTCCGAGTTTGACCGTACCGAGCCAGGCTCGTGTGGTGCATCTTCGCCGGCGTAGAGCCGCGCGCCGGCGCGCGGCTTTACACCGGCGAAGAT
>JAEUIA010000012.1 GCA_016795245.1 Planctomycetota bacterium | reverse complement strand
TCTTCGCCGGTGTAGAGCCGCGCGCCGGCGCGCGGCTCTAAGCCGGCGAAGATGCACCACACGAGCCTGGCTCGGTACGGTCAAACTCGAACGATCGCCACTGCGCAAATCGCGAACCAGGAGGTCAACAATGGGGCGGGGACCAGTGGGCGGGGTTCGGTGTCGGAATGGGAGCGTTGAGGGGCGGGGTTCGGTGCCGGCTTCTTTTTCCTGTGTATGGCGCGGCGCCGAACGGGTGTCTCCCTCTTTGCTTCTCGGCTAGGTCCTGGTCGCGAACGGTGTGAGCCAACTGAACCAGCTTGTCCACGGCTTCGGATCGCTCATCCAGGATTGATCCGGGGGCGGAGCGCGCATGACGTCGCGCACGCGCTCGAGCTTTGCGAAGGATTCGCTGGAGAGCGTGCCCTTCTTCGTGCGCCAGCGCACCTCGCGGCGGGCGAGGATGCGTTCGACGACTTCGCGCGTGAGGCGGCAATCACCGGCGACGTAATCGATCACCTTTTGATGATTGCCCGCCGCCCACTCCTTGGGCGCATCGGCGCCGGACATCAGCTTGGTTTCCTTGACGCCGAGACCGTCGGCGACGGCGGCCAGTGAGACGGGAAAGCCGCGTTTCGAGACGAATTGGAACATCGGATCGTACAGATCGAGCGCGACCTCGGCGGCCAGTCGATCATCGCCCGCCGCATGTCCCAGCCAGCGCAAGTCGAACGCCATCCCGTTCCACGCGCAGACGAGCGCGCCCGCGCTTTGTTCGCGACGCAGAAAGGTCAGCATGTCGCGCGCGATCGTCGCGTCGATGTGCCGCGCAGGCCGGCCGTCGGCGCCGCGCGCATACCAATGTCGCACGCTTCCGTCGCCTGTCGTCGAAGCGGCGACGGAGATGTCGAACGGCCCATGGTCCTCGAGGTCCTCGCCGGGCGCGAGTTCGAACTGGTTCGCGATTTCGATGTCGAATGCGATGACGCGCGAGCGCGGCGTGCTGGGCGGTGTGGAGTCGAAGAGGGACATCGGAAGCGAGCACTGGACTCGTGCAGCATGCTACCGCGTGCTCACGCAGAGTTCACAGGGACTCCGGCACCCGAATCCATTGGCGTGCGTTATCGTGGGGTGGCTCGTGGCCCCCACTCAGGAGTTCCAACCCATGCTCTCATATCGTTCTCTACTTGCAGTTTCGTTCGCCGTAGTGGCACCTCTCGCCGGGTCCGTGGCGGCCCAAGGATCGGACAGTTGCGCAACGGCGCAAGTGATCACCGGAGTCGGAAGCTTCGCCTTCGACAACACCGCCGCGACGACCGACGGCCTTGCGGACCCCGCCTGCAACTTCGCCAGCCAAAGTCAGATCAACAAGGACGTCTGGTACAGCTGGACCGCGACCGCGACCGGCCCTTTCCGCTTCGACACCTGCGGACAGACTTCGCTCGACACCAAGATCGCCGTCTACGACGGCTCGTGCGCGGGAGCGCTGCTCGCATGCGATGACGACGCCTGCACCGTCGGCCTGCAATCTTCGATCGACGTGAATGTCACTGCGGGGAACGTCTACATCGTCCGGCTCGGTTCTTATTCGACGACGGTGGGCGGCACCGGCACCTTCAGCATCGCCGTGATCCCGCCGCTCGCCGTGCTTGACACGCAGATCAACCCTGCGAACGGCCGCACGTACCACTTGCTGGCAGCAGCGACGTGGACCAATGCCGAAGCTCGCGCGATCCAATTGGGCGGACACCTCGCCACCGTCGACAGCCCGGCCGAGAACGAGTGGATCCGCAGCACATGGCAGAATTTCCAAGGAACGCCCCACGACTTGTGGATCGGCTTCAACGATGCGGCCGTGGAAGGCACGTTCGTGTGGGCCGACGGATCGCCCGTCACCTACACGAATTGGGATGCAGGGGAACCGAACAATGCGCTGACGGGTGAGGACTACACGAATATCCGGCGCGACAGCCCGACCGGCAATTGGAACGACCTGGGCAACAATCCCACGGGCTACTTCAATGCGGTCTTCGGCGTCGTCGAAATCGGATCGACGTCGACGACGAGCTTCTGTCTGGGCGACGGAACGGGCGCGCCCTGTCCGTGCGCCAACACCGGCGCCGTCGGACACGGCTGTGCGAGTTCGGCGTTCGCAGGAGGCGCGATCCTCACGAGCTCCGGCACGGCCGGCGCTTCCGCCGGCACGGACACGCTCGTGCTGACAGCCACCGATATCCCTGGACCGGGCCTGTTTTTCCAGTCGAACAGTCTGCTCGCAGCGCCGGCGAACTTCGGCGACGGTCACCTGTGCGCCGCGGTCGGAATCGTACGCCTCGGCGTCGTGTTTCCGACGTCCGGCGTCGCGTCCTATCCCGGTGGATTGACTCCCAATCCGATTCACATCCAGGGTGGCACGGCCAACGGCCAGACGAAGTACTACCAGTGCTGGTATCGCTCGGTGCCTGGATTGTGCGGACCCAACAACTACGACTTGACCCAGGGCCTGTCGCTCTCGTGGGGTCCCTGATCGCTCTTACGGAGAGCGCGCGACGACACGACGTGCGCTCTCCGTGATCGCTTGCACGACTATTTGAATCACTATTCCGTCCGTCTCTACGCTAAAGGCCTCTATGTCACGACTACACGACTCTCCGCAGTCCATTGCCGACCTCCAGTCCGATCTGGAATCCGCACTGACACACGTTCGCGAACTGGACGCACAGGGCGAATTGCCGCCCGGACTGCGCCCGCTGTTGCTGCTCGCGCCGGTCGAAGGTACGAGCGTGCACGTCTCCCTGCGGCACCGCGATCATGCGCATCAGATTCGACGCAGCTACGGTCCGCAGGCCTTCGATCAACGCGACGGTGCGGCCTGGATCGTGTTCGAAACGCCGCCCGTCGATGCGTTGCGCGCCGGCCGGCACGGTGAGTCCGGTTTCGAGCCGCGCGATGATTTCCACGAACACCGCCGCCACGACGAGCGTTCGTCACACGGCCGGCAGCAGCACGGCGGCGGCGATCCGCTGCAGGATTTCCTGGTCGCGCTGAACGAGGCCGAGAGTCAGCCGCAACTGAAGTTCGTGTCGCTCAAGTGGTTCCGTGACACCTACCTGCCGAAGACCGGCTATCCGTGGGCGCAAGACCTCGATATCCCGCGGCGCCTCCTCGAGGACGCGACGGTGCGCAACCTGGTGCTGACTTCGAAGGTCCCGAACCCCAAGCAGCCGACCTTCCCGGTCACGAGCATCTACTTGAATCGCGATCATCCCGACGTGCGGCGCATGTTGGGCCTGACCGACGGTTGAGATCACGCACCCGCGATGCGCGCGACGACCGACAGCGGGTGCAGGCACGCCGCGAGCGCGATGAATTGGACCTGGATCACGCTCGAATCGGCTGCGGCCGCACGTTTGGAGGGCTCACCCGGGCGCGGAACATCCGAGCAGGATACCGGGCGCGCATGGAGACGGAGCCTGGAGCCCCTGGACCCTCGTTCCGCGTGCGGCCGCAACCGGATCTGATTCGGAAGATGTCGCGCGGCGGATTCCTCAAAGCGCCAGTTCACGTATCTTCCCGGCATGTCCAAACCGGTTTTCGTCCCGTACACCGATCGCCACTCCCCGCTCGTCTCGCCCGAAGAGGCGCTGCGCGCGTTCTACGAGGTCATGCGCAAGCGGCGCAGCATCCGGCACTTCAGCGACGCGCCCGTGCCCCTGTCGGTGATCGAGTCGCTGGTGCGCATCGCCGGCAGCGCGCCGTCGGGCGCGAACAAACAACCCTGGCGCTTCATCGCCGTGCGCGATCCCGCGCTCAAGCGCCGCATCCGCGTCGCCGCCGAGCACGAAGAGCGCGAGTTCTACGCGCACCGTGCGAGCGACGAGTGGCTGGCTGATCTGGAACCGCTCGGTACAGATCCCACCAAGGAGTTCCTCGAGATCGCGCCCTGGATCCTGGTCGTGTTCAAGCTGGTCAAAGCTGAAGACGAGTCGCTGGTCTACTATGTCAACGAATCGGTGGGCCTCGCCTGTGGGTTTCTCCTGGCCGCCGCGCAACACGCCGGCCTGGCCACGCTCACGCACACGCCGAACCCCATGGCCTTCTTGTCCGAGGTGCTGGAGCGCCCGAAGAACGAGAAACCCTATCTGTTGATCCCGATTGGCTATCCGACGCCGAATTGCGTCGTCCCTGAAGCCGCGATCGCGCGCAAACCCCTGAGCGAGATCCTGCAGGTGCGCTGATCCGTCCCGCCCCCTCCTCCATCCCTCTGCCGATCTGTGAAATACGGTGCCAGTGTGAAATACGGTGCCAGAGCTCTTTCATCACACTTCGCCGGAGGGAAGTACGGAGCCAGAGCCAT
>JAEUIA010000011.1 GCA_016795245.1 Planctomycetota bacterium | reverse complement strand
CGAACCGCGCGCAACCGGCAAACCGCGCGCCGGCGAGTTTGCACCACATGAGCCTGGCTCCGTACGGTCAAACTCGACGCCGACGAACCGGGGAGAAAAGAGCCGTGGACTGTAGAGCTAGATATCGCCGCGCTTCTCGATCTTGGCCCAGCTGTCGCGCAACGTGGCGGTGCGGTTGAAGACGGGGGCGCCGGGTTTCGAATCGAGCGGGTCGGAGTAGAAATAGCCGACGCGTTCGAATTGGAAGTGCGTGCCGGGTGGCGCTTCGACGACGGACTGCTCGAGTTTGGCTCCGGTCAAGAGCTCAAGCGAGTTGGGGTTGAGGTTCGACTTCCAGTCCGCGCCCTCGGCGACTTCGTCGGGGAATTCAGCCGAGAACAAGTGATCGTAGAGTCGCACCGGTGCCTCGACGGCGTGCCCGGCGCTGACCCAGTGGATGATGCCCTTGACCTTGCGCCCGTTGGGCGTCGCGCCGTTGCGCGTCTCAGGATCGTACGTGCAGATGATCTCGACGACCTCGCCGGCTGAGTCTTTCACGACCGTCTTCGCGGTGATGCAGAAGGCGTAGCGCAGCCGCACTTCCTTGCCCGGCGACAAACGGAAGTACTTCTTGGGCGGGTCTTCACGGAAATCGTCGCGATCGATCCAGAGCGTGCGCGACAACGCGACCTTGCGCATGCCGGCGGCCGGGTCTTCGGGGTTGTTGACGGCGTCGATCCACTCGACTTCGCCCTCGGGGTAGTTCTCGATCGTCACTTTGACCGGGTTCAAGACGGCCATGACGCGCAGTGCGCGCTTGTTGAGGTCGTCACGGATCGAGTTTTCGAGCACGACCTTGTCGACCGTGCTGTTGAAGCGCGCGACACCGATCTGATCGCAAAAAGCGCGCAGCGATTCCGGTGTGTAGCCGCGGCGCCGCAAGCCGCTCAATGTCGGCATCCGCGGATCGTCCCACCCCGACACGTACTTGCCCTGGACGAGCTCGAGCAGCTTGCGCTTGGAGAGCACCGTGTACGTGATGTTCAGTCGTGCGAACTCGATCTGGCGCGGGCGGGCGGGCACCGGCAGGTGATCGAGCAGCCACTCGTACAGCGGCCTGTGGATTTCGAATTCCAGCGTGCAGATCGAATGCGTGATCGACTCCAAGGCATCACACTGCCCGTGCGCGAAGTCGTACATCGGATAGATGCACCACGCATCACCCGTGCGGTGATGGTGCGCGTGCATGATGCGGTAGAGCACCGGATCGCGCAGATTCGGATTCGGCGAGCTCATGTCGATCTTGGCGCGCAGCGTGCGCTTGCCGTTCTCGAACTCGCCCTGCCGCATGCGCCGAAACAAATCTAGGTTCTCGTCGACGCTGCGGTCGCGGAACGGACTCGGCTTGCCGGGTTTGTCGAGCGATCCGCGGTACTCGCTGACCTGGTCGCCGGTGAGGTCGTCGACGTAGGCATGGCCCGTCTTGATCAGGTGCTCGGCGAACTGATAGAGCTTCTCGAAGAAGTCGCTGGCGTAGTACAGCGCATCCCACTCGAAGCCCAGCCAACGCACGTCGGCCTGGATCGAGTCGACGTACTCCGTCTCCTCCTTGCTGGGATTCGTGTCGTCGAAGCGCAGGTTGCACTTTCCGCCGTAGCGCTGCGCGAGGCTGAAATTCAGGCAGATCGACTTGGCGTGCCCGACGTGCAAGTACCCGTTCGGTTCAGGCGGGAAGCGCGTCTGCACCCGGCCGTCGTTCTTGCCGGCCGCGAGATCGGCGTCGATCTCGTCGTGGATGAAGTGATTGTGGCCTGCGCGTGTGGGCGTTTCGGAACTCATGGCGATGGTGTGCGCGCCGTCATGATCTCACCGACGGCTGCGAAGCGCGCAAGATACCAGTGCGACGCGGCGCGTACACCGCTCGGAGCCTCAAAGTAGAGCGTGTCGTCGATCCGAGGCCGGTTCCTAGCGCTTTCCCTTCGGGACTTCGATCGCGAGGGTGAATTTCGCCCAGGCATCCTCCAACTCGTCGATGTCCACATCGGCAAAGGCTGCTTCGAGCGCCTTCGTGCGCGCGTCGAACCCGGCCTTGGCTTTCGCGGCACGGTCTTCCAACTTGCCCTCGGTCGCGAGTTGTTCGAGGCGCGCCGCGTAGTCCGACTTCAGCGTGTCGAAGTACGTCGGCAGGATCTTCTTCCACTCCGGTCGCTTCTCGACGAGGTCGCTCTTGCGCAGGAAGTAGATCATCGACCAGCCCTGCGCATAGCAGATGCCGACGATGTCACTCTTGTAGTACTGCGCCTGTTCGAACTTGATCATGTCCCTCCAGGGGATGGACAGTTCCAAGGCGATGGCCTGCTGAATGGTCTCCAGGCGCCACGGATTCGGGCCGATCTTCTGCAACTTGCCGTCTTTGATCACGGCGCCGGAGAAGTAGTCGCCCGTGCCCTCGTTGAACCACGAGTGCGGCGGCAACTCGCCGGTCGAGTAGTGGATGTATTGGTGAAAGGCCTCGTGGTAGAGCACGATGAACGTGTCCGCGTCGCTTGAAACGTGGTTCTTGTCGACGACCTCCGCGTCGTAGAACACGAGTTCCTCGTCGACCCAATTCCAATAGCCCGCGCTCATCTCGGGCCCGCCGTAACTCATGTATTCCGCGCGGTTCTTGCAGACGCGCACCGTCGACACGGCTTCGACGGCCTTGGTCGGTGGGAACATCTTCTCGTACTCCTTGCGCAGAAGCTCGAGGTCGCGCAGCAAGCGTCGGACGAGCGGTTGGTCGGGCGTGTTGTAGACGACGATGTAGTTCTCGGTGTCTTCGGCCTTCCATCCGCGCACGATGTTCATGCGCACCTTGATGCGGTAATCGATCGCTTTGTACGGCTTGCGCGCGTAGAACATCTTGATCTTGTCGCTGGACTTCTCTTCAGGCTCCTTGATGTCCAACCGCTCTGCGGTGTAGCGCCAGATCTTCTGCTGATCCTCGAACACGTCCTTGTGCGCGATGCCGAGGACCGTGACAAAACGCTGCGGCCCCTCGTACGCGAAGACCCAGCCTTTGCGCTCATCGCCTTTCCTCGTCAGCAGGTACTCGCGCGCCGTGTACCCACCGCGCGCCTTGCCGTCGACGGCAGCCGACAATCTCCAGCCGGGCAGCGCCGCTTCCGTCCAACGTTCGACACTGTTGATCGGCTTGGCCTTGGGCTCGCTCTTCTTCTCGCCCGGGCCCGTCGTCGAACCCGGGTCGGATTCGGGAGGCGGCGGCAGCGGCTCGGTGGAGCCGGTGTTCGGGCCGCGATCTGGAACCTTTTCGATCCAGACGATGCTCATCTCGGAGCGGACTACGTTCGGCGCCGGATTCTTGTCCGGGTTCTTGCGGCCGAAGAAGAGCACGACGAATTCCTCGCTGGGCGGGATCGGAATCTCCTCGTAGTCGCGCGCGCGCGGAAACGTCAGACCCAGATCAGGTCGCTTCTCGGTCGTGTAACCGCCTTGTGCTCGACCTGAGTCGGCGAGCAGAAGTGCCACGACGATCCCAAGCGCCGCCAAACGTCCACGAGCGAACCGATTGAGAATCGTCATGCACACGGTTCTAGCGGAGGTGGTCGTGAAGCGGCAAGCCACATTCCCAAAGGGCGTGAGTTCAGGCGTTCACGCGCCCCAGGTCACCGTCAAGCCGTTGGTGAAATTGAAGGTCTCCGGGTTGCAGAACGTCGCCGCATCACGATACCAGCCCTGGTAGTGACGCACGGACCCGGGTGTGGTGACGAGGCCCTTCACCGAGATGCTCGGATCGCCGAGATCGGGATACTGCGATGCGCCGGCGGTGTTGAACTTGACGCCCAGGCGCAAGATCGAGCCGCCCGCGCAGAACAAGCCGTCACCGAACACGATGCCCGCGCCGCCGGCCTGCATCCCGGTGCCCTGGAAGTAGAGCACGCCACCGACCGAGGACATGCCCGAGCCGAGGATGACCAAAGTGTCGTTCGCGATGCTCGCCGTGCCGCCGCCGGCGAGGTTCGCTCCGTTCGGATGCGACGAGCTCCCGCAGCCGTTCCCCGCGAGACCGGCGTTGCCGCACGGACACGCCGTCCCGGTGCCGTCGCCGAAACAGAAGCCGACGAAGGGCGGCGTGAAGTCCACGATCAATTGCGGACGCATGCTCACGGTCGTGTTCTCACGGGAGGCAAAACGCTTGGCCGGCCCCGGACCATTGCCGAACACGAGCCAGCCGAAGTTGTTGGTCGGCGAGTTCAGGTAGGCCTGTGCATCTGCGACAAAGCTCGTGCTCGACGGCCAGGTGTAGACTCCAAGTTGATCCACTGTTGTCGAGGTGCTCGCCGTCGCCGAGAAATCTCCGCCGGGCGTCGTCCACGGAATCGACGGGTGAAAGCTGCTGAGCCACGTCGCGTCGCCCGGCGTCGCTGCCGCACCTGCACCGCCTCCGCCCCCGCCGCCGATCGAGGTGCCTTCGCCCCAATCCGCCAGCACTCGGTGCAAAGAAATCGTCTGCGCGCCGCTGTTCGTCATCGTCATGTTCAGCACGAGTTGGACGCTGTTGATCGTCGAACCGGTCGGGATGTTGCCCGCGAGATCGAACTGGAGCAGGCCACGCATCTGAAATCCGATGCCGTTGTTGCCGGCGAAGAACGACGTACCGGCACCGTTGCTGAAGGTCTGCGACTCCGCATACAGCGTGTTGTCCTTCGCCGCCGTGATCGTGACCACGTTGGCGTGCACCGAGCTTTGGGCTGCGAAGAGTACAGAGAGAGCGAGAATCGAGCGCATGGAGGGGATTCCTGAGAGTCCGAAGGGAAACGAGAGGGATACGGGAACCACACGAATCTACTCGACCACGCGGAATTGCGCGGGGGCCGACCCGCAGAACGGGCCGAGAACGATTCAGGTCATGCATCAGATGCCGTGCACGCGGCGTACGTGCGGTCGACGATCGGCTCACCCGCCTTTTCCGATCTGGGCCTGCATTTGCCAAGGCTTCGGGCCAAGATGGCCCGCGCGCACGACGTTGCCTGCGCGGCCCGACCGGAGACACTCATGATTCACCTCGCACTACCGTTGATCCTCAGCATCCAGCCCGAGCAGCCGAGCAAGCCGGGCCCGGAAGATCTCGCCTTTGCCGCGGCGCAGGCGCAGGTCGCACTCGATGTCTACAAGCTGCTCGACGACGCGCCCGGCAACGTCGTCTTCTCGCCGTTTTCGCTCTCCCGAGCGCTGTCGATGACGCGCGAAGGAGCGCGCGGCGAAACTGCGAGTGAGATCGACGCGGCCTTGCGGCTGTCGCCCGAATCGGGCGCGCGGTTTGCAGCCCTCGCACGCCTTCTCGAACCGCGGAGTGCAGGTCGCAAGGGCGACCAGCATCCGGTGTACACGCTCGAACTGGCGACATCCCTGTGGGGACAACGCGGTGTTCCGTTTCAAACCGACTTCGTCGCGCGCCTCAAGGCTCACTACGCATCTGAAATCTTCCCGACGGAATTCCAGAAGCCCGAAGAAGCCCGATCTCTGATCAACGCGTGGGCCTCCGCGCAGACGAAAGAGCGCATTTCGGAAATTCTTCCCGCCGGCATATTGACGAGCGACACGCGACTCGTGCTTGTCGACACCGTGTACTTCATCGCCGCGTGGCAAGATCCGTTTCGCGAGGCCAACACCAAACTGGAGCCGTTCACGACGTCGAAGGGCGTCGCCGTAGAGGCGTCGACGATGCACCGCGTCGGCAACCTCGCCTACGCCGAAACCGAACGCGCTCAGGTGCTGGAATTGCCGTACGAAATGGGCGCCGCGGGGCTCGTCATCGTGTTGCCGAAGCCCGGCCAGACCTTGGACGCGGTGATCGAACACGAAGATGTCGCGGCTTGGACGGCGCAGCCGGCATTGAAGCGCGTCGACGTCGCTCTGCCCAAGTTTCGCTTCCGCTTCGCACGCCAACTGAACCAGACCTTGCAGTCGCTCGGAGTGAAACAGGCCTTCCAACTGTCGCGCGCCGACTTCACGGGCATCATGCCGGTGCCTTTGGCGATCGGGGCAGTGCTGCAGGAGTGCTTCGTCGCCGTCGACGAAAAGGGCACCGAAGCGGCTGCCGCGACAGCGGTGGTGATGCTGCGTGCAGCCGCGGAGACCAGGCCGGAGGAACCGATCGTGTTCCGCGCCGACCATCCGTTCCTGTTCTTCGTGCGCCACAAGAGCAGCGGTACAGTCTTGTTCATGGGGCGAGTCGAGGATCCCACGCGTTGAGCGGCGCCGTGCGCAAGTCAGGCACGGCTGAGCGGCACGTCGCGTTGTTGCGCGGCATCAACGTCGGCGGCAAGAACAAGCTCTTGATGGCGGACCTCGTGGAGCTCTTCGAGGCGGCCGGCTGCACCGCCGTGAAGACGTACATCCAAAGCGGCAACGTCGTGTTCGCGGCGAGCCCGAAAGTCGCCGCTGTGCTCGCCGGCCGGATCCCAGAGCGCATCGAAGAGGAGTTCGGGCTGCGAGTGCCGATCGTCCTGCGCTCCGCCGCGGAGTTCGGCACGACCGTGCGATCGAACCCGTTCCTCGAACTCGGCGCCGATCCGGACGCATTGCATGTCGCGTTCTTGCGAGAGAAGCCGGACAAAGCCCACGTTGCCGCTCTGGACCCCGGCCGCTCTCCCGGCGATTCGTTCCAATTGCGCGGCCGCGAGCTGTTCCTGCACCTGCCGAACGGCGTGGCGCGGACGAAGCTCAGCAGCGCCTATCTGGACAAGACGCTGGGCACGGTCTGCACGGCGCGCAACTGGCGCACGGTGCAGAAGATCCATGAACTGGTCGCGCCGTGAACGGACTTCGCGGCCGCAGTGATCCGGCTGCGGTCAGGCGTTCAGCGCGCGACCGTCCACAGCGAGGCAGGCTTCCTTGACGACCTCGGCGAGCGTCGGGTGCGCGTGACTCGTGCGTGCGACGTCTTCGCTGCTGGCGCCGAATTCGATCGCGCACACGAGCTCGGCGATCAAGTCGCCGGCGCGCGGGCCGATGATGTGGGCGCCGAGGATGCGGTCCGTCTCGGCGTGCGCCAACACCTTGACGCGGCCGTCGGTGTGCCCGAGTGCGCGCGCGCGACCATTCGCGAGGAACGGGAAGGTGCCCTTCTTGTAGGGAATGTTCGCGGCCTTCAATTCCTCTTCGGTCTTGCCGACCGACGAGATCTCGGGCGCGGTGTACACGACATTCGGGATCGCGTCGTAGTTCACATGGCCGTGGCCAGTGACGATGAACTCGGCGCAGGCGACGCCTTCTTCTTCGGCCTTGTGCGCGAGCATCGGGCCGCGGATCACGTCGCCGATCGCGAACACGGTCGGCACGCTCGTTTGGAAGTGATCGTTGACCGGGACGCGGCCGCGCTCGTCGAGCGCGATACCGGCTTTGTCGAGGCCGAGGCCTTCGGTCGTCGGTCGGCGGCCCACGGCGAGCAGCACGCGGTCGCATTCGATCGACGGCTGGCCCTCGATCTCGACCGTGCAGGTCTTGCCCTTCTTCTTGGCGCCGGTGACACGCACGCCGAGTTGGAACTCGAAGCCCTGCTTCTTGAAGAGCTTGAGCGCTTCGGCGGCGATCTCGGTGTCCATGCCCGGCAGGATGCGATCGAGGTACTCGAGCACGGTGACTTTCGCGCCGAGTCGCGCCCAGACCGAGCCCATTTCGAGCCCGATCGCGCCGGCGCCGATCACGACGAGGTGCTTAGGCACTTCGGTCCACGTCAGCGCCTCGGTGCTCGTCCCGATGCGATCGCCGTCGAGTTCGACGCCCTTCAACGGCGCGCTGACGCTGCCGGTCGCGATGATCACGTGCCTGGCGGTCAACTCGACCTTCTCGGCGCCGTCCACTGCGACGGTGTTTGCCGAAGTGAAACGCCCCGTGCCGAGGTAGCGCGTGATCTTGTTCTTCTTGAACAGGTAATCGACACCGCCGGTGTTGGCCTTCACGACCTCGTCCTTGCGCTTCAACATCGCGTCGAGGTCCAGGCGCAGCTTCTCGAACCGCACACCGTGTTTCTCGAATCCGTCGCGCGCCTCGTGGAAGAGTTCGCTCGATTCGAGCATGGCCTTACTCGGGATGCAGCCGATGCGCAGACACGTGCCGCCGAGCGCCTTTTCCTTCTCGATGCAGGCGACGTTCAAGCCCAGCTGCGCCGCTCGAATCGCAGCGATGTAGCCGCCGGGGCCGGCGCCGATGATGACCAGGTCGTGTTGTTTCGTCACGCGCTCAGATCTCCAGCAACATGCGCGCGGGATTCTCGAGGCATTCCTTGATGCGCTTCAAGAACGTGACCGCTTCACGGCCGTCGACGATGCGGTGATCGTAGGTCAGCGCCACGTACATTATCGGACGGATGACGACCTGGCCGTCGCGGGCGACGGGGCGCTCTTGAATGGCGTGCAAGCCGAGGATGCCCGATTGCGGCGGGTTCAAGATCGGCGTCGAGAGCAGCGATCCGTAGATGCCGCCGTTGCTGATCGTGAACGTGCCGCCTTGCAGCTCGTCGAGCGTCAGCTTGTTGGCCTGGGCGCGCGTGCCGAGGTCGGCGATCGCCGCCTCGACTTCGGCGAAGCTCATGCGTTCGGCATTGCGCAGGATCGGGACGACCAGACCCTTGCCGCCGCCGACGGCGACGCCGATGTCGTAGTAGTTCTTGTAGACGATCGAGTTGTCCTTGATCTCCGCATTGACTTGCGGGATCAGCTTCAGCGCCTCGATCGAAGCCTTCACGAAGAACGACATGAAGCCGAGCTTCGAACCGTGCTTCTTCTGGAACTCGTCCTTGAACTCGCCGCGCAGGGCCATGACGGCGCCCATGTCGATCTCGTTGAACGTCGTGAGCAGCGCGGCCGTGTTCTGCGCCTGGACCAGACGCTCGGCGATGCGGCGGCGCATCGGTGTCATCGGCACGATTTCTTCTTCGCGCGAGGCGCTGTGCCCCGACGGAAGAGCCGGCCGCGGAGCAGCCGCAGTGCGTTGCACGTCTTCCTTGAGCATGCGGTTGCCGGGACCGGTAGCGGTCACGTCCTTCGCATCGATTCCGCTCGTCGCGAGTGCGCGTTGCGCGGCGGGCATCACGAACGCATCGCCTTTCGCATTCGAGGGCGCTCCATTCGGTGCTGCGGTCTTGGCGGGCGCGGCCTGCTTCTGACCTTCAGCCTGCGAGGGTGCGGGCTTCTTGTCCGGCTCGGCCTTCTTCGCCGGAGCCGCGCCGGCCTCCATGTAGCCGATGACTTCGCCGACCGTGGCCGTGTCGCCCTTCTTCTTCAAGACCTTCGTCACCTTGCCGGCGATCGGTGCGGGCAATTCGACCGTGACCTTGTCCGTTTCGATCACGACCAGCGCGTCGTCCTTGCCGGCCGAAGCGCCTTCACCGACGAGCCAGTCGCCGATCTGCACTTCCGTGATCGATTCGCCCACCGAGGGCACTTTGAGTTCCGAGACGGGCATCGTTGTTCCTTCGATGAGTGAGCTGATTCAGTCCTGCGCGAACGCGCGATCGAGAATCTCTTGTTGTTCGATTCGGTGACTGGAGGGCGATCCGGTCGCAGGCGACGCCGATGCCGCGCGTGTCTCGCCGCGGAAGGGGCGACCCAGGATCGAGTCGCCGAAGCGTACGCGGAAATGGCTCCAAGCGCCCATGTTCTGCGGTTCCTCTTGCACCCAGACCACCGGCGTCTTCGCGCCGTAAGGCTCGAGCGCGGCGGCGATGTGTTCGTCCGAGAGCGGGTAGAGCTGTTCGAAGCGCAGGATCGCGACGTCGTGGCGGCCGAGCTTCTCGCGCTGGTCTTCCAGTTCGTAGTAGATCTTGCCGCTGCACAGGAGCACGCGCGTGATCTTGCGCTTCTTCTGCTTGTCGGCGCCGGCCGGGGCAACGTCGCCGATGATGCGCTGGAACGATCCGTTCGCGAACTCGTCCAGGTTCGACACGACCTTCGGATGGCGCAGCAGGCTCTTCGGCGACATCACGACCAGCGGCTTGCGCCACGAGCGCAGCGCCTGGCGCCGCAGGCAGTGGAACAGATTCGCCGGCGTCGTGAGGTTCACGACCTGGATGTTGTCCTCGGCGCACATCTGCAGGAAGCGCTCCAGCCGCGCGCTCGAGTGCTCGGGGCCCTGGCCCTCGAAACCGTGCGGCAACAGCATCGTCAGGCCCGAGAGACGCTTCCACTTGTCTTCGGCGCTGACGAGGAATTGATCGATGATCACCTGCGCGCCGTTGTTGAAGTCGCCGAACTGCGCTTCCCACAAGACGAGCGCTGAGGGCGCGTCGAGCGTGTAGCCGTACTCGAAGCCCAGCACAGCCATTTCGGAGAGCGGGCTGTTGTAGATCTCGACCCGCGCTTGATCGGGTTTCAGATGCGCGAGCGGCATCCACGACCGGCCCGTCTCGGTGTCGTGCAACACGGCGTGGCGGTGGCTGAAGGTCCCGCGTTCGCAGTCTTGACCCGTCATGCGCACGGGCGAACCGCCGACGGCCAGCGTGGCGTAGGCGAGCGCTTCGCCCGCGGCCCAGTCCAGCGGCTTCTCGCCCTTCGACATTTCGACGCGCAGGTCGAGCAGGCGCTCGATCTTGGGGTTGATCTTGAAACCGTCGGGCACCCTCGTCGTCGCGAGCAAGAGCTGCGCAGCCGTCTCGAGCGCGACTTTCGTTTCGACTTCGGGGACCTTCGTCTCCGGCCCGCCCCTGTACTGCGTCCAGGCCGGGTCCAGGCTGACGGTCTGGTAGACGTAGTCCTTCTGACGGCTCGCCTCGAGCTCGGTTTCGAGTTGCGCGTACGAACGCTCGGCGATCTCGTCGGCCTCCGCGCGCGAAACTCCGTTCAGCGCGAGCAGGTGATCCAGATAACCCTCGCGCACGTTCTTGCGGCGACGGATCGCGTCGTACATCACCGGTTGCGTGAACGCGGGCTCGTCGCCTTCGTTGTGGCCGCGGCGCCGGTAACCGTACATGTCGATGACGACGTCGGACTTCCACTCCGCGCGGAAATCGATCGCCATGCGCGTGACTTGCGCGACGGCCTCGGGGTCCTCGCCGTTCACGTGGAAGATCGGGATCTGCAGCATCTTCGCCACGTCGGTGCAATACGTCGTGCTGCGGCCGTCTTGCGGGTCGGTCGTGAACCCGATCTGGTTGTTCACGATCACGTGTACCGTGCCGCCGGTCGTGTAGCCCGAAAGCTGCGACAAATTCAGCACTTCTTGGATGATGCCCTGGCCGGCGAAGGCTGCGTCGCCGTGGATCAACAGAGCCAGGCTGTGCTCGTGGTTCGTGTCGCTGCGCGCGTCCTGCTTGGCGCGCACGCGACCCATCGCGACCGGGTTCACGAACTCGAGGTGGCTAGGGTTGAAGCACAACGACAAGCGCATGTCGCGATTCGCCGATGTCTTGACCACGTTCCAGAAGCCCAGGTGGTACTTCACGTCGCCGCCCTGGCGGTACAGGTTCGGATCGACGTCGGCGAACTCGCGGAAGATCTGGCGCGGCTTCTTGCCGAGCGTGTTCGCGAGCACGTTCAGACGCCCGCGGTGCGCCATGCCGATCACGATTTCGCTCGTGCCGTGTTCGGACGCGCGCTCGATGGCGAGGTCGAGGAGCGGGATCAGGCTTTCACTGCCTTCGAGCGAAAAGCTCTTTGCGCCCAGGAACTTCTTCTGGATGAATTCCTCGAACATGACCGCGTTGGTCAAGCGGCCGAGGATGCGTACTTGCTCGTCGCGCGTGAGCTCCAGGCGATTTTCGGAACCTTCCATCCGATCGCGCAGCCAATTCTTGCGCGCCAGATCGTCGATGTGCATGTACTGCACGCCGATCGAGCGGCAGTAGGTGTTCGAGAGCTTCTCGATGACCGCCGCGAGCGTCATCGTCGGCGCGCCGAAGATGGCGAGCGTCGAGAACTCGCGCTGCATGTCCTCGGGTCCGAATCCGTAGAACGAGCTCTCCAGTTCCGGGAAGCTCGGGCGCGGCCGGCCCAGCGGATCGACCTGCGCGACGAGGTGCCCGCGCACGCGGTAGCTGCGCACGAGCTGGTCGAGGCGATCCTGCGCGACGACGTCGATCGACGCGGCGCCCGCGCCGTGACCGTTGCTCCCTGAGTGTCCATTCGCGCCCGGCGTCGAGAGCTCGGGCGGATTGAAGATCGAGCGCGGCGCGAAGCGCGGACCGATCTGCCCGCCGCCCTGCACCGCGCGCGGCAGGCTCTCGAAGTACGCGCGCCAGTCGGGCGAGACCGCCTGCGGATCGGCGAGCCAGGCGGCGTACAAATCCTCGGCGAAGGCCAGGTTCGAGGCGTTCGGGGAGCTGTCGGACTCGCGCATGGTGGGGAGAGGGGGAAAGGGGGCGTCCCGGGCTCGGCCCGGGGGCGAAAAGCCAGCCCCGAGGCGGCGGAACGGGGCGAAGAGGATACCAAACGACTATCGACGGATCGTGGGGATGAGGCGAGTCCCGGACCTCGGGGTGGGAGGCCTCAGGCGAGTCTGCGCCGGCGTCCCACGAACAGACTTCCCAGGCCCATGACGAGGCAGCCGATCCCGATCCACAGGCCTTGCCGCAGGGAAGCCGGCTCGTACCAGACCCGGACTTCCAGGTCGCCTTCGGGGAGGGTCACGGCGCTGAAAGCGTAGTTGGCGCGCAGGACCGGCGCCTCGGCCCCGTTCACGGTCGCCCGCCAGCCGGGGAAATGGGCGCGATCGAGCACGAGGTAGCCGCGCGTCTCGTTCTTGATCCGCAGGCGGGTCTCGATCGGCGTCTCCTCCAGCACCTCGATCGGCTCTCGCCCGGGCGCCTTCGGGTCCAGGAGGATCAACCCGGCCCGACGCTTCGCTTCCCGATCCGCGTCGCTGATGAACACGAACTCGGCCGCGTTCGCGGCCGGCAGCTTCTCGATGTCCTTCCAATCGATGCCGTTCGCGACAAAGGTCGCCTCGTCGTCGATGTGCGCCAACGACTTGCCGTCCGGCGCGACGAGATAGCAGTAGTCGCTGCCTTCGAATTTCACGATGCGACGTTTGGCGTGCACGCGGATCGGAAGATCACCACCGTTCTCGTCGGTCGCCGGACCCAGGATCACGAGCAGATCGGGATTGAACGAGGGCACGCGCAGGCTGTCGAGCGCTTGCGTGTTCGAGGCGGCGACGACGGCCTCGCGCACGATCGAGTAGCGCGGACGGGCTTCGCGGAAGCGGTAGAGCACGTAGTCTTCGATCTCCGCGACCGGTTCGTAGGTCGGTTCTCCGAAACAGGTCCAGTCGAACAGGATCTCGCCGGCCAGTTTGTCGGTCCCGTAGTGCGCTTCACCTTCGTCGTAGCCCGCGACCGGCATCGACCACGCGCAGATCGTGCGGCCCGGCTGACCGTTCGGCGTCGAGAGCGTGATCCGGTAGTCATGTCCGCGCGAATCCAGCTGCGGTTCGAAGCGAATCACGACCGGTCGACCGGCGGGATCGAGCTGGAAATCGCGCGTCCACGTGACGTGGCGCTTCTTGAAGACGCTGCTCTGGATTTCCTCGCCGCTGAGCGTGCGCGTGACGATCGTCTTGCCGCTGGTGAGGTCGTCGAGGCGGAACACGAGATCGCAGTCGGTCTGCTTCGGAAACGTCGAGAGGTGCACCATCACGGCGCGCAAACCGCTGATGCGCGACTTGAAGGTCTGCGTCACGTCCTTCCCGGGCAGGATCTCGCGCCTTTGCGGGGACAGCGCCATGTTCTTGGCGAATCCCGCCAATCCGGAATCGATCCAATTCCAGCCCCATTTCGCCAGCACGTACTGCACGCCGAAGAGACGCAGCGAGTTCTTGGAGCCCTTGATGATCGGCCGCCAGTTGTTTCCGTCGCCGAAGTGGTCGCGGAAGAGCAGGTCGTAGTCGCGCACCCACATCGCGTCGTAGTTCGAGATGATCTCCAGGTGGTAGGGGATGTTGCTGGAGGGCGGGATCATGTCCTCGCCCAGGATGGCGAGGCGTTGGTCGCCGACTTTCTCCTGCAACGTCTGGATCGCGGGCGTGACCGGGAAGAAGAAGCGATTCTCGGTGACGGGGTTGTAGGTGTGGAAGAGCCAGCCCGTGCACAGGAAGCTGCACACGATGAGCCCGGACGTGGCGACCGCGCGAGCCGCGAAACTGCGCGCGAGCCAGAGCAGGACGAGCATGCCCAGGGACGCCGCGAAGATGACGCTCATCGAGCGAATGTGGGCGGGCACGAACTCGAGGAAGCGCCCGCGGAAGGGGCTGGAATACAGCGAGTAGCTCTCGATCAGCTCGTCCGCGCCGACCAGGCACGCGATCAACGCCGACAGCCCGACGAGGAATACGCACACCACCGGCAACCAACGCCTGCGGCCTTCGGTGCGCCACGCGAATTCGACGCAGAGCGCTGCGAGGCACGCGACGATGAAATTCCACACGCCCTGGCTGCGGTTCATCGGCGCCATGTCGAGCGTCGGGATCTTCAGGAACAGGTCTGTGGCTCCAAAGAGGTCGTAGGCGTAGACGACCCACGTGGCACCGGCGAGCGCGAAGAACAACGTGAACGCGCTGCGCCGCGCGAAGAGCAATGAGAGAACCGCCAACGCCATCGCGCCGGCGCCCGTGTAGGCCACGACGACGAGTTCGTAGTTGGGCGGCGGCACGTTGTCCGAGAGCTTGTACGGACTGGCCGGGTTGCCGAGGACGTCGGGGAACATCATCAGCGGCCACCACACCCACTCGAGCGGTGTCTGGCGCAGCGAACGCTGTTCGATCACGCGGCTTTCGCGCAAATATTCGAAGAAAGGCAGGATCTGGATCGCCGCGAGACCCAGCGCGAGCAGTGCCGCGAACGCGAGCTTGCCGCCCAACGCGAGCACATCCAGGCGCGCGCGTCCGTCGCCGCGCGCCGCGTGCCACTGCGCGCCCAACCGGAACAGTGCGTAAGGTGCGACGAGCAGCACCGCAAAGTAGAACGGCTCGGGATTGCCGGCCAGGAGCCCCGCCAGGAACACGAGCGTGAGGCCGATGAGCGGCCCGCGGAGCGACGCGCGTCGGCCTTCGGCGCGCGCGCGTTCGAAGCGTCGCACGGCGACCTCGACGAAGTACATCCCGCCCGGCAGCGCGACGAGCGCTCCGACGTGCGGGAAGTAATTGAGCAGGGTGTTGTGACCCGCGAACGTGAAGATCGTGGCGCCGACGAGTGCCGCCAGGTGTCGCGCGTGGATCTCGCGTAGGAACAAGTACGTGAAGAACCCCAGCGCGAACAGCTTGAGCGCGGCCGCGAGCAACAGGCCGGTCTTGAAGTCTGCGATCAGGTAGGGGAGCCGGAACGGCGAGAACACCGCCGATTGGTAGTTCGCGAGATGCGGACAACCGGCGCCGTTCCAGCGATTCCAGAGCGGCAGCCGCCCCTCCAGCGCCTCCTCCTTGTTGAGCATCGTCCACGGCTGCATCTGCGTGACGGCGTCGCTCTGCAACTGGTTGCCGGGCAGATGGCCGGGCTCGATGCGCGTCAAGCTGAAGGCCTGCGTCAAATCGGCCGCCGAGTAGTGCACCTCGTTGTAGCGCGACAGCGGAATCCACAGGAACGCGGCGATCTGGAGCAGCAGGATCAGTGCAGCCTGCAGCTTCTCGTTGCGCGCGCAGGTCATCACCCGTGCCAGAAACGAGCTCGATCGCGCAGCGGTCTTGTTGGAGCTGGTCATCGGTCTTTGGGCGCCGACTCTCTGCGGTTTTCGAGCTGCGCGTTCTTCGCCGAGATCCCGCGCACGATGATCTCGGACAACGCCGTCGCGATCGCTTCGTGACCACAAGCCGTCGGGTAGCGGTCCGCACCGTAGACATCCGTGCTGACCAGGTCCGTGTTCAGGCCCAGGATGTGCGGGTTGCGCTCGTCGAGCACGAGCAGTTGTTCGCGCTCACCGAAGTCGAGCGCCGCACGGTCGTACGCGCGCTGGATCGGAGGAACGCGCTCCGTCGCCGGCGTCGGCAGCACGAGCAGCACGAGGTGCGCTCCGTCCTGGCGCGTCTCCTGCAAGAGCAGCGAGAGCGAGCCGTAGAAATCGTTCATCGGCACGCGCCGGATCCCGGGCCAGTCGAGGCTGCGCGAACTCGGCTCGAGGCGCCGGAGATGGAACTGGAAATCGCGGTCCTCCCAGTACGGCCCGCCCAGCGCATCGCGCAGCCAGTGAAAGCCCTGAACCAGTCGCAGTCCGTCCTTGACGCTCGGCGGGTGCGCGAGATGGACGCGGTCGAGTGGGCGCGTGGCTTCGATCAACTCGTCGTCGGTGATGCCGCCGGGCGCCGGCGAGTACGACGTGCGCGCCGACACGGCGGCCACGACGATGTGCGGACGGTACGGGCGTGCGAGGTCGCGATAACGTTCCAGGCTCTGGCGCAGCGAGAAATTCTCGACGCCCAGGTTCATCGATTCGCAGGGGATCGAGCGCGCGCTGACGAAGCGCGCCGTCAACGCTGCGAAGGTGTCCTCGTTTGCGACGCCGACCCCAAGTGCCGCTGCGCCGCCCAGCGCCACGAGGCGCAACGTCCTCGGAGGGCGTTCGACCGGCAACAACGGTCCGCGATACCCGTCGGCGTTGAAGCGCTCGCTCTCCGTCCACACGAGCCGTGCACCCGGCCGCGGCGCCCACAGCTGATGCGCGTGGAACTGGTACGGATCGTCGGCGCGCGCCATCTCGCGGTCGCGCTGCAGGGACCACATGACGCGATGCGGAGCGCCGCGGTAGTAGCGCCAGTCGTGCCGGCGCAAGAGCGCCTCACCCGAGGCGAGCGCTCCCACGGTCAGGACCGTGCCCAGCGTCAAACTTGTGATGAAACGTGCGCTCATGCGGGACGTTTCTCTTCTCGGCATTGCTCCCGAGGGCCATGAGTGCGAGCCTGGGCGCGATCATGCGCATTCGAGCCTTTTCCCTCGCGAGTGCACTGTGGCTTCTGGCCGCGTGCCAAACCCCGCCCCGAGCAGACTCCACGAGCATCGTGATGGACATCCACAGCCACGCCCAACCGACTCGTGTGCGCGTGACGCACGTGAGCTTGGATCTCGACGTCGATTTCGCCGCGAAGCGCCTCACGGGCACGGCCGAGCTGACGCTCGATCGGCGTGATGCGACTGCGCCGCTCGTCCTCGACCAGCAAGGTCTCGCGATCGAGTCCGTCACGGGCACCGACGGATCGCCGCGTGTGTTCGAAGTCGCGCCCGAGCACGACCACCTCGGATCTGCCTTCACCATCCAACTCGCGGCCCAGGATGCCAAAGTGCGCGTGCACTACGCGACCACTGAACATGCGCTCGCGCTGCAGTGGCTCGATCCGGAGCAGACCGCCGGCGGCAAGCACCCGTTCTTGTTCACGCAAGGACAAGCGGTGTTCACGCGCACCTGGATTCCGCTGCAAGACACACCCGGCGTTCGCGTCACGTACGACGCGACGATCCGCGTGCCGCCCGCGTTGACCGCGGTGATGAGCGCCGAGCGCGTCGGTGAAGGCCAGAACGGCGTCTTCCGCTTTCGCATGCCGCACGCGATCCCGAGCTACTTGATCGCGCTCGCCGTCGGCGACATCGCGTTCAAGCCGATCTCGAAGCGCTCCGGCATCTGGGCTGAACCGTCGGTGGTCGCCGTCGCGCACGCCGAACTCGAAGACACCGAGAAGATGATCCAGAGCGCCGAGAAGCTTTTCGGCCCGTACCGCTGGGGTCGCTACGACCTGATCATCCTGCCGCCGGCGTTCCCATTCGGCGGCATGGAGAACCCCTGCCTGACCTTTGCGACGCCCACGATCCTGGCGGGCGACAAATCGCTCGTGTCGCTCGTGGCGCACGAACTGGCGCACTCCTGGTCGGGCAACCTCGTGACGAATGCGACGTGGCGTGATTTCTGGTTGAACGAAGGGTTCACCGTGTACTTCGAGACGCGCATCATGGAGGCCGTCTACGGCAAAGAGCGCGCCGTCATGGAGATGCAGCTTTCGAAAGCCGACCTCATTCGCGAGATGGCTGAACTCGCGCCTGTGGATCAAGTGCTGTACGTCGAACTGGCCGGTCGACACCCCGACGACGGATTCAGCGGTGTGCCGTACAACAAGGGTGCGTTGTTCCTCATGCGTCTCGAAGAGGTCTACGGACGCGAGCGCTTCGACGGATTCCTGCGCAGTTGGTTCGATGCGCATCCGTTCCAGAGCGTCACGACCGCCGATTTCATGGCCTTCTTGGAGCGCGAGTTGCTGGCCTCCGATCCCGTCAAGGCGCGCCAGATCGACCTCGACGTGTGGCTGAATCACCCCGGCTTGCCGGCCGACTGCCCCGATCCCAGGTCGCCGCTGCTCGCGCTCGTCGATCGGCAGGTCGCTCTGTTCGTGGAAACGAAGGACCCTGCGCGACTCGATACGCGCGGTTGGGTCACACAACAATGGCTCCACTTCCTCGAAGGAGTGGGGGGGAGCATCGATGCTGACCAGATGGCGAGGCTCGACGGAACCTTTCATCTGACGGGAAGCGGAAACAGCGAAGTCTTGTGTGTCTGGTTGCGTTTGGCCGTCCAGTGCAGCTACAGCCCGGCCGACGCAGCGCTCGAGTCCTTTTTGATGCGCGTGGGCCGCCGAAAGTTCCTCCAACCCCTCTACAAGGAGCTGGCGAAAACACCCGCCGGCCTGGAGCGAGCACGCGCGATCTACACCCGAGCACGTCCCAAATACCACGCCGTCTCGTCCGGCACCATGGACGAGATCCTGCAGGTGCGCTGATCCGTCCCGCCCCCTCCTCCATCCCTCTGCCGATCTGTGAAATACGGTGCCAGTGTGAAATACGGTGCCAGAGCTCTTTCATCACACTTCGCCGGAGGGAAGTACGGAGCCAGAGCCAT
>JAEUIA010000131.1 GCA_016795245.1 Planctomycetota bacterium | reverse complement strand
CCCGGTTTTTGTGGGGGGTTTGGTTTTTTGGTGACCGTCGGCCCCATCCTTCCTTGCTCCCACCCCCCCCGGGGGGGGGTTGGCGGGGGGCCCCCGTTACCCCGCCGCGTACACCCCACCACATGATCCTGGCTCCGTACGGTCAAACTCAACCAGCCACCGAAGCTACAGCGGCGAAAACGGCGGAGTGGAGCCTGACTCCGTACTCTGCAAATCTGTGAAGAAAATGCTCTGGCACGGTATTCGACTACGTCATGGAAACAGGAACAACTCTTCGACCAGTTCCGCCAGCGCGGTCGATTCGTTGCTGCCGATCACGCGATCCGCAGCGTCGAGCGTTTCCTGCATGCTGCCTTGCATCGCAACCGCGAGTCCGGCGAGTTCGAACATCGGGATGTCGTTCGTCGCATCGCCCACCGCCACGACGCGCTCGGGATCGATGTCGTAGCGCTCCTTCAGGATGCGCAGGCTCTCGCCCTTGCCGCGGCACGGCGGATGCAAGTCCAAACACGACGCGCCGCTCGCGCGGTGCATCGGCAGCCAGCTGAGCGGGAAGTGCGTGATGTAGACCGGCGCATCGACCACCGAACGCACGTCGGCGTAGAGCGCCAGCGAATCGGCGTGGGATTCGGAGTAGAAGGTCACGCGCACGACGTGGTCGCAGCGCATCTCATCGCGCGGCACGATCTCCAGGTCATGCAACCCGCGCAACGCATCGCTTTCGAGTGCGGACCGGGGCGTGTTCGCGACCTTCTTGTCCGTCGCCATCAACACCGTCAAGAGATCGCGCGCGCGGCCGAATTCCAGCGCCCGCGCCAGAGTCCGCGGACCTAGCACGCGCTCCTCCAACATCTTGTCCTCGCGCGGGCACCACAGTCCCGCACCGTTGAACACGACCGCCGGCGTCTCCAACCCGAGTTCCAGCACGACCGGCCGCGTCGAAATCGTGGACCTGCCGGTCGCGATCATCACGCGCACGCCGCTCGCTTCCGCAGCGCGCAACGCGCTCTTCGTGCGCGGATGGATCTCGCTCGCTTCGTTCAGCAGCGTGCCGTCGAGATCGATCAGGATCGCATCGTACTTGCGCGTCTTCATGCAGTCATACCGAAGCGCGCAGGATAGCGAGCGCGGCGCCCCGCTCAACGCTTGGGATCGAACGAAACGCGCGTGACCTCGCCGGCCTTGACTTCGAGTTCGGATTCGTGGACGGCTGTCTCCGCCTCATTGCCGTTCCGGCGGACGGTCAGCTTGTAGCGGCCGGGCAAGACTGAATTGATGCTGCCGGTGTTGTTCCAACTGCCGACGTAGGTGCCGTACGCGCGCTGCTCCTGGCCCTCACCGATGCCTTGAATCGTGCACTGGTACCAACCGTCCCCGCGCGAACGCCCACCGGTCATCGTGACGCGCACTTGACCGGCTGCGCGCAGGACGAAGTCGACGCCGTGACGCACTTCGCCGGCGCTGAGCGTGATGTGCGGCGATTGCGCAGATTCGAACCACGCGCTGCCCACCGACACGACCAGCGGCTCCTGCGTCACGAGACCCGGGATCAAGTACTGCCCGTTGGCGTCGGTGCGAATCTCGCGCCCCGAGATCTGCTTCCAATCGATGTTGGGGTTGCCGCGATCGTCCTCGGTGACCTCCATCTGGTACGGAGCATCGATCTGAAGCCCGCCCTGCGCGCGCCAGCAGTTCACCTGCAAATTGGCCAGCGGCCGTCCCTCGGAGTCGGTGACGCGTCCTTCGATGCCCGAGATCTCCAGCGCGAAATCGTAGCGCAGCGGCTCAACGTGGATGCGCACGCGGAATTCCGTCGCCATCGTCCGGTGTCCGAGCACGACGAGCGCGCTGTATTCGCCGCAGCGCAGATGCTCGATCTTGTACGAACCGTCGTGCCCTGAAACCGTCGCGAAAGGATCGACCGCGCCGCCCCAGTAGACCTCGCCGTGCGAGTCGTCGAGTTGATTGCGCGGCACGAACTTGATGTGCGCGCCCTCCACTGGACGCCCCCCTTCAGTCACGGTTCCGAACACGCCTCCGCGCGGCGGAGCGACGAACTCGATCTCGACCGTCTTGCCGTCCACGACGCCGACTTCGCGCCAGGGATCGGGCTCGATCTCGGCCCCGCTCTCGTTCCAGAAGTAGGCGTCCGCATCGTCCTCGCGCACGCGGAAACCGTGCACGCCGCTGTCGAGCGCTTCGAAGCGCACGATCCCGTCGGCATCGCTCTTGACCGATTCTTGGATGTTCTCGTCGTCCAGGTTCGTGCGCGGCAAGCGGTGTTGGACTCCGACGCCTGCGACAGGATGACCGTTGCCGTCCGTCACCTTCGCGATGACGACTCCGCCGTGGTCGAGCTTGAACTCGACGGTTTGATCCGCGTCCGGCGGCATCATCACGCGCGCCGCGCGGCTGGTGCGATAGCCCTTGGCGGCAGCGACGACGAGTACGCTGCGGCTGGGTGTGGCAGTCACGCGCGCGCGCCCGTCGGCTCCGGTGCGACCGACGTTCAGGCTGCGGTTGGACAAGAGATCGTCCTCGATGTCCGCGCCCTGCGTTTCGCGCAACGAATCCTCGTCACGGCTGTCCGACAACACGACGCGCGCGCCTTCCACCGGCGCGCCGGTCTCCGCGTCGAGCACGGTCGCGACGACCACGACTTCGCGCTTCATGCGGATCTCGCCCAGATCGAGTTCGACTCCAGTCCGCAGCGCGATGTTCTTGTTCTCGTGGTCCTTGTAACCGCTCGCGCGCACGATGAGCACGGTCGAGCGCGTGTTGGTCGGCGCGATGCGCAACTCGCCGAAGCGCACGCGTCCGTCCTCGAACACGTGCAACACCTCGTTCTTGTCGTCCCGCAGGACTTGCGTGCGCCCCACCCCGGCGAACACCGTGAAATCGGTCAGCGCTTCTCCCGTCACATCGTCGACCACGCGGAACACGAGTGCGGACTCGGGCTTCAGGTTGAGTTCGACGCCCTTGCGCGGGGCGCGGACGGTCTGCGGTTCGACGGCGGTGAAGGGCTTGTACTCGCTCTCCGTGATCTGGCGCGAGGCGGTCAACCGATAGTCCGCGCCGGCCTTGAGACCGCGGATCGTGAAGGCTCCTTCGGCATCGACGAAACCGTAGCGGGTGCGGACGGCGTTGCGCGAGGACTTCTCGCTCTCGGCCGACGCTGCGTCGAGCACAGGGCGCCGCTCGTCCGCATCGTCGGTGTTCTCCTCGATCTTTTGGCGCGCCGAAATGCGCAGGCCCGTAGGCATGGCAGTCTCCTTGCTCACGACCTTGCCGCTGATCTCGCATCCGGCTTCCAGGCGCACGATGACGCCCGTCTCCTTGCCACCCGCGTACTCGATGCGGCCGTCGCATTCGGCGAGCACGCACTCGGGCGCCTCGATGAGCAGATGCCACGGACCGGCGGCGAGTTGATCGACGACGAAGGCACCCTCGCCGTCGCTCACGCCGGCCGGCACCCCGCGACCGGGCAGCGTCACCAGGCTCGCGCGGTGCACGCAGTCGAGTGCGATCAGCACCTTCGCGCCGGCGTAGGGCTTGCCGTCGGGACCGAGGACGCGGCCTTCGACGCGCACACCGCGTTCGAGCACGATCTCGCCGACGGAGTGCTTCTCGTACTTGGGCAAATTGAGGTGATCGAGATAGGTCGGAGCGAATCCGCCGGCGCGCACGGCGATGCGCAACGGGCCGGGCTTCAAGTCCTTGAGCGCGAACGTACCGTCCAGTTCGGTCGCGACGGTTTCGACTTTCAACCACTGGCTCGGCAGCGCGCCCGGCTCGATGTCGAGCGGATACTGAATCCAGCCTTCGGCCGTCGTCGCCCACACGGTCGCGCCGGCGACGCCGGTGCCGGACTTGTCGACCACGCGCCCCACGACACGCCGCTCGGCCTGCGCTCGCTGCTCGGCCGCGATGCGCTCGATCTCTTCGGCCGAAGGACCGAAACGGATCGGTTCGCGCGTCGGAGTTTCATCCGGGACCGCGCTGCCGCCCACGAGCGAACTGCCTTCCCCACCACGGGTTGAATCGGTCGCAGCCGCATTCGCTGCCTGCACGAATCCCGCGCTGCGCTGCGTCGCGAACCAGGCGACGAACAGCGCGGCCAGAGCGAGCGCGAAGACTGCGAGTAGATGGATCGGGCGCATGCGTTCGCGCGTCGCTCGCTCGCCGAAGATTGCGCGAGGAATCACGCGTTCCAGTAGACCCTACGTCCGCGACTTCGGCGAGTCACGCGCGCGTCACGGACGTTGGACGGGGATTGGAACACAATCCAGACCGCAAGTTGCAGGCCTGACATCGGCATCCAAAGCCGCCGGCGATTCCCGCAGCGCGGCAGAAGCCGTCACGCAACCTGGCCCGCTGCGCTTCGAGACCCGGTCCATCCCCGAACGCGCGACGCTTCCGGAGCGCCGCCGAAGCCCCGCCCAAGAAGGATTCAAGACGGACGCCCAACCCGCCCCATCCGCGCCTCGTGAACGCAATGAGCCCCGCTCCTCCACGCATCAAGACCGACACCGAACCCAATCCCGCAACACTTCCAGTCCGACACCGGATCTGAGCCCCTCAACACTTCCAGTCCGACACCGAACCCAACCCAAGTTCGCTTCCAGTCCGACACCGAACTCACCCAACCAGACCCCACCCCATTGTTGACCTACTGGTTCGCGATTTGCGCAGTGGCTTTCGTCCGAGTTTGACCGTACCGAGCCAGGCTCGTGTGGTGCATCTTCGTCGGCGTAGAGCCGC
>JAEUIA010000128.1 GCA_016795245.1 Planctomycetota bacterium | reverse complement strand
GACCCGGGGTTTTTTTAGCGGGCAAACCCCCCGGGCGAGGCCGCGGGGTCCCATTTGGGGTAGGTAGTCGGCCTGCTTGCGGGCGGGGTTGTTTCGGGGGGCCGCGGGGCCCGGCAAAAGGCGGCCCCGCGCCGCGCCGCTACACTCCCCGGCCCTCATGCTGGCCGACTACGTCCCCATTCTGCTCCTCGTCGGCGTCGCGCTGGGCTTTGCCCTGCTCAACAACGCCCTGAGCGAGCTTTTCGGCCGCAAACGCAAGAACATCGGCAAGGCCGATGCCTACGAATGCGGCATGGAGCCCCGTGGCAGCGCCCGGATCCGGCTCTCGATCCACTTCTACCTGATCGCCGTTCTCTTCATCCTGTTCGATGTCGAGGCCGTCTTCCTGTTCTTGTGGGCGGTTTCGGCCGAAGCGCTGCGCGCGCAGGACATGGCCATGCTCGTCCTCTACGAGATCGGGGTCTTCGTCTTCGTGCTCGTGCTCGCGCTGGCCTACGTCTGGCGCAAGGGAGGTCTCGAATGGGATCGCTGAAACACGCCGACGCGCACTCGTCCTCCGACGCGGGCTTCCTCGCGACGCGCGTCGACGAACTCGTCAACTGGGGGCGCAAGAACAGCCTGTGGCCGATGCCGCTGGGCTTGTCGTGCTGCGGCATCGAATTGATGGCCATGATCGGCCCGAAGTTCGACATCTCGCGCTTCGGCGCCGAAGCCGCGCGCTTCAGCCCGCGGCAGTGCGACCTGATGATCGTCGCCGGTACGCTCACTTGGAAGATGGCCGAGGCCGCGCGCACGATCTACGACCAGATGCCTGATCCGAAGTGGGTCATCGCGATGGGAGTGTGCTCGAGTTCGGGCGGCATGTACGACAGCTACTCCGTCGTGCAAGGCGTCGACATGATCCTGCCCGTCGATCTGTACGTGCCCGGCTGCCCGCCGCGGCCCGACGCCGTGATCGACGCGATCTTGAAGCTGCAGAAAAAGATCGAGCGCGAGAGCCCGATCAAGAACTTGATGGCCGGCACTGTCGTCGGCGAATACGACGAGGGCACGCAGCGCTTCGTGCGCGCCCCGAACCAGGCCGTTCCCACCACGAGCAGCCACGAAGTCCTGGCTCCGGGCGAGTACGAAAAGCGCTGATCGCGCCGCGCGGATCACGCCCCCCCCACCGAGCATGAGCACGATCGAACGCATCCAGGCGGGACTCGAGGGAGTCACATTCAAAGTCGTACCTTCGCGCGAAGGAATGACGACGATCGAAGTGTCGATCACGGACGCCAAGGAGACGATCCGGCGCCTGCGCGATGCGTGCGGCTTTGAGACGAACACTTTCGTCACGGCCGTCGACCGTCATCCGCGCGAGCCGCGTTACGAATTGGCCTGGCAGTTCCTCTCGTACCGCCACAATGATCGCGTGCGCGTGCACGCCGCCGTGCGCGGCGATGCGCCGGCCGCACCGACGATCATCGACCTCTTCCCGGGAGCCGCGTACAGCGAGCGCGAGTGCTTCGACATGTTCGGCATCGTGTTCGAAGGCCACGCCGGCTTGAAGCGCCTGCTGATGCCCGAAGACTACGACCACTTCCCGCTGCGCAAGGACTTCCCCCACCAAGGCATCGAACCCGATCGCCTCTACCGTGAATGGGATCGCCGCCGGCGCGAGCGCTCGCCGATCGCGGAGGAATCGGAGTCATGACACAAGCTCACCTCGGCCACGCGCACGACCGCGCCAAAGAACCGCTGCAGACCTTCGAATTCACGCCCGGCGAGATCGATCGCGACGATCCGCTGCACGGCGAGTTGATGAGCCTGAACATGGGCCCGCAACACCCGGCCACGCACGGCGTGTTGCGCATCAAGGTCGTGCTCGACGGCGAGACGATGAAGTACGTCGAACCGGTCGTCGGCTACCTGCACCGCGGCAAGGAAAAGACCTGCGAAACGCTCGGTTGGCGCAAGTTCTTCGTGCACACCGACCGGTTGGACTACCTCCAGCCGTTGATGAACAACTGCGCGTACGCGATGTCGCTCGAGTCTCTCGGCGTCATCCAAGTGCCCGAGCGCGGCCAGCAGATCCGTGTGCTGCTCATGGAACTCTCGCGCATCATGGCGCACCTGATCTACCTGGGCACGACGGCCATCGACCTGGGCGCGATCACGATGTTCTTCTTCACGTTCAACGAGCGTGAAAAGATCTACTCGTTGCTCGACGCCTACACCGGCCACCGCATGAACAACACGTACGTGCGGATCGGCGGCGTGTACGCCGACCTCGACGAACGCGTCGCGCGTGAAGCCCGCAAGTGGTGCGAGCAATTCCCGGCCAAGATCGACGAGTTCGAGAAGATGCTGACCGGCAATCGCATCTGGTACGACCGCAACCGCGACATCGGCGTGTTGTCGATCGCCCAGTGCAAGGCCTGGTCGCTCACGGGCCCGAATTTGCGCGCGTCCGGACTCGAGTGGGACTTGCGCAAGAACCAGCCCTACTCGGGCTACGAGAACTACCAGTTCGAGATCCCGATCGGCGCCAAGGGCGACTGCTACGACCGCTATGCGGTTCGCATCGAAGAGATGCGGCAGTCCGTGCGCATCTGCATGCAGGTGCTCGACGCGCTGGAGAAGACTCGCGGGGGCGAGTTCATCGCTCAAGACCGCCGCTACGTGCTCCCGCCGAAGGATCTGGTGCACAACTCGATGGAAGAGTTGATCCACCAGTTCAAGATCGTGACCGACATGGCGCTGCCGAAGGGCGCCGCCTATCACGCGGTCGAGTCGAGCAAGGGCGAACTCGGATTCTACGTCGTCTCGGACGGCACTTCGCATCCCGTGCGCTGTCACATCCGCGCGCCGGGTTTGATGAACGTGCAAGCCATTCCCGTGCTGATGGACGACCGCTTGTTCTCGGACACGGTCTCGATCATCGGCAGTCTGGATTTCGTCATGGGTGAGGTCGATCGCTGATGGCACTGCCGCAAGATCTGGTGCGCGAGTTCGACGAACTCGTGAAGAACTACCCCGAGAAGCGCGCTGCGCTGATCCTCGCGCTGCACCGCTGCCAGGAAACGATGGGCGGCTGGATTTCGCCCGACATCATGGAAGACCTGGCGGCGTACTTCGCTCTCGAGCCGGTCGAGGTGTACGGCGTCGCGTCGTTCTACCCGATGTTCAGGCTGCGGCCGGTCGGCAAGCACGTCGTCTCGATCTGCCACAACATCAGCTGCGATCTGCGCGGCGCGCAGGACGTCATCGCCCAGGTGTGCAAGCTCACCGGCGCCCCGCTGCACGGCACGTCGCAAGACGGCAAGTGGACGGTCGCGACGGTCGAATGCGCGGGCGCGTGCGCCAATGCGCCGATGTTCGACCTCGACGGCGTCTACCACGAAGACCTCGACGCCGAGAAGATCGCGAAGATCCTGGGAGCCGTGAAATGAAGGCCTTCGACACGTACCTGCTCGACCGCGCCAAACAAGACGGCGCGCACAAGCTCGAGTCGTACAGGAAGCTCGGCGGCTACAAGGGCCTCGAAAAGGTCCTGAAGACCGGCCTGACGCCGGCAGCCGTGATCGACGAGGTGAAGAAATCGAATCTGCGCGGCCGCGGCGGCGCCGGATTCCCAACCGGGCTGAAGTGGAGCTTCATGCCCGATCCGGCGAAGGACCCGCGCCCGCGCTACCTCGCGATCAACGCCGACGAATCCGAACCGGGGACGTGCAAGGACCGCGTGCTGATGGAGCGCGATCCGCACGGACTCGTCGAGGGCTCGTTGATCGCCGCCTACGCGATCCGCGCACAGGCCGTCTACATCTACGTGCGCGGCGAATACCGCCTGTCGCACGACCGCGTGCGCGACGCGATCCTCGAAGCCCGCGCCGCGAAACTGGTCGGCAAGAACATCCTCGGCTCCGACTTCTCGTGCGAAATCTACATGCACAAGGGCGCGGGCGCCTACATCTGCGGCGAAGAGACCGGCTTGATGGAGAGCCTCGAAGGCAAGCGCGGTCACCCGCGTCCCAAGCCGCCCTTCCCCGCGATGTCCGGCCTGTGGGGCCAGCCCACGACGGTCAACAACGTCGAGACCGTGTTCAACGCGCCGTTCATCATCGAACGCGGCGGCGCGTGGCTCGCCGGCATCGGGACCAAGGGCTCTTCCGGCAACTTCCTGTGCGGCATCTCGGGTCACGTGAACAAGCCCGGCGTGTACGAACTGCCGTTCGGTGTCACGGCGAAGGAGATCATCGAAGACAAGGCCGGCGGCATCTGGAAAGGCCGCAAGCTGAAGGCCTGGTTCCCGGGTGGTTCTTCGTGTGCGCTGCTCACGGGCAAGGACGTCGACGTCGTGCTCGACCACGATTCGCTGAAGGCGCGCGGTTCGTCGCTCGGCACCGCTGCCATGATCATGATCGACGATTCGACGTCGATCGCGCGCGTGATGGAGATCATCGCGCGCTTCTACGACCACGAGAGCTGCGGTCAATGCAGCCAGTGCCGTGAAGGCACGCAGTGGCTGGCGCAGATCTTCCGCCGCATCGCGCACGGGAAGGGCCAGCCCGACGACATCGACACGCTGGATGCGCTCGCGAAGGGAATGGCGCCGGGCAAGACGATCTGCGCGCTCTCCGACGCCGCCGCGATCCCGACCTTGTCGGCCGTGCGGCTCTTCAAGGATGAACTGATGGAGTGCGTGCGCAAGCAGCGCGACCCGCTCGCCGTGAAGCAACCTGAGTACGCCGTGGCCGGCGGTCACCACTGATCGGAGTCCTCGCCACCTTGGTCAAGATCACTGTAAACGGACAACAGATCGAAGCGGACCCCAAGAAGCCGCTGATCCACGCGTGTCACACGCACGACGTCGACGTGCCGATGTACTGCTACCACCCGGGCCTCTCGCCCGTCGGCAGTTGCCGCATCTGCCAGGTCGAGGTGAAGCAAGGCGAAGCTCCGGGACGCGTCATGGTCGCGTGCCGCACCTATCCGGCGGAGGGCATGGTGGTCGACACCGAGAGCCCGAAGGCGCATGAAACGCGCCGCGAGTGCCTCGAGTTCCTGCTGAAGAACCACCCGCTCGACTGCCCGATCTGCGACAAGGCCGGCGAGTGCGACCTGCAAGATTTCACCTACGCCGAAGGACAAGCCGCCGGCCGCACGCACGAACCGCGCCGGCCGCTCGAGAAGCGCAAGTCGCTCGGTGACACGATCGTGCTCGACGAAGAGCGCTGCATCCTGTGCAGCCGCTGCGTGCGCTTCTTCGAGGAGATCCCGAAACAGGCGCAGTTGACGGTCAGCGACCTCGGCTCGCGCTCCGTGATCTCCACGTTCATGGACAAGCCCCTCAAGGGCAAGTACCAGGGCAACATCGCCGACCTGTGCCCCGTGGGCGCCTTGACGCTCACCAAGTTCCGGTTCCAGGCGCGCGTCTGGAACCTGACGAAGATGGCGTCGACCTGCGGCGAGTGCTCGCGCGGATGCTCGACGACCGTCGAGGTGCTGCGCGGCAGCGACGTCAAGCGCATCCGCCCGCGTGAGAACCTGGACGTCAACGGCTGGTGGATCTGCGACATCGGCCGCTTCGCCTTCAGCCACATCAACGCACCGAATCGCCTCGAAGGCTCGCTCGTGCGCGAAGTACCGGGCTTGTCGATCGCGCGCAACGAAGACGCCTTGTGCGCGGTGCGCGACATGATGATGCGCCACAAGGAAGTGCTGTTCCTCGTCTCGCCGTGGCTCACGGTCGAAGAGGGTCAGAAACTCCTCGATTACTCGAAGCGTTTCGGTTCCAAGCCGATCTTCGTGTCACCCGAGCACAACTCCGAGAAGGACACGGTCCTGCACACCGGCGATCCGTGCCCGAACCGTCGCGGATTGACCGAACTCGGTATCGAGGGGCTGCCGCAGAAGGCCGCGATCGAACGCATGCAGAAGTCAAAGTGCATCGTGCTGCTCGGCGAGCGCATCGTCGAGCTGATCGGCGCGAGTGCCGTCGAAGCCCTGCCGCACGCGACCAGCGTCGCGGTGTTCGATTGCCACGCGCTCGACCTGCCGCAAGTGCAAGCCTGCGTCGGTATCGCGAACTCGGCCGAGCGCACCGGCACCTGGGTCAACATCGACGGCGTGAAGGGCCCGATCGCGGCCGTGAAGCCGACGCCGCGCAACGTGCGCGCGCTCGAGCGTCACCTGGACGATCTGGTCAAGCTCTCGCCGAGCACGGAGTCGATGGGAGCGCGCGCCCGATGATCGCCTGGCAAGACCTGCTCGTCATGGTGCTGAAGATCGCGTTGATCTTCGGCGGATTGATCAACGTCGGTGCGCTCATGACGCTGGCCGAGCGCAAGTTCTCGGCCTGGATGCAGTACCGCATCGGTCCGAACCGCGTCGGACCTTGGGGCCTCTTGCAGCCTCTGGCCGACGGCGTGAAGTTCATCTTCAAGGAATCGCTGATGCCGGACGGCGCCAACAAGGCGCTCTTCCGTTTCGCCCCCGTCATCGCCGCTCTGCCGGCCTTCATGACGATCGCGGTGATCCCCTTCTCGAACGACATCGTCATCGCAGGCAAGAACTACGGCAAGCTCGCCATCGCCGACCTCGACATCGGCGTCCTGTTCCTGCTTGCGATCGGCGGACTGTCGGTCTACGGCGTGATCCTCGGCGGCTGGGCCAGCAACTCCAAGTTCTCGCTGATGGGCGGCCTGCGCGCGTCGGCCCAGATGATCAGCTACGAACTCACGCTGATCCTCACGATCCTCGCGGTCATCGCGCTGTCCGGCACGCTCAACCTGGCGGAGATCAGCGACGGTCAGGCGACGATCGGCACCTGGAACATCTGGAGCCAACCACTCGGGTTCATGCTGTTCGTCATCGCCATGTTCGCTGAGACCAATCGCCACCCGTTCGATTTCGCCGAGTGTGAAGCCGAACTCGTCGCCGGTTTCCACACCGAATACTCGGCGATGAAGTTCGCGCTGTTCTTCCTGGGCGAGTATTCGGCGATGACGGTGATCAGCTGTCTCGCGACCGTGCTGTTCTTGGGCGGGCCTTCGGTTCCGTTCTGGGTCGACGCGCCGTGGTACGTCGGCTTCGGGGCCTTCATCGCCAAGACCAGCATGTTCCTCTTCCTGTTCATCTGGGTGCGCTGGACGCTGCCGCGTTTCCGCTTCGACCAGCTCATGGGGCTCGGTTGGAAGGTCATGTTGCCCCTCGCGCTCTTCAACCTGTTCGTGACCGGCGTGTTCGTTTCGCTCGGTTGGAACCTGTGGGCCAAGCTCGGGAGCCTGATCTGATGGTGATCGTCAAACGCAAGGAGCTGTCCTTCGCGGAGCAGCTCTACATCCCTGAGATCCTGCGCGGGCTCTCGATCACCTTCCGCAAGATGTTCGAGCCCAAGGTCACGCGCCAGTACCCCGAAGAAGCGCTGATCAAGACCGACGTGACGCGCGGGCAACCGCGCCTCGTCGTCAACGAAGACAACTCGATCGCGTGCGTCTCGTGCGGACTGTGCGAAGCCGCCTGCCCGGCCTACGCCATCACGATCGACGGCGGCGAGACCGAGCGCGAGATCGAGCGCGAACCGAAGCGTTTCGACATCGACATGCTGCGCTGCATCCTGTGCGGCTTCTGCGAAGAGGCCTGCCCCAAGGACGCGATCTACATGAGCGACGAGCTCGAGCTCGCGGATTACTCGCGCGAAGCGCTCATCTACGACATGGACAAGTTGAAGCGTCCCAAGAAGGCGCTTCAGGACCGCATCGACTACGTGAATAGGATCAACGACCGGTGGCAAACGCCCTCTTCTACTTGATGGCGCTGTTGTCGGTGGCTTCGGCGCTGGGCGTGGTCCTGGCGAAGAACCCGATTCAGTGCGTGTTGTCGCTCTTGGGCAGCTTCTTCTGCCTGGCGACGATCTACCTGCTCGCCGGATTCCAGTTCATCGCCGCGGCGCAGATCCTGGTGTACGGCGGCGCGATCATGGTCCTGTTCCTGTTCGTGATCATGCTGTTGAACCTCGGCGATCCGGGCACGGCCGACAAGACCGACGCACGCATGTTCTCGCGCCCGAACGTCGCGGCCGTCGTCGTCGTCGCGGCCTTGCTGCTCGGCGTGGCGGTCTACGCCGTCAAGCTCAGCCCGGTCGTGCACGCGGCGCAGGAACTGCCCGAGCGAGGCATCGACACCGTGCACGGTCTGGCGGGTGAGATGTTCGGCCGCTACCTGCTGCCCTTCGAAGCCGTCTCGCTGCTGCTGCTCGCGACGGCCATCGCCGTCGTCGTGCTGGCGAAGCGCGAGCGCAGCCCAAAACGCGGAGCCAAGTCGTGACGGTCCCGAGCGAACACCTCCTCATCCTGGCGGGCATCCTGTTCGCGGTCGGCGCGGCGGGATTCTTCCTGCGCCGCAACGTGATCGTCGTGCTCATGTGCATCGAACTGATGCTCAACGCGGCGAACCTGTCGTTCCTGGCGGCGAGCCGCATGCACACGCTCAAGGCCGGTGCATTGGGCCCGGCGCTCGAAGGCCCGATCTTCGCGATCTTCGTGATCGTGATCGCGGCCGTCGAAGCCGCCGTCGGCCTCGCGCTCGTGATCGCGCTGTACCGCAATCGGCAGTCGGTCAACCTCGAGGACGTCTCGGACCTGAAGGACTGATCGGATCCCACGATGTTCATCCAAGCCCCCCTCGCCGCCATCCCCCAGGGAAGCACCGCCTTCGACTGGCTGTGGTGGATCCCGCTCTTGCCGCTCGCGGCGAGTGCTGTGTGCGGGATCCTGCACTTCTTGACGTTGCGTCAGCGTGAAGCGCAGAACCCGCGTCCGAAAGCTGCGCACGGCGCTCACGCTGACCACGGCGCGGCACACGGACATGCGGAGCACGCTCACGCCGAGCACGCCGCGCACGGTCACGACGACCACGGCGATCACGGGCACGCCAAGGTGCCGGCCGGCATCGGGGCGCTCGCGCCGATCGTCGCGGTGCTGTCGATGGCGGGCGCCCTGTTCCTCTCGATCAAGGGCTTCCTCGAATTACGCGGCCTCGACGAAGGCGCGCGCGTCCTGCGCTCCTCCGCCTGGGATTGGATCAACGCCGGCTCGCTGTCCATCGACGTCTCGATGCACCTCGATCCGCTCTCCAGCGTGATGACGCTGGTCGTGACGGGCATCGGTTCGCTCATCTTCCTGTACGCCTCGGGCTACATGAAGGGCGACGCGGGCTACGCCAAGTTCTTCGCCTACCTGTCGCTGTTCGCGTTCTCGATGCTGATGCTCGTGCTCTCCTCGAGCATGCTCGGACTCTTCGTCGGTTGGGAAGGCGTGGGCCTGTGCTCGTACCTCTTGATCGGCTTCTGGTACGAGAAGGGCTGGCCGGCGGACGCGGGACAGAAGGCCTTCGTCATGAACCGCATCGGCGATGCGTGCTTCCTGATCGGCACGTTCATCCTGGTCAAGGTATTCGGCTCGCTCGACATGGCCGCGATCGCCGCCGGTGTTCCGGGCGCGCTGGTCGACGGCCTCGCGACGCCCGAATTGTTCGCGGCCGGCTTGCTGCTCTTCGGCGGCGCGTGCGGCAAGTCGGCGCAATTGCCGCTCTTCACGTGGCTGCCGGACGCCATGGCGGGTCCGACGCCGGTGTCGGCACTCATCCACGCCGCGACGATGGTCACGGCCGGTGTGTACCTCGTGGTGCGCTTGAATCCGCTCTTCGCCGCGTCGCCGCAATTGCTCGCGATCATCGGCGTCGTCGCGGCGCTGACCGCGTTCATCGCCGGCTCGACGGCGCTCGTGCAGCGCGACATCAAGAAGGTGCTCGCGTACTCGACCGTGTCGCAGCTCGGCTACATGTTCCTCGGCCTCGCGTCGGGCGCGTGGGCGGCGGCGATCTTCCACCTCGTCACGCACGCGTTCTTCAAGGCGCTGCTCTTCCTCGGCGCCGGTTCCGTGATCCACGGCATGCACGAGGAACAGGACATGCACAAGATGGGCGGGCTCAAGAAGCACATGCCCGCGACGTTCATGACCTTCATGTGCGGCGCGGCGGCGCTGTCCGGACTGCCTTTGATGTCGGGCTTCTTCTCGAAGGACGAGATCCTGGCGCACACATTCGCCCACGGCGGCTTGTACTCGGCGCTCTGGATCGTCGGGATCATCACGGCCGCGATGACGGCGTACTACACCTGGCGCATGGTCGCGCTGACCTTCTTCGGCGAAGAGCGCTTCGACAAGAACAAGGTTCACGTACACGAATCGCCGGCGGTGATGACGCTGCCGCTCTGGATCCTGGCCGTGCTCTCGGTCCTGGGCGGAGTGCTGGGTCTGCCGATCGTGTTCCACGCTCCGCACCTGCTCGCCGATTGGCTCCAACCGGTGACGAAGTCGGGCACGGCGATCCTGGCGGCGCACGGCACGCACGAGATGAGCCACGCGCTCGAGTGGACGCTCCTCGGAGTCGGCGCGCTCGTCGCGCTCGTGTTCGCGCACCGCGGTTTCCACATCCACAAGCGAGGCGTCGCGTTCGACCAGGGCTTCGAGAAGAACCGCAAGTGGACCGCAGCGTTCCTCACCGACGCCTGGACGATCGACACGAAGTACACGCGCCTCATCGTCGGCCCGATCAAGCTCTTCGCGTTCATCATCGCCGTCGTCGTCGATCAATTCGCGATCGACGGGCTCGTCAACGGAGTCGCCGCTCTGGCGCGCGACCTGGGCGGGCGTTGGCGGCGCCTGAACGACGGTCACATCGCGACCTACGGCCTCTGGATGGGTGCTTTCACCGCCGTGATCGCCCTCCTCTTCCTGTGGAAGTCCTGAAACCATGAACTTCCTCTCGCTCACCGTCCTCATCTTCCTGCCGCTCGTCGGCGCGCTGCTGGTCGCGGCGACGCCGTCCAAGGCGGTCGGTCTCCAACGCGGCATCACGCTGCTCACGATGTTCGCCACCGGCGTCATCGGGATCATGCTGTGCCTGGACTTCAACGGCGCGAGTGCCGCGGCGCAGCACGTCGAGCAACGGCCGTGGTTCACGCTGCCCGGCGGAATTCCGGTCGCCTACAAGCTCGGACTGGACGGCTTGTCGGTCCTGATGGTCGCGCTGACGGCGCTGCTCGGTCCGATCGTGATGCTCTCGACCTGGGGCCACATTCACGAGCGCGTGAAGGAGTTCATGGTCTGGCTGCTCGTGATGCAGACGGGCATGCTCGGCGTGTTCCTGTCGCTCGACCTGGTGCTCTTCTACACGTTCTGGGAAGTCAGCCTCGTGCCGCTGTACTTCATCCTCGGCATCTGGGGCGGTTCGAATCGCCTCTACGCGACGATCAAGTTCTTCCTCTACACGGTCTTCGGATCGCTGGTGATGCTGATCGCGGTCATCTGGCTGATGTACCGCTTCGGGACGACCGACATCGTCCAGCTCACGAACGTGGCGGCCAATCTGCCGGGCGACGTGCAGCTATGGTTGTTCGCCGCGTTCGCGCTGGCGTTCTCGATCAAGGTGCCGTTGATGCCCTTCCACACCTGGCTCGCGGACGCGCACACCGAAGCGCCGACGTCGGGCTCGGTGATCCTGGCCGGTGTGCTGCTCAAGATGGGCACCTACGGCTTGTTGCGCTTCTGCATCGCGATGTTCCCCGCCGCCGCGATCGAAGCGGCGCCGTTGATGATGGCGCTCGGCGCGATCGGCATCGTGTACGGCGCCTTCCTGGCGATGGCCCAGACCGACATCAAGCGCCTCGTCGCGTGCTCGTCGGTCAGCCACCTCGGCTACGTCGTCCTGGGCTTGTTCGCGATGACCGCGGCGGGCTTGCGCGGCGGCTTGCTGCAGATGGTGAACCACGGCCTGTCGACGGGCATGTTGTTCCTCTTGATCGGCATGATCTACGAGCGCCGCCACACGCGCGCGCTCGATCAGTACGGCGGCATCGCGAGCGTGATGCCGGTGTACGCGTTGTTCTTCGTGATCGCAGTGCTCTCGAGCGTCGGACTGCCGGGACTCAACGGCTTCGTCGGCGAATACCTGGTGCTGCTCGGCACGTACGAGCGCGCGCCGATCCTGGCTGCGATCGCGGTGACGGGCGTCATCTTCGGCGCCGTGTACTTGCTGATGGCGACGCGCAAGCTGCTCTTCGGACCGCTCGTGCTCCAGGCCAACAAGACCTTGACCGACCTGCGCGCGCGCGAAGTCGTGCTCATGCTGCCGATCGTCGTGTTGATGGTGTGGATGGGCGTCGCACCCAACACGTTCCTCGCGCGCACCGAAGGTTCGCTCGTCGACCTGACGCAGCGCCTCGACCGCGCGCGCGCCGTGAGGACGGCCGAGTTGATCCGCGAGAACGAGACCCGGCCTACGGTCGCTGACGCAGAAGAGAGCCAGAACCGATGATCGCCGCGATGATTCAAGCCTCGACCACCACCGCCGACATCATGAAGGCGGGCCTGATGGAGGAAATCTTCAGCGAGCGCACGCTGCAGGCCACCGGCCCGTTCATGGCCTTGTCCTTCGGAATCCTGTTGCTGGTCCTGGCCGAGATCGTTCCGGGCCTGCAGCTCCTGCGCAAACTGATCTTCATCGCGACCCTGGGCGTCGCCGGCTGGTGCGCGTGGAAGACCATCGGCGCTCCCGAAGCCTGGGTGTTCGAGGACACCTACGTCGCCAACTCGACGACCGGCTGGTGGACGATGCTGTTCCTCGCCGCGACGTTCATCGCGTGGCTCTTCGGACAGCGCTACTACAAGGCCGAGTCGGCGCTCGAAGGCGAGCACGACCTGCTGATGATGAGCGCCTGCGCCGGCATGGTGCTGATGGCCGGCTCGCGCGATCTGCTCGTGTTCTTCGTCGGGCTCGAACTGTTGTCGGTGCCGCTCTACACGCTCTCGGCCTTCCAGCGCTCGCGCCGCGAATCGGTCGAAGCAGGCTTGAAGTACTTCGTGTTGGGCGCGTTCGCGGCCGCCACGTACCTGTTCGGTTCGGCGCTCGTCTACGCCGGCACCGGCACGCTCACGTTCAAGGCGATCAACCCCGCCGACCTCGGCGGTCCGCTCGTCATCGCGGGCGCGGCACTCATCGCCGCGAGCTTGTTCTTCAAGGTCAGCGTCTTCCCGTTCCACATGTGGGTGCCCGATGTCTACCAGGGCGCGCCGGCGCCGGTGACGACCTTCATGGCGACCGGCACGAAGGCTGCGGCTTTCGCGTTCCTGGTGCCGGCCGCGGCGGCGCTGCTCCCGTACGAGAGCAAGCACCTCGCCGCCGTGATCGCACTCGTGACGATGGCCGTCGGAAACTTCGGCGCGCTCGTGCAGACCGACCTCAAACGCTTGCTGGCCTACTCCGGCGTCGCCCACGCCGGCACGCTCTTGCTCGCGATCGCGGCCTTGCAAGGCGAGCCCGGTCCGGACGCAGCCATGCGCGCGGTGCTCTTCTACATGGCGGCGTACGTGTTCACGGCCGGCGGCGCGTTCGGACTCGTGACCATGCTCGAGTCGCAGACTGGCCGAGCGGTGACGATCGACTCGATCAAGGGCCTGGCAGCGAAACGACCGGGCATCGCCGCCGCGCTCGCGCTGTTCATGCTCTCGCTCGGCGGCATTCCCGCGACCGGCGGATTCCTGGGCAAGTACCTCGTCTTCTCGCTGGCCGTGCGCTCGGACCTGTTGGTGGTCGCGCTGATCGGCATCGTGCTCTCGGTCGTCGCGCTCGCGTACTACCTGCGCGTGATCGTGGCGCTCTACATGCAACCCGAGATGGACGGCAAGCCCGTGCCGACGCAAGCGCGAGCGCTGAGCGGTCTCGTCGCGTTCGCGTGCGCGGTCATGGTGCTCGCGCTCGGCCTCGTGCCGGCCTGGTTCCTCGACTCGCTGCGCTGACCCCTGTACTTCAGCGCCGCGTCGTTCAAGCCGGATCGAATTCGACGGCCCAGCCGAAGCTGTCGCCGCGCATGCGCTGTGCGCGCACGAGACGGCCGGTGACCTTGCGCGTCTTGCCGTCTTCGTCGATCTCGACGGTCACGCGCAGATCGCCTTCACTGAAAAACAGCACCCCGGTCGGCGACACGTTGTCGGCGTGACCTTCCAACTCCTGGGTCTCGACCTGGAGCTTGACGTTCCCGCGGTTGGTGGCGCGGCGTTGACGGCGGCGTTCGCCGGTTTCGGTGCTCATGTCGTCGAAGCGCTTCATCGTGCTTGGTCTCGCTCTGGGCCGTTTCGCTGCCGCCGGACTACCGGCTGCCATGGTCATTCCCGCCGTTTCTTCGACCGGGGACAGCTCGCGGCTTGAGGGCTGGCTGCCGCGTACCCCAACCCGTGATAGGATCCGTAACGGCCGTATCAGGGCGGCGAATCCATGAAGACCCTCGCACTCCTTCTCGTCGTCCTCCTCCTTGGCGCCGGGATCGCCTACTACGCCACCGGATCGAGACCTAAGCCCGATCCCGTTCAACCGGACCCGACCTCGGCTCTCGTACCAGACCCTGAGGCGCGGGGCACGACCACCCTGACCGAAGTTCCTGCAGCCGCACGCACGCCCCAGGCGGGTCAGGGAACGGATTTGCCCCCCCTGGCCCCCAAGCCCGCCGTGCAGGACGCCCGACCCCGGACCGAAGACTCCGAGCCCTGGATGAAGGAATGGCGCCAACTCCAGCGGGATGAACTCGTGCAGTTGGAAGAGAAGTACTACGCGCTCTACGGATCCGAACTCACGCGCCTGGTCGACGAACAAATCTCTGCGGGCCTGGCCGAGGAAATCGTGGACAGCGTGGACGCCGACCCCGAAGGCCTGGCACGCCGCCTGGCCCCCCCCGGCAAGCTGGCCGTGGCGCGCAAGGTTTCGACCAGGAAGGAGACCGGCGAAGCCGTGTTCCGCCTGGTCGTGATCGACCCCGGCGAGCACGCCGAACTCGAGGAGGCGCGGCGGCGCCTCGATTGGCTTACGGGAGCTGTAGATTCGGCCGGGCGCTGACGGCTGCTCCCGCCGCAGCCACAAACTCAGGTATCCGGATTCCCCACCCGTTCCCGGTTTCTCTGAGTAGGATTTTCTTTGGGGCTTCGCCCCCGTTCCCAGCCCGTTCCAGTCGGGTTTTCAGTCTTTCAACCCGCAGCGGTACTTGCACCGCCGCCCTCTCCCCCAAGTTTCATCCGAGGATCCATCATGAGAGTCTTGTGTTCGAAGGTTTGGATGATTGTCGCTGCTCTGACGTTGAGCACGACTCTGGCCCAAGCCCAAACCAACTTCCCCGAAATCGAGCCGAACAGTGTGAAGGCGGAGGCGACCGCCGTCGTCGGCATCGTGAGTGGTGACACCATCACGGGTACATCGACGGGCACGTCGGTCGCGACAGCGAGTACGCTGATCACGACCTCGGACGTGTTCCGTGTGCAGACCGGAGCGCTGCCGCTCGGCATCTACCGCCACCGCCTGGCTTTGACGACGTCGACGACGACCGGTCACTCCGGCACGATTCGCGGCCTGAACCAGACGGGCGCGACGGGCACGGCCTCGACCGGTGGTACTCCCGGCACGGCGGACAACAGCATCCAGGCGACTTCCACGACCACGACGCCGCCGCGCTTCAACCAGTGGTACGGCTTCGGCAAGCAAGAGGAGATCTACTACCGCGTCCAGGGCACCACGACGACGACCGCGGCGTACATCGCCACGATGTCGACCTCGACCGTGCCGTTCACGGTCGTCGCGCCCTCCTTCGAGAGCGCCAACCCGATCACGATCACCACCGTCGGCGAGACGACGGCGGATACGGACATCCACGTGTTCGACTCGAACCTCGACGCGATCCCGGGCTTCAACAACGACGACGAAGGTCCCGTCGGCCCCACGCTGCAATCGCGGATCATCCGCACGTTCGCCCCGGGCACGTACTACCTGGCCGTCGGCAGCAGCAACACAGCCTGGAACTTCCCCTTCGCGCCGGATGAGGACTTCCCCTCCTCGATCATGGACTTCCCGGGCTCCATCGTCCGCAGCTCGTCCGCGACGACGGCACAGACCTGGAACTTCCGCATCGAGGGTTCCAACGGCATCCATCAGGAGCCGGCGGTCCTCGCCGCGGGCAATCCGTACGAACTCCTGTGGTTCCAGTTCACCGTCCAAGCCGGTGCACCGCTCATCGCTCCGGGCAACGACAACTGCGCGACCGCGAGTGTGATCCCGGTCGGGGGCGGCACGGCGACGGGCAGCGTTGCCTTCGCCAGCAACGACGGCACCGCCTCGTGTGATCCGGGCGGCGCGGCGTCGAAGGACGTCTGGTTCTCGTACACCAACACGGGCCTGACGCCGCGCAGCATCGCGTTCGACACGTGCGGCACGACGTTCGACTCGGCGCTCTCGGTCTACGACGCCTGCGGCGGCACTGAGCTCGCTTGCAACGACGATTGCGGCGGCACGCCTTGCGGCGCCACTGCGTCTTGCCTCCCCGGCATCATCGTGGCGCCCGGCGCCTCCTTGCGCGTGCGCATCAGCGACAAGGGTCTGGGCGGTGCAGGCTACACGCTGCACAGCATCGTCACCGTGCTCCCGCCGGCGAACGACGACTGCGCCAACGCGCAGCTCGTCAGCTGCGGCTCGGCCACGATCGGCACGACGACGGGCGCAACGCTCGAGTTGGCCGGCGTTCCGCTGACCTGCGACGGTGTGGGCAACGCCGAGGGCGGCCAGAACTTCGCCGTCAACTCCGCAGGTGTGTGGTACCGCATCGTCGGAACGGGCGACACGGTCTACGCTGATACCTTGGTGGCGACGTACGACACGAGCATCACGGTCTTCACCGGCACGTGCGGCGCCCTCACGTGCGTCACCGTGAACGATGACGTCCAGGGCTCGCCCTTCCACTCGAAGGTCGGATTCCAGACGGTCCTCGGTCAGGACTACTTCATCCTGGTGCACGGCTTCGGGGCAACGAGCCTCGGCGACTTCACCTTGAACATCGTTTGCCAGCCGACTCCCGCAAACGATCTGTGCACGAATGCCCAGGCCCTCGTCGGTCTCTCGGGCTCGGTGAACGGCACGAACGCCGGCGCGACGGGTGACAACTCGACGACGCTGACATCGACCGGTCTCGCGAGCTGCGCGACGACCTACACGCACTACGACACGTGGTACAGCATCACGCCCGTCTGCGACGGCACGCTCGCCATCGACACGTGCGGTGCCTTCGACACGGTGTTGTCGATTCACTCGGCCTGCCCGGCGGCGACCAGCGGACAGCTGGCTTGCAACCAGGACGGCCCGGTCGGCTGCACGCCGGGTTCCGAGATCACCGGCTTCGCGGTGGTCGCGAACACGACGTACCTGATTCGCGTCGCTACCAATGGTCCGCTGACGGTCGCTCCGGGCGGCGGAGCGGCTTTCACGGTCAGCTACACCCTGACCCAGACGGACACCGACCTCGACGGAACGCCGGACTGCCTCGACGGCTGCCCGAACGATCCGCTCAAGATCGCGCCGGGTATCTGTGGCTGCGGTGTGGCTGACACCGACACGGACCTCGACGGTACGCCGGACTGCAACGACGGCTGCCCGAACGATCCGCTGAAGATCGCGCCGGGTATCTGCGGTTGCGGTGTGGCTGACACCGACACGGACCTCGACGGCACGCCGGACTGCAACGACGGCTGCCCGAACGACCCGCTCAAGGTCGCTCCGGGTCAGTGCGGTTGCGGTGTGGCGGACACCGACACGGACCTCGACGGTACGGCGGATTGCAACGACGGCTGCCCGAACGATCCGCTCAAGATCGCTCCGGGTCAGTGCGGTTGCGGCAACCCCGACACCGACGGTGACGGAGACGGCGTGGCCGACTGCGTCGACAACTGCGTCACGGTTCCGAACGCGACCCAGCTCGACCTCGACAACGACGGCGTGGGCGATGCCTGCGACAACTGCGTCGCGATCGCGAACCCGGCTCAGGCCGATTGCGACAACGACAACATCGGTGACGTCTGCGCGATCGCGCTCGGTGCCCCGGACTGCAACTTGAACGGCATTCCGGACTCGTGCGATATCGCCAACGCGACCAGCATGGACGCCAACTCGAACGGCATCCCCGACGAGTGCGAAGTGAACGGCGGCACGCCGTACTGCTTCGGCTACTCGGGCTGCCCGTGCCTCAACAACTCGGTGACAGGTTCGGGCCAGGGCTGCCTCAACTCGGGCGGTCTGGGCTCAACCCTGGTCGGCTCGGGCTTGACGCAGGTCAGCGCGGACGGACTGGTGCTCAACCTGAGCAACCTGCCCATCCCGCCGTTCGGAAACAGCTTCGTGCTGTTCTTCCAAGGCACGGCCCAACAGAGCGTGCCGTTCCAAGACGGCAAGCTGTGTGTCGACGGTGCGATCGTGCGTATGGCCATCAAGCCGTACACCGGCAGCACGCTGGCCTACCCGGTCGGCGCCGAGCCGGCGGTCCACATCCGCGGCGGCGTCCCGCCGACGGGTGGAGTGCGGAACTACCAGGCGTGGCACCGTGATACGCCGCTGCCGTGTGGTTCGAACTCGAACCTCACGAACGGCCTGTCGGTGATCTGGATTCCCTGATCTCTGACGCTGATGTCCGTCGCGCGTGATGCGCGACGGACGAGTCCAAAGCGGGCGGTGTTGCGCGAGCAACGCCGCCCGCTGCATTGCCGGCTTGTGTTCCGCCGCGAACCGTGCCGCAGTGGAGCAGGCGCGCAGTAGATTGGTCGCGCGATGCAGACGGCCGCTCAGGAATCAACGCGTGTCGCGCGGGATACCCCCCCCGCTTCCGTGCGCCGTTGGACGCTGATCGCCCTGGCGCTGGTGACCTTCGCCGCTTTCGTGGGCGTGCTCGAAAACGGTTGGATCTTCTACGACGACCACGAGTACGTCACCGACAACCCGCACGTCCGCGCCGGACTGACCTGGGAGGGCTTCACCTGGTTCCTCAGCCAGTTCCACGTCGGGAACTGGCATCCGCTGACGTCCCTGTCGCACATGCTCGACGTCGAGCTGTACGGCCTTTCGCCGCGCGGGCCGCACGCCGAGAACCTGGTGTTGCACGTCGTGAATGCCTGCCTGCTCCTGCACGTGCTGTTCCTCTACACGCGCCGCTTCTTTGCCGCCGCAGGCGTCGCGGTACTCTTCGCCTTGCATCCCTTGCGCGTGGAATCCGTCGCCTGGATCTCCGAGCGCAAGGACGTGCTCAGCGCGTTCTTCTTCTTGCTCACGTTGTGGGCCTACAAGGCGCAATTGGAGCGACCGAGCGCGGCCCGACGAGCGTGCACGGTCGCGGCGCTGGTGCTTGGACTGCTGGCGAAGCCGATGCTCGTGACGGTGCCGTTCGTGCTGCTGTTGCTGGACGTGTGGCCGCTCGCGCGTGTGGAGCCCCTGCGGGAGCGCGTGCGCGAAAAGTGGCCGCTTTTCGCAGCGATGGTCGCCTCGATCGTGATCACCGTCGTCGCGCAGTCGTCGAGCGGAGCCACCACCAACCTGCAGGACAATCCGCTCCCGGCACGCCTCTACACCGCGCTCACTGCGTACGCGCGCTACCTGTGGCTGACGATTGCCCCGCACGATCTGGCCCCGGCGTACCCGTACGCGCGCGAGCTCTCGTACACGCTGCCCTTGCTGTCGCTCCTCGGGATCGCCGCGGTCACGGTCTGCGTGTGGCGCGTTCGGCATACGCGCCCGCACCTCACCCTCGGCTGGCTGTGGTACCTGGGCATGCTCGTACCGGTGATCGGCCTCGTGCAGGTCGGCAGTCAATCGCACGCCGACCGCTACACCTATCTGCCGCTCATCGGAATCGCGATCGCGTTGTCGTACGAGCTCGGCGACCTGGTGTCGCGCCGGCCCAAACTGCGCCTTTCCGTGATCGCCGCCGGGTGCGCAGCTTGCGTCACCCTGTTCGCGCTCACGCGCGCGCAGGTGGCCCTGTGGAAGGACACCAAGACCCTGTTCGAGCACACGCTGCGGGTGACGAGCGACAACACGACGGCCGAGAAGATCTACGCGGACGCGCTGCTCGAAGCCGGCGACTTCGATGGGGCGGCTTTGCACTACCGCCGCTCGCTGGAGCTCTATCCGTGGTTTCCGAACGGCCGCAACAACCTGGGTTGCGCTCTGGCGCGCGCGGGACGCTTCGACGAGGCGGCCGCCCAGTTCGAAATCGCGGTCGAGACCGAGCCGCGATTCGACGTCTACCTGAATTGGGGTTCGGCGCTGCACGATGCCGGGCGGTACACGGATGCGGTTCTGCCGCTCGAACGTGCCGTCGCGCTCGATCCATCCAATGCGCGCGCACATTCCGTCCTGGGTCGAGTGTTGCTGCAGGTCGGGCGTTTCGAAGAAGCGCAGAAGGAACTCGCGGTCGCGCTCGCTCTGGATCCGAACGACATCGAGACTCGGCGTGGGTCCGCACTCACGCACATGCAGCGCGGCGACATCGAGGCCGCGATCGCCGACTACCGCCGCCTGCTGGAGGCGTTGCCGAACGACATCGACACACTCGTCACGATCGCGCTGATCCGCGGCACGCATCCCGATGCCGCGCATCGCAACGGCGCTGAAGCGCTGCGGTGCGCGGAGCGCGCACGCGACACGGCGACCGAACCCTTTCCGGTGATGTTCAGTGCACTCGCGGGTGCCTACGCGGAAGTCGGGCGTCTAGACGAAGCCGTCGCCGCTGTCACGCAGGCGATCGAACTCGCTCGGAGTCAGGGCGACTCAGGCGTGCTTCCGCGCCTGGAGTTGCAGCTCGCGGAACACCGTGCCGGTCGCGCCTTTCGCGCCCGTTGAGCGCAATTGGCGCTCAAGCCTTCTTGCGCAGTTCAGCCAGTTCGGAATAGAGCTTGCGCTCGGCCTCCGTGAGCTGCGTGGGCACTTCGATCGCGATCTCGACCAGCAGATCGCCTGCGACACCGTCGCGACGCTTCAATCCCAGACCGCGCAAACGCAAGGTCTTGCCGCTCGAAGTTCCGGGCGGAACGCGCACGGTGACTTCGCTGCCGTCGACCAGTTTCAGCGGAACGCCGGCTCCGAGTGCCGCCTCATGGGGTTGGATCGAAAGCCGCGTGGTGAGGTCGTTGTCCTTGATCCCGAACTGCGCGTGCGGCGCGATCACGATGCGCAGGAGCAGGTCGCCGGCACCCGCGGAGCCGGCATGACCGAGCCCGGCGAGGCGCATCGTCATGCCGGGGTAGCTCTTCGGAGGCACGGTGACTTCGATCCGGCGCGCGGGCACCTCCGGGTCATCCGAACGGAGCTGTAGCGCGCGCTTGCCGCCGCGAACCGCTTCCTCGAGTGTGATCTCCAAGTCGGCTTCGAGCGAGGCGCCACGCTGCGGGCCTTGCCTGGCACTGAAGCCCCCGCGCCCGTCGCTTTGAAATCCGTCGCCGAAGAGACTCTCGAAGAACGAGCTGAAGCCGCCGAAGTCGGCGTGCGCTCCTGCGGTTGCTCGTCGCCCGGTCTGGGAGTGAGAACGCCATCCACCTTCGAACCCCGACGGCGGAGTGAACTCCTGGCCTTCCTTCCACTGCGCACCCAGCGCGTCGTAGCGCTTGCGCGTCGCGGGGTCCTTCAACACTTCGTAGGCCTCGGCGATCTGCTTGAAGCGCTCGGCCGCACCCGAAGTCTTGTCGACGTCTGGGTGGGTCGAGCGTGCGAGCTTGCGGTAGGCACGACGGATCTCCTCCTCGGTCGCGCTGCGCGCGACACCCAGCGTCGAGTAGTAGTCCTGGAATTTCACTCCCACGTTTGTGCTGCGCTCTGGTGCGTGATCGTAGAGCAGCGAGGTGTCAAATCGCATGCCCGGCTCAGCGCTGAACTGTAGGGCACGCGGGGGGCGCGTGAACTGCAATTCTGACACCGAACCGGCGCCAAGGTGGCAGTCCGAGGACCTCTACACCGCTCCCGGGGCCCCGCGCGGGCGTCCTTCAGGGCTGGCATCGCGCTTGCAAAACGGCCGGGCGAGGGCGCACGGCATGCGCCTGGACAACCAAGGAGACTCACAATGCTTTGGACAACTCGAATCCCTCAACAGGCCTGGAATCCCTGGCTCGAACTGGAGCAATTTCGCGGACAGATGAACCGTTGGATGGCGGATGAATCCGTCGCGTTGTCATCGCCGCCGATCCAGTTGTGGATGAACGACGACGGCCTGCGCCTGACGGCGCTGGTGCCCGGAGTCGCGACGGAAGACCTCGATCTTTCCGTTGAAGGCGACGAGCTGACGCTCAAGTGGACGGTGCGCGACGAAGCGACGATCGACAAAGCGCGCATCACGCGGCGTGAACGGCGCAGCGGCACCGTCACCCGCACGCTTCAACTGCCGTACTCCGTCGATGCCGAGGGCGTGCGCGCCTCGCTCGCGAGCGGGCGGCTCGAAGTCGACTTGCCGCGCGCCGAGAGCGACAAGCCGCGGCGCGTCGAAATCCAATCCAACTGATGAAACCACGACAACGAGGACGATCATGAACACCAACATCGAAACCAAGAACGCTCCCACACCTGTCACGGCTCGCCGTCGGCGCGACGTCGTGGCTCCCCGCTGCGACATCTACGAGAACGATCGGACGGTGCACGTGGTGGCCGAGATGCCGGGCGTCGATGCCAAGACCGTCGAAGTGACTGTCGAGCGCAACGTGCTCACCATCAAAGGCACCGCGGACACCAACGACCCCGAGGGCTTCCGTCTCTTGTGGCGTGAGTTCGACGGCGTCGACTACCGCCGCTCGTTCGAGCTCTCGAGCGAAGCCGACAGTTCGTCGATCAAAGCCAGCATGCAGAACGGGCTGCTGCGCGTAGAGGTCCCGAAGTCGGTGCCCACCCAGCGCCGAATCCCGATCCAGACCGCCTGAGCGAGCTGCGTCGGACTCAGTGACTCGCGGTCAGTGCCGCCAACAATTCGGCGCTGACCGCGCCGTTCGTTTCCAGGGGCACTGAGGCGCTCGAACCGGTCTTGAGGTCCTTCACCTGGCCGCGTCCGGCTTCCCATTCGGAGTCACCGACGACGAGCGCAAAGCGGAAACCGCGGCGATCGGCGTACTTCAGCTGGTTGCCGAGCTTCTTCGCCTCGGGATAGAACTCGACGCCCAGACCGCTCTGCCGCAGTCGCGCGGCGAGCTTGAAGTAATCCGTCAGACGCGACTCGGTGAAATACGGCAGGAACACCGGTGCAACCGCCGGCTTCTCCGGCAGGAGCTTCAGTTCCTCCATCGCCGCGAGCAGGCGATCCAGTCCCAGCGAAGCGCCGATGCCCGGTAGACGTTCCTTCGTGTACAGCGACGCGAGGTCGTCGTAGCGACCGCCCGAACACACGCTGCCGATCGTGGGCAGCGCACCCAGGAAGGTCTCGAACACCGTGCCGGTGTAGTAATCGAGTCCGCGCGCGATCGAAACGTCGAGTTGCAGGCGCTTGTCCGAGACGCCCGCAGCCCGCGCCGACCCGAGGAGCGTCGCGAGCTTGCCCAGCCCGTCACGCCCGCGTTCGCTGCTCGCGACGAGCGGTTCAAGTTGTGCGAGCATGGCGTCGTTCGTGCCGCTGACCGAGGCCAGCGTCAGGATCTCGCGCGCTTGTGCAGCGCTCACGCCGGCACTGGTCGCCATTTCCTCGGCCACTTTTTCGGGTCCGATCTTGGGCAGCTTGTCGAGCGCGCGCAATACGGCGCCGGACCGCCCTTCGAGGTCCAGCCGTTCGAGCAGGCCTGTGAGCAAACGTCGATTGTTGACGTGGATCTTGAAGTCGTCGAAGCCGATGGCCTGCAACAGGTCGTGGATCACCAGCGCCGTCTCGACGTCGCACGCGATGCTCTCCGACCCGATCGTGTCGAAATCGCACTGCATGAATTCGCGGTAGCGCCCGCGTTGTGTGTTCTCTCCGCGCCACACCGTCGCGATGTGGTAGCGCTTGAACGGCAAGCCCAATTCGTGGCTGTGCTGCGCGACGAAGCGCGCGAGCGGCACGGTCAGGTCGAAGCGCAGCGCGACCTTGCGGCCGCCGGAATCTTCGAAGCGGTAGAGCTGCTTGTCCGATTCGTCCCCGCCCTTGCCCGTCAGGATCTCCTCGTACTCCAGGGCCGGCGTGTCGATCGGCAGGAACCCGTAGCTCTTGTAGACCTTGCGCGCCGTGTCGATCAGATGCTCGCGCGGCACCATGGCCGAAGGCAGATAGTCGCGGAACCCCTTGAGTGTGCGCGGTTCGATGAGTGACATCGTGAACAGGATACGGTTCGCGGACGCTGAGTTCAGCGTGGTCGCATCTCGGCACGCGGAGTTTCGCTCTCCTGGCGCGCCAGTCTCCAGATCGCGATCACCGGCAATCCCGCTCCCTCGTCCAGTGTCGAGGCGCCAGCAGCGTCGAGGCGGCGCCGCGAGACGTGTTCGAGCACGAATTCGTCGGGGCCTCGAGGAGCCAAGCCCGCGGCCTGTCGCAAGAGCTCGTCCAACACCGTCGGCTGAGCGGCCGACACGAGGTCGCGCTCACGTCGACGTTCTCCCGCACCGACGACGACGTAGGGCGCGCCTTGACCTTGCATGAGACGCTCGAGCGGCGCACGGTCTCCGCTGGCGTTCATGCGCCTCGTCGCTTCTTCCATCGCACGCGGCCCGGAGAGGACCGCCCAAGGCGAGAGCAGGGCCGGACGGCGCGCGTGGTACTGCACCAGCGGACCGTCGGACACACTGCACACGACCCCCCACGAACTCGGGCTGGTCGGTGAATTCCAAGCACCTCCGCTCGTCGTGTTGGCGCGCATCCAGCGCAGACCGGCCACGAAATCGAGACGTGCCTCGCGCTGCACCGGATCCGGCGTACGGAAACTCGGGGCGAAGGCGGGCACTGCGAGCAACACGAAGAGCGCCGCGGCCAGAGGCACGACGCGTCGCGCGGCGGGAGTGTCCTCGTCGCCCGCGCGATCCAACGCCAGCGCGACGGCACAGGCGAGCGCGACGACCAGGAAAGGCAGTGCGAGCGCCGTGGCGAGCGACACGAGCAACAACACGACAACGGCTCCGCCGAGCGCGAGTGTCGTCGTGTCGCTTCGGTGTCGCCACGAGACGGCGACGACGACGATTCCCACAGCCACGAGGAACGCGAGTCCGAAGCCGAATGCGCTCGGAGCGGTGCTCGGCAGCGCGCGTGTGATCAGAGCGTGCTCGGCGAAGAACCAGCGCACTGCGGGTGCGAGGTCGTCCCAGGCCTTCGGCGCCTGGTACACGATCACTCCCGTGGCGACGATGAAGCAAGCGGTGCGGAACAAGCTCGACTTCGCTCCCCGGTTCAGGAGGAACAGCACCAGGAAGGGTGCAGCGGAGAGGAACACGATCAACGCGGCGCCGCTCTGGAAGCCGGTCACGATCCCGCCTGCATCCATCCTTGGTTCACTGATCGGCATGCGCGCCAGGAAGGCCGCGACGATCGTGAAGAACAACCCGCAGCGCAGCGCATTCGTCCGCGCTTCGCCCTCCGATCGCAGGACGTGCACGAGAAAGGCCGTCCAGGCCGGAAAGAAGAGCGCCAGTCCAACCGCGGAACCTGCGGTCAAAATGCCGGCCAAGGCGCCGGCGACGAGCGCGTCGAGCAGTGCTCCGGGCATGCCGGTCGCGCGGATCGATCTCACGGTCGATCGCAACAAGAACGCGAACAGGATCGAGAGCAGCGCCGCCGAGTCGAGGATGCCCGCGGAAGACACGGCGATCGTCGCGGGGTGCAGCGCGACCACGGCCGCGGCCGCGAGCGCGGCGATGACGGCCTGACGCCCGGTCGCGATCGTGCGCGCGGCCCAGAAGACGGCCAGCACGGCCAGCAAGCCTAGGATCGAGGAGAGCTTGATGACGAAGTCTTCGAGATCGTGCTCGCGCACGAAGCCGAGGGCGACGTCACCGCCGGACGAAGGCAGGAAACGCTGCGCCACACCGGCGACGCAAGCGTCGAAGAACGACAGCGACGGGATCTCCCCGCCCGCCGGGTAGTTCACGAAGCGGTCGAAATCGGGAACGCGCGCACCCGCGATCGCGAGTTCGATGCGCCGCAGTTCCTGACACGTGTCGGGATCGTCGATCAACCACGAGGCATCGCCCAGAGCTTGCTGTTCGTCGGGTGCGAGCCTCAGCGTGCGCGCAGGCTCCCAGCGCACGACGAAGGCGAAGGCGAGCAACAGCGGCAAGAGCAGGCGGGAGAGCGAGAATTTCAAAGGAACTGCAGTCTCACTTCGTCGGGTAGGTCTGCAGTACCCACGCCTTCCACAAGGCCTCGAACTCCATCACCGACAGGTCGTAGACCTTTTTGAGCGCGTCGCGCGTATGGACCTTGCGCTTCAACTCGGCGCACAAGGCTTTGAACTTCTCGCCGTCGCGGCTCAGGAAGTAGTCGACATAGCTGAACGCAACCGCGTGCTCGGGCAGAGTCAACGTGTCGGAGGTGCGCTCGAAGACCTGCGGGGCGGGCGGTACCTTGTCCGTCTCGATCAGCTTGCGCACCGCGAGGCGGAACTTGCCGCCCTTGAAATCGACGTTGCTGTTCGACTCCTGGTAGCAGTAGTTGTCGCAGATGCCCCAGTAGCGATCTTCGAACCAGTGCGAGAGTCCTTCGTCGCACCAACCGCCTTTGACATTGCCCATCCAGGCCGGGAACTGTTGCGCCGACAACATCAGGTGCGTGACGGAGTGCACGATGTTGCGGTGCAAGAGATCGTCGTCGTTGAAGTTGCGCTTGTTCCCGCACACCGAGTACGCAGGCGTCGAACCCATGAGCTTCACGCCGCCACTGGCGTTCTGCCCGCAGAACGCGAGCGCGCCCGCTTCGTGGTCCTTGGGCCAGCCCCACACGAAGACCTTGAACTTCTCGCGGAAGTCCTTGTCGACGAGCTTCTGGCGCGCGCAGTAGTCGTCGTAGAGCCGCTCGAGCCGCACGGCGTAGAGGTGCATGCCTTCGTGCTGGTTCAGGAACTTCTTGTCGACCTTGATGCGTTCGAGCTCCCAAACCAGGATGAAATGCTTTGTCTCGACCTTGCACAGCTCGCGGTCCATCTTGCCGTCGAGCGCCTTGAGCGCGATGCGCCGCTTCTCGATGTCGGCCTTCTTCTTGTCGAGGGCGGCCTGCGCGACGTCGCTCTTGCACTCGCGACACACGACCCAACCGGTACCGGCGCAGACCTTGCAGTCGGCGATGTGGCTGCAGTAGAGGACGCCGTCTTCGCTCTCGCACTCGCCGGCGGGATGCTCGCTGCAGACTTCGCGCCCGGTCGACTTGCAGAACTTGCAGGCGGGCGCCGTCGGCGGGGCATCTTGAGAGAGAAGGAGCGACTGGGGCGCAAAGCCCGTGCTCAGGCACATGGAGAGCGCGAGCGCCGCCAAAGTCCACCAGCGCTTCGCGGCCGGTTTCACAGCAGATTCTCGACGATCTGCCGCGCGGGATCGAAGCCGCGCAGACGCACGTGTTCAGGGACGCCCGACGGCACGGAGGCGCGCGGCGCGAGGCCGACCAGTTCGCTCTCCTTGATCTCGACGCCGCGCTCGCTCGCGAGCTTCGCGATCTCGTCGAACACGCGCTTCAAGCCGGTCGCCTCGAAGTTGCAGACGTTCATGCTGACCTGCGCGCACTGCAGATCATCGAGGAAGAAGCCCATCGCCTTGATCCCCTTCAAGCCGCCGTCCTTCTCGCGGATCTTCTTGGCGATCTCCTTCGCGACCGCGACGTCGGTGGTCTCGAGGTTGACGTTGTACGCGATCAGGAAGATGCGCGCGCCGATCACCGTCGCCCCGGCGGTCGGATGCAGAGCCCGCTTCGGTCCCGCATCCGGCTCGCGCGCGGGTTCCGTCGCGATCGCGTCGCGCAGTTTCTCGAAACCGATGTTGCGCACATCGGGCAGGTTGCGCCTTTCCGGACGCAGCGCGGCGGCCTCGTAGAAGTAGACCGGGATCTCGAGTTCGCTCCCGACCCTGCGGCCCAGGGCATGCGCCGTCGCCACGCACTCCGCCATCGAAGATCCCTCCAGCGGAACGAAGGGCACGACGTCGGTGGCGCCGATGCGCGGATGTTCGCCCTTGTGGCGCGTCAGATCGATCAGGTCCTTGGCCTTGGCGATCGCGCGGAAGGCGGCTTCGGACGCGTCGCGCGGCGACCCGACGAAGGTCACGACGGCGCGGTTGTGCGATCCGTCCATGCTCCAGTCGATGAGTTTGACGCCCGGCACGCCGCGTACGGCGTCGAGGATCGCCTCGATCTTGGCTTTGTCCTGGCCTTCACTGAAATTGGGAACGCATTCGACGAGACTCATGCGCCCATTGGACACACTCGCGAGCGCTACGCCAAGTCAGGAACGCCGCCTAACGACGCGGCCCTTCTTCACGACGGCCAGAACGGCGTTGCGTCCCTGCTCGTAGACGAGGTGGCGATGGTTGGGCACGTCCAGGCAGACGAAGTCCGCTTGCTTGCCGACCTCGAGGGTTCCGAGTCGATCGGCGCGGCCCAGTGACGCCGCCGCATTGAGCGTCGCCGCGGTGAGCGTTTCAGCGGCGCTCATGCGGTAGCGCAACGCGGCCCACGCCATCGCGGTCGGCAGGCTCTGCAGGTAGCAACTGCCGGGGTTGAAGTCGGTCGAAAGCGCGACGCACAGGCCGCGATCGATCATGCGCCGACCCGGAGCTTCGCGCTCGATCCGCAGGTACAAGGGCACGACCGGACACAGGATCGGCACGACGCCGGCGGCGCGCAGGGCGTCCAACCCGGGATCGTCGACGAACTCCAGGTGATCAGCGCTGGCAGCGCCGACTTCGGCCGCGAGCTGCGCGCCACCGAGTTGCGAGAGCTGATCGGCGTGCAGGCGCGGCCTGAGTCCGAGTTCGTTCGCGCGCCGCAAGATACGGCGCGAATCTTCGATGCCGAAGACGTGCCCCTCGGTGAACACGTCGCAGTACTCGGCCAGGCCCGCGCTCGCGACGCGCGGCAACATCTCCTCGACCACGAGATCGACGTAGAGGGATTTCCTGTCGCGGAATTCGAGCGGATAGTCGTGCGCGCCCAGGAACGTCGGCACGATTTCGACCGCGTGCCGAGCGCGGGCGGCCGCGATGACCTCGAGCGATTTGATCTCGTCCTCGGTCGTGAGCCCGTAGCCGGACTTGGCTTCGATCGTCGTCGTACCTAGCTCGAGGAAGCGGTCCAGCCGCAGCAGCAGGTTCGCCAGCAGAACTTCCCGGGACGCTTCGCGCACGCCGCGCACCGACGAGAGGATGCCGCCGCCCGCGGCCGCGATCTCGATGTAGGTCGCGCCGCGCGTGCGCATCTCGAATTCTTCTTCGCGCGTGCCGTCGAACACCGGATGCGTGTGCGCATCGACGAACCCCGGCACGATCGTCCCACCGCGAGCATCGAGCGTCTCACCGGCCGTGAAGCGCGCGCGAATTTCAGCCTCCGGGCCGACGCCGACGATCTTCTCCGCCTTGACGGCCAACGCACCGCCCGCGATGACGCGAAGTGCACCTAGATCGGCTCCGCCGCGAGCCGCGGCACCGGTGGCGGTGGCGAGTTCGCGCGCGTTCGTCACGATGAGGTCGACGGCTTCGGACTTCGCGCTCATGCGCCGCGCAATCTAGCACGTACGGCGCGCCGCTCCCTCGCGCGACCAGGTGCGGCCCGCGTGAAACGTGACCCGTGGGCGGCGCCGGTCCTCAGGCCGACACGCGCTCTGCGACCGAGGCTTCGAAGCGCGCCGCGATCTGCGAGCGGATGCGCCGGCGCGAACGGAACATGATCATCTTCATGTTCGAAAGCCCGACTTTCAGCCGCGCACCGGCCTCGGCGTAGGAGAGTCCCTGCACCTCGACCAGGTCGAGCGCGACGCGATCGCGCTGCGACAGGCGTTCATAGGCGGCGGCGTACTGGAGCAGCACGATCATCCAGGCCCGACCGGTCGTGCGCGCATCTTCGTCGTGCACCATGGCGTCGGCTGGAGAGTCACGCCGATCGATCGGCTCGGCCGTGCCTTCGGGCAGGTCGGCCAGGGGCCGCACACGCTGCCGATGACGCGCGCGGCGGACCAGATTGCCTGCGATCGTGCGCGACCAGACGCGGAAACTCTTCGCGTCCTCGTCGCGGAAGGACCCCGCGTAGCGGTAGATGTTCACGAAGGTGTCCTGCAGGACCTCCGCCGGGTCCGTATCGCTGCGCCGCGTTCCCAGGAGGCCGGCGATCCAGACGAGCAGGCGGCCGCGCGCGTGGTCGTACAAGGCCTGGAAGGCACCGTCGTCGCCCTCGTCACGAAAGAGCGCCATCAGCGCGGTCTCGATGCGCGCGTCGAAGCGGTCCGTGTCCTCGCCCGAGCGCGTGAGCAGCGAGACACCCCGACCGTGCAGGCGGCGCGCTACCAAAGTGTTGAGGGAGTGACGGCGCGCAGCGCTGGGGAGAGTTTGGAGTCGCATCGTGCGCCGCCCGTCGCACTCGGCGTGCCAGCCTTCCCACCCGTGCCCGTTTTGGACACAAGCTTCGGATTGACAGTCTTTTACGATCATGCACATCCACCGGGGCCAGCACGGGGACCCTCTCGCGGCCGCCTGCAGGCGTGTGGGCCTGTTACGTTTTCGTAGCACTCCTCTCTTCGAGCCTGCGCTATCCCCAAGCCTTCAGCCCCCCGTGGGCGATACACTCTCTCCCCGGACCACCCCCCTCCCAGGACCGCTCTCCAGGTGCCTTCCAGCGGCGCCACTCCTGAACGTGAACCTCGCTCCAAATCCGACTTCCGCCCCAGAGCTTGCCGAGCTGCTCTCGACCTGGCGTGTAGCGCTCCTCGAAGTTCTGCCCTGGCTCATCCTGGCGGCCGGGTTCGCCACGCTGCGCAAATCGCTGCAGCGCTCGGTCTCGTCCCGCATCCTGGGCGCGGAGCCTGACGCCGAGTCGCGCGAGCGTCTGCGGCCGCTCCTCGCGAAGACGGACAGCTTTCAGACCAGCGCAGGCGTGTTCGAGGTCGCGTCGCGTTCGGCCTTCGCGGTGTTCCTGGTGCGCGCACTCTCCCGGTCCAGTGGTTCGATAGGCTGGACCGAGATCGGTCTCACGATCGCGATCGCCGTGCCGACGCTGCTCTTGTGTTGCGACGCGCTCGCGACCGCTCTCGCCATCCGGCGCGGCGAAGCGATCGTGCGCGCTGCGTTGCCGCCGTTCCACTTCCTGCAGATGCCGGTGCGCTGGGTCGTGCGCGGTTTGGAGGGCGCCCGGGCTGCGCTCATGCGCGTGGTCGGCCTGCGCCAGAATCCCTCCGATGCGCGCCGCATCGTCGAAGGCTTGCGCGAGGTGATCGAGGAATCGGACATCTCGCGCGAACTCGACGAGACCGAGCGCGAGATCATCAGCAACATCATGGAGTTCCGCGACGTCGACGTCGCCGCGATCATGACGCCGCGCACGGAGGTGATCGGCATCGAGGTCGGCGAAACGCTCGAAGGCGCGACCCGCATCCTGGCCACGAACGGCCACAGCCGCATCCCGGCCTACGAGGGCTCGCTGGACACTATCGTCGGCGTGCTGGCGGCACGCGACGTCGTGCAGGCCGCAGCCGAAGAAGGCCTGGGCGGCGGCATCAAGCCCTGGCTGCGCGCCGCGTATTTCGTGCCTGAAACCAAGCCCATTTCGGAACTCTTGACCGAGATGCGCCGCGAGAAGTTCAAGATCGCGATCGTGCTCGACGAGTACGGCGGCACGGCCGGCATCGTCACCGTCGGCGACATCCTGCGCGAGATCGTCGGTCACATCGGTGACGAGTTCGACGAGCCCGAAGTGCAGCCGATCCGCCATCTGCCCGACGGCACGGTCGAGGTCGACGCGTCGCTGCACGTCTCCGAGGTCAACAAGGAACTCGAGCTCGACATCCCAGAAGGGGACGACTTCGAAACGCTCGCCGGCTTCGTGTTGTCCGAGATGGGACATTTCCCGAAGCGCGGTGAGAGTTTCACGGCGCGCGGGCAGGAGTACACCATCGTCGAGGCCAACGACCGGCGCGTGCTCAAGGTCGCGATCCGCATCCTGAGGCGAAAGGCCTCGGCCTGATCACGCTCGCGGAGGTACGATGCCGCGCGTGGCACCCGTCGTCGATCGCGCCCTGTGCTTGCGACGTCATCCGTTCAGCGAATCGTCGCTGGTCGTGCATGTCCTGACAGCGGAGCACGGGCGCGTGCACCTCCTGGCGCGCGGAGCGTACCGGCCTGCGTCACGGTACTTCGCCGTGCTCGATCTCTTCGACGAACTCGAGCTCGAATGGGACGCGTCTCCGCGACACGAGCTGCAAAACCTGCGCGCCGGGTCCGTCCGCGTTCGGCGGCGCGTCATCCGCACCGACATCGACCGCTACCGCGCCGCGGTCTCGGTCCTGGAGCTCTCCGACATCGCCGCGCGCCACATGAGCCACGATCCACGGGCCTTCGCGCTGGCCGACGAGAGCCTGACCGCGCTGGAGCTCGCGGAGAGTCCGGCCGAAGAGACCCTGGTCCGCTTTCAGCTGGGATTGCTCGCCCATCTAGGCCTGGAACCGGCCCTCGCGCGCTGCGCCGCGTGTGGCCATAAGGCCCCTGCGGTGATGCAAAAGCCCGAACCGCGCGCGGCGTTTTCGGCCGGAGCGGGCGGACGCTTGTGCAAAGACTGCGCCACCGAGGCGCGCGCTGCCGGGCGGCGAGTGGGCACCTTGCCGGTGAGTGTGCTCGAGGATGGTCGCCTCCTGGCAGACTCACAGGCTAGGATCTCGCCCCCGCTGTCAGCGCTGCGCCTCGAACGCGTGCGCGATTTCGTCGGGCGCTTCCTGGACTACCACCTCGAGACACGCCCCAAGAGTCACCGCGCTTTTCTGGCGGCACCCAACCGCAATGCGCTCGCCTCGGCGAGCGGAGAACTGGATTCAGCTTGAACCAACGCCCCCGATTCGCAGCGAACTTGCTCGGCGCGCTCGCGCTGCTGGCACTCGCGAGTTGTTCGGCGCTGCCGCGCTGGGTGCCGTTCAGCCCGCGCCACATCCCTTCGGCGATCAAGGCCGCGGATGTCGACGAGGCGATTCAGAAAGCCGAGGCTGCGTTGGAGCGCGGCGACACGGAGACCGCGATCGACTGGATGCGCGCCGCGACCCGCGCGACCGGCATGCCGGTCGAGAAGCGCGATCGCGTGCAGATCCTGCTCGAGACCGCCTGCTCGCAACGGATCGCGCAACTCTCGGAGAGCCCGGACGGAGCCGACGGGCTGGCCGCGATGGTCGACATCGACCTGCCGCGACAGCTGGCCGTCGAAGCCGGCTTGCGCGCGGCGACACAGATGATGGCGGCGGGCGACGGCCTGGATGCGTACGACGTGCTCAAGAAGCTCGATACGAAATTCCCGCTGCACCACGAGCGCCAGCGCGCAGGCGATCTGATGTGCGAAATCGGGCTGACTGCCATCGCGGACGGGCCTGGATTCCTGGGCTTCTTCAGCACGCAGGACGAAGGCCAGGCGATCCTCGAATACGTGATCCTCAATGCGCCCTGGGCGCGGCGCTGCGACGAGGCGTACTGGACGCTCACGGCCTATTACGAGGCCGATCGCGATTGGGATCTGGCGATCGATCGCGCGGAGAAGCTGGTGCTGAATCACCCCGGGAGCGCGCTGCGCCCGGCCGCGCAAGCACACGTACCGCACCTGCGCCTGGCTTCGATCAAGAGCCCCGAGTACGACCGCGGCGCCATTCAGAAGGCCAGGTTCGAACTGCAGGAGTGGCTCGCAAGCTACGCCGGCAAGAACGATCTCGAGGAGCGCGTGCGCATCGATCTGGGTGACGCGCTGCGGCGCCTGTCGGACAACGACATGATCGTCTCGCGTTTCTACCAGCGGGTGGACAATGCCTACGGTGCACGCACGCACGCCGTTCGGGCGATCGAAGAAGCGCGCGAAGCGAACGACCTGCGGCGCGTGGAGGCCGCCGAGGCGTGGTTGAATCGGCTGCCGGCGGCGGCCGGACCCGAAGCTCCGGCCGAGGTCGCGCCGTGAAGACGTGGATCCTGTGCCTGTGCGCCCTCCTCAGCACGAGTTGCGGGTACGAAGCCGGACTGCGGGTCGCCGAGAAGCACAAGAGCGTGGGCGTCGAATTCTTCGGCAATGATTCGCGCGAACGCGACGTCGAGCGCCCGCTGTACGAGGAGATCACGCGCGCCTTGCGCGACCTCACCGACCTGCCGATCGAGAGCCCGCAGCGTGCGGAAGTCGTGATCCAGGGCACGGTCCGCAATTACCAGCGCCGCAGCGGAGTCCGCAGCCGCGACAATCAGTTGCTCGAGACCGGGGTTCTGATCGAGGCCGAGGCTTCGCTGATCGAGCGCGCGAGCGGTCGCGCGCTGGGCCCGCCGGTGCGCGCCGGCCACTGGATCGGGTACGTGCTCGACGATCCGGGCAACGAGGCCCGTGCACGCGAGCGCGTCCTGCGCCAGATCGCCGACGAACTGGTCCTGGAGCTGTTCGCTCCCGTGAATTAGTCCGGAGCACGAGAATCGGCTCGAGCACCCGCGGCGCGCCCCGCTACAAGAGTATTTCCCAGCCTCGCGACGCTTTTTGGCGACGCATATCCCCTCCCACGCATTCGATTCCTATTTTATAGGGTCGCCACCCGGGCGATCACGCTCTAGGAGCGTGCCTGACCCGCCGATACAAATCCCATGGCTGAACCGAAGACGCCCCAGAACGACAATTCGAAGAAGTCCCGCTCGTTCGGGTCCTTCGCGCTGTTCCTATTCATCTTGGTGGCGCTGCTGCTCGTCCTGGGCGGGAACAACCTCGTCAAGCCGCGCGAGGAACTGTCGCAAGACGCGTACGAGTGGAAGCTCTACACCGGACAGGTCGACTCGCAGCAGTTCTCGGGCACGAACGAGATCGAAGGTCAGCTCGTCAGCGGCACGTACTTCAGCGTGCACTTCGCCGACATCGCGAAGCGCGAGGCCGAGTACACCGCGATCAAGGCCGCCGCCCCCTACCAGTCGATCACCTCGGCGGAACTGAAACGCGCCGTCGACGAGGGTTGGTACCGCCCGCTCAGCGCGCGCGTCCTGATCTCCAAACTGCAGACCGCGACGGAAGGCGCTCAGCGCGAAGCCAAGAACGGCGTCGCCGGTGTGCACCAACAGACGGCCACCTCGCAGTCGCAAGGCGCACGCGTTCAAGTCCAGGTTTCGGCGCGCCCGCTCTCCGCGTGGAAGGCGAAGGAAACCACGCCTCCGCCCTTCTACCTCCCGAACACCGACGAAGGCGCGATCGCCTGGGTCGAAGTCGAGAAGACCGACGACTTGAGTGCCACGCTCGCGCTGCTCGAAGCGAACAACGTCAAGCCCGATGTGCGCGAGTTCCACGTCTCCAAGGACAAGGGCTCGACCTGGACCTCCGAGAACTCGCTCTTGATGAGCGTGTTCCTCGTGCTCGGCCCGTGGATCCTCCTGCTCGTCGTGTTCTTCATCATCATGCGCCAGATGCGCAGTCAGGGCGCCGCCGGCGGCGTCATGAACTTCGGCCGCTCGCGCGCGCAGCTCTACAGCAAGGAAAACCACACGAACGTCACCTTCGACGACGTGGCCGGCGCGGACGAGGCCAAGGACGAGGTGCGCGAGATCGTCGAGTTCCTGAAGAACCCCGGCCGCTTCACGCGCGTCGGCGGACGCATTCCGCGCGGCGTGCTGCTCGTCGGTTCGCCCGGTTGCGGCAAGACGCTGCTCGCCAAGGCGATCGCGGGCGAAGCCGAAGTGCCGTTCTTCTCGATCAGCGGTTCGGACTTCGTCGAGATGTTCGTGGGCGTGGGTGCGTCTCGCGTGCGCGACCTGTTCAAGCAAGCGCGCGAGAACTCGCCCTGCATCATCTTCCTCGATGAGATCGACGCCGTCGGTCGGCGCCGCGGTTCGGGCATGGGCGGCGGCCACGACGAGCGCGAGCAGACGCTCAACGCGATCCTGGTCGAGATGGACGGCTTTGGTACGGACGAAGGCATCATCGTCGTCGCCGCGACGAACCGCCCTGACGTTCTCGACCCGGCCCTCTTGCGCCCCGGTCGTTTTGACCGCGAAGTCGTGATCGACCTGCCCGACGTCCAGGGCCGCGAGGAGATCCTGCGCGTCCACATGAAGAAGGTGAAAGCCGGCTCCGACATCGACCTGGCTGCGCTCGCACGCTCGACGCCGGGCCGCTCGGGCGCGGAATTGGCGGCGATCATCAACGAAGCCGCGATCATGGCGGTGCTGCAGAAAAAAGACGAGGTCGGGCAAGAGCACCTCGAAGAAGCGCGCGACAAGGTCAGCTACGGCCGCCAGAAGAAGTCGCGCAAGCTCGAGGAAGAGGATCGCAAGATCACGGCCTACCACGAGGCCGGTCACGCGGTCGTCGCCTCGGCCATCGCGGAAGTGGATCCGCCGACCAAGGTCACGATCGTCCCGCGCGGGCGCGCGCTGGGCGCCACGTTCATGGTGCCCGACAAGGAGAGCTACCACATGCAGAAGCGCCGCATGATCGGTCAACTCGCCGTCGCCTTCGGCGGCCGCGTGGCCGAAGCGCAATTCTGCGGTGACATCTCGGCCGGTGCGTCGGACGACATCCGCCGCGCGACGGAACTCGCGCGCGCGATGGTCACGGAACTAGGCATGAGCGAGAAGATCGGGCCGATCAACTACGCCGAGCGTCAAGGCTCCGATTTCCTCGGCACCGAACTGATGAGCGGCAAGTGGCACTCCGAAGACACTGCGCGCGAGATCGACCAGGAAGTGCAGGGGCTCTTGAAGGCCGCCTACGAGCACGCGGTAGCGATCATCAAGCAGTACACGGCGGGCGTCGAAGCGATCACCGCCGCGCTCTTGCGGTACGAAACGATCAGCGGCGACGACGTGAAACGCCTGATGTCCGGAGCCTCGGTCGACAGCCTGCGACCGAACGCGCCGCACAAGCCGGTCGGCGGTCAGACCGGCGTCGAGCGCCCGGCGACGACGCCGGCACCCAAGGTGCAGTCGGGCGACCTGCCGGGTTCGGCCGGCCTTTCCCCCGCCTGATTGCTCGAGTTCACGCGTTCCTCGATGAGCGTCCAACCCGCGAGCGATCCCGTCTTCGGCGAGGTCGCTCGCGCACTAGAACCGCGAGCCGGAGTTCCGACCGGACACACGGCGCGCTGGCTGGAGGAAGTCGGCTGGCTGGAGGTCACGTTCCGCGCCGCGGCGCTCGACATCGATGATCGGCGCAAGCTGGAGAGCATGCGCGCGCTCTCGTTCCGGCCGGACGGACGCTCGACGCTCGGCTGTCCGCGCTTCGCGTTGAGCGCCTTCTCTCCGCTGAGCCCGGCGTTGCAGGCGCTCTTGAGCGCGCACGACAACGCCGCGCGCCCGCCGCGCCCGCCGCGTTTGATGGGAGTCGTCAACGTGACGCCCGACAGCTTCTCGGATCGCGGGCGGCACTTCGCACCCGAACTCGCGATCGAACACGGAACGGCGTTGGTCGCCGCGGGGGCCGCGATCCTCGACATCGGCGGCGAATCGACGCGTCCGGGTGCGACGCCGATCGACGCAGCCGAGGAACTGCGCCGCGTGATCCCGGTGGTGAGCGGGCTGGCGCGCGCGACCAAGGGCGTCCAACTCAGCATCGACACGACCAAACACGCCGTCGCGCGTGCCGCCCTCGACGCGGGCGCGGTGATCGTGAACGACATCAGCGCCGGCCGCTTCGACCAGGCCATGTTGCCGCTCGTGGCCGAACGCAAGGCGCACTTCATCGCCATGCACATGCTGGGCACGCCGCGCGACATGCAGGTCGATCCGCGCTACGAGGACGTCGTGGGCGAAGTGCTCGAATTCCTGCGCGCGCGCGCGGCCGCCTGCCTGGAGGTCGGCATCGCCGCGGATCGGATCTGGATCGATCCGGGCATCGGCTTCGGCAAGCGCTTGGAGCACAATTTGGAGCTCCTGCGGCGCACAGCCGACCTGCGCACGCTGGGGCTCCCGATCGTGCTGGGCGTCTCGCGCAAGTCGTTCATCGCGGCCTTGCACCCCGCCTCGACGAACGACACCGAGCGCTCCGGCGGAACTGCCGCCGCGCTGACCGTCGGCGTCATGGGCGGGGCTGAAGTGTTCCGCGTGCACGACGTCGCGCTGATGTCGGAGGCGCTGGCGGTCGCGCGAGCGCTCGGACACGATCCGCACTCAAACTCCGCACGCTGAGACTCCGTGCTTTGCTGGAGCCCGCGCGTAGCGCACAATCTGCGAGCCTGCGCACGTCGCGCACGCAACGACTAGGGGATCCTGGATTGAGTTCGGAACGCATCTTCGGCACAGACGGCATCCGCGGACGAGCGGGTGAAGGTTGGCTCGCGCCCAAAGCGGTCGCGAGCCTGGGCGCGGCCGTCGCCGAAGTTCTGTTCGACAGCGGCGTCTCGAAGCAGACGCAGAACGGCGCCAAAGCACAGTCTGCTCCGCGCGCGCTCGTGGGCCACGACGGACGGCGCTCGGGTCCCGAACTCGAAGCTGCCTTCGCGCGCGGTTTGATGCACAAGGGCTTCGTGGTCGAGAGCGCGGGCTTGATCACGACGCCCGGCCTCGCGCTGCTGACGAAGCTCGAGCGCTTCCAACTCAGTGCGATGTTGTCGGCCTCGCACAATCCGGCCGAGGACAACGGCATCAAGGTCTTCTCGAGCACAGGCGACAAGCTGTCGGACGAACTCGAGCTGCGGATCGAGGAGAAACTGCGCCGAACTCCTGCCTTGGAACTGTCCGGTCCGGGGCCGGTGCTGGCCTCGTCGCACGAAGAAACCTACCTCAATCACCTCGTGACGCAGGTCGGTGCGGGCCTGCGGCTGGACGGCCTCACGATCGCGCTCGACTGCGCCAACGGCGGCGGCAGTCGCGTCGGCCCGCGCGTGTTCGGCCGGCTCGGCGCGCACGTCATCACGATGGCGGCGGAGCCCGACGGCGACAACATCAACCGCGAGTGCGGCGCCACGGCGCTCGGCAAGCTGGTCGCACTCGTGCGCTCCAACAAGCCCGACATCGGAATCGCGCTCGACGGCGACGGTGATCGCTGCATGCTCGTGGACGAAACCGGCGAGATCGTGCACGGCGACGGCATGCTGACCTTGCTCGCGCGCGAAGCCGTGCGCAAGGACGAGTGGAAAGACAAACGCCTCGTCGCGACCGTGATGAGCAACAAGGGTCTGCACCGCGCCTTGCGCGAGGTCGGCGTCGGCGTCGTGACGGTCGACGTCGGTGACCGGCGTGTCGTCGAGGGCCTGCGGCGCGAGAAGCTCAGCTTGGGCGGCGAACAGTCGGGGCACATCGTGTTCGGCCCGGACAACGGCTACATCGGCGATGGTCTGTACACGGCGTTGCGCGTCCTGCGGGTGATGCGCGATACGAAAAAATCGCTCTCAGAGCTCGCGAACCACTATCGCCCGTTCCCGCAAGTGCTGTTGAACGTGTCCGTCGCGCGCAAGCCCGCGCTCGACGGGCTTCCGAACGTCGCGCGCATGCGCCGGCGCGTCGAGGACGAACTGGGCGAGGACGGCCGCGTCCTGTTGCGCTACTCCGGCACCGAGTCCCTGGCGCGCGTCATGGTCGAGGGTCCGGATCTGGAGCGCATCCGTTCGCAAGCTCAGGAACTCGCGACCTTGATCGCGGCCGAAATCGGGGCGTGAGCGGAGCCGTTCGGATGGACGCGCATTCCGGGTCGGCGAGCGGAACAGGCCTCGGGCTGGTGCTGGCACTCGAAGGTTCGACCCGGCGCGCCTCGGTCGCGGCGCGGTTCAAGGGGCGCTCGGCGGAGGCCGCGCTGGAGAGCGCGCGGGCGCACCAGAGCGACCTGATGCCGGCCGTCGATGCGCTGGTGCGCGAGCTCGGGGCCACGCCCTCCGACCTGGCCGCGGTCCTGGTCGGCACCGGGCCGGGCAGCTACACCGGCCTGCGCGTCACGATCGCGACCGCACTCGGCCTGGCGCGGGCCGCCGGTGCGCGCGTCCTGGGCGTGCCTTCGGGCGAAATCGCTTGTCGGGGTGAGTGCGCCGACGGGGAGGAGTTGGCGCTGCTGCTGGATGCGCGCTCGGGCGAGTTGTACTTCGGACGTTACAAGCGCGTCGGGGACGAAGTCGAACCCGCGACCGAACTGCGCGTCGTGAAGCCCGAGCTGATCGGCGAATTGGACCTGAAGGGCGCCCATGTGATCACGGACGCGCCGGCGCTCCTGGACGCCGAGACTCGCGCGCGCGTGCGGACCGACGCCGTGCCGCGCGCGAGCGCGCTGCTCGATCTAGGTTGCGCCCGGCTCGAGCGCGGATTCTCGACCGACCCCGCGCGGCTGGAGCCGTTGTACTTGCGCCCGTTCGCCGCGAGCGAGCGCAAGCGCTGAGCACGGCGCACGATCCTCGGACTTGGATGGCGTGCCGCGCGATGGCAGTCTCTGAATCGTGAATCCCTACCGAGTCTGGGCCGACATCGACCTCGACGCGCTCACGCACAACCTCGCCGTGATCCGGCGGCGTGCGGGGGCCGGCGTGCGCATCATGCTGGTCGTGAAAGCGGACGCGTACGGTCACGGCGCGGTCGCGATCGCGCACCACGCGGTGCGCTGCGGCGTCGCGGCGCTCGGCGTCGGCAGTTCGGCCGAGGCGTTGGAGTTGCGCAACTCGGGACTCTCGCTGCCAATACTCGTCCTGGGCACGATCATCGACGACGAAGCCGTCGACTGCCTGCGCAACGGGGTCCACCTGGCGCTGCACTCGAGCGATCGACGCGCGATGCTGCAGAGTCTCGCGAAGAGCCTGGGCGTGCGCGCCAAGATCCACCTGAACATCGACACCGGCATGGGGCGGCTGGGAGTGCTCCCCCACCGTGCGCTCGATCTCTTGCGCGAAGTCCACGAGGCCAGCCATCTGGAACTCGCCGGCGTGATGACGCACATCAGCGCGGCCGAAGGGGCGGACGCCGCCAGCACGCACGAGCAGCAGCGCTTGTTCGAAGGCGTCCTGCGTGAAGCGCGCGCGCAGCGCATGCTCGGGGGTTGGATCCACATGGCCAACTCGGCGGCGGTGTTCACCGACTTGCGCCCGCGCTACGACACCGTGCGTCCGGGCATCAGCGCCTACGGCGTGTTGCCGACCGACATGCCGGGCTCGGACGAGTTGCGGCCGGCGATGTCGCTCCTGAGCCAGGTCGTGTTCTTGAAGGACATCCCGCGCGGTTACGCCGTCGGCTATTCGTCGACCTGGCGCGCGGAACAGGCGACGCGCATCGCGACGCTGCCGGTCGGCTACAACGACGGTGTGCCGTGGCGACTCGGCAACAAGGGCGAAGTGATCGTGCGCGGCGTGCGCGCGCCGGTCGTCGGTCGCGTGTCGATGGACTACACGACGATCGACGTGGGGCACATCCCCGGCGTGAGCGTCGGCGATGTCGTGACCTTGATCGGCAGCGCCGGACATGAGTCGATCAGCTCCGAAGAACTGGCGCGCAAGGCCGGCACGATTGCGTACGAGATCACTTGCAACGTCGGCAAGCGCGTGCGCCGCACGTACCGCGGAGGGACGAACGTGTTGATCCCGGCGCAAGAACCGCGCACGCTGCCGGGTGTTCCGCACTTCGACTTCTACTCCGCCGACGACCCGGCCGGCGTCCGGCGCAGGCTCTGAGAGGATCCACGATGCGAGCGCCCATCCGCCTCGCCGCGCGCGCCGTACTGGGTGTGTTGCTGATCCTGGGCTGGACCTCGCTGCTCCTCGCGATCGGTCTGTTCGGCGCGGAAAAGACTGGCCTTTTGCGCGACCGCGTGCGCGCGACGCTCGCGCAGCGCCTGGGCCCGTTGGGCGGCGAGTTGACGATTCACGAGGCGCGTCTGCGCTGGTTCGAGCCGGCGCTGGAACTCGACGGCGTGCGCATCGGGAATTCCGGCGAGTGGTTCGACGCCGAGATGGTGCGTGCGTCCTTCGCCTTCTTCGGGCAGGGCGGCGCGCGGTTCGACGGCCTCGAGTTGCGCGGCGGACGCGTGCGGCTTTCGCGCACGATCCTGGATGCGCTTCAACCGGGCGGAGAAGGCCTCGAAACCGGATCGAAGCTCGTCACGGAGCAACGCGCGTTGCCCACGGTGCGCATCGAAGACCTGGACATCGAACTGGACACCGAACATTTCGGCGTGATTCCGATCGGGCGCATCAACGCGCTGCTGCGCCCCGACGATCGCGGTCGGCCGGAGCTGTGGGGCCGCATCGTGCCTTCGCTCGCATCGTCGGCGGCCGAGTCGGGCGAGATCTACCTGCACGGCAAGATGCGCGACGAGATCACGTTCGAAGTGCGCGCAGCGGCTTCCCACCTGCCAATCGGCACCGATTATCTCCCCGCCGGCACCGACATCGAGGCGGTCCGCGAGTGGGAACCGCGTGGAGTGCTCGAACTCGAAGCCGCCGCACTCCTCAGTCTGGACAGCGGCGTCGCCCCGCGCGTGCGCGCGCGCGTGCAAGTCCACGACGGCGGGTTGCGCCTGGGGCGCGGCGGGCGCGTGCTCGACAACTTGCTGTTCGACGTCGGCACGACGTGGACGCCCACGAGTTGGGACGACGCCTTCGAGCCGCGTGCCTGGCGCGGAGACGTGCGCCTCAGCTGCTCACTGGAGAATTCGCCGCTCGAGTTCAGCGCGATCTTCGGCCCCGATGCCGGCCCGGGTCTCTTGGCCAAAGCCTGGGTGCATTCCCCGCGTCTTGTGCTCGACGACACGCTGCTCGCCGCGGCTGGAAACCCGGCGGAGATGGCGAAGATGTGGGCCGTTTTCGAACCGCGTGGACACTGTGCAGCCTGGGTCGCAGCGCGCCTGCCCGCGAGCTTCCAACGCGGCGATGATCTCTTGCGTGCTCTAGAGATCGGCGGCGAAGCGCGCTTCGACGGCAACGGCGGGATGACCTACCACGGCTTCGCGCGTGCGAACGGCGTACGCGACATGGGCTTTCCGTTGCCCCTGGAGCGCGTGTCGGGCGGAGTCGTATTCGCACATGACGCAGAGCGCAATCGGCCGTTGAAGATCGCGCTCGCGGGGCTGGCGGGAGATTCCGGATCGTCGGTGATCACCGCCTCGGGTCTGGTGCAGTCGCACGAGAAGAGCGTCCCCGACGACGCAGAGTCGCACGGCTACGTCGAATACGATCTGGCGCTCGCAACGCGCGGACTGGCGGTCGACGACAAGCTCTATCGCGCGCTCGACGGGCTCTCGGGCTCGCTGCCCCCGAAAAAGTCGTGGATGCCGTTCCATCCGCAGGGCGGCAACGTGGACGTGGATTTGCAACTGGCCCACGACGTGCACATGCCGTACGCGGCGTTGGACCTGGGGCTGGACCTGCACGGCGTGTCGGTTTCCTGGGACGACCTTCCGATCCCGATCACGCCGGCCTTGGCGCGCTTGGAATTCAAGAGCGACGGCGCTTCCGAGCGCGCACTGGCCTTCAACCTGGAAGGCTCCCTGCGTACGGCTCGGCGCATTCAATTCGTCGCGCGTTTGCAGACCGACAGTACTCCGGGACGCCCCGCGGGCGGCGGTCATCTCGACGATTGTTCGCTGTTCGACGTCGCAGTCGAGCGCGTATCACTGACGGGCGACGACCAGAAGATCCTCGTCGGCCAGTTCCCGCGCATCGGTGCCGAGCTGGACGAACTCGCGCCGAAGGGCTTCGCCGACGTGCAGTACACACGCGTGCGTTCGGGCCGCGCCGCAGCCACGACGACACACGTCGAAGTCACGCCGCGCGATCCCGCGCAACTCACGCCGCGGCAGTTCCAGATGATCACGAGCGGCGTGCGCGGCCGCGTGCTCGTCGGGACTTCAGTCGATGCCGCCGGTCACGAAGAGACGCGCACGCGTCTGATGCCGCTCGCGGGCGCGTGGGGCCCCAGCGTTCCGGTCGCGTTCATGGCCCGCTTTCCAGAGCGCACGGTCACCGTGTTTGGCGCGGGCATCGACCCGTCGAGCAAGAGCCTCCTCGGCTCGCTGCGGCAAGCCATGAGTTCACCCGGATCCACTGCGGTGGACACGGCGGCTGCCAAGGTCGACGGTCCGCTGGATTTCGTGGGCGAGATCAAGCTCGGCGAAGGAGCCGGCGCCAAGAACGTCAGCAATTATCGCTTCTTCGTGCACGACAGCTCGCTGTCGACGGCCGACGGTTTCAAGCTGGACCACCTGCGCGGCGAACTGGTCATCGAGAACGACCAGCTCATCGGCGAGACGATGCGCGCACGCCTGGCTAACACGCCGGTGACACTGCGCGACATGCGCGTGACGTCGAACAACGAAGGCTTCAGCCTGGCTACGCGCTTCGAAGCTGCCGGCGTGCCGATCGACAGCCAACACCTGGCCGCGTTCGTCGACGCGAGCACGCTCGACGCCTTGATCGACGAACTGCTGTGGAAGGGCTCTCTGGACGTGCGCGACGGGCGCATCGTGGTCACCGTCCCGAGCGAAGGCACGAGTCGACTCGAATTCAGCGGCCAGGTCATCCCGCACGACATGTCGATCCAGCTCGGCTTGCCGATCACGGTCAAGACGGCGACTGCGGTCTTCGACAAACTGATCTACGAGGGCGGCAAGGTGCGCGCCATCGTGCACATCGACGGATTCGAAGGCTACATCGCCGATCGCGAGCTCGATGCCGGTTCGATGCTCGTCTCGTACATCGAGCCGAAACTCACGATCGAAAACCTCAGCGGAAAACTCGCCGGCGGAGACGTCGTTCCGCTGGGCGGCGATGCCGCGCGCCACGGCACGGTGTTTTCGATCGCGCTGGAGCGGCCGTTCGGGTTCCAACTCGCACTCGGGCTCGAAGAGGTCGAAGCTGCGGCCCTCTTGCGCGGATTGTTCCCGTCCGACATGGCCACGCGCGGGCGCGTCGACGCCGATCTGCGTCTGCAAGGCGACCTCGATCATTTGCTCGGAATCGTCGGCAGCGGTTCGATCCGCGTCTTGGGTTCGCGCCTATGGTCGATCCCGGTCTTCCGCGCACTCTTCGCGCAACTCGGCCTCGACGACACGGCTGTGTTCGAAAGCATGGCGACGAACATGGTCGTCAAGGACGGCCGCGTCGAGATGAACGACATCACGGTGCGCAGTCCGCTCCTGCAACTGGTCGGTGAAGGCGCGCTCGATTTCGACGGCGGCCTCAAGTACGACCTCGAAGTGCGCTACGACTTGATCGATCGGCTCGGTCCTTTCACACGCCTCCTCTACTCGATCCAAAACAAACTCCTGTCGGTCGCGATCCGCGGCGACATGGCGCGACCCGAGATCATCCTCGAGAATCCCTTCACGTTCCTGTTCGGCCGCGGCAATCGCGATCGCCGCCCTCTGCCGCTGCCCCCGTGGGCGCCTTTGCCGCCGCGCTTTTAGGGCCCTGGGCAAGTGCGGCCAGGTTTGCGCGCGACGAGAACAGCAGGCACGCACGGCTTCGTGCAACGGGCCCCGAAGGCTGGGCGAACGGCACTTCATTCGCCGCGCAACGCAACTCCTCCAGACCGACACCAGACTCGGCCTTTCAAGACTTCAAGACCGACACCGAACCCAACTCCTCAACGTTTCCAGTCCGACACCGAACCCCGCCCCTCACCACTTCCAGTCCGGCACCGAACACACCCAACCAGACCCCACCCCATTGTTGACCTCGGGAGAGGCGGTTTGCGCGGTACTCCGCGCGAATCGCCTCTCCCGAGGCCGCGCTGCGAAGCACGCGTCGAATGCCGTTGCTCCCCAGTTTGCCGGGACGTTCCCAGCTGCCTCTCGGGCAGTGGTGTCGCCTGGGAGATGTCCTCCGACATCCAATCAGCACTCACTGTCTAGCGAGAGTCACTGCTGAACATGCCTCACGCAGCGCGAAGCAGAAGAAAACCGCGAAGCAAGCAGAAGAGCAACGGCATTCGACGCATGCTCCGCAGTGCGGCCTCCTGGTTCGCGGTTCGCGCGGTGGCGTTCGTCCGAGTTTGACCGTACCGAGCCAGGCTCGTGTGGTGCATCTTCGCCG
>JAEUIA010000103.1 GCA_016795245.1 Planctomycetota bacterium | reverse complement strand
GCGCCGGCGCGCGGCTCTACGCCGGCGAAGATGCACCACACGAGCCTGGCTCGGTACGGTCAAACTCGGACGAACGCCACTGCGCAAATCGCGAACCAGGAGGTCAACAATGGGGTGGGGTCGCGTGGGTGGGGTTCGGTGTCGGTGTGGAAACGTTGTGGGGTGAGTTCGGTGTCGGACTGGAAGCGTTGAGGGGTGGGGTTCGGTGTCGGTTTGGGAAAGTTGAGAGGTTGGGCCCGGTGTCGGTCCTGAAGCGCTCCGTGGCGAGGTTCGATGTCGCTCTGGAACTGTCGAGGAGTTGGATTCGACGTCGGCCTGAAAACGCAGGGGGCGGAGTTCTGCGCCGAGCTCGAAGTGCTGAGGGTCGTGTCCCTGCTTCGGGTCTGCCGGCGGGCTGCAGTCGCTCGATGGAGACACGCCTCGCTTTCGCCAGGACTCTGTTTTTCGATCCAACGCAGCGGGACAGAGTCCTTTGGGAATGGGCAATTTCCAGCGCTTTTCTTTCCTCCCCGGCCGCCCGGGGTCACTCAGAGGTGCTGTTTTCCTTCCCCACCGATCCTGGCGTCCCCCGCCGGATCTCGGACCCCAAGGAGGAGTCCCAACATGAACATCCACCACAAATCACTCGGGTTGCGCGCACAACCCATCCTGCTCTCAGCCCTGGCGCTCTCGGCCTTCGCCCTTGACGCCTCGGCCCAGGCCGTCTTCTCCATCGACTACCGCGGCGCTTCGATCGGCACCCCCGCGACGGGCGGAGGCTGCATCACGGCAGCGGACCTCCTGATGACGCCGCCCGCCGGCGTCCCTGGCTACGGACCGCTCTTGCCGCCGATGATCTTCGTCAGCGGCGGACTCGGCCCGCCAGGCCCCGGCCTCGGCATCGGATTCGGCGGCGGAGCCGTCTGCATCTGCCCCGTTCCGGGCATGATCCCGTGTGCACGGGAACTCGACGCACTGTCCTTCGGATTCGACGCGCCGGTGAAGCCGCAGCAGATGCCTGCAGGTGTCTTCGTGTTCTCGGTCGACGCCTGCACGATGGGCGCGCCGGGTCCGCTGGCACCGAACGTGGCGAGCGAAGCCCCCGTCGGCGATTCGGCCGCGGATGTGTTCGAGTCGCTCTTCCTGCCGGCCGCGCCGGTGGGCCCGTTCCTGCTGTTCCCGTTGACCGGCAACAGCGGCATCATCGACGGCAACGGCCTGGTGAGCGGTTCGGGCGCCCTGTACCCGGGCCTGGGCCTGATCGAGCCGCGCCTTCCTGGCCCGGCGCTGACGGGCGACGACGTGGATGCCCTCGATCTGCGCGGACCGGCGGGTGCTGTGCCCTTCCCGGTCTACTTCTCGCTCGACGCGGCCTTCCCGAACGCCTGCTCGGGCTTCCCGAACACCGGCTCGGCGGCGGCGAACGGTGTGCCTCCGGGTGCCGTGCTCGTGACCCTGGCGCCGGGTGGACCGCCGATCATCTACGCTCCTCCGGGCATCCTGGGCCTCGACCTGTTCGGACCGGGCACGGACGATCTCGATGCGCTGGCCTTGACCGAGAACGGCGTGGCCGGCTTCCAGGTCTCGCCCGCCCCGTACGCCTGGGCAGCTGCGGCTCCGACGGACATGCTGCTCTTCAGCGTGCGCCGCGGCTCGGCCGTCATCGGCATGCCCGACAGCATCTTCGGCGCGCCGATCGAGCCGGGTGACATCCTGGTTCCCCCGGTCGCCGGCGGCCTGTCGCCCTTCCCCGGGATTTTCGTCGCAGCCGAAGCGCTCGGTCTCGCGACCGGTCGCGCGGGCTTCGCGATGGCGGCCGAGATGGACGCGTTGGACACCGTGCAACCGCCGCAGACCGGACTGCCCTACTGCTTCGGCACCGCGGCAGCCTGCCCGTGCGGCAACGCCGGCGCTCCGGGCAACGGTTGCGCGCACTCCGCCAATCCCCTCGGCGCGAACATCGCGGCGGCGGGCATCGCGAGCGTCTCGGCCGACACCGTCGTGTTGACGGGTTCGGGCATGCCCGCGGGCGGACCGTGCCTCTACTTCCAAGGCACCGCGCAGGCAGCGCTCCCGTTCGGCGACGGTGTGTTGTGCATCGGCGGCGCGATCGTGCGACTGGGCGTGAAGTTCAACAACCTGGCCGGGTCGTCGACGATTCCCTCCGGTCTGGACCCGGCGTTGTCGGTCATGGGCCTCGTGCCTCCGGCCGGCGGATTCCGCTTCTACTCCAGCTGGTACCGCGATGCGGCGTTGTTCTGCACGCCGGCGACGTTCAACGTCACGAACGGTGTCGGAGTGTTGTGGACTCCTTGAGCGCAGGACCGGCGTAGAGAGGCGTGCGTCAGTCGGACAGCTTCTCTCCTCCGCACGTCTTCTGCGTAGCTCCCGCCCGCGTCGCATCACGACGCGGGCGGGAGCGTTTTATTTCAGCGGCTTGAAGTGCCGCGACACGCGCTCGTGGAGTTCGCGCGCCAGGACCTTGCGGTCGTCGCCGGTGAGGTGCTCCTGACCGAATTCGAGCCGCGCATCGATGCGCTCAAGCGCCAGCATCACGAGCACTTGTCGCCAGAGCGGTTCGTCGACCCAGGGAATCGCTTGCGATGCAGGCGGATCCGATTCGAGCGTGGCGTAGTGCAGCACGGCCCACGACACGGCGTGTCCTCCGCGCGCGGCAGGTTCGAGCAGGGAAGGACGGAACGGCAACACGTTCGCGCCGCGCGTGTGTCGGCCTTCGGCGAAGATGACGACGGCTTCGCAACGCGCGAGTGCGGACTCCAGCTCGGTGTTCACTGCGGGAATGTCGCGCTTCTTCTCGCGCTCGATGAAGACGGTGTCGAATTGGCGCGCCATCAGTCCGAAGAACGGCCAGCGCACGATCTCCTGCATCGAGACGAACGTCGCATCGACGCACGAAGCGATGACCATGATGTCCATGTAACCCAGGTGGTTCGCGACCAGGAAGCACGGTCCTGGCATCGGTGCGCCGACGACGGCGAGCCTCACGCCGCACAGGCGCAGCACGCTGCGCGACCAGGCCTGGAAGATGAAGCGCCGCCATTTGCGGCGGCTGTGCCGCGCGCGACTCGTGAATGGCAGGCCTACAAACCAGACGCACGCCAACACGAACGTGACGACTGCCAAAGATGCACTGCGCGCGATTCGGCGCACCCACGCGGCAATTCCATGCCGCACCCGGGCACGGATCACACGGTCTGAACATTGCGGTTCCTTCATCCACTCGCGTCCGCGCCGCATTGTGCTACGTTTCCGCCGTTCTTGCGACGCACGTCGGGTTCACCGGCGGCGAATCGCATCGGATCAAGAAGGAAGCATTATGAAGTATGTCAAGCACCTGATCACCGCCGCCTGTGCCGCGCTGATCGTCACGACTGGCGTTCTGCAGGCAGGCGACGTCAAGCCCGGCGACAAGGGTCAACAGGGCGAGAAGCACGAGAAGCAGGACAAGGACAAGAAGGGCGATGCCAAGGAGGCGAAGGGCGACAAGCAGGACGACCGCGCGATCATCCATTCGCAGCGTTGGTCCTACCCGCTCGACACGTGCCCGGTCAGCGGCGAGAAGCTCGAAGCGAAGCCGACGGAGTTCGTCGTCAACGGCCGCATGGTCCGCACCTGCTGCGGCGACTGCAAGGCGCAAGTCATGAAGGACCCGTCCGAGGTCTTCAAGAAGCTCGACGCCGCCGTCATCGCAGCGCAGAAGTCGACCTACCCGATGAAGACCTGCGCGATCTCCGGCAAGGAACTCGACGACAAGGCCATCGACTACGTCTTCGGCACGCGCCTCGTGCGCCTGGAGAACCGCGAAGCAGTCGCGATGTTCATGAAGGACCCGGCCGCAGCGATGGCGAAGGTCGACGAGGCCTACATCAAGGCGCAACTCGCGTCGTACCCGCTCAAGAAGTGCGTGGTCGGCGGCGAGGAACTGGGCGGCATGGGCGAGCCCGTCAACAAGCTGTACGGCACGACGCTCGTGCGCTTCTGCTGCGCGGGATGCATCAAGAGCTTCGAGAAGGAGCCGACCAAGTACCTGAAGGAGATCGCCGAGGCGCGCAAGACGCCCCCGAGCAAGTCCTGAAACAGGCCTGAAATCAGGCACCGGAGAGCGCGGGTGGGCCTAGTGCCCGCCCGCGCTCCATTTCAGGGTCGGGTCCGGTCGATACGGAAAGAATGGACCCGCTCTCCAAACCCCGGGAGACGATCGATCGTCTCGACCGTGAATTCGTGTCGTTGCTCGCCGCGCGCTTGAAAGCCGTGCGCGAGATCGTCGGCCACAAGCAGAACAATCCGGACGTGCGTTTGCGCGACGAAGAGCGCGAGCGACAGCTGTTCGAGATCTGGGCGCGCGAAGCCGACACGCACGGCATCTCGCCGTACTTCGCGGGGCGCGTGCTACGCGAGATCTTGACTTGGTCGCGGCGCGATCAGGAGCGCGTGCTCGACTCGCGCGGCAGCACGGATGCGGGGACGCGGTCGGTGCGCGTCGGGTACCAGGGAGTGCCGGCGTGCTACAGCGACTTGACGATCGGCAAGGTGTTCGCGTCGCGTCCGATCGCGCGGCTGGAGCGCATCGGGTTCCGCGGTTTCGCAGCGGCGGTGGATGCGCTCGAAGCCGGCGAAGTCGACTACGCATTGCTGCCGATCGAGAACACGATCGCGGGCAGCATCAACGAGGTCTACGACTTGATCGGCACGCGCCACGTCACGATCGTCGGTGAAGAGGTCTGGCCGGTCGAACATTGCCTGCTGGGTCTGCCGGGCGCGAAGCTCGAACACGTGCGCACCGTGCGCAGCCATCCGGTCGCGTTGCAGCAGTGCCAGAAATTCCTCGACGGGTTCGTGGGCGTCACGGCCGAGAGTTTCCACGACACGGCCGGTGCTGCCGAAGCGGTAGCGCGCGGCGGCGATCCGACGGTGGCCGCGATCGCGTCGGAAGATGCGGCGCGCGAATACGGGCTCGTCGTCTTGAAGCGCGAGATCGCGGATCACGCGATCAACATCACGCGCTTCTTGCTGCTGGGTCGCCAGCCCGAGGTGTTCGACGTACGGCGTCCGGCCAAGACCTCGCTCGTGTTCGCGGTCAATCACCGCCGCGGCGCGTTGCTCGAGTGCTTGAAGAGCTTCGACGCGCAGGGCATCAACCTGACGAAGCTCGAAAGCAGGCCGCAAGTCGCCACGCCGTGGGAATACGCGTTCTACGCAGACATCGAGGGACACGTCAGCGATGTGCGCGTCCAAGCCGCGCTGGAGGAAGTTCGCGCTCATACGAACCACATGAAGGTGCTCGGCAGCTACCCGCGCCGCGTCGAGAGCGAACGTGAACGCGCGCAGATCGAAAGCATGATCTCCGCCGTGACACCTGCAGCCGAGGTCGAAGCTCCGACCTGTCCCGCAGAGCCTGCGGCACCGGCGAAGAAGGCCGCGAAGAACCCGAACTTGAAGCTGTGCAGCTTGCGCGAAGACGCCAAGCGCACGCTGGTCGACGTGTCCGGTGTCGTGTTCGGCGGCGAACGCTTCGTGCTCGCGATGGGCCCGTGCGCGGTCGAGAACCGGCGTCAGATGATGGACGCAGCCGAGCTCGTGAAGCGCGGCGGCGCGAGCGTGTTGCGCGGCGGCGCGTTCAAACCGCGCACGTCGCCGTACGCGTTTCAAGGCCTCGGTTTCGCGGGTCTCGACCTGCTGGTCGAAGCCGGCCGCACCTACGAGATGCCGGTCGTGACCGAAGTGTTGCACCCCGAGGACGTCGAGCGCGTCGCTGAATCGGCCGACATGCTGCAGATCGGCGCACGCAACATGCAGAACTTCGCGCTCCTGAAAGAAGTGGGGCGCTCGAAGCGCCCCGTCCTGTTGAAGCGCGGCATGAGCGCCACGATCGAAGAGCTGCTCCTCGCCGCCGAGTACATCATGGCCGGCGGCAATCATCGCGTCGTCCTGTGCGAACGCGGCATTCGCACGTTCGAGACCGCGACGCGCAACACGCTCGACATCGCCGCCGTGCCGGTCCTGAAAGCCCGCACGCACCTGCCGGTGATCGTCGATCCCTCGCACGCGTCCGGCGTGCGCGAGCTCGTCATCCCCCTCGCGATCGCCGCCGCCGCGATCGGCGCCGACGGCGTGATCATCGAGGCGCATCCCAATCCGTCCGAAGCCTTGTGCGACAAGGATCAGGCGTTGACCGGCGACGATCTCTCGAAGCTGGTCGCGCAACTCAAACCGATCCTGGCCTCCCAGGGCCGTCGACTCTGACCATACCGAGCCAGGCTCGCGTGGGTCAGACTCCCTGACGTCGACTCGCTGCCTGCGGATCGATTTCGAAATTTCCCGCAACCGCTTTCCGCGCCGAGCGTCGGTCAATTTCGGGGGAGGATCACTATGGCTAGAGTTCGCCGGGGGGACAGACCCGGAGTTTGGCATCATGTGATGAATCGGGGCATCGCTCGCCGCACCGTGTTCGAGAGCGCGCGCGACGTTCGCTATTTTTTGTCGCGCCTCGCACGAGCCGTGCGGGCTGGTCAGATCGAGTTGCACGCGTACTGCATCATGACCACGCACTTTCACATGCTCGTCCGCAGCACTGGAGGTGAACTGTCGGTGGCCATGGCCCGTGTGCAAAACGACTACGTGCGCTGGTTCAACCGCGGCCGCAGGCGTGATGGATCACTATTTCGAGGCCGCTTTCGATCACTGCCTGTGGATTCGATGGAGTACCGGCGACGACTCGTTCGCTACATCGACGACAACCCGGTGTTGGCGGGCGTCGTGCCCGCCCCGGAGATGTATCCGCACAGCAGTGCTCGACACTATGCACGGGCACGCGGACCGCTGTGGCTCGAACGCAGCTGGATCGAGGGACAGGTGCGCGCGAGGACCGAGGGCTCGCAGTTTGACCCGGCGCACTATGGCCGAGCCTTCGGGCCGACGACGACATCCGAGGTTGCGCGCATCCTCGAGCGAAGAATCTCAGGAGGCGTACGGAACCCCGATCCGCTGGATGACCTCCTCGGCGCTGCACCGGAGCGTGTTCTCGAATGGATGCGCCACAAGGCGTCCCTCGCGGACGGGACCGAAATCGACGTACCACTGTGCGCTGCCAGGGATGTTGCTCGTGTCATCGCTGACCTGCGGTTCACTCGACAGGTGTGGCCGATTGCCATTTCGCGACAGACCTGCTGCGGATGGAGGCTATTGGAGGTGGCACTCCTCCGGGATCTGAGCGCGATCACCTGGTCGGAAATTGGATCGGCGCTGAGTATCGCCAGGCATACGGCAGCTCGCGCCTATCGAGTGCATGAGCGTGCACTTCACGAGAACGCTACCTACGCAGAGACCGCAGCTCTTGCCGCAGGCCGCGCGCTCGAAGCATGCTACGGGATGCGTGCCAGCGTTGGTGGCACTGTGGACTCGGCGTACGTCGAGACGGACGGGCTCACGCGCAGAGCGTGACTTTGCACCCCGCGAGCCTGGCTCGGTATGGTCAAACTGCCGCGAGCGCGCGCAGCTCTTCGATCACCATGTCGCCGATTTGGTCGGTGGGGTGATCGCCGGTGTTCACGCCCTTGATGCGTTTGGTGCGCACGAGGTCGACGATCACGTTTTCGATCGCGGCGCCGGCCTTTTTCTGGCCGAGGTAGTCGCACATCATCCCGACCGCGAGGATCGCGGCGACGGGGCAGGCGACGTTCTGGCCGGCGTACTTCGGCGCCGAGCCGTGGATCGGCTCGAACAGAGAGACCTTGCCGGGATGGATGTTGCCTGACGCGGCGATGCCCATGCCGCCTTGGATCATCGCACCCAGGTCGGTGATGATGTCGCCGAACAAATTCGACGTGACCGCGACGTCGAACCACTCGGGGTTCTTGATCATCCACATGCACGCGGCGTCGATGTACGCGTGCTCGGTCTTGATGTCGGGGTATTCCTTGGCGACGTCCGCAAACGTGCGCGTCCACAGGTCCTGAGCCCGCAGCGCATTGGCCTTGTCGATCATCGTCACGGTCTTCTTCTTGTTGCGCGTCCGCGCCAATTCGAAGGCGTAGCGGATGACGCGCTCCGTCGCGGCGCGCGTGTACACCATGACCTGCGTCGCGACTTCGGACGGCAGACCCTTGTGCGCGAATCCGAACGATCCCGAGTAGGCACCCTCGGTGTTCTCGCGCACGAACACCATGTCGACTTCAGCCGGGCCCTTGCCCTTGAGCGGGCACAAGCGCTCGTCGTAGCAGCGCACAGGGCGCAAGTTCACGTACAAATCGAGCTCGAAACGCAGCTTGGCGATGATGCCGTACTCAATCATCCCCACCGGCGCGCGCGGATCACCGATCGCGCCCAGGAAGATCGCGCGCTTGTCCTTGACCTCGCTGAACGCGCTCTCGGGGAAGATCTCGGTCGTTTTCAGCCAGTGCTCCGTGCCGAATGGATAGTGCGTTTTCTTGGTCTTGAAGCCGTACATCGACGCCACTGCGTCGAGCACCTTCATCGCCTCGCGTGTCACTTCCGGGCCGATGCCGTCGCCGGCGATCACTGCAATGTCGTACTCGGTCATGGTCATTTCACTCGATGCTTGTCAGAGGCGTGAACCGCATCGCGGAACATGCCGGTGGTGTAGCGGACGATCTTGCCTTCGACGGCACTCGCCGCGACGGTCAACGGTGATGCGAGATAGAGCTGGCCCGGCCCGGAACGGCCGGTGAAGTTGCGGTTGATGGCGCTGACGGTGACTTGATCCTTGGTGTCGGAGACCCCCGGACCACAGCCGATGCACGCACCGCACCCGGGATTGATCACTTCGACGCCGGCTTTTTCGAAGATCTCGAAGTACCCGCGCGCACGGGCGTAGTCACGCACCGTTTCGCTGCCGAATTGAATGTACATGTGCACGCCGGGCGCCACGCGGCGGCCGGCGGCGACGGCTTCCTTCAAGACCTGCGCGTAGAAGTCGAGATCGTGCTCCTTGCCGGCGGTGCAGGAACCAGCGTAGGCGATGTCGATCTTGACGTCGCCGATCTCGCTGACGTTCTTGCCGTAGGTCGGATCGCCGGGCTCGGCGACCATCGCCTCGATCTTCGACAGGTCGATCCTGTGGATGCCGCCGTCGTACACGGCGTCGGGATCGGGCGCGACGAAACGCGCTTTGATCTCGGCCTTGGACATGTTCTTGCGGCGCGCGGCGAGCCACTCCAGCGTCACGCCATCGGCATCGCAGATACCCGACTTGGCGCTGCACTCGGTCGCCATGTTGCACAGGGTCGCGCGCTCGTCCATCGACAGCGACGCGAGACCGGGGCCGCCGAACTCCATCACGCGATCGAGCGTATCCTCGCGCACCGCGTAGGTCTTGAGGATGTGGATCATCAGATCCTTGGCCGTGCACTCGGGGCGCAACTGGCCGCTCAATTCGAAGCGGATCGACTCGGGCACGATCACGAACGTGATGCCGGAGTGGATCAGACCCGCGTACTCGGTCGCGCCCACGCCGTACGTCAGCGCGTTGTTGCCGCCGCCCATGCACGTGTGACTGTCGGTCGCCTGGATAAAATCGCCCGGATCGACGAATTCCTCGCGCGCGACCTGGTGGCAGATGCCGGGCGAGATCTTGTCCTTCGCCGAGTAATCGCGCACGCCGGTGTGGCGTTGGAACTCGTTCTGCAAGTCGCGCAACGTTTGGATCTCGCGCGCGAACGGCGCCATGCGCTTCACGCCGTCGGCGTAGAGCAGGTGGTCTTCGAACACCGCGAACTTGGCCGGTGCCGGGATCTTGTAGTCATCTCCGTACTCGAGCGTGAGGAAGTGGTGCACTTGCGCGGTCGTGAACTCGTGGCTGTAACCGCCGTCGACCTTGACGAGGCACACGTCACCCGGCTTCACGAAGGCCTTGCCCGCCTCGACGCCCGAGAGATGGCTGCTCAGGATCTTCTCGGTCATCGTCATCGCGCGCATGGTCGTCTTCGGTGTCGGAACGGTGGTCTTTCCGGCCTTGTACGCCTTGGCGAACGGGAACAGACCGCCGCTCTCGAGGATCGCGCGCGTCACCGCGTCGTAGTGACCGGTGAATTCCTGGAGCGGGATCTCCTCGCCCTTCTGCAGCCGCGCCAGTTGCGCGTACGTGCCCATCAACTGGCCGAGGTTGATGTTGTTGCGCTCGTGGATCGGCGCGAACGACGCTGCGATCACGAGGTGGATGCCGGACCATTTCTCGCACTGCGGCGCGGTCTCGCGCGAGCTGCCCGTGCCTTTGCGCTGGCCGCTGACGATCACTTCGAAGCCGCCGTCCATCAACGCGCGCGTTCCGAACACGCGTTGACCGTCCTTGGGCCCGCTTTTGTGCACGATGCCGGCGTAGGCGTCGAGCGCGATGTCTTCGGGCTTGTGCCTGAAACACACCCACGCCGGCGTCATCGCGTCGGTGTTGATGTCGTCGAGCAGCGACGCCGGATCGACGTCGCTCATCTTCAAGTCGACTTCGCGGCGCAGCTGACGCTCGATCAGGTCGAGGTCCTTCGTCAGGAACAGAACGCGCTTCTTGGGCGTGAGCCGGACGACGCGTTGCCCGTCAGGGCGTGTGTGGATCAGCGGATTCAACGTACCAGACCTAGAGTTGCGTGTTCTCGAGCAGGATCGCGATGCCTTGTCCGCCGCCGATGCAGGCCGACGCGACGCCGTACCGTTTCTTGCTGCGGCGCAGCTCGTGCATGAGCGTCAGGACGAGACGCGTGCCCGTCGCGCCGAGCGGGTGACCGAGCGAGATGGCGCCACCGTTGACGTTGCACTTGGTGCGATCGAGCTCGAGCTCCTTTTCGCAGCCGAGGTACTGGGCCGAGAACGCTTCGTTGATCTCGATGCGGTCGACCTGGTGCGTCGCGAGCCCGGCGCGCTCCAGACACTTCTTGATCGCCGGCACCGGGCCGATGCCCATCTCGGTCGGATCGACGCCGACGTAGGCCCACGAGCGGATCTTGCACCACACGTCGAGCTTGTCGGCCTTGGCGCGCGCATCGGTCGTCAACACGACTGCAGCCGCGCCGTCGACGATGCCGCTCGCGTTGCCGGCCGTCACGGTGCCGTCCTTGCCGAAAGCAGCGCGCAACTTCGCGAGGCCTTCGAGTGTCGTCTCGGGCTTGATGTGGTCGTCGAGCGCGACGACCTCGTCACCCTTGCGCCCCTTGATCGTGAACGGCTCGATTTCGGCCGCGAAACGGCCCTCTTTCACGGCCTTCGCGCCCAGTTGGTGGCTGCGCAGCGCGTACTCGTCCTGCGCTTCGCGCGTGATGCCGAGGCGCTTGGCGATCTTCTCGGCCGTCTGCGCCATCATCAGCCCCGCGAGCGGATCCGTGAGTGCCGCGAACAGGCTGTCCTGCATCACCGGTTGCTGACCGAACGAGATGCCGGAGCGCGTGCCGTACACCGAGAACGGCGCCTGGCTCATGTTCTCCATGCCGCCCGCGAGCACTGTCGTGCACTCGCCGAGTTGGATCATCTGCGCCGCGTTCACGATCGATTGGATGCCGGAACCGCACAGACGATTCACGGTCAAGCCGCCGGCGTGCTGCGGGCAACCTGACTTCAAACCGACGTGACGTGCGCCGTAGATCGCGTCCACCGAAGTCTGGAGCGCATTGCCCATCACGACGTGGTCGATCGATTCAGGCGCGACTTTCGAACGCGCCAGCGCGGCCTTCGACGCGTGCGCGGCGAGGTCGATCGCGCTCACGTCCTTGAACTTGCCGTAGCCGGGCGTGCCGACGTATTCGGCCATGGGGGTGCGCGCGCCGCCGACGATCACGATTTCAGTGGTCATATCTGTGCTCCGAGGTGTGTGTAGTGTCTGTAGTACCGTGGCGTGCGTTCGAAACGCGTCACTTGCCCGTGAACTTCGCCGGGCGCTTTTCGAGGAAGGCGGCCATGCCCTCCTTCATGTCGGAAGTCGTGGCGGCGAGGCCGAACATGTCGGACTCGATGATCTCGCCCTCCTGCTGGCTCATGTTCTGACCGCGGCGGATGGTCTCGAGCGCGAGCCGCACGGCGACGGGACCGCGCGAGAGGATCGTGGTGACCAGCTTGAGCGTGCCTTCCTTCAACTCCTCGGGCGCGAACAGGCGGTTCACGACGCCGACACGGTGCGCTTCTTCGGCGCCGTACATGTCGCCGGTCAAGACCCACTCGCGCGCGACGCCGACACCCGCGATGCGCGAGAGGCGCTGCGTGCCGCCGTAACCGGGGATGATGCCTAGCGAGACTTCGGGCAAGCCCATGCGCGCCGTCTTGCTCGCGGTGCGCAGCGTGCATGCTAGCGCGAGCTCGCAACCGCCGCCGAGCGCGAAACCGTTGATCATGGCGATCGTGGGCTTGGCGGAACGATCGAGGCGCGCCAGCACGGTCTGGCCGTAGAACGCGAGGTCCTTGGCCTCCATCGCCGACGACATCGCCTTGAGCTCGTTGATGTCCGCGCCCGCGATGAACGCCTTTTCGCCCGCACCGGTGACGATGATCGCGCGCACGTCATTCGCTGCTTCGAGCGCGTCGAAGGCGTGCGCGAGTTCACCTAGGGTCTTGGCATTCAGCGCGTTCATCACCTTCGGACGATTGATCGTCACGGTGGCGATACCCGCAGAGTTCTCGACGAGAAGGTTTTCGTAACTCATGGAGATTTCACTTCGCGGCCGGCGCCTTGATGACCTTGGCCTTCAGGATCGTCTGCTTCTCATTGGGTTTGTCGCTCGAATTGCGCTTGACGTTGACGATCTTCTCGACGACCTCCAACCCCGACACCAATTTGCCGAAAGCCGAGTACTGACCGTCGAGGTGCGGCGAACGCGCGTGCATGACGAAGAACTGGCACGAAGCCGAATCCGGGCTGGACGAGCGCGCCATCGACAACACGCCCGGCTCGTGCTTGCGGCGGTTGAACTCGGCCTTGAGCTTGCGCTTGCCGTCGCCCGTACCGGTGCCGGTCGGATCGCCGCCCTGGATCATGAATCCCGGGATCACGCGGTGAAAGATCACGCCGTCGTAGAAGCCCGTGTAGGCGAGATCGAGGAAGTTGCGGACGTGATTGGGCGCGTCCTCGGGCCAGAATTCGATCTGCATGTTGCCCTGGTTCGTCTCGAGCACGACCTGGTACTTGGCGAGGTCGGCGGCGGGCATGTTCATGAAGTCGAGGTTTTTTTCAGCGGCGATTTGAGTCATGGGATTGGCCTTGGGGCTCGTGGTGAAAAGGTGAGGGTGTAGTGCGCGTCAGGGCGCGACCAGCACGATCGCGTGTTCGATGCGCTGAGGTGCCGTAGGACGAAAGGTCGACGCTTGCGGATCGAGCGCTTCGCCCGGGGCCGTGACGATCTTGTCCAGAGTCTCGAAGCCGTCGAGCAGCATGCCGAAGCCCGTGTACTTGCCGTCCAGGCTCGGATAGGCGGCGTGCATGACGAAGAACTGGCACGAAGCCGAGTTCACATCCGAGCCGCGCGCCATCGAGAGCACGCCGCGCACGTGCTTCTTGGCATTGAACTCGGCGTTGACCATGCGCGGCCCGCTGCCGGTTCCCCACTCGCCGCGCTTCGACTCGTCCTTGGTCTTCGGGTCGCCGCCTTGGATCATGAAACCCGGACCGACGCGGTGGAAGAGCACACCGTCGTAGAAGTCCGTGTAGCAGAGATCGAGGTAGTTGCGGACGTGCTTGGGCGCGACTTCGGGCCACAGCTCGGCGTACATGTTGCCGCGATTGGTCTCCAGCAGGACGAAGTACTTGCTCAACGACTCCGTCGGCATCTTCTTTTCGTCCATGAAATTCAGGCCCTTGGGCGCCTGCACGAGGTAGCGCACCTCGATCGATTTCGTGTTCGAGCCTTCGAGGCCGAGCTTGAAGTCGGCTTTCTTGAGCGCCTTGCTGCTGCGCAACGCTTCGCTCAAATCGAGGTCGAGCACGAGGTTCGAACCCTCGAGCAACTCGACCTCACCCTTCGGCTTCTTCTCGTCGAGCGGCTTGCCGTCGATCGTGAACGCGCTCGGGCCGAGCAGCCACGTCGGAACCATGCCGTCTTTCTCGGCCTTGTATTCGACGTGCACGCGGAACGGACGGCCTTCGACGTAGATCTGCGGTGCGACCCAGGTCACGTCGGGACCGGCGGCGGTGAGGACCGCGAGGATGGCGCTGATCATGCCTTCTTGTCCCCTTCCCACTTGTAGAAGCCTTCGCCGGACTTGCGACCGAACTTCTTGGCCTTGACCTTCTCTTCCAGAGCCTTCGGAATCTGGAACGCGGGTTCGTTCGGGTGCGCTTTGACCCAGCCCTGCAGGATCGAGAGCGTCGTGTCGAGTCCGACGTAATCCGTCAGTTCGAACGGACCCATCGGATAACCGCAGCCGAGTTTCATCGCCGTGTCGATGTCTTGCGCTGTGGCGTCACCACGATCGAGCATCTTCATCGCTTCGGCCATGTACGGCACGAGCAGGCGGTTCACGACGAAACCGGGCGTGTCCTTGCATGCGACCGGCGACTTGCCGCAAGTCTCGCCGAATGCGCGCGCGGCGGCGAAGACTTCGTCGCTGGTCTCGTTCGTGCGCACGACCTCGACCAGCTTCATCAGCTGCACGGGGTTGAAGAAGTGCAAGCCCACGAACTGCTTGGGTCGGCCGGAGGCCTTGGCCATCGCGGCGATCGGGAACGAGCTCGTGTTCGAGGCGAAGATCGTCGTCGGCTTGCAGATCCGGCCCAGCTCGGCGAAGAGCTTGTTCTTGATCTCGAGGTCCTCGATGATCGCTTCGACGACGAGGTCGCAATCGGCGACGGCCTTGCGATCGAGCGTGCCCTTGATGCGCGCGCGCGTGCCGGCGGCGTCGAACGAACCGCCCTTTTCCTTGGCCTTCTCGGCCAGCTTCGCGAGCGACTTGTCGATGCGCGCCAGGCCGGAGTCGAGGAACTTCTGCTCGGTCTCGACGACGGTGACTTCGCAGCCGCCTTGCGCGGCCACTTGTGCGATGCCGTGGCCCATGAGGCCGCAGCCGATCACGCCGACTTTCTTGATGTTCATGTCTGAATCGTCCTTCGTTGTCGTGGTCTAGTGAGTTTGTGTTCTGTGGAAAGCCGTCGCGATGCCCATGCCGCCCGAGATGCAGAGCGTCGCCAGGCCGCGCTCGACTTTGCGTCGCTTCATCTCGTGCAACAGCGTGACGCAGATGCGCGCGCCGGTCGCACCGATCGGATGTCCGAGCGCGATCGACCCGCCGTTCACGTTGACGCGGTCCATCGGCAGCGGGAGCTTCTTGTGGCAGGCGAGGACTTGCGCTGCAAAGGCCTCGTTCAGCTCGATCAGGTCGAAATCGGCCGGGGAAAGGCCGCTTTTCGCGCGCAGAGCCTCGAGCGCGGGCACGGGACCGATGCCCATGATCGTCGGATCGACGCCGGCTTGCGTCGACGCGCCGATCCATGCCAGCGGCTCCAGACCCAGCTCGCGCGCCGTGTCCTCCGCCATGACGAGCAGTGCCGCCGCGCCGTCGGTGATGCCCGACGCGTTGCCGGCCGTGACGGTGCCGTTGTCTTTTGCGAACACGGCCGGGAGCTTCTTCAAGCTTTCGATGGTGGTGTCGGGGCGCACGTGTTCATCGGCCGACACGATGATCTCGCCCTTCTTCGTCTTGACGGTGACGGGCGAGAGCTCGTCGGCGAAGCGCCCGGCTTCGATCGCGGCCGCGGCCTTCTGCTGGCTCGCGAGCGCGAATTGATCTTGTTCGTCGCGTGAGATGGAAAGCTCTTGCGCCAGCTTCTCGGCCGTCGCGCCCATCAGCATGTGCGCCAGCGGGCACTCGAATCCGTCCTGGTACATCGCATCGACGACGGGTGCGTGTCCGAGGCGATAGCCGGTGCGCATCTTCGGCAGGAAGAACGGCAGACCGCTCATGCTCTCGACGCCGCCCGCGACGACGATGTCGTTGCGACCCAGCTGAATCGATTCGGCCGCGAGTTGCACGCTCTTCAAGCCCGAACCGCAAGCCATGTTCATCGTCCACGCCGGGACGCGCTCGGGGAGACCCGCGCGCACCGAGATCTGGCGTGCGACGTTCGGCCCCCCGCCGGCCTGGCGCCCGTTGCCGAAGATCAATTCGCCCACGCGCTCGGGGTCGAGCCCGGCGCGCGCGAGCAGGTCACCAACGACCGCCGCGCCCAGGTCCGCCGCCGACAAGTCGACGAAGGCGCCCAGGTACTTGCCGATCGGCGTCCGCAGCGCATGCGTGACGACGACCGGACGCAGTCCGGCACGTGAGCCCGGAGGGGTGCTCTTGAAAGCGGTTTGGGCCATGGACCTTGGGGCGAAGCGGGATCCTGTGCTTCGTGGTCTGGGAGGCCGACCCAAGCGAGGCTCGGGTCGGGAGAGAATTGGCGAACCAGAATAGGAGCACCCTGCGGACGGTGCAAGGCGAGTTGCCCCGGCGACGAAGATTCGAGACCCTCAAAATCCTTCTCGCGCCGGACTGCGTATGGGATCATGAAGCGCGCGCGGAAGGGTCCTGCACCGGGCCTCGCGCGCCACAGCGAGCCGTACATCTCTCGAACGGCCGGCCCACAGATGCAGACGACCGATCCCCAGCGCGGCCACCCCCCGCGCCCCATCGTCGAGACGGCCCCCACGGGGGTCGAGGGACCGATCCGAAAACGGCGCGAGCGCTTTCTCGCGCTTGCGAGCTTCCTCGGTGACGACTCCCCGGTCGTGCGCGAAGAAATCCGTCGCCAGTACGAGTCCGCGGGGCGCGCGGGTCTACCCTCGCTGCGCCGCGCCGCGCGCGTCGACTCGCCGATCGTGCGCAGCCGCGCGCGCACGCTCCTGCTCGAGCGTGAAAAGACGCTCGCCTTGAAGCGCCTCTTGCGCCACGTGAGCGGCGGACAGATCGATCTCGAAAAGGCGCTGTTCCTGTTGGCGTGCTACGCGGAGCCCAGGCTGGACCCGCGCCCGTGGCAGACGCGCCTCGATGTGCTGGCGCGCGAAGTCGTATTGCGCACACAAGGAATCGAGAACCGTCTCGACCGCGCGCAGGCCATGGTCGAGTACTTGTCGAAGAAGGCCGGGTTCGGCAGCGCCAAAGGCGACTTCCACCACCCCGACAACGTGCACATCCACCGCGTGATCGAACGCAAGCGTGGCATGCCGCTCACGCTGTGCGCGCTGTACATGTTCATCGGTCGGCGCGCGGGCATCAGCACGGCGTGCGTGCCGCTGCCGGGGTTGGTCATGCTGCGCTTGCACGGCGACGGCGAGAGCCGGATCGTCGACCCTTACAACCGCAGTCAAATCCGTACCGACAAGGACTGTCGCGAGTACCTCAAACAGAACGGGCTCCCGGTGAAAGGCGCCTGGTTCCGTGACGCGGACGATCTCTTGCTCCTGAAGCGGCAGATCTCGAACCTCGTGCGCAGCGCCGAATTGCGCGGAATTCCCCGCGAAAAGCGCGAACTTTCGCTGGTGGGACGCGCCCTCGATCTGCACCTGCGCACCGCCGCGCCGCGCACGGTGTGATCGGGTTCCGGAGCGTCTGAACTTGGAATCGAACCCGCGCCATTCCCCGCCCTCGAATGCTCCGTTGATCGTGCCGGTGTTCCCGCTGCCGAACGTGTACTTGTTCCCGGGCTGCGTGATGCCGCTGCACATCTTCGAGCCGCGCTACCGCCAGATGATCGAAGACCTGCTGGACCGTCCGGGTCGACTCGTGCTGGGCACGCTGCTCGAAGGCGAACTCGACGCCGCCGGCAACCCCGCCGTGCTCGACGTCGGCGGCCTGGGCGAGATCGGACGGCACGAGAAACTGCCGGACGGACGCTACCTGATCTGGATGTTTGGTCTATCGCGCGTGCGGTTGCGCGAAGTCTCTACGTCACACGCCTATCGCCTCGTCGCGATCGAACCCTTGATCGAGATCGAAGCGAACGCGCAACGCGCACCGCTGCTGCGCGAGCGTGTGCAAGCGGCGCTGCTCGCGCGCACGCCGGACTTCTTGAACATGCCCGAAGGCGTGCCGCTCTCGCACATGGTCGACCTGTTGAGCCAGCGCATTCAACTGCCGAGTTCGGTGATGCAGGAGATCTTCTGCGAGGCCGACGTAGCTGCGCGGGCCGACCGCGCGCTGGCCGAGCACGATCGACGCCCGGTGCCGCCTGCAAGTTGACGAACGGCGGCCGACGGGTACTGTTTCAGCGCATTTTCTCCGGCCAATTCGGCCTCAGATGCCAACTCCGAGTCTTTCATGCAGCTTTCGCTCATTCTCTGCGCACTCACCACCGTCGTCGTGTCCTCGGCGAGCGCAGCCGACAAGAAGCCGGCCGATGCGCCGGCCCAGAAAGGCCGCATCGAGAAGGTCGATGAACTCGGTCTCACGCTGACCTTGCCCGCCGGATTCGGCGACCTCAAGCCGATCACGCAGACCGAACAGGTCCGCGCCGGCTGGTCCGGGAGGATCGGCGCGAGCGCGTTCAACATCGCCCTGTTCGCGCTGCCTGACGCCGAGTTCGGATTCGAAGAACCCGAAGACGTCGGTGAGTTCATCCGCGACGACTTCCGCAAGCGCGTCGACGCGAGCTTCGCCTACGAACAGACGGAGCTCTTGCAGGGCTCCTTCGGATACGCGCCCTACGCCGCGCTGGGGTACGGCCCCACACACGCATCCGACGGCGAGACGGTCGACGGCAGCTACTTCGTCCTCGGCGGGCTGGTCGAAGGCAAGGGCTACTCACTCGAGGTCATCGCACAGCCGCGGCTCGACGAGGCCGGCGACAAGCTGGTGTTGGAGTTCCTGCGCAAGGGCGTGGCCTACAAGGGTCCGGTGCGCAATCCGCAGTGGACCGAGGCCGAAGTCGCGGCGCGCTGGGCCAAGGATGCGCCGGCGAAGCTGCAGAAGAAGATGGAGAAGCCGGTGCGCACCAAGCACTACATCTTCCTCTCCGACACGGGCGCTGCGAAGCAGATGGGCGACGCGATGGAGAAGTCCTACGCCGCCATCCAGAAGATGTATCCGTTCCCGGAAGTGCCGGGGCGGCGCTTGATGCCCGTGTTCCTGTTCACGAGTCAGACCAGCTACTACGAGTTCTTTGCGCAGGCCTTCAACACCACGACCGACGAAGCCGCGGCCACGAAGGGTGTCGCCTACGGTGATTTCTACGCGACGTACTACGACGCGCCGCAGGATCCGGTGCACATTCACGAAATGACGCACCAGATTTTCGCGAATCGATTGCGCCTGGGCGGCGGCGGATCCTGGTTCCAAGAAGGCGTGGCCGAGTACATCTGCACACGCGACAACGAACGCACGGACGCCGCCAACCTCGTGAAGAAGGGCCGCCACGTGAAGCTGCCCGAATTGATCGCGATGCCGTCCTTGATCGCGTCCGGCGCCGACGACGTGAAGGAGGGCAACAAGGCCGGATCGCTGTACACCCAGGCCGCGCTGCTGATCGAGTTCGTGCGCGAATCCAAATGGAGCAAGGACAAGTTCCTCGACTGGGTGCATGCGATCGGCAACTGCCCCGACAACAACCACGTGGCGATCGAGCGCGCGACCAAGGCCGTGCTGGGCGTGAGCTTGAGTGAACTCGAAGAGAAGTACGTCGAGTACTGCAAGAAGCGTTGAGCGCGCCGTTACGAACCGAATCCGGTCCCGCACGAATCGCTGCCGCGGATTCTCGCAGCTCGATGAACACGGATACACCGAACCCGACTCAAACCCATCCGCAATCGAACGATGCGCGGGAGACGCGTCGCTTGCTGATCGCGTGGATCGTCGCGGTGATGACACTCATCGGCGGGACGGCGCTGTGGATCGCATTCACGCACACGCCGCATGCACAGTGGATCTGGGGCGCGCTCCCGGCGCTCGTCGCTGCGTTCCCGGGCAAATACTTGATCTTCGGCACGATGATCCCGAATTCGCCGCTCGGTCCCTGGCATCTCGCGCTCCTGGCCACGCTGGTCGATCTGGTCACAGCACTGACGTTGGCACTGGGCCTTGGTTGGGCATCACGCTTCGCGTGGATCAGACGATCGCTGAAGCGCATTCACGATTCCGCGCAAGCCGTGCTCATTCAGTTCCCGCGCTTCAAGCGGATGGCCTTCATCGGAGTCATGTTCTTCGTGTTCCTGCCGCTCCCGGCGTCGGGCGCCGTCGGTGGCACGTTCGTCGGACAATTCCTGGGCCTGACGCGCACGGCCGGAGTGCTCGCGGTCACGCTCGGCGGGATCTGCGTTTCGACGACCTTTGCTCTGCTCGCGAACGCGATGGGCGCTCGCGCCGAAGCGATCGTCAAGAGCCCCTGGGTGTTCGCGGCTTCGGTGGTCGTGTTCCTGTTGTTCGCCTGGTGGGCCTGGTTGCGCGTGCGCGCGCAGTTGCAAAAGAAGTAGTGCGTCATGGAGTATCGCCCGAGCATCGGCATCACGACCCACGGCCGCAACGAGAAGGGCCGCTTCGACCTCAACGTCAAGTACGTCGAGAGTGTGCGCCGCGCCGGCGGCTATCCGGTGCTGTTGCCGCCGGGCGAGACGAATCCGGAAGAGTGTCTCGAATTCCTCGACGGGATCATCTTGTCGGGCGGCGCCGACGTGGATCCGGCGCTCTACCGCGGCAAGCAACACCCCGAGGTCTACGGCGTCGACAAGGCGCGCGACGCGTGTGAGATCGCCTTGGTGAAGGCCATTTTCGAGCGCAAGACGCCGACACTGTGCATCTGTCGCGGCATGCAGATCCTGAACGTCGCGCTCGGCGGATCGCTGATCGAACATCTGCCCGATGAAATCGGTCCGGAGATCGCGCACAAGGACGGCGACAAATTCCAGACGCACGCTGTCGACATCACGCCCGCATCACGCCTCGCACGCATCGTCGATGCAGAGCACATTTCGACCGCGTCGATGCACCATCAAGCATTGCGCAAGCTCGCGCCAGGTCTGACCGTCGTCGCCCAGTCCAAGGACGGCGTGATCGAAGCCGTCGAACACGCCGATCACGAAGATCTGATCGCCGTGCAATGGCACCCCGAGCACACGGCAGCCGAGGACGAGCGCCAGCAAGCGCTGTTCAACTGGCTGGTCGAGACGCTGGCGCGCTGAGCGCAGGCGGCCAGAGCACTCGACCCACCACCTGGCCGGCCGATCACATCCGCACTCCAGACCAGCCCCTCAACACTTCGCGAGCGACATCGAACCTACCCCTCGTCGCCCCGCCCCATTGTTGACCTCCTGGTTCGCGATTTGCGCGGTGGCCTTCGTCCGAGTTTGACCGTACCGAGCCAGGCTCGTGTGGTGCACCTTCGCCG
>JAEUIA010000098.1 GCA_016795245.1 Planctomycetota bacterium | reverse complement strand
CGGCGTAGAGCCACGCGCCGGCGCGCGGCTCTGCGCCGGCGAAGATGCACCACACGAGCCTGGCTCGGTACGGTCAAACTCGGACGAGCGCCACTGCGCAAATCGCGAACCCCGAGGTCAACAATGGGTGGGGACGCGCGGGGTTTGTTCGGTGTCGGACTGGAAACGTTGTGGCGCGGGGTTCGGTGTCGGTCTTGAAGCGTTGAGCGCTTGAGTCCGGCTTCGGTCTCGAAGCGCCTAGAGGTCACAGGCTTCGTAGGCGAACCATTCCCGACGCGGGCCCTCGACCGAAGCGACGGATCGCAAGGCTCCAGCCGTGGGGGGAGCACACCTCTTTGAGTCCGCGCTCGCGGCCCTATGTTCGCTCCCGCCTCACTTCACCTTCAGGATCTCGATCTCTCCCTGCCGTGCGTAGTCGATCGCCTCCGCCAGGATGCGCGCGTACTCGCCCGGTGCGTGAAAACCCATCGAGTTCTCGGCTGCGCAGTAGTCCGCGCGCCACTGCGCCTTCCTGTGCAACGCACGCGCCGGCGCCAACGCCTCGTCGCTCGCGCCCTCGCCTTTCTTGGCCGCGATCGCGCGGATCAAGGCCACGGTCGCGTCCTCGGCGCGGTCGAGCAGCTTGCGCGTGCGTGTCTGAATCACATCGACGCGCGCGAGGATCTCGGCCTCCGGATAGCGGTGGCACACCTCGCACGAACGCGACACGTTCAAGAGCGGGCTGCGCACCTGGTGATCCGACACCTTGACTGCGCCTTCGCGCACGTAGGGCATGTGGCAATCTGCACACGACACACCGCTGCGCGCGTGAATGCCCTGGCTCCACATCTCGAACTCAGGGTGCTGCGCCTTCAAGACCGGGGCACCTGAGTCTTTGTGCGTCCAATCCTTCCAGCCGATTTCGTCGTAGTACTCCTCCGCGGCGTCCATCGTGATCCCCTTGGACCAGGGGTACGTGACGAGCTTGTTCTTGCCCGCGAAGTAGTACTCGACATGGCACTGCCCGCACACGAACGAGCGCATTTCCTGGCGACTGGCAGCCGCATTCGGATCGTAGTCCTTCGTGCGTGGACCCTCGCGCCAGCGATTGATGCTCGGCATGTGCGGCACCGGGTCGTCCGAGCGCGCGAGCGCGGCGATCCCGGTGATGAAGCCGGGTCGCGTGACGCGCAGGGCCATGGTCTTCGGATCGTGGCACTCCAGACAGGAGATCGCGTGTGAAACGAGCTTCGTCGCCTCGTCGTAAGGCATCGAGCAGACCTTCTCGAAGCCGGTGAACAACTGGTTCATGCCGCTCGAGGACAGAAGTTCGTCCTCCAACGTTCCCGGCGCGCCGGACTCCAAGCCCACCTTGCGGTAGGCCACCGTGTTCGCGGCGTGGCACTGCAGACACGAGCCCGGTTGCTTGACCTGCGTGACGCGCTCCGTCTCGCGCTGGTCCGACAGCATGTAGGCGTGTCCGCGCTCCTCGCGGAAGTCGATCGCGAAGGCGTAGCCGTTGAACATCGTGCGCAGGTTCGGCTCGGCATCGAGCTTCTGGATGGCCTCCGAACCGCCGTACTTGGTGCGCGAGATGTCGACCGTGCGCTTGTACGTGTCGTATTGCCGCGGGAAATTCTGGCCCCACACGGCCGGATCGACCGTGGTCTCGGTGATGTTGGCGAGGCGCACGACTGTCTCGCGCGACTCGATCTTGCGCTCGTGGATGTTCTCCAAGAGCTTCATGACACCGATCGTGGCGAGCGCTACGACCGCGATGAGCAGGACTGTCCAGGATTTCTTCAAGCGTTATCTCCGGTGGGGATCGAGCGCAGGACGCTCCATCCGTGGTGTTCGACTACGGTCTCAGCGCGGCGGGCCATGGCCGACATCCGCATGGCAGTGCACGCAATCGGCGGTCGACTCGAAATCGCGTGCAGCGCCGGAATGCGTGATCCCCGAAACCGTGCCGGCGTGACAGCGGATGCAGTTCTCGCGCACGTCGAGCAGGTCCTTCGGCGTGATGCGGATGGGCTCGTGAAAGTCGTTGAGCGTGAAGCCCTTCGAGTGTCGCCAACCGTGATCGAGTTTGGTCAGGTACTTGCGCACGAAGTCGTGTGGCGTGTGACAGTCGTTGCACGTGGCATGCGCGTGGTGCGAAGCCTTCTGCCAGCCGTCGTACTGCTCGCGCATGACGTGACAGTTCACGCAGGCCTTGGGATCGTCGGACATGTAGCTCGCGCCTTCGGCCACCACGAAGGTATGGGCCGAAACACCGGCGAAAACGCCGATGCACACGGCGAGCAGGGTGACGATCCACAGACGGCGGGGGGGGGCCTTCGACAAGCTGACTCCAATTACGATCGCCTGCGCGGGGAGCGGCAGGCGATCTCGGCAGGCACCGTAAGGAGTAGTCCGCCTTGGGACCATACGCAGTGAGGCGTATGGTTTCAGGTCAAGGGTGCCCGCAACGCTACCGCTTGCGCGAGGTGTCGAGTTCGCATCCGCGCGTCATCGTCCAGATCGGCGCACGAGCGCGCGACACGGCGCAGCGATTGGATGGCGCGCGCCGAGAGTCCGCGCTTCTTGACCGCGGCCGACAGCAGGGTGCGCGCGGCCTCGTCGAGCGGTGACCAGGCATCCAGTTCCTTCGCGTTCAGCGCCACGTTCGCCAGCGTCTGTCCGCGGGCCAGCGCTCGCGCACGCGCGCGCGTCACGCGCTCGCGCAGGTTCGCTTCGCTGGATGCGACCGCGGTGTTCGGTTCGCGCACGACGACGTTCGAAGGCGCGAGTTCGTCCAGCGTCGGCGGCGCGATTTCGATCACCAGGTCGATGCGGTCGAGCAGCGGCCCCGAGATGCGCCGCCGATAACGGGTCACGAACGTCGGCGCGCACGAACACGGGATGCGCGGATGTCCGCGGTAACCGCAGGGGCACGGGTTCATCGCCGCGACCAGTTGAAAGCGCGCCGGCAGATCCACGCGCCGCAGCGCGCGACTGATGGAGATGAAACCCGACTCGAGCGGCTGGCGCAGCGCTTCGAGCGCCTCGCGTCTGAACTCGGGCAGTTCATCGAGGAACAAGACGCCGCCGTGGGCCAACGAGATCTCGCCCGGGTGGGCGTGTGCTCCACCGCCCACGAGTCCCGCGTAGCTCGTCGTGTGGTGCGGAGCGCGGAACGGCCTTTCGCGCGCGAGTCCGCCCGGCCAGCGACCCGCGGCCGAGAGCACGCGCGTGATCTCCAGCCGTTCCTCGCGCGAAGGCACGGGCAGCAAGCGTGCGAGCCTGCGCGCCAACATCGTCTTGCCCGCGCCCGGTGGTCCCACGAACAGGATGCCGTGACCGCCTGCAGCCGCCACCGCCAGCGCGAACTTCGCATCCGCCAGGCCGCGCACCTCGTCCAGCGAAGGCCCGCCCGCGACGGCCGGTTCGAAGGGGTCTGGAGCCGACAGGCGCTGCAGAGATCCGCCGGCGGAGAGCAGGTGCGTCACGACTTCGCCCAGGTTGCGCGCGCCGAACACCGCCAGGTCGTCGATCACCGCCGCCTCGGCCGCCGTCGCAGGCGGCGCGAAGAGCCGCGTGATCCCGTGCTCGCGCGCCGCTAGCGCCGCCGCCAGACCACCGGCGACGGCGTGGAGGCGACCGTCGATGCCGAGTTCACCGAGGAAGATGGCGCCCTTCAGCGCGCGTCCTTCGAAGTGGCCTGCCGCCGCCGCGGCCGCGAGCGCGAGCGGCAGATCGAGGATCTCGCCCGACTTGCGCCGCGCGGCCGGCACCAGGTTCAAGAACAGTCGGCCCTGCGGCAGCGACAGTCCGGTCTCGGTCAGCGCGCACTCCAAACGACCCTTGCTCTCGCGCAGGACGTTGTCCGGCAACCCGGTCAAGATGACTTCGGTGCGCTCGCGCTCCAGCAGGTCGAAGCGCGCTTCGATCGTCACCAGCTCGGCCCCCGCGCCGAGCAAGGACGCACCCAGACAACGGACCGTCTTCACACGCTCTTCGACGCGCGGGAATTCGCGCGGTTGCGGCCCAGGCGCACTTTTTCGGTCACTAGAGGGCGTTGCGCACCGAACGGTGCTTGCCGTCGACCGCCGCCCGGGCGATGCTCACGGGAACGCCTAGGAGCTGCCCTATCCCCATGGAAACCTACTACCGCCCTGCGGATCTGCCGCGCTTTGCCGAGATCGGCGAGAACGCGCCCGAACTGGCCGAGAAATTCTTCGCCTGGTACGGCGCCGTATTCCAGGACGGCGCGCTGACCGCGCGCGAAAAGGCCCTGATCGCGCTCGGCGTCGCACACGCGGTGAAGTGCCCGTACTGCATCGACGCCTACACGCAGGACACGCTCTCGAAGGGCTGTGATCTGGACCAGCTGACCGAAGCCGTACACGTCGCCTCGGCGATCGTCGGCGGCGCGACGCTCGTCCACGGCGTGCAGATGCGCGCCATCGCGAAGCAGCAGGGGATGTGAGCGCTTGAGCGCATTCGCAAAGAGCTCGAAACTGCTCGCAACGCTGGTCGAGCAGCGCTCCGTGCTCGCGAGCGGACCTGAGCAATTGGCGCGCCTGGAGCGCGTCGCGATCCGCGATCCGCTGGCGGGCGATTTCGACGCGCACGTCGCCGCCGCCGGCGAAGGAACCTTGCGTGCCGGGCGGATCGAGATCTTTCAAATCAACGTCGGCAAGGTGTGCAACCAGACCTGTTCGCACTGCCACGTCGACGCCGGACCGACGCGCACCGAATCGATGTCGCGTGCAACGGCCGAACTCGCGCTGCGCGTGCTCGCGCAGACTTCGATTCCCACCGTCGACATCACCGGCGGAGCCCCCGAGATCAATCCGAACTTCCGCTACCTGGTCGAGGAGTCGCGGCGGCTGGGTCGGCACGTGATGGATCGGTGCAACCTGACGATCCTGTCGACGGCACCCGGGCAGGACCTGCCCGAGTTCTTCGCCGCGCATCAAGTCGAGGTCGTGTGTTCGTTGCCGCACTACCGCGAACTCAACACCGATGCGCAACGCGGGCAGGGCGTGTTCGCTCGCTCGATCGAAGGCCTGAAACGCCTGAATGCGCTGGGTTACGGCCGCGAAGGCAGCGGGCTGAAGCTCGTGCTCGTGACGAACCCCGTCGGCGCGTTCCTGCCGAGTTCGAGCCGCACGGCCGCACTGGCCGAGTGGAAGGCGGCGCTGCGCCGCTCGCACGGTATCGAGTTCAACGAGCTCTACACGATCACGAACATGCCGATCAGTCGCTACCTCGAGTGGCTCGAACGCACGGACAACCTGGAAGCGTACATGCAACGCCTGGTGAGTGCTTTCAATCCGGCCGCCGCGCGGGGCGTGATGTGTCGCAACACCCTCAGCGTCGGTTACGACGGGCGCCTCTACGATTGTGATTTCAATCAGATGCTCGAGATCGAAACCGGCTTCGGCGCGCCGCGCCACCTGCGCGATTTTCGTCTCGATGAACTCGAGGCGCGCAGGATCGTCACCGGCCGGCATTGTTTCGGCTGCACCGCGGGCGCCGGTAGTTCGTGCGGGGGTCAGACGGCGTGAAGCTGCGTGCGGCGATCCTTTTCGCTCTCGCGTCCGCCGGAGCGTGTCGCACGGCGATCGACCCGCAGCGCATTCCACGGGATTCGAACTCCGTGCCGATCGAAGCACCGACCATGAAGGCAGCGCCGCGCACCGTGAACCAGGACATCGTGATCTGCGGACAGCGCATTCCGATCGGCGCGCCGGTCGTCTTGTGGGACGAGCCGCCCTACTACGACGCGACGAAGACCGACCCGCGGTTCGGTCCGGCGGGGCCCAAGACTCCCGTGGGCCCGCGCTACCAGCCCGGTCGCGTGCGCAAGCTGCCGAACCCGGCCTTCGTCGCGGCGCCGAAGGCGGGCGCAGCCGACACGCGCGCGCCGGATCAGCGCTCCGAGACGATCGACGAGGTGTTGGTGAGCGGCACCGCGCGCGACCCGAGTGTATTGCGCGAGGTCGTCGATCAATTCGTGTTGCACCACGACGCCTGCGGACTCTCGCGCACCTGCTTCAAGGTGTTGCAGGACGTGCGCGGATTGTCCGTGCATTTCATGCTCGACATCGACGGCACGATCTACCAGACGATCGATTTGCGCGACACGACCTGGCATGCGACCAAATCGAATCGACGTTCGATCGGAATCGAAATCGCGAACATCGGCGCGTACACGGCGCGCGACGCCTGGCAGCTCGAAGCCTGGTACCAGCGCGACGCGCACGGGACGCGCATCACGTTCCCCGCCCACATCGTGGAGACCGGCGTGCGCACGCCGGGTTTCGTCGGGCGTCCTGCGCGTGCGCATCGGGTGCTGGGCGAGATCCAGGGCGACAGCCTGCAGCAATTCGATTTCACGCCGGAGCAATATGCGAGCCTGGTGAAGCTCACGCGCGCACTGTGCCGCGAGTTCCCGAAGATCAAACCCGATGCACCGCGTGACGAGCACGGGTTCGTGCAGACGCGTGCCTTGACGGACGAGGCCTGGCGCGAGTTCGGCGGCATCCTGGGTCACTACCACGTGCAGACGAACAAGAACGACCCTGGGCCGGCATTCGATTGGGAGCCGTTCTTGGCGGCCGTGCGCGCGCAGGAGTGAGTCGGCGCTGCTGCGCCTGAAACATGTTCTGCACTTGTGCCGTGCCTGCTGCCGCGCACGACGCACCGTCGCGAAGACTTCGCAGCATCACCGCCGCCACGCACCCGATCACGCCAGCGCGCGCCGCAACACTCCGCCCGCGCGCCGCAAATTCTCCTCAGCCTCGAGTCGCGACAACGACTTCAAGCGCATCACGACCGCCACCTTCACCGCGCCGCCGGCCGCCTCGAGCAGCGCTTCTGCTTCAGCACGATCGACCTGCGCGATCCGCGCGACGAGTCCGATCCCGCGTTGCCACAGTTTGGCATTGCCACGCGTATTGACATCGACCATCAAGTTCCCGTGCACCTTTCCGAGGCGCACCATCACCAGCGTGCTGATCGCGTTGAGGACCAGTTTCGTCGCAGTCCCGGCCTTCATCCGCGTGCTGCCGGCCACGACTTCGGGGCCGGTGATCACGCGAATCGAGATGTCCGCCCCATCCGGCGCTTGATCGCGCGGCACACAGGCGAAGAACACCGTCGCCGCGCCGCGCTCTTGCGCTTGGGCCAGCGCACCGTGCACGAACGGCGTCGTGCCGCCCGCGGCGATGCCCAACACGACGTCGAGGTCCTTGACCTTGCGCGCGCGCACGGCTTCCGCCCCGGCCTCGCTCGAATCCTCCGCGCCCTCGACGGCGGTGGTCAGCGCCTTGTCGCCGCCCGCGATCACGCCTTGCACGAGCGTCGGATCCGATTGGAAGGTGGGCGGACATTCCGTCGCATCCAAGACAGCCAGCCTCCCGCTCGTGCCGGCGCCGACGTAGATCAAGCGCCCTCCGCGCGACAGGCGATCCGCGACCAGTTCGATGGTCTTCACGATCTCGCCTTTCGCGCGCGCGACTGCGGCCGCGACGCGCGCGTCCTCCGCATTCAAGACGTCGAAGGCCGCACCGACCGACAAAGTGTCGAGCGCAGCCGAGGCGGGATTCTCGCGCTCCGTTTCGAAATGATCGCGCGCGCTCACGTCGGATCCGTTCCGCGCGAGCGCGAGAAGCGCGTTCCGGGCGCCCACATCCTGCCGCCTACCGAAGCGCCGCCGTCGACGACGAGACACTCGCCGTTCACGTAATCGGAAACAGGTGCCAACAACCACAAGCACTGAGCGGCGACTTCATCGGTCGAAGCGAAGCGCTTCAGCGGAATCTGCGCCTCCAGCGCGCGCTTCGTCTCTTCGTCGGGCCACAAGTTGGCGCGCGCGCCGTCGCTCTCGAAGGGGCCCGGTGCGATCGCGTTCACGCGCAGTCCGAAGCGCGCCCACTCGACCGCCAAGGAGCGCGTCAGCGCCAACACGCCGGCCTTGGCGCTGGCCGAGTGCACCACGCCCGCCATCCCGGTCCACGCGTACGTCGCCACGATGTTCAAGATGCGGCCTTCGCCGCGCGCGATCATGCCGCGACCGAAATGTTGCGAACAGTAGAACGTGCCGTCGAGCACGATGCCCAGCACGGCGCGCCAAGCATTCGACGAGAGGCGCTCGGCCGGGCACACGAAGTTGCCCGCGGCGTTGTTGACGAGGATGTCGACCGGCCCGTGATCGGCCGCGATCGCTTCCGCCGCGCGGCGCACATCTCGCGCTTCGCGCACGTCGAGGACGACGCTGTGCGCCTTCCAGTCGCGCGCGCGTGCCTCGGTCAAGAACGCCGCGTGATGCTCGCTCGAGCGCGATGCGATCACGACCGTCGCGCCCAGCGCTGCGAGCCCGCGGCTGACCTGGAGACCTAGCCCGGTGCCTCCGCCGGTCACGACGGCGACGCGACCGACGAACGTGTCCGGCGCGAGCCAGCGTCCGGGGTGCGAGAGTCGATCGGGAGCTGCGCTCACGCCCCAGACGGTAGCGCCGCACGCTCGCGCACTCAAACGCGGTCAGTCGTTCGGGCCGCGCAACTCGATCCGCACTCCGCTCGGGATGTTGAAGTCGGGCATGTCGCGCTCGAGCTGGCTGCGCAGCTCTTTCAATTCGCGGCGTTGGTTCTTGGACACGGGCAGGCTCAGTTCGGCCACGGTGTACGCTTCGCCGTCCTCGCCGACTTCCTCGTGCACCGCGATGTGCGTCTCGGACTTCGTGCGCTTGCGCAGCCATTTCATCACGTCGGCATGGTCCTTCACGCCGCGCATCTCGACGCGCACATGCAATGGGGATGCTGCGGCCTGTCGACCGGGCTCGTCGGGGGCGGGCGCGGATTCGTCCCAGTGGAACTCGAGCGCTTTCACCGGGCCGTGGCGCACCGCTTCGCTCGGGAGCGAGACGACTGACACGAACACGAGGCCCAGGGCGCCGAGTCCGGCGATCGCGAGCAGCGCGAAACCGATCGCGCAGCCGGCGCAGCCGTTGAGCTTGGTCTTGCCCTGTTCGCCGCTCTTGAAGATGAAAAACACGGCCACCGCCACGACGAGGGCCAGGATGAGGAAGGCGAGCAGCGCGAAGCCGAACATGGGGAACAGCATGGGATTGTGGGTCTCCTTTGGGGGCGGGGGGACGCACTTGCATGCGCGCGCCGCGCCGATTCATTCTGGGTCATTCTCGCCGATTCGAGGCTTCTCGCGTCCCGCGCGGGGGATAGAATCTTCGCCCCGATCGCATCCCCGCCGCGTCCGCGGTGCCTTTTCCCCGCACTTTCGATTGAGAGCAACCGTCATGCAGACGCTTTCCAGCCACATTCTAGGCCGCTGGCACACCGGCACGGAGAAACCCGTCACCCTGGAGAATCCGACCACGCTCGCGCCGCTCGCGACCGTCGGGTCGGGCGGGTTCGACTCCAAGGCGGTGCTGGCCTTCGCGCGCGAGAAGGGCGGGCCGGCGCTCGCGGCTCTGAACTTCCAAGAACGCGGCAAGCTGCTCGCGGCGCTGTCGGGCGCGATCCACGAGCACCGCGACGAGTTGATTCAGCTCGCGCTCGAAAACGGCGGCAACACGCGCGGCGACGCCAAGTTCGACATCGACGGCGCAACCGGCACGCTGATGTACTACGCCGGACTGGGCGAGAAGCTCGGTGCACGCACGCTGCTCAGCGACGGCGAAGGCTTGCAGCTCGGGCGCACCGCGCGCTTCTGGGGTCAGCACGTCTACACGACGCGACCCGGCGTCGCGCTGCACATCAACGCCTTCAATTTTCCGGCGTGGGGGATGCTGGAGAAGATGGCGTGTGCGCTGCTCGCGGGCATGCCCGTCATCGAGAAGCCCGGCACGCCTACGGCGCTCGTCGCCTGGCGCATCGCGCAGATCATCGTGGAGAAGGGCATCCTGCCGGCCGGCGTGTACCAGTTCGTGAGCGGTTCGCTGGGTGACATGCTCGATCACCTCGGGCCGCAGGACGTGCTGGCCTTCACCGGCAGCTCCGGCACGGGTGCGAACCTGCGCGGGAACGCGAACCTGATCAAGCACAACGTGCGCGTGAACATCGAAGCGGATTCGCTCAACGCTGCGGTGCTCGCGCCCGACGTCGACGCGAGCTCGGATGCGTACGGTCTGTTCCTGTCGAACGTTGCGCTCGACATGACGCAAAAGACCGGGCAGAAGTGCACGGCGGTGCGGCGCGTGTTCGTGCCGGCGGAGCGCGTCAAGGACGTGGTCGCGGACCTCGTCGCTCAACTCGGGCGCACCAAAGTCGGTGATCCGAGCGAAAAAGACGTGCGCATGGGGCCGCTCGCCTCCAAGTCGCAGTTCGAGGAGGTCAAGAAGGGCATCGAGCGCCTCGCCGCGCACGGAACGATTGCGACCGGCGGTACGGATCCGATCCAGCCCAAGGGGTACTTCGTCGCACCGACCTTGATCGTCGCCAAGGACGCGCAGAATCCGGCCTTCCATGCGGAGGAAGTCTTCGGCCCGTGCGCAGTCGTGTTGCCGTACTCAGGTGACGCAGTCGAAGCCGCGCGCCTCGTGAACCTCGGCGGCGGGGGACTGGTGTGCAGCGTCTACGGCAACGACGCGGAATGGACCGATCGCTTCGTCTTGCTCGCGGCGCCTTGGCACGGACGCATCTGGATCGGCAGCGACAAGATGGCCGAACAGGCACTGCCGCCCGGAATGGTGCTCCCGATGATGATCCACGGCGGTCCGGGCCGTGCAGGGGGGGGCGATGAGCTCGGCGCCGAACGCGGCCTGCACTTCTACATGCAGCGCACCGCGCTGCAGGGCTTCAAGGGCGCGATCGAAGCGACCTTCGGCGACAAGTCGCCGGCGACCGGCACGTCCGGTTCCTGATCTTCAGGTCGGTCGGTGCGGAATCACGGTACGGAGTCAGGCTCCACTCCGCCGTTTTCGCTGGTGTAGGCAAGTGGCCGGGTCGAGTTTGACCGTACGGAGCCAGGCTCGG
>JAEUIA010000097.1 GCA_016795245.1 Planctomycetota bacterium | reverse complement strand
GTAGAGCCGCGCGCCGGCGCGCGGCTCTACGCCGGCGAAGATGCACCACACGAGCCTGGCTCGGTACGGTCAAACTCGAACGATCGCCACTGCGCAAATCGCAAACCAGGAGGTCAACAATGGGGTGGGGACGAGCGGGTGGGGTTCGGTGTCGGTATGGAAACGTTGAGGGTGGGGTTCGGTGTCGGACTGGAAGCGTTGTGGGGCGAGGTTCGGTGTCGGTCTGGAAGCGTCGAGGGGTGGGTTCGGTGCCGGTCTTGAGACGTTGTGGGGCGCAAGCGCGCGCGCCGCTGTGGTCACCGTCGGCATGGAATGTCGCCCATGGTCCCCGTGTGCACCTTCAATCCCCAAGGCTAGAACGCCGGCGAAGAACCGGCTCCGCACTCACTTCAAGCCGACCATGTTGCGCATGACGTGCCGCAGGATCTGCGGGTTCTTGCGCATTCGCCGCTGGCTGTAGGCGCGCCAGTCGGCACCGTAGGGAACGTATACGCGGACTTGATGGCCCTGTGATTTCCACGCTTCCCACAGTTCTTCGCGGACTCCGAGCAACACCTGGAATTCGTAGGTCGTGGCATCACGCCCGTGCGCGCGCAGCAGTTCGAGGACTCTGTCGGCGAGGATCTCGTCGTGCGTCGCGAGGCACAACCGCGCCTTGCGTTCGCACAGCTTCTTGGCGCACTCCACGTACGCCTCGCGGATCGGCTCGGGCTCCGTGTGCGCGATTCGCGCCGGCTCCAGATAGATGCCTTTCACGAGCCGCACGTCGAGCGGTCCCGGGGCGAGTGTTTCGATGTCGCGCAGCGTGCGGAAGAGCCGCGCCTGGAGCACGATGCCGACGTTGTCGAAGCGTTCTCGCAGACGCTCGAACACGCGCAGCGTCCCGTCCGTCGTCGGTGCGTCCTCCATCTCCACGCGCAGGAACAAACCGGAGGCCTGCGCGCGCTTCGCAATCCGCGCGTAGAGTTCGAAGCACATCTCTTCGCTGATCGTGAGTCCGACGTGCGTCGGTTTCACCGAGACGTAGCAAGCGAGCTTCTCGCGCGCGATCGCATCCGCCGCCGCCTCGTACTGCGCCGTCACTTCTTTGGCCTGCGTCGCGTTGGAGATGCCCTCGCCGAGGATGTCCAGGATTCCCGGATAGCCGCGCTCGTTGAGTCCCTGCAAGCGCGCGAGCGCCTCTTCGATGGTCTCGCCCGCGATGTAGCGCGACGCAAAACGGCGCATGATCGGTCGCGGGACCAGAGGCAATGTTCCGAGGACTATCCTTTGCAACACCGACATGCGAGCGCCCTGTTTCGCGATCCTTCTACCGCCACACCCGCGACTGGCCCAGGCCTGCGGCGCAGGAGTGTAGCGGCGGATCGTCCCGGAAGAAGGCCCTCTTCCTTCCGTCGGCGTGCCGACTACCATGCGATCGTGAGCTCCCCGGCGCCCGAACCGAACCATCCCCGACCGGAGACGGGCCGTGCGCGGCTCGTATTGTCCACTACTGCCGACCTGGAGGTCGCGAAACGGTTGGCGCGCACGCTCGTGGAGCGGCGGCTGATCGCCTGCGCCAACCTGGTGCCCGCAGTCACGAGCATCTACCGCTGGCAGGGTCGCATCGAGGAGGGGAACGAGGTGTTGATGATCGCCAAGACCTCGGTCGATCGGCTGGAAGCCTTGGAGGCGGCCATTCACGAATTGCATCCCTACGACACGCCTGAGTTCGTCGTCGTCGAACCCGCGCACGTCGCGCCGCGCTACCTCGCATGGTTGGTGGAGGAGACGCATTGAAGCTCTGCATCGGACTTCTGTGTCTCCTCGTCGGCGCCTGTTCGCAGGCCCGCCCCGGAATCCCGCCGCGACACCTGTTGCTGGTGACGGTCGAAGCGCTGCGCGCCGACGCGAGCAGCGCGTACTCCAGCATGCGCCCCACGACCTCTTTCGCGTCGACGGAATTGGAACGCCGCGAAGGACGCGCGCTGGGCATCGACAACCTCGCCGCATCCGGCGTGCTGTTTCGTGTGTGCATGTCACCGAGCGCGCGGACGGAACCCGCGTTGGCGAGCCTGTTCACCGGACTCTCACCGCAGTCCGCAGGTCTGCTGGATGGCGGCACGCAGATTCGAGGCGACGCACCCACGCTGGCGGAACTGTTCGCGGATTCCGGCTTTCGCACGGCCGCGTTCGTGACTGTCGGGGCGACGGACTTGAAGGCTTCGGTGGGTCGCGGTTTCGAGAGTTTCCTCGCCGGCGCCGACGACGCCGCAACGCTGTGGAGTGCTTCGGAGTGGCTGAAGCGCGACCCGGGCGACGGTTCGCGACGATTCACTTGGATCCACCTCGCGGGGGCCGTGCCGCCGTTCGAACTGGGTTCGGACACGGCAGGTGTTGAAAGTCTCCTCGGCGAGCGGGATTTCGGACCGATGCTCTCGGTCGACGAATGTCGCGCGTGGGCTCGAGGTGCATTGACGCTCGCGGACGACGGTCTGCGGACGCGCGCCGCGAACACCTACGCACGAGCGGTCGCGCGTACCTCGATCGCGCTCACTCTTTGCCTGCAGAGTGCGTATGACTACACGCAATCGAACGGCGATGTGAGCGAAACCTGGGCGCGAACCGCCCTGATTTTCACGGCACCGAGCGGCCTGCTGCTGGGCGAGTCGGACATCGAAGTCACTGCCGAAACAACGCACGAAAAGGCGTTGCACGTGCCGCTCGTGCTGCGCCATCCCGACAGCATGACCGGCGAACGCGTCAGCGGCGCGGTCGTCGAGTTGCAAGACCTGCTGCCGACCTGTGTGGCGTGGTTCGACCTCGCGACGCCGCGGCACGTCGCCGGCAGATCGCTGCTGGCGCTGCTCGACACGTACATCGATCAGCCCTTCGATCACAGGCCGGCAGTGAGCGTCGCGCGAGACGGCGTCGTCAGTGTGCGGGACACGCGCTATCACCTGATCTTGGATGCGAAGGATCCAGCGCACGGCGTGCGGCTCTACGAGCCGGAGCGCGATCCGACCGAGCGCGAGAATCTGAGTTCGCGCTACCCGGATGTCGTGCGCAGATTGGCCCGTGCGGCCGCCGACGCGGTGCATTCCCCGCCCTGACACAGCCGCGGACGGCTGCGCTCAAGCATCTGGAACTTCTTTCCGATGAATAGGCGCATGTGGTGGCGCAATCCAGTTCCCTGGGCCGTGCTGGCTCTGTCCCTCGGCACCCGACCCGCGAATGTCGGTGAGTTGCCGGCGGCGCAGACCGGCGCCGATCTGCGGGTCGAGCGCTTCGTGATCTACACGCAGCGCTCGGACGCGAGCGGAGGAGTCACGATCGACGTCTCGGGCTTCGTCGAGTTGCGTCGGCGCGACACGACGAGCGGACCTCAATTGGAATGCGACACGCGCTTCCTGGTCGGCGCCCCGGGCCTCGAATCGAAGCGCAATGAACAGCGAGTCGTGCAAGTCGAATGTCCGAGCGGGCGCGGGCCGCGCTGCGTCTGGCGCGAACTCGGTCCGGGTACGGGGCGATCGGTTCAAGCCGATTGGTCGGCGGACGGCGGCGCGCTCGAGATCACGGAGTGGAGTCCTGCGGCGAAGCGCAAGGGAACCCTGGTCGCCGCTGCCGGAGCGACCATGCCCTTGTACTTGATGGAGCTTCTGCGCGGCGGGCAACTGGCAGCCGGACATGTCGTGGTCTTCGACCCGCTCGCACTCACGCTCGCGCCTCTCGAGGTGCGGACGTCGTGGCTCGACGCCGCTCAAAGGATGGGTACCGAGGCCGATGTTCGCGAAGCAGAAGCGGAACCACGCGAGGCGCGCACGGTTGAATTGCGGCGCGGCGATGGAACGCTCGCGGCGCGCTATCGATTCGTAGGGCTCGAACTCGTCGCGTTTCAGTGGCAAGAGGGCTCTATGTACGCGCGACGTATGGAAGACGCCGAATTCGAGCGCTTGCAGGCACAGCATCTCGTTGCCGTCGGCGGTACACGCGGCACGCGCTAGGGCCGGCTTTCGCGTCGGTGCTTCGCGCCCGGCGGGACCGACGCTATCCTTGCACGCCCCGCTGCTCGAATATCCACGTGATGCAACTCCGACTCCTCGCCGCCGCCACCGCCCTTTTCACGATCTTGCCGGCGTGCAGGTCCACGTCCGAGTGGCGCGCCGAATCGGATCGCGAGGCCTATGCACTGGTCGAATCACGCCGCGCGCGACTCGGGATCGAGGACGGACCGTTCACGATCGAAGCCGAGGCGAGTGCGTTGCGCGCGGACATCGAGGGCGGACGCGTCACGTTGGACGAACCCCAGACGCTCGTGCAGGTGCTCGAGATCGCAGCATCGAACAGCCGCGAATTCCAGCGCCAGAAGGAGCGCCTGTACGTCGCGGCATTGGACTTGACCCTGGAGCGCTGGCGCTTCGCGATCCAGAAGGGCGGCACGTTGAATGCGCTCGTCGGCGGCACCGGAGACGAGGCCGAGACCGCGAGCGCCGGCGGCGGATTCTCGCTGGCGAAAGTGCTCGGCACCGGCGCCACGATCGTCGGCAGCCTGGGTCTGAATCTCACACGCAGCTTGATCTCATCCGACGGCTGGCATCCGCAGAGTGATGTCTCGCTGTCGATCACGCAGCCACTGATGGCCGGTTTCGGCGAGCGCATCGTCAAAGAACCTCTGACGCAGGCTGAGCGCGACCTCGTCTATCAGGTGCGCGCCTTCGAACGCTTTCGGCGCACGTTCGCGTTCGACGTCGCGAGCCGCTACTACCGCCTCTTGCAACTCGAGGACTCGGTCAAGAACCAGGAGAACAACGTCACCAACCTGGAGCAGCTCTCCGAACGCAACCGCGCGCTGGCGGAGGCCGGACGGCTCTCGGACATCGAACTCGGACAAGCGCGCCAGACCGAGTTGCGCTCGCAGAACGACTTGTTGACCGCACGCCAGCGCCTCTCGGATTCGCGCGATCAATTCAAGCTGTTCCTCGGACTCCCGATCACGTCCGAAGTGCCGTTGGATCCGAGCGCCTTGGCTGCGCTCGAGAGTGATCAGGATGCGGGAATCGACTTCGACGAAGACGCCGCGACCAGATTCGCGCTGCAGAATCGGCTCGATCACCAGACCGTGCTGGATCGCATCGACGATGCGGATCGTCGCGTACTCGTTGCCGAAGACAACCTGCGTTCGATCTTGACCCTCGATGCAGATGCGCGGCTCGCGAGCGCCGACGGCAAGCCCTTGAAGTTCGACGCTTCGGACGCGACGTGGTCGGTCGGCGCCACGCTCTCGCTGCCGTTCGAGCGCTTGCCGCAGCGCAACAGCTACCGCGCGGCGATCATCGCCCGTGCAGAATCCGGTCGGGCGGCCGTCGAGAGCGAGGATCAGATCCGCACCGATCTGCGCGGCGATCTGCGTGCAGCCGCCAACCGCCGGGACAGCTACGTGATCCAAAAGAGCGCCGTCGACCTGGCCGAGCGGCGGATCGAAAGCACGAGATTGAAGCTGGACGCCGGTCGCGCCGACACGCGCGACCTGCTCGAGGCCCAGGACTCGCTGCTGCAAGCGCAAAACGCGGTGACGAGCGCCCGGATCGAATACACTTTGTCGCGCCTGAACCTGTTCCTCGACATGGAACTCTTGACCGTCGATTCAAACGGCATTCGCCTTGAATCGCAGCGGTTGCAAGAGTTCGCGACCGAGGCTATGGCACCCGAGGACGGATCATGAGTACGAAGAAAACGAGCGGATTTCGGGCCTGGTGGCTGATCGTCGCCGCCGGAATCGTCGTCGTGTGGGGCGGCGTGTACGGCGGCTGGTTCGACAAGAGTCAGGCGGCCGTCGTCAAGGGCGCGCGGGTCGAGCGCGGCCCGCTCACGATCAGTGTGCTTCAGCGCGGCAACCTGGCGGCCAAGGACGCGGTCAGCATCAAGAGCGAGATCGAGGGTCAGACCACGATCCTGTGGCTGATCAAGGAAGGTACTTTCGTGAAGCCCGGCGATCTGCTCGTTGAACTCGACGCCAGTGCGCTCACGGAGAAGAAGGTTCAGCAGGACATCTCCGTGCAGAACGCCGAGGCTGCCTACATCAAGGCCAAGGCCAGCTACGACATCCAAGCCAGCCAGAACAAGAGCGACATCGAGAGTGCGGATCGCAAGCTCATGTTCGCCGACATCGATCGCAAGAAATACATCGAGGGCGACTTCGAGCAACTGAAGAAGGCCGCCGACGAGAAGATCAAGCTGGCCGAATCCGAGCTGGCCAAGTCCAAGAACACCTACGACTGGTCGAAGAACCTGAGCGAGCGCGGCTTCCTGACCAAGTCGGAGCTCGACCGTGACGAACTCGACTACCAACGCGCGCAGATCACGCTGGAGCAGGCGCAGCGAGCGCGCGACCTGTTCGTGCAGTACGACGACCCGCGCAGTCGCACCGAGTTGGACGCGAATTATCGCGAGGCCGAGCGCGGGCTCGAACGAGCGCGCTTGCAAGCCACTTCACGGCTCGTGGACTTCGAATCCGCGCTCTCGACCAGCAAGTCGAAATTCGACTTGGAGCGTGAGAAGCTGCAGCGCTACGTCGACCAGATCGCCAAGGCCAAGATCACGGCCAAGGACGCCGGCATGGTGGTGTACGCCCGCACGGAAGGCGGACGCATGGGCGGCGGCGATCCGATCCAAGAGGGCACCCAGGTGCGAGAACGGCAGGAGATCCTGACGATCCCGCGCACGAACGGCCTGATCGTGGAAGCCTCGGTCCACGAATCCGTGCTGAAGCGCGTGACCGTCGGCAATCGTTGCAAAATCCGCGTCGATTCGATTCCTGATCGCGAGTTCGAGGGCAACGTGCAATTCGTCGCCTTGCTCGCCGACAAGAACTCGTGGTGGGCGAATCCGAATCAGCGCCTGTACCGGACCGAGATCCAAGTCACGAACCCGACCCTCGAGATGCGCCCGGGTATGTCCTGCAGCATCGAGATCCTGGCGGACTCCATCGCCGATTGCCTGTCGGTGCCGCTGCAGTCGATCGTGCTCGACAAGGGCAAGACGACGGCCTTCGTCGTGAAGGGATCCGGCCACGAGCAGCGCGAAGTCAAGGTCGGTCGCAGCAACGACGCGAAGGTCGAAGTGCTGTCCGGTCTCACCGAGGGCGAGGAAGTGCTGCTCGCTCCGCCCGCCGGATTCACTCCGCAGGGTGCCGAGGAGGTCGCCCACAACGGTCCGAGTGAGGCTGCGACGGCGGGGCAGCCCGCGATGAACGTGCCGAGCGGCAACCTGCCCGCGAACGGTGAGCGCGCAGGAAACGGACCGTCGAGCGCGGGCGAGGGCGGCGCGCGCACTCGCCCTGAAGGTGCGAGTGGAGAAGGGACGCCGCGCCGCCGGCGCAACAACCCCGAGGGCGGCGCCGCGACGAAACCCGCGACCACGGAAGGTCAACCCAGCGACGGCGCAGGTGGTTCAGGTCGCGGCGCAGGCGATTCCGATCGCAGCCCCGGCAAGTCAGGCGCGGAGACTCCAGCACCCGCATCACCCGTTGCGCCTGGAGCCGACTCGGGCAACAAGCGTGGCTGAACGCGCACAGGCCGAAAAGGTCGCTGAGCTCACACGCGTCACGCGCCACTACAAGATGGGCACGAACGTCGTGCGCGCGTTGGACGAATTCTCGTTCAGCTTCGCGAAGGGCGAGTACTGGTCGATCATGGGTTCGTCGGGCTCCGGCAAGTCGACCCTGCTGAACATCCTGGGCTGTATCGACCGGCCCTCGAGCGGCTCGTATCGCGTGCGCGGTCAAGAAGTCTCGACGCTGGACGACGACGAACTCTCGAACCTGCGCAGCCGCGACATCGGTTTCGTATTTCAGAGCTACAACCTGATTCCGCAGCTCAACGTGCTCGAGAACATCCTGGTGCCGCTCTTCTACCAGGACGATCCGCCGCCGGACGGCGAAGAGCGCGCGACGAAGCTCGCGGAGCGCGTCGGGCTCGGTTCGCGTCTCGAGCACCGGCCGATGGAATTGTCCGGTGGGCAGCAACAGCGTGTCGCGATCGCGCGCGCTCTGGTCAACGATCCGGCGATCGTGCTGGCCGACGAGGCCACGGGCAACCTGGACAGCAAGACCGCGCTGGAGATCCTCGACCTGTTCGACGAGTTGCACGCGGAAGGCAAGACGATCCTGCTCGTGACGCACGAGCGCACGGTCGGGCAGCGCGCGGAACGCACGCTGCGCCTGCGCGACGGCAAGATCGACGAAGTGCTCGAGAACCGCACCGGAGTGAAGGCGTGAAGGGCACTTTCGGTCGCACGGTGCGCCTGGGCGTGCACAGCCTGCTGTTGCACAAATTGCGCAGTGTGCTCACGACCTTGGGCGTCACGTTCGGCGTTTCGTCCGTCATCGCGATGCTCGCGATCGGCGAGGGCGCCGCGAAGAAGGCGCAGGATCAGATCCGTCAGCTCGGCAGCCAGAACGTGATCATGCGCAGCGTCAAGCCGCCGGACGATGTCGTGTCGGGACGCGAAACGACACGCATTTCGAGTTACGGCTTGACCGACTCCGACTTTCTGCGTGCGTCGACGACGTTTCCGGGTGTGAAGCGCGCGATTCCTGTGCGCCAACTACAGCAGGAAGTGCGCCTGGGCATGCGCGCACTCAATCCGCGCGTCCTGGCGACGGTGCCGCAGTACATTCAAGTCACAGGCAGGCCGCTGTCCGAAGGCCGCTTCCTGTCCGACGAAGACGAGCGCCGCGTGAGCAACGTGTGCGTGCTCGGTTACGAAGTGGCGCGCTTCCTATCGCCGTTCGAATCCACGGTCGGGCAGGAGATCAAGATCGGTCCCGACTACTTCACCTGCGTCGGCGTCCTGCTGCCGCGCGTGCCGCTCGGCAGCGATCAACCGCAGCCCGGTGCAGACGTGACCGGCGAGCTGTTCCTGCCGCTGGAGACGGGGCGCAAGTGGTTTGGCGACGTCCAGGTCAAGATCCGCAGCGGCTCGCGCGACATGGAAGAAGTCCAGTTGCACGAGGTCATCGTCGAGGTCGAGAGCCCAGACAACGTGCTGCTCGTCGCTTCGGCCGCGCGGCACATGCTCGCGAGCCAGCACAAGCAGAAGGACTACGAGGTCGTCGTACCGCTGGAACTCATGCGTCAGGCGGAAGAGACGGCGCGCACCTGGACGATCGTGCTCGGCGCGATCGCGGGCATCTCGTTGCTCGTCGGCGGCATCGGCATCATGAACGTGATGCTCGCGACGGTGACGGAGCGCACGCGCGAGATCGGCATTCGGAGAGCACTCGGCGCCAAGAAGCGCCACATCACGACACAGTTCCTGGTCGAGTGCGTCATCCTCTCGGTCGGCGGGGGCATCTTGGGAGTGGGTCTGGGATTGTTGATCCCGCTGTACGTCGAGAAGAACTACGACCTGCCGGCGATCATCAAGGCCACCGACCCGCTGCTCGCGTTCGGCATCTCGGCCTTGATCGGAATCGTGTTCGGTCTCTACCCGGCGTGGAGAGCGGCGAACATGGATCCGGTCGAAGCCCTGCGCCACGAGTAGTTCGCGTACGCAATCAGGCTCCGATCTGTTGAATACGGTGCCAGAGCAATTTCATCACACTTCGCAAGCTGCCGTTGACCAACAGTCATGACGCACCTCGCGAAGTGTGATGAAATTGCTCTGGCACCGTATTCAACACCGCAGCCCGCGAGGCAGATGAGGAGATCCCGGCAAACTGGGAAGCAACAGCATTCGACGCGTGCTTCGCAGCGGGTCTCGGCGTTCGCGGTTCGCGCGGTGGCGCTCGTCCGAGTTTGACCGTACCGAGCCAGGCTCGTGTGGTGCATCTTCGCCGGAGTAAAGCCGCGCGCCGGCGCGCGGCTTTACGCCGGCGAAGATGCACCACACGAGCCTGGCTCGGTACGGTCAAACTCGGACGAGCGCCACTGCGCAAATCGCGAACCCCGAGGTCAACAATGGGGTGGGGTCTGGTTGGGTGTGTTCGGTGTCGGACTGGACGCGTTGAGGGGCTCAGGTTCGGCGCCGCTCGCGAAGCGTTCAGGGGCGGAGTTCGGTGTCGGTATCGATGCTTTGCAGCTCGATGTCGCTCGCGAAGCGTTGCTGCGCGATGCGCGTCAGTGTGAAAGGGAGTCCGCCTCGACTCCGCCGCATCCCTGAACCATGGCCCGGCTCGGCATCGCGATCATTCACTCAGCGGATCCGGCCCGCCCCCTACCCCTTCTCCGCGCGCCACTCCTTGGCTTCCAGTTCGAGCGCGATGCCGGTCTTGTCGGCGACTTCGGCACGGATGATGCGAATCAACTCGAACACATCGCGCGCCGTGGCACGACCGCGATTGACGATGAAGTTGCCGTGCAGCGGTGAGACGATCGCGTCGCCGACGACGCGCCCCTTCAGCCCGCACTCCTCGACCAGCTTGCCTGCCGAGCGTCCGCCGCTCGCCAGCTTGTCCGGGTTCTTGAAGATGCAACCGGCCGACCAGGCCGTCACGGGTTGGACGCGGTTTTTCTCCAACAGGAAATCGCGCCCGCGCTCCTTGACCGACTTCGGATCGTCGAGATCGAAGTGCAGGAGGGCCGAGACGACGATCTTCGCGCCCAGTCCTCCGTTGCGGTAGCGCGGCGAGCAGGATTGACGATCGAGTTCCTGGAACTCGCCCTGCTCGTCGACGACGAGCACGCGTTCGACGACGCCCCACATCTCGCCCCAGCGCCCGCCCGCGTTCATCGCGACGCCCCCGCCGACGTTGCCGGGCACGCCGGCGAGTCCTTCGACTCCGCTCCATCCGAGTTCGGCGGCAGCGTTGACGAGCTTGGGCATCGACACGCCGCTCCAGGCGACGAAGCGCAGGCCTTCTTCGCGCGGCGCGGGCGCCATGCGCGGCGCCATCTCGATCGCATCGCGCACGCTGTTCGGGCCGTCGATCTCGGGTCTGAACAGACGCTTGATTCGGTCGGTCGTGATCACGACCCCGGGCAGCACTCCGTCGTCGACGAGCAGATTCGCGCCGCCGCCGAGGATGCGCGGCACGAAGCCCTCCTCGCGCGCGGCCACGACGGCACGGCGCAATTCGTCGGGCGTCGCCGGCTCGAGCAGCCATTCCGCTGCGCCGCCGACACGCATCGTGGTTCTAGCGGAGAGATCCGCGTGCGGCAGGGCCGCGCAAGGCCAGCTCTTCAATGAGGTCATTTTTGGAATTGTCGATGTCGCCGGCGCCGAGGATGAGCGCCGCCCCACCGGCGGGGAGACGCTCGCAAAGTTTCAGGATCGCGGTCTTGGGCTCGCCGCCCAGGACGGCATCGACGCCCGCTCGACTGAGCAGCGTCACGAGCTCGGGCGCGCCCGCGCTCTTCGAGTCGATGTGCGCACGCGCGCCGTACACGTCGGCCACCACGACGCGATCCGCGCCGCGCAGGGATTCGACGAAGTCTTCGAGGAAGCGCGCGGTGCGACTGTGCTGGTGCGGCTGGAACAACACGTGGATCGGTTTGCCCGGCAGCGTGCGGCGCGCGGCTTCGAGCGTCACCCGGACTTCGGTCGGATGGTGCGCGTAGTCGTGGATGAGTTCGACGCCTCCGACCGTGCCCCACGGCTCGAAGCGGCGCAGCGCGCCCTTGTAGCGGTGCACGGTGCGCGCTGCGGCGGCGGCCGCCGCATCCGGCCCCACGCCTTGCGCGGGCGCGGCCAGTCCGATCGCGAGGCCCAGCGCGAGCGCCGCGTTCTCGACGTTGAACGCGCCCGGGACGCTCAAGGTCACCGGCGGCGTCGCGAAACCCGGACCGCGCAGACGGAAGCGGAAATGACCGTGGCTCTCGCCGAGGAGATCGATGTGCAGTTCACGCCCGAGTCGCCACACGTCGCACGGCGCGGCCGATACGACCGCAGCGGGCACATCGCGACCCACGACGAGCAAACCGTCGGGGTGGATGCGGTCGACGAAGCGCGCGAACGCCTCTTCGATCGCAGCGAGGCTGCCGTAGTAGTCGAGGTGATCGGGTTCGATGTTCGTGACGATCGCGCCTTCGGGCGAGAGTTGCAGGAACGAACGATCGAACTCGCAGGCTTCGCAGGCGAACCAGCCGTCGGCTTCGGGCGCGACGGCGTTGGCCTCGACCACGCGACACGTGCCGCCGATCAAGGCGCCCGGAGCATGGCTCGTGCCTCCCGCCGCCTCCGCGATTCCGCGCAAGGCGTGAAACGTCATCCACGAAGTCGTGGTCTTGCCGTGCGTGCCGGCGACGGCGATGGTGCGCCGCTCCGGGCCGATGCGTCCGAGCAACTCCGCGTATTTCCACACCGGAACTCCGCGGCGCGCGGCTTCGGCGACTTGCGGATCGTCCGCGCCCAAGGCCGCCGTGCGCGCGACGAGTTCGACGTCGCGCGGCAGTTCTGCCGCGTCCGTGGCGCCGAGCGTGACGGGGATGCCCACCTGCTTCAGCTTGGCGACGAAATTCGAGTCGGCGCGATCATGGCCCGTCACCGTATGCCCGTGCGCGTGCAGGATGAGTCCTGCTCCGGACACGCCGGCGCCGCCCGCGCCGAGCAGATGGACGCGCTTCGGGATACCGGGAATGAGCGTGCGCGGCGTGCGCGCGGAACCGATCCCTGCGGATTGCAGCGTTGTGACTTCGGGACTCACTTCGTGTTCTCTCTCTCCAGTTTTGCAGCCAAAATCTCGCGCCAGATGCGTCGCGTCGAATCCGTCGGCACTGCGGCAGCGAGCGCCGTGCGCATCGAACGCAACCGATTCGAACCGGTGGCACGCGACAGGGCGAGGATCTCGTCCCGCGCGTGCGCGTTCAACTCGGAATCTTGCACGATCAGGACGCCGGCTCCCAACTGCGCGGCGTTTTTCTCCTGATGTTTGTCCGCGTGGCCTGGATACGGAGCGACCAGAGCGGGTACGCGCAGCGCCGCGACCTCGGCCAACGTCGAGGCTCCGCCGCGCACGAGCGCGATCGTCGCAGCCGTCAGTGCGCGCGGAACGTCCTCGACGTACTCCTGCGCCCGGTACCCGCTGCACTCGGGCCCCGCCTCGCGGATCTTGTTGGGCCCGGTCTGGTGCACGACCTGCAAGCCAGAGGCGAGGAACGACACCAGGTGCTCGCGCACGAACGCATTCAGAGCGCTCGATCCCTGACTTCCGCCGAGGACGACGAGCAGCGGCCGCTTCGGATCCAGACCGAGTTCGCGCCGTGCGGTCTGAGCCGCACGTTCGCGTGCACTCTCGTCCAAGGCTGCGTGCGCGGCGAAAAACGGCGCGAGCGGCGGCCCGACGAAGCGATTCACACGATCCTCGCCGTCCGGGAGTGTCGCGCGAGAGGCGTGCAGAATGCGCGCCGCAAAGCGCGCGAGCCAACGCGTGGCTTCGCCGCGGTGTGCGTTCACTTCCAGCAACACGACCGGGATCTTCAGACTGCGCGCTGCCAACACGACCGGCAGCGACGTGAACCCGCCCAGCCCCACCACAACGTCCGAACGATGCGCGATCAAGCGCTCGCGCGCGCGCAGGACCGCGGATGGCGTGCGCAGCACGAGCCCGGCGCGCGATGGTGCTCCCCCGCCCTTGGGTTCGATGGGGAGCACGACGCGCTCGAACGGCGTCGCCGCGAGTTGCTCGCGCGCGGCGCCCAGGACGCGGTCCTCGACCGCTCGACCACTCGTGAACCAGACGACGTCGACCGGCCGTGCGCAGTCCTCCTCGACTCCGGCCAGGAGATGCAGGCCGGGCACGATGTGTCCGCCCGTGCCCCCGCCGGCGAGCGCGATCCGCAATTCGCGCTGCGCGCCGGCGATCCGCGTCACTTCAGCGCCGGTCCGCAGTGCGTCCGGCGCGCTCACTGTCGCTGCCCGCGGCATCGACCCTCCCAGTCTTGGTATCCACCGGCGTCCATGACAGGTGTGCTTGCGCCTCGGCGCTCGCGTCGGCCCCGTAGGGACCGATCAGATCCTGCACGAGCACGCGCGTCGAATGCGGCGCATGAAACGCGCCGATCGCGACGCACGCGCCGCACAGGAACAGTCGCAGACGTCCGTTCACTTGACGCGCGGCTTGTTGTCGATGGCCGTGGCGACCGCGGTCGTCGAGTTCGACGAAGCGGGCGACGTGCGCTTGGGCGCGGCGGTCGCACCTCCAGGCAGCTTGATCGTGCTGCCGATCGCGAGACGCGCCGGGTCGAGCCCGGGGTTCAGGGCCATGATGTCCTTCCAGCGGTTCTCGTCGCCGAGTTGCGAACGCGCGATGGAACGCAGGGCATCGCCCTTCTTGATCGTGTACGACCGCGCGGACGCAGCCGACTTCGGAGCGGAATTCGTGGTCGTTTTCGGGGCAGCCTTGGGGGTCGGCGTGGACTTCGACACGCTAGCCGCGGCGCCGCTCGGCATGCGAATCGTCGAGCCGACAGCGAGGCGCCGCGGGTCCAGGCCCGGATTCGCGGCCTGGATCTCCGTCCAGCGACCTTCGCTGCCGAGTTGACGCTTGGCGATCAAAGCCAGGCTGTCGCCCTTCTGGATCGTGTAGTCCGAGGCGCGCGGTGCGGGGGACGGCGGCGTCACAGGTGCGGACGGGACCTTGTTGATGTTGACGACGACGGGCGGGATTTCGCCGGACGGGGGCGCGAACGAGTTGGCGCCGCCGATCGTGCCGGAACCGGCCAGCGGATTGTCGTTGAGCGTGGCGACGTTGCCGTCGAGGACCGGGACATTGGCCCCAGGCACCGACTGATCCGGGGCGACGGGCGGCGCGCCCGCTCCGAGCGGCAAGTTCGGATTCGTCACGTGATCGACGACGAGCGTGTCGGGCGCGACGGTCAGTTGCGCGACATCCTTCTTGGCTTCGGTCTTGCCCGTCAGGCGCGACCAGAATCCAGGTGACTTGCTGTCACCCCAGAAGGAAACGGCCACGATCGTGACCAACAGGAAGACGAGCGCGATGACGCCGTAGCGTTCGATCTGCTGCATCTTGGGGGAGCCTTGGGCGGACTTGGTCGGAAGTTTTTCGTTCATGGGTAGAGACATCGGAAGTGCGGAGTTGGATGACTGTTGGAAACAGAAGGTTGAATGAGATTCAGGATTCGATCTTGTTGGACTCGGCCGGTTTGATCGCCCGGGCAGCGCCCAGAGCCAGACCGACCGCGAGCGAGGAAACGACGAGAGACGTGCCGCCGTGACTCAAGAACGGCAGAGGCATGCCCTTGGGCGGAGCGAGACCCGTGACGACTTGCACGTGCACCATGGCTTGCAGACCGACGGAGAGCAACAGTCCGAAGGCGCACAAGGCGTCGTAGCGATCACGGATCGAGAGGACGTAGCGCAGCGCGAACCACAGGAACGCGAGGAACAAGCCGAGGACGAGCAGCATGCCGAGCAGCCCGAGTTCCTCGCCGGTCAGCGCGAACACGTAGTCCGATTCGAGATAAGGCACGCGCGCATTGCGGAACAAGCCGTGGCCTAGCCCGACGCCCGTCCAGTCGCCGCTGGCGATGGCTTCGCTCGAGCGCTGCACTTGATCGTTGACGGCACTGCCGAGCCACATCTCGATGCGTTGGCGGATGTAGCCGACGAACGTGATCACCACCAGGAACGCGACACCGCCCACGCTGAACAGCGGACCGTAGACGTGGATCGGACGAGCGCCGCCGACCCACATCGTGGCCAGGAAGCACGACAGGAAGAGCAACGCCCCGCCCAGGTCCGTTTCGCACAGGATCAGCGCGAAAAACACCAGACCCAGTCGCAGCATGGGCCACACGCCGCGCTTCCAATCTTCGACGTTCTTCTCCAGCCGGATGCAGCGGTCGGCGACCCACAGGATCATCACGATGCGCGCGAGTTCGGAGGGTTGGAACGAGAAGCCTGTGAACGGGAAGGACACCCACCGTCTTGCGCCGTTCTTCGATGCGGCGAAGCCCGGGACGTAGACCAGGATGAGTGTGATCAGCGTGATCACGGTCAGCGCCGGGATGTAGCGCCGCAGCCGTTGCGGCCCGATGCGGATACCCGCGAGCAGCGCCATCACGGCGGCGCAGCGGAAACCGAGCTGACTCCATAGTCCGGCCCAGAACACGTCCGGCGGTTGCGTCGTCGCGGCATGGTTGACCTGCAGGATCAGGCCGATACCCATCAGGCCGAGCACGCACCAGAAGAGCGACATCGCGGGCTCGCGCGGATCGATCGTCTCGACGCGCTGGGTCAGCGAATCGAGGCGTTCGAGCAGCGACAGTTGCCGCTCCTTCGGTAGCACGACTCCTTCGGGGAGCGCCGGACCTCGCTTGAACCGTGACATCTACCGCACCTTCAAGAGGGACAGGCTCGCCATGGCGCAAGCAGCCGCGATGATCCACGCACGGACGACGATCTGCATTTCATGCCAGGGCTTTTCACCCGGCTTGAAAATGCCGCCCTTCACCTGCAACCCATGGTGAATGGGCGCCATGGTGAAGATGCGTTTACCGCCCGAGCGCTTGTAGTACTGCGTCTGGATGAAGCTCGACGCGAGTTCGGCGAAGAACACGAAGCCGATCAGCGGCAATACGAGTTCTTGTTTGGCGACGAGCGCCATCCAGGCCAGCAAGCCGCCCAGCGGCAGCGAGCCCGAGTCGCCCATGAAGACGCGCGCCGGGTAGGCGTTGTACCAGAGGAATCCCATGCACGCGCCGCACAAGGCGCCGCCCACGACCGCCATTTCGGAAGCGGCCGCGACATGCGGCAGACCCAGGTACCCGGTCCAGTCGGCGCGGCCCGTGACGTAGCAGAAGATCGAGAGCGTCAGCCCCGAGATGATCATGCAGCCGGCCGCGAGTCCGTCGAGTCCGTCGGTGATGTTGCACGCGTTCGAAGTTCCGACCACGACGAACCACTGGAAGACGATGAAGATCATCACCCCCACGAGTCCGAGTGCTGCCAGCGAAATGCGCACGTCTTTGAAGAACGGCGGGAACAGATCGAGCAGCGTGGCGCGACCGGAGGTCGATGCGTAGTAGGCGAAGCACCCCAGGGCGAACAAGGTCGCGGCCGTGAGACCGATCATCTTGGCGCGCGGCTTGAGGCCCTTGCTCTTCAGCACGGTGAGCTTCTTGAAATCGTCGACGAAGCCGACCGCGGCGAGTCCGGCGGTGAGCAACACCGCCAGCACGACGTGGATGTTGTCTAGCCGCCCCCACAACAGCACGGACCCGATCAGGGACAACACGAGGAAGCTGCCGCCCATGGTCGGCGTGCTCTTCTTCTCGCTCTTCTGCGTCAAGGCATCGAGATCGGCCGAATCACCCTTGATCCCCTCGCTGACCTTGTGCGCGCGCAACCATGCGATCACGGGCCTGCCCATGAGGATCGCGAAGGCGAACGCAGTCAACGCGGCCATGGCCACTCGGAACGAGATGTATCCGAACAGCTGGATGCGCAGGATGTCGTCGAAGATGCCCGGGAACATCAGGCGGCGTGTTCTCGACTGCTTTCGCGGTCGACCAGGTGTTTCACGAGGCGATCGAGGCCCGTCGCGCGACTGCCCTTGACCAAAACGACGTCGCCCGACTCGATCAACGGCGGGACGAGTTGCAGCGCTTCGTCGGTGTCCTCGACGTGAACGACGCGCTCCGGCGGCAGTCCGCCCTCCAAGGCACCGGCGGCGGCGGCCCGGGTCAAGCTGCCGACGAGCACCAGCAGATCGAGCCCGCTCTTCGCAGCCTCGGCGCCGATCTGAAAGTGCATTTCGCCGGCGTGTTCGCCGAGTTCGAGCATGTCACCGAGCACGAGCACGCGTCGGCGGTGTCCGTGCAATCCGCTCAAGACGCGCACGCTGGCGCGCGCTGATTCCGGATTGGCGTTGTAGCTGTCGTCGATCAAGGTGAAGCGCCCGCATTGGATGCGGTCGAGGCGACCGCGTCCGGCGCGCAGGCGCGAGACGGACGGCAGCACGTCATCGAGCGACAGCCCGAGCCCGCGACAGGCCGAGAGCGCGGCCAGCAGGTTTTGCACGTTGTGCAAGCCGAGCAGCGGCGAAGTGACTTCGCGTCCGTCCAGACGGAAGGTCGTTCCTCCCGAATGGAACCACACGTCGGTCGCATTCAAATCACCGGCACCGTCGATGCTGAAGGTGATGACTTCGGCGCGCGTTTCCTTGCGGATCCAGTCGGTCCAGGTGCTGTCGGCGTTGAGCACGCAGAATCCGTCCTCGGGGATCGACGCGGCCAGCGCCGATTTTTCCTTGGCGACGCCGGCGATCGACCCCAGACCTTCGAGGTGCGAGGCGCCGATCGTGGTGATGATGCCCGCGTCGGGACGCGCGATGCGGCAGAGATTCGCGATCTCGCCGGGGTGATTGGTTCCGATCTCGACGACCAGCGCTTCGGTCTCGTCGTCGGCCATCAAGAGCGTCAACGGCACGCCGATGTCGTTGTTGAACGAATTCGGACTGCCGACCGTGCGCCAGCGCGCGGCGAACAGTTCGATCAGGATGTTCTTGGTCGTCGTCTTGCCGCACGAACCGGTGATGCCGACGACGCGCGCCGACAGACGGCGGCGATACCAGACCGCGAGTTCGGCGAGCGCCGCACGCGGCGAGGGATGCAGGAGGATCGGCGTGTCGCGGGGGAGCTCGCTGATCGCGGGCGGGGGTGCGCCGTCCGCGCTCGCAAGCATCACTCCCGCGGCACCCCGGTCGATGGCCTCACGCGCAAAGCGGTTGCCGTCGAAATTCAGGCCGGACAGCGCGAAGAAGAACTCCCCGCTCGCGATCGAACGCGTGTCGGTGTTCACGCCGTGCACGAGGCGCGAGGCGTTGCCGCGCATGAGTTTCGCGCCGGTCGCCTCGATCACGTCCTGGATTCGAAATGCGTTCATCGCAAAGCCTCCGCGGCGACCAGACGGTCGTCGAATTCGAGTACTTGAGAGCCGATGGTCTGAGTGTTTTCGTGCCCCTTGCCGGCGATGAGCACGATGTCGCCGACGCGCGCGCGCGACACGGCTGTTTCGATCGCGCGGCGGCGGTCGATCTCGACGATGCGCTCGGCACCGCCTTGATCCATGCCGGCCACGATCTCGGCGATGATCCCGGCGGGATCTTCGCTGCGCGGGTTGTCGCTGGTCACGATCGCGAGATCGGCGAGTTGCTGCACGACGCGCCCCATCGGAGCGCGCTTGCCCTTGTCGCGGTCGCCGCCGCAACCGAACACGACGATCAGACGTCCCGCGCTCGCGGCGCGCGCTTCCAGCGACTCGCGCAGGACGCGACACACGTTCGAGAGCGCGTCTTCACTGTGCGCGTAGTCGACGAGCAGCGTGAATCCGCGCTCGTTGGTCGCGACGGGCTCCAGCCGCCCCGGAGCGGCAGAGGCGGTGGCGAGCCCATCCACGATTGTGGAAGGACTCGCCCCCGTCACGAGCACCGCGGCCGCGGCAGCCAGCGCGTTCTCGACGTTGTAACGACCGGTGAGAGGCACACGAATCTTCGTTCTCGAGATCCCCATCCCATTGAGAACGAAGTCGGTGCCGCTCAAGTCGGTACGGACGTCGGAAGCACACAGGTCACCGGCACTCCGGGCGCTGTACTTGATGACGCGTGCTCCGGCACGCGTCGCCGCTTCCGCCATGCGCGGACAAGCGGGATCATCGGCATTCAGGACTGCGGTACCGCGCGGCGTCAGGCCGGCGAACAGACGAGCCTTCGTCTGCAGGTACGTCTCGAAGTCCTTGTGATAGTCCAGGTGATCGCGGGTCAGGTTCGTGAACACCGCGACGTCGAAGTCGATGCCCGCATGACGCTCCTGCGCGATCGCGTGCGACGAGACTTCCATGGCGAGCGCGTTGCCGCCGAATTCCTTGTGCTGCACGAGCAGGCGCTGCACTTCAGGCGCGTCCGGTGTCGTGTGCGTGGCCGCGCGTCGCAGACCGTCGGCCAGGCGATGACCCGCGGTGCCGAGCACGGCCGGCTTGAAGCCTGCGCAGGTGAGCAACTGTCCGACGAGGTGCGCGGTCGTCGTCTTGCCGTTCGTGCCGGTGATGCCGACCTTGAACATCGACTGCGCCGGCTCGCCGTAGACGAGCGCCGCCGCCAGTCCGGCACTGCGGCGCGCTTCCGAGACGACCCACACCGGCACGGTCGACGCGAACGCGCGGCGCGCGAGCACGGCCGAGGCTCCGCGGCGCACGGCTTCGACCGAGTAGTGTTCCGAGTCTTCGACGGATCCGCTCACGGCGGCAAAGAGATCACCGGCGCCCACCCGACGGCTGTCCAAGTGGACACCGGTGATCCTCGGTCCCGCACCTCCCACAGGTGCAAGGGACCCCCCCAACCGAACCACGAGATCGATCAGTTCAACGCGCCGCATGGAGTACCTCCGACCACGGCTGGTCCGACGCACCGGATGCCGCCACGTTCACAGTGCGGAAGCCGCTCGCATCGGGTTGTTCGACGTCTTCGAGCAGGTTCGTGAAGCCGAGCGCCTCGCGCAGCACGCCGACAGCGACTGGGCCGGCGACTTCCGAACCGAAGTGAAAGCGGCCGCGCGGCTCGTCGACGACGACGTACACCATCACTTCGCGCCCGCCTTCGAGCCGACGGCCGAAGATGCACATCGAAGACGTGTAGCAGTAGCCCTTGTGCGCCTTCTTGCCCACGAGAGCCGCGCGACAGGCGCGTGCACCGTGGCAATCGTGCTGCTTGTTGTGCTCGAGTTCGACGTGCAGGCACAGCTCCGTACCGACGCGCTGCGCAGTGCCGGTCTTCGTCCCGATGACCATGTCGGGTCTGTAGGCGCGCTTGCCCGTGCCGATGCGCGCGCCGAGTTCCATCATCGCGCGGATCTGATCGGACGTGCGCTGCGACAGCGAGTCGTGCGCCTGCAACTTGTGGTTCTCGACGAGCGGAATCGGTTTGGTGACGCCGTACTGCTCGACGGCCTTGACGATGCGCAGCGGCCGGTAGTGCCCCCCGCGTACGAGCGTGGCCATCGCGGCCACGTGCTGCCACAGCGTCACGTGCATCTCGTGACCGAAAGACAACGACGCTTGCGTGTGTTTGCGCGACCACGGCAAGCGCAGGAGCGTTCCGCAGCGCTCGCTGCCCAAACCCGCGTCGGGATACTGGGCGTAGCCGAGTGCGATCAAGTGCCCGCGCAACACGGCATCGGTCATGCGCGTGCCGATCTGCACCATCACGGCATTGATCGAATACGCCAGCGCTTCCGCCGCCGTGACGATGTCCTTGTCCTTGGCGCCGTCGGCTTCGTGGATGCGCCGACCCTCGAACACGAACGTGTCGTGGTAGGCGTTGATCTGCTCGTCCGGCGTCACGACGCCTTCTTCGAGCGCCGCGGCCATGATCACGGCCTTCATGGTCGAGCCGGGCGTGTAGGTGTGCAGCGTGGGCAAGAATCCTCCCATGCCGTAGGCGTCGATCGCGTCGACCGCGAGCACGTCGCCCGTTTGCACGTCGATCGCGATCGCCATTGCGACGGCCGGGTCGTTGTCCTTCATCGCGCGCTCGAGCAGCACGCGCATCGAGCGCTGCAACCCCATCTCGATCGTGGTGATGACGCGCGGAGTCTCGTCCGCCTCGATCAACTCCTGGAAGTAGTGGTGCATCGGCTGACGCGGCACCTGATTGGCGAAGTAGGTGTACTCCTCTCCGCGCAAACGCAGCCAGTCCTGCCACTCGGGCTGGGCCAGCAGATTCTTGGCGTGGAGTTCGAGCCCGCTCATCGGGCTGGGCTGGAACACGCACGCGCGTGAACGCGCATTGAAGGCCTCGATCTGCGACGAACTCCACAGCGCGTCGTCTTCGGGCAAGCGCAGTTCGCGGATCGCGAGTTTGCGCGCCGCTGCGGGCTCCAACGTCCCCCAGCGGCCCAGGACGCCGACTGCGGGATGAGCGGTGCGCACATCGCCCTTCACCGGATACGCGCGCTTCTGATTGCGGCGGATCTCCATCTGGTGCGATTGCACGCGCTCGAACTTGAGCAAGGCGTGGATCGTGCCGGCGAACTCGACGGGCACTTCCTTCACGACGCTCTTGAATTGCGTCGGCATCAGCACTTTCCAAACGCGCGAGCGCAGCTTGGTGCGCGCCTCGTCGTTGTCGACTTCGCGGATCGCATCCCCGAGCAGACAAGCGGAGAGGTCGTCCGTGATGCGCCGCGTCCACTCGAGCGGCTTCTTGTATCCGTGGCGCTCGCGCTCGCTCTCGGACAGAACCGTGCGCGGTATCCAAGCCAGGTGGTAGCGGCCGGGCTGAGCCGTGCGCACGAGCCTGAACCCCTGGATCGGCGCGCGAATCTCGTCTGGATCGGTGGTGCCGCGCACCAGCCACGACACGACGCGATCCTTCTGGGCTTCGTCGAGCACGAGCGGAGTCTCGCGATCGATGCGCGCCGTGATCACGCCGTTCTCGGCGTCGGGCAAGAGATCCTCGATCAACTGGTCCGCGGATTCCGGGCGCCCGAGGGCTGCGGCGAGGCGGCGCGCCATCCAGTCCGGTGTGTGCGCCTGCCACAAGGCGTTGGGTGATGCGACGAGTTCGAGGTAGTCGACGGAGCGCGCCATCGGCACGCCGGCCGCGTCGACGATGTCGAAGCCGACGGGCAAGATCGGCAGACGCGTCAAGTTGCGCGGTTGATCGCCCTCGTCGTACAGCGACAGGATCGCGGCGCGCACAGCGACGAGCGCGAGTACGAACCCGATGAGCACGAAGGCACTCGCCGGACGCAAGCCGGAAGCGGACCGGAATTGCGCTTCGGCTGCGGCGGGTGCCGGCGTCACAGCGGGGGGGCTGTCGAATTCGCTCACCGCGAGACCCTCTTTTCAGGCTCGATGCTCTCGAGGTCCAGCGGGCCGTGATCGATGCGCAGGACGCGCGCGGCCGACGCGCCGTTGACGGCTTCGACGAGCGTCGTTTCTTCGCGCAGGTCGGCGAGGCGCATTCCCAGATCGCGGTTGTGCGACTGCACGATCGCGGTCACGAGACCGACCACGAGCGTCAATCCACCGAGCAACGAACACAGGACGAGGCGTGTCATTCGCACTCCCCTCCTTCGATCTCCGTCTCGCCGCGCACTTCGGAACGCACGCGTTCGGCGACGCGCAACTTGGCCGAGCGCGCACGCGGGTTCGCGCGGCATTCGGCTTGATCGGCTTCGAGCGGCTTGCGCGGCGTGAGCTTGAAGCGTCCGTCGCGCGCGGCGGCGTTCAAGAAGCGCTTCACTTCGCCGTCCTCGCCCGAGTGGAACGAGATCACGGCCAACACTCCGCCGTCGGCGAGGCAGTGGTCGGCGGTGTGCAGCGCGGCCAGGAGTTCCTCGCCCTCTTCGTTGACGGCGCGGCGCAAGGCCTGGAACACGCGCGTCGCAGGGTGGATGCGTCCACCGCCGCCGCCCAGGGCACGCGCGACGAGGTCGGCCAACGGCGCCGTGCGCATGAAAGGTGCGCGAGCGCGGGCTTCGACGAGCGCGCGCGCGATCTTGCGCGACTGCTTCTCGCCGCCTTCGTGGAAGAACAAGTCGGCCAGATCGCTCTCGTCCCACTGGTTGACGATGTCGGATGCAGGCCGATCGCGCGACGGATCCATGCGCATGTCGAGCGGACCGTCGTGTTGGAAACTGAAGCCGCGCTCGGCCACATCGAGTTGCATCGACGACACGCCGATGTCGAACAACATGCCGATCGGCATGCCGATCTGTTGCTGGCGCATCACGCGCGCGAGTTCCGAAAAACGGCCGCGGCACAAGCGCACGCGCGAGCCGAAGCGTTCGAGACGTGTGCGAGCACGCTCGAGTGCTTCGGGATCCTGATCGACACCCAGGATGTTCAGCCACGGATACGTTGCGAGCAGCAACTCCGTGTGTCCGCCCAGGCCCACCGTCGCATCGACGACGTAGCTTGTGCGCGCGCGCTCGGGAATGCACCCAAACGCCGCCGCGACTTGCGCGGACAGCACAGGGATGTGCACCGACCCGTCGCCCCTCTCGGCGGTCTCGGCATCCATGGACTCAAACTCCGTCCCGAACATCTCCCCCCACGGCCCCCTGTTCAAGAGTTCGGCGCGGTCCTCCCGCGATTACCGAGCACCTGGTCGACTGAATCGAGGATGGGCTCGTGTTGCGCGTGGTAGCGTTCCCACACGTCTTTGGCCCACATCTCGGCGTGATCACCGACCCCTACGATCACGACATCCTTGTCCGTCCCGAGATGCGCTCGAAGCTTCTCGGGCACCAGTACGCGACCTTGCGCATCGAGTTCGATGCGCGCGGTGTTGGCGAAGAACACGCGCTGCGCGGCGCGTTGGTTCTCCCCGTTGAATGCGGCGATGTCGAGACCTTGGAGAGCGCGCTCGAAGCCCGACTCGGAGAACAGGTAGAGACAACGATCCTGTCCGCGTGTGAGAAAGCAGACCAGGGTCCCGCTCGCGTCGCGCGCGAACTCGTCCTGGAACCGCTTGGGGACGGTCACTCGAAACTTGCCGTCGAGCGCGTGGGAGGACTCACCGTAGAACACGGATCTCCCCCTCCCCGGCCCGACTCAGGCACGAGCACCAGCCCCACTTTTTCCCACCGAGCACCACAAGCGCATTCTGCTCGCCCACTTTCAGGCCCACAAGCCCCCTGGAAGGCCCTGCGCGAGGGAAAGCGGGGGTCCAGGGCCGCGCGCCGGCCGGCTAGCGCAGATGCAACCGCGAAGGTGGCCTCTATATCTCGGGGCATCACTCCCCACTCACCCACTAGGGGTTGTGGTGGCGAGACGCGCGGATTCAGGATTTCAAGGAGCTTCGGCGGGCCTGCGCAAGGCCCAAAACTTTTTGGATTTGCGCGGGGAATCTTCAGCGGAATTCAGTTCGACCTCGGCCAGTGCACGCGCGCTCTGCTCCGCTCCCGGCGTCGCGCGGCCTGACCCGCGCCGAAATCGCGCGCGTTTGCGCGCTGCGAAACGGCGATTTTCTTCGGGTTTTCAAGCGTTTTCGTGCGTCGTCGAAGCGAGAGCCAGCGACTCGTCGGCGCTTGGACTTTCGTCGCTGCCCGAGGTGTCGGCTTCGCTCGTCGGCTCGGCGCCTTCCAAGAGTCCCATCAGGTCGCCCTTCAGGACCTCGAGGCGCTCCGGTTGGAAGTCGAACACGAACACCTTCAAGGTCTCCTTGCGGCGCGGCCTGTGCACGATCATCGCCTCGCCCTCCGGTCCGCGCGTGACGCGGTCGAGGCGCAGGCGACGCTTGCGCATCAAGAGCAGCGACAACACGTACCGCAGTTCGCGCACGCGCTCTTCGGTGCGCCCTTCGAGCTGCAGGAACAGGGCTTCGAGTGTGGCCAGGTCCAGTTGCAAACCGCGCTTTTGGACCGAGTGGCGCGTGTACCAGAAGAAGAGATCCGTCACGTTTTCGCGCGTCTTGAAACACGCGACGCAGTGGTCCTCTCGACGCAGTTCTTCCCCTGCGATGACGAGCGCCGAGACGTGGCGATCCCCGTCTTCGAAGGTCTTTTCGCAGGCCGAGCACGTGCCCTGGCGGCGGCGGAATCTCCATTCGGACATGCTGGTTGGGCGCGAGCCTGGGCTCGGACTGGCCCACTGGTATGCCTGTGCGTGCGCCGCAGTTCAACGCTCCTGTCCGCGCGAATCCGCAGAGGCCCCTCTTCGATCGCTCGCGCGCGGGAGTCCGGACGCAATCCCCGGGCGCCGCTAGGATCATGCATTCGCGCAGCTGAGCGGCGTCGCGGGCGCTGAAACATGGGGCAACTTCTGCCCCAGCGGTGCCTGAACTCGACTACCCTCGAAGGGCTTTAGGGGTGAAGCGCGGCGATGGTGCCGCGAGCGCCCTGGCCCAAGGAGACTTCCCATGACTCAACCCACTCTGCGTTCCGGCCTGTTCGCGCTGCTCGGCCTCGTGACACTCGCGACCGCCGCGCCGGCCCAGACCACCGTTCCGTTGCTCGCGCGCCTCAGTGGTGCGCAAGAGGTCCCGATCGTCCTGACTCCGGGGAGCGGCCTCGGCTTCGTCGCGGTCGACACGCTGACCAATACGCTCACCTACCGCGAGCTCTTCCAGAACCTGACGGGTATCGAGACGGCCGCCCACATTCACGGTTTCGCGCCGGCCGGCGTGAACGCGGGAGTGGTGCACGCCCAAGCGCTCGGGCAACCGAAGTGCGGCGTGTGGGCGATGACACCGGTGCAGCAGTCGAACGTGATCGGCGGCTTCGCGTACTTCAACATCCACACGACGACGAACCCCGGCGGTGAGATCCGCGGACAGATCGATCTGCGGCCTGACCAGGGCGAGTTCTGCTTCGGCGACGGCAGCGGTACGCCGTGCCCGTGCGGCAACAACAGCGCGGTGGGTGACAACGAGGGTTGCTTGCACGCGCCGGGCATGGGCGGCCGACTCGTCGGCTACGCCGGGCCGCCGCTGGCTCCGACTCCGAGCATCTCGAACGACAACTTCGTGTTGCACGCCTTGCGTCTGCCGGCCAGCACCTTCGTCCTGTTCTTCCAAGGGACGGTGCCGATGAACGGCGGCAATGGAATTCAATTCGGCAGCGGACTCTTGTGTCTGACGGGCAACATCACGCGCCTCAACATCAAGGCCACCTGCAATGGACAGGTCGGTCTGCCCGAGCCGGGTGATCTCCCGATCAGCGTCAGCGGCGGTGTCGTGCCGGGGGCCTACCTCTACCAAGGCTGGTTCCGTACGAACCCGGGCTTCTGCGCCGCGATCCCGGGCAACTTCAATCTCACGAACGCGATTCGCGTCGTCTGGGCGCCCTGACGGCGACGCGACGCTGGGAGCACGTCGAACGCGAGGACGCGGCGAGGCTCGTACAGGTGACGCCTCACCGACACGTGGTGCGAGATCCGGACCGGAAGCGGGATTGCCCGTCACGCGCCGGGGGCGATGTCGCTGAATCCCCTGGCAACTTCGCCCCCGCCGGCCCGCGTCTCGACTACCATCGAGCGGCTGGCGGGGTGGAGCGCGGCGCGTTTGCCGCGAGCGCCCCTGCAAGAGGAGATTTCCCATGATGCATTCCATGCTGCGTTCCATGCTGTATTCGTTGCTCGGCGCCGTGACTCTCGCGACGTTCGCGCCGGCTCAGACAACGCTTCCGCGACTCGCGCGACTCGACGGCGCGCAGGAAGTCCCGGGTGTCGTCACGCTCGGAAACGGGCTTGGCTTCGTCGCGATCGACACGCTCGCGAGTGCGATGGCGTACCGCGAAGTGTTCCAGGCCTTGGGCTCGGCTGAGACGGCGGCGCACATCCACGGCTTCGCCCCGGCCGGCGTCAACGCCGGAGTCCAACTCGCCCAAGCACTCGGGCAACCGAAGTGCGGTGTGTGGGCGTTGACGCCTGTACAACTGGCCAACGTCATGGGCGGCCTGGCCTACTTCAACATCCACACAGTAGGCAACCCGGGCGGCGAGATCCGCGGACAGATCGACCTCGCACCCGATCAAACCGAGTTCTGCTTCGGCGACGGCACCGGCACGCCCTGCCCGTGCGGCAACAACAGCGCGGTCGGTGACAACGAAGGTTGCCTGCACGCACCTGGCGTGGGAGGTCGATTGGTCGGCTACGCCGGTCCGGCGCCGAATCCGAGCATCTCCAACGACCGACTCGTCTTGCACGCGCTGCGTCTGCCGTCGAACACGTTCGTGCTGTTCTTCCAAGGCACGGTGCCGATGGCTGGAGGTGCAGGTCTGCAGTTCGGCCACGGCCTCTTGTGTCTCTCCGGCAACCTCGCGCGCCTCAACGTCAAGGCGACGTGCAACGGACAGGCCGGTCTCCCCGAGCCGGGCGATCTCCCGATCAGCGTGAGCGGCGCGGTGACGCCGGGCACTTTCCTGTACCAGGGCTGGTTCCGCACCTTTCCGGGCTTCTGCTCGTCGGTCCCCGCGAACTACAACCTGACCAACGGGGTGCGCGTGACCTGGGCGCCCTGAGCAGGCCGCGTGGAGGGATCCAGGCCGAGGCGGCAGACTGGCCGACTCGAGCTTTGCAAGGACGACCTCCGGACTCAGCTGCTCCAACTGGCGCTCCCCCGCAAGGCCGGCCCGTCCCTCCCCGTGACGCGGTCGGCCTTGCTGCATTTCCACCCTCCATCCCCAAGAAGACCACCTCGCACTACCATGTGCCTGTAGTCGCGCTGTGAGACGACACATCGTCGCACTCCAGAAATCCGCGCCCGCGAGGCCTTCCCCCATGGTCCATGCATCCGTCCGTTCCGTTCTCACGCTCCTCGTCTGTGCCGCGTCGCTCACGCAGACCACGTCTGCGCAGACGGTTCCGCGGCTCGCGCGCTTGAATGGCGCGCAGGAAGTTCCGTCGACCACAACGCCCGCGACGGGCCTCGGTTTCGTCGCGATCGATGTCGCCGCGAACACGCTCACGTATCGCGAGGTCTACCAGAACCTGAGTTCAGCCGAGACCGCGGCGCACATCCACGGATTCGCGACGCCGGGTTTCAACGCAGGCGTTTTGCACGCCCAGGCCTTGGGCACGCTCAAGTGCGGCGTGTGGGGCATGACGGCCGCGCAAACGTTGCAGGTTTTGCCGGGCAACTCGTACTTCAACGTTCACAGCACCGCGTTCCCCGGCGGTGAGATCCGCGGACAGATCAACCTCGCGCCGGATCAAGTGACTTTCTGCTACGGCGACGGCAGCGCAGCCGCGTGCCCGTGCGCGAATTTCAGCGCAGTCGGCGATATGGAGGGTTGCCTCCATGCTCCGGGAATGGGCGGTCGCCTGGTCGGCTACGCGGGTCCGCCGTCGGCGCCGAATCCGAGCATCGCCAACGACAATCTCGTGTTGCACGCGTTGCGCTTGCCGGCGAGCACCTTCGTCCTGTTCTTCCAGGGCACAGCGCCGATGGCCGGAGGCAACGGAATTCCGTTCGGCGGAGGACTCTTGTGCGTGAGCGGTGCGCTCTCGCGCTTGAACGTCAAGGCGACGTGCAATGGCCAAGCCGGACTGCCCGAACCGGGCGATGCCACGATCAGCTTCGCGGGCGCAGTTGCGCCGGGCACGTACTACTACCAGGCCTGGTTCCGCGTGAATCCGCCGTTCTGCTCGGGTGCGGTGGCGTTCGACAATCTCACCAACGGTGTGGCTGTGACCTGGGTGCCCTGACCCGGCAATCCAATCCGGCAATTTGTCGGATCCACGATCCGGCAAATTTGCCGGATCCAGTAGTAGAGATCCGGCAAATTTGCCGGATCCAGTAGTAGAGGGGAACACCCCACAACCCTGACGCACGGGGACCCCCAGCCCTTCGCCCCCCCCCGCCCCGCGAGGTCGGCCCACGTCCCCATGACGTATGCCGGCCTCGCCGCATTCCAACCGCCCCACTCCCCGCTTTTCGTGCGCAGATCTACCATGCACGCGCGAGTCGCACTGTGAGTCGACATTTCGTCGCGCTCTCTGCCACCTGCTCTCGCGAGTTTCTCCCATGCTCCATGCATCCGTGCGTCCCCTTCTCGCCCTGCTGCTCTGTGCAGCGCCGTTCGCGCCCGTCGTCTCGGCGCAAACGATCCCCATGCTCGCGCGCCTCGACGGTCTGCAGGAGGTGCCGGCGAACCTCTCGCCGGCGACCGGCCTCGGATTCTGCGCGTTCGACCTCGCTACGAGCACGCTCACGTACCGCGAGGTCTACCAGAACTTGAGCGCAGGCGAGACGGCCGCGCACATCCACGGGTTCTCCGGTCCGGGCGTGAACTCCGGCGTGCAGCACGCGCAAGCTTTGGGTGCGCTGAAGTGCGGCGCCTGGGCGGTCCCGTTGGCGCAGCAAGCGGCGGTGCTCGCGGGGAACAGCTACTTCAACGTCCACTCGACAGCCTTTCCCGGCGGAGAGATCCGCGGACAGATCGACACGTTCCCCAATCAACCCACGTTCTGCTACGGCGACGGCAGTGGCACGGCTTGCCCGTGCGTGAACAACAGTGCTGCGGGTGACAACGAGGGTTGCTTGCACGCGCCGGGAATCGGCGGGCGCCTGGTGGGCTATGGCATCCCCGGACTGCCGCTGAGCATCTCCAACGACAGGTTCGTGTTGCACGCGCTGCGGCTGCCGGCGAGCACGTTCGTGTTGTTCTTCCAAGGCACGGCTCCGATGGCGGGCGGTGCCGGCATCCAATTCGGCAACGGACTTTTGTGCGTCACGGGCACGATCACGCGTCTCGCGATCAAGGCCACGTGCAACGGTCAGGCCGGCCTGCCCGAGCCGGGTGATCTCCCGATCAGCGTCAGCGGCGGAGTCACGCCCGGCTCGTACTACTACCAGGGCTGGTACCGCACGTTCCCGGCGTTCTGCACGGCGATTCTTCAGAACTTCAACACCACGAACGGTGTCATGGTTCAGTGGGGTCCCTGACAAGACTGGGTCTGTAACCGCCTGTTGACGGTCGTTGCCGCAGTTGAATGTATCGAGGCCAGGTTCGGGTTCGCCCCGGGCGTGGCCTCGACTCTTGTCTGCGCGCGCTACACGCGTGCACTACTGCCGCGCGTCGTGAGCCTTCCACCACGCCCGCCACTGCGCCACGTCCTTCTTCGTGGCGCTGCCCGAGAGCCGCATCAGCGACTTGTTGAGCGCGTCGACGACGCCGGGTCGGCCCGCAGTCACGGCGGCACTCAAGCCGTCGATCAGGCGCGGCACGGCGCGCACTTCGCCCAATTCCCCGAGCGCCTTCGCCGCCGACTCCGCCACGGTCGCGTCCTCGTCGGCTAGCGCAGTCGACAAACGCGCCAGCGCAAAGCCCTTGTGATCCTGCCGCGCGCCGCGCGCACCCAAGGCCAGGGCGGCTTGAGCGCGCACGATCCACGCCTCGTCTTTTTCCAGCCGCGCCGCGAGCGCCTCGAGCACGCTCGGCTCGCCCTCCGGGGCGCTGGGCAATCGCCCGAGCAACTCTGCAGCGCGCCGGCGCGCCTCGGTGTGTTTGTCCGCGAGCAACGCGGCGACATCGGGCACGGCGCGCGCACCGATCTTCGTCAGCGTGTCGGCCGCGAGGAATCCGATGACGCCGTCTTTCAAGGCCAAAGATTGCGCCAAGAGCGGAGTCGAGTGTTCCGCGAGCAGCACCAGTTCGCGCTGGGCGCGCTCGAAAGGGCCGGCCTTTTCGCCCGGTTTCGAGATACGCGAACGATCGAAGGCTTGCACCATCTCGATCAACAGGTTGTCGACCACGAAGCGCGCGAGCTCGGGGTCCGCGCGCACCGCGTCGCGTTCGACCTCCCACGCACGCTCGCCCTTTTGCCACGCTTCGAGCACGGCGCGGTGACGCTCGGGCAGGTCGCGCGCGCGCACGATCGCATCGGAGGGAGCGCGTGAATTTCCATTCGAGGAGGCGCAAGCGGCGAACAGAGCCGCCGTGCAACACAGGAGGATTCGCATGGCGATGCCTATTCGCGTGACGGAGTTTCGTAACCGAGTTCGCTGCGCGGAGTGTCCGTCAGTCCACGATCCCAGGTCTCCTCGGCGAAGGCCCGCATGCGCGGCGCGTACCAGGCGTCGACGTCGGGGGGCGCCGCGGGCGGACCGGCTGTGATCGCGCGCTCATAGGTCGCGAGCAAAGCGGCCGGGTTGTCGTGAGCGACCGCACGGACGGCGGGCATTTCATCGGCGAGAAAATGCGCCGCGCGCTCGGCCTGTTCCGCGCTCGAAGCCAGCAACGCACGCGCGAGCTTCAGTTCGCGCTCGAGGTCGGCGCGGTGGGAACCGAAGGAGAGAAACAGTTGATCGATGGGCATGAACGGCGTCCGCGGCGGGACCGACCCCGCGCAGGCGAGACACGGCATCGGCGCGAAGGTGGCGTCGCAATTGGATCCATCGGCCGGTCTCTTGCGCGTCGCGAGCAGGCACGAACTCCACAGGTCGTGCAAGCTCACGACGGCGGGCACGCGTTCGGCCGCCGCGCACGCGACGAGGTCGCGCGAGAGCCGCCGCCAATGGTGGACGTGCACGACGTCGGGTTCGAATTCGCGGATGAGGCGCCGAAAGCGCTCGGGGATCGAAGCCGACTGGCTCTTCTGCCAGTGCTCGGGGTGCAGATCGGAGCGCGACAGGCGCACGACCTCGATGCGCGCGTCGCTCGCCGGGACGAGGTCGGCGCTGCGCGCCTCGCCGCCGTCGTTGGCGTTCGTTCCGGCGGCGACGCATACGACTGCGCCGGCTCCGGCGAGCGCACGCGCTGAAATCTGCACGAGCAGTGCCGCCTCGTCCTCGATGTCGGCGGGATAGCCGTGCACCGCGAAGAGGATCCTCATGCGCCCATCCTGCCGCGCGCGCGCGCAGTGGCGTAGTGCGCTTCGATCACGTCGACGTGTGCTCTGAAGGTCGGGATCTCCGGCGGGTGCGCGTACAGTCGCTCCAGCCCCAGGCGGCCCTCGAGGGCTGCTTGCAACGTTGTTGCCAGTGCTTGCGCGTTGCCCATCTCGAAATGGAAACCGCTCACGCCGCTCTCGACCAGTTCCGCCATCCCGCCCAGATTCGAAACCAGGAGCGGCGTGCGCGCCGCGAGCGCTTCGAGGATCACGAGCGGCGCGTTTTCGAACCACAGCGAAGGCACGACCAGCAGATCGGTCTCCGCCAGCGTGGACAGTACTTCGTCGCGCTCGATCTTTCCGGCGAGGATCGCTCCGCACGCTTCGGCCGCGCGCGCGAGTGCGTCCTGGTACTCGGGGTGGTGGCGCGCCGGACCGTAGAGCTTCAATTCACCGCGCGCGCGCACGCTCGCCGCCAGCCCGCTCCACGCCTCGATCAAGATGTGCGCCCCTTTGAGCGGCACGAGTGATCCCAGGAACGCGACGCGCAACGGCCCGCCGAGCGCGCGCTCGCGCCTTGGCGGCGCTTGTACGTCCATGCCGAATCGCAGGTATTCGATGCGCGCGGGCGGAATGTTCCACTCGCGCACGAATCGATCACGCAGGAAGCGGCTGGGCGAGAGGAACAGGTCCACCTCGGGCACGACTGCACGCTGGAGGTGTTGCGTGCGCTCGCGGGCGAGCGCTTCGAAACGCTGTGCGGTCTCGTCGTCCACGGCGTCGGCCGAATCACCCGTCGCCTGTCCGCGCCAGTTCTTCGCGGCCGAGCGCGCCATCGGCCCGAGGTCGATGCCGGTGCCGCTCTTGATGCCGGCGATCATGCCGCCGACCGTGCGCACGAGTCCGGTGTTTCCGAACTTGAAGCTCGGGAGGCACGTGCCGCAACGCCTGAAATCGATCGTGTCGCACAGTCCGCCATCCGCGTGCACACGCTGACCGAAGCGCGGGCACTCCAGCCAGAAATCGTGCAACGTGAAGACGACGACCGCGCCGCGCGCGCGGGCAGCGGCGATGCATCCGCCTGACAAGTAGAGCAGATGCTGCACGTGCAACACGTCGGGTTCGAACTCGGCGAGCACATCCTCGAAGGCCGCTTCCACATGCGTGTTCGCGTAGGTCTCTTCGAACTCACGGTGGAACAGGTTGTTGTGGATCTCGTGCACGACGAGCCCGCGCCACTCGCGCCGCGTCACGCGGTAGTTGGGCACGCTGATGTCCTTGTGCGCCGTGAAGACACGCACCTCGTGCCCGCGCTCGGCGAGGGCGACGCCCAGGTCCGCGGCGTAACTCTCGGTTCCGGCCGTGTGATGCGGCGGAAAGCCGTGTGTCAGGATGAGGATCTTCACGCGCCGGCAAGTTTGCCGCAGCCAGTATTGCAGAGCGGACGAGTTTGCCGAGCGTCGAATCCCCAAGCAATGCAGAGCTCAAGCTGCTGCCGCTGATTTCGCGCACGCCGGCTGAAAGTCCGGCGCTTCTGCCGTACCCTCACGCCACCATGAAACGCGTGCTCAAGTGGACGGCGATCGTCCTCGCCGTCGTCCTCGTCGCGATCCAATTCGTCCCCGTCGACCGCACCAACCCTCCGCCGGGCCAGACGATCGCGGCGCCGCCCGAGGTCCAGGCCATCCTGAAGCGCGCATGTTTCGACTGCCATTCGAACGAAACGCACTGGCCCTGGTATTCCTACATCGCGCCGGTGTCGTGGCTCGTCGCCCACGATGTCGAAGACGGTCGCAAGCACCTGAATCTCTCGATCTGGGGCGACATGCCCAAGGCCAAGCGCGATTCGAAGGCGATCGAGATGTACGAGGAAGTCGAGAGCGGCGAGATGCCGCTCAAGGCCTACGTGCTGCTGCACTCCGAGGCCAAACTCTCGCCCGCGGACGTAGCGCTCCTGAAGGCCTGGTCCGACGAACTGTGAGCGAACCGGTCAGGCCGCGAGACCGCGCACGATTCCCCACCACAGAGAGAGCGCGCCGTCGAGCGCGCGCAAGAAGGTGCGCTTCAAGCCCCCGCTCTTGAGACTCGGCGTGATCGTGAGCGGACCGCCGACGAGCAGTTCGCGGTCGGAGACCGTGCGGCGCGACTGAAAGCGCTTGCGTTCGCGGCGCACGTGACCGCCCAGGCGGACGAAGTGCCACTTGCCGCGCAGCCACTGATGCGGTGCTCCGGCTAGACAAGCGAACACAAACCACGCCAGCTCGTACAGCGCGAGGCCCGGGGACGCGACGACGAGCGTGCGCCAACGGAAGCACTTCGCCATGTACGTCCAGCGGTTGCGCGAATGGAAGAACACGCGCGAACCGGGGTAGGCCGGTCCTTCGCGAAAGCTGATGCCGGGCGTGCCGCCTTTGTGCAGCACGATGGCCTCTTCGACCGACACGATGCGCCGACCGGACGCGCGCAGGCGGAAAGACAGGTCCAGGTCTTCGAACAGGATGAACATCGTCTCGTCGTAGCCGCCTGCTTCCAAGAGCGCGTCGCGATCGACGAGCAGCGCCACGGCGACGGCACAGTCGACGCTGACGACGCCCGTGCCGCGCGCCTCGGCGAGCGGGACGTAGAAATTGCGCAAACCGATCAGCCCGGCGTAGTGCAAGGAGCCGCCGTCGTAGTGCACGCGATCGCGCCCGGATTCGAACACGCTGCGCGGCTGCGCGATGACGATGTTGGCGTCGCTCGCGACGGCGGCGCACAGGCGCGTGAGCATGTCAGGCGTGCACACGGCGTCGTTGTCGAGCGCCAGGACCCAGCGATTGCGCGCCGCCCGCATGCCCGCGTTGCGCGCGGGGCACGGACCGTCGTTGCGATCCATGGCCAGGACGCGCGCGCCCTCGCGTTCGGCGATCGCGCGGCTGTCGTCCGTCGAAGCGTTGTCGACGACGATGACCTCGTCGACGAAGCCTTCGAGCGCGCGCACGGATTGCAGGCACTCCGCCAGATAACGTGCCCCGTTGTAGTTGCACACGACCACGGAAACAGGAACCGCCCCCGGCTTCACACGGCCAGCATCGTGCACGGTGGTCACTAGTGAATCGGCAATTCGAAGTCGGGTGACTTCACCGGGCGCCGATGCTTGAGGCAGTAGGGAATGTTCACGAACACGTTGAGCGCCGCCTTGGTGACGACCCACCACGCACCCTTGGTCTCGCGCAGCGACTTGCCGATGCCGATCGTTCCGACTGCGTCGCGCACTTCGCCTTCGGCTTCGCGCTTGTCGCTGCGGAACACGACCTTCACGACCAGCCACGGCATGCGCGCGAGGTCGGCGAGCGGCGCGTACTTGAGCATCGAGAGCCACGCGTTGCGTGCGTGGTAGTACAGGCTGCGCTTCCCCATCTTGATGCCGAAGGGTGTGCGGTGGAACACGCCGCAACCCGGGTACTGCAGCACGCGGTACCCGAGATTCAGCAAGCGGCAGGTCAAGTCGCGTTCGTTGCCGTAGATGAAGAGCCGTTCGTCGTAGTAACCGGCCTCCTGCAAGGCTCGCGAGCGCGCCAGCGAGGCGCAGCCGCGGAAAGTCGACATGTAGCGCTCTTCGTTCACGCTCTTCGAATGCTTGTATTCCTCCGGCATCCCCGGTTCCACAACCTGGGTCGAGAGGATCGCGGTCGTCGCGGGCTCGCGCTCGATGCGCGCCGTGGCTTTTTCCAGCCAGTTCGGCGGCATGACGATGTCGTCGTCGAGGATCGCTGTCAGCGCCGTGCGACTGGCCTTGAAGCCGATGTTGAAGGTCTCGCACGCGCCGAACTTGTCGTGCGGCATCTCGATCAAGCGTACTTCAGGGAACTCGCGCTTGATCATCTCCGCGGTCCCGTCGCTGCTGTGGTTGTCGACGACGACGATCTCCGCGAACGGCAAGGTCTGGGCGCGCAGGGATTCCAGATTGATGCGCACGTCGTCGCGCTTGTTCCAGGTCGAGACGACGGCGGTGGCGGCCAGCGCATCCGTAATGGGCTTCTTCGCGGCCGACAGAGCGGCGAGCGCTTCCCGACTGTCGGTCACCGGCGTGCGGTGCGAACGCTCGCCCTCGTACCACGCCAGGTCGCGACGCGGTCCGCTCGCGAGCGCGGACGCGACGGCATGACACGCGGCGCGGCGATCGGGGTCCGCGGCACCGGGCGCCGGCGCGTAGATGATCGCGGGTGCGCACTCCTCGATGAGCGCGCGCAAGCGCGACACGAGTTCAGGATGCGCACCGACGGCACCGGGAGCGAGACCCAAGACGCGCACTTCCGCGTCGGCCGGCGCCGCGCGATCGCCCGCTACGTCGGCGAGCAAGACGACGACGCCGCGGCGGCCCCACTGGGCTTGATGCGTCAGCGCGCGCGCGCAGCCGCGCACCGCGTCGTCGAAACTGACCGCGATGCACATCACGGGCCCGTTCGCCGTGCTCGGAGTGCTGCCGGAAGATGAAGGCCGGGGTTGATTCAAATGCAGTGGACTCGGTGGGGATCGTCCGGAGAACCGGGGCCGAACATGATCCGAAACGGGGACGGTCGTTGAAAGGGGCAGGCGTGCGATCAGGCGGCGGCGAGGGCGAGTGCGGTGGCTTCGGACGTGTTTGCGACCTCAGTCGTGCGCGGTTTCACGAAGCGCCACGCGCCCAGCGTGCGGCCGGAGTCGCGGTCGATCGCCCGCACGTAGTGTGAGCCCGGACCCAGGCAGTTCCAGGAGGAGTCCGCGAACTGGAAGACCGGGCCTTCGCCCACGATGCCGGTCGCTTCGAGCCACTTGGGATCGGCGGTGACTTCGACGATGAACCGCAGCGACCGGCCCAGTTCGAAGGTCGGCGATGTGCTGATCCGGCCCAGGTCGACGGCGCGTTCGAGCGCGCGGATGCGGCGGCGGCGCTCCAGCCGCGAAGCGATGCGCTCGGCCACGCGCTCGAGGAACCCCGCCGGCGCGGGCTCGAAGCGCGAGCGCTGGAGTTTCTCCGCGTGCGCTTGTGTGCGTGCGCTGTGCACGACGCGCGAGCGCGGCTCGAACACGAGCTTGTAGCCCGAACGCGCGACGCGCCTGCAGAAGTCGAGGCGCTCCAGATCGCCGCGCACACGCGGATCGCGCAGGCCGGCTGCGCGTTCGATGGCCTTGCGACGTTGAAACAGACACGCCTCGGGCAAGGCATCGCTGGCGAGCGCGTGTTCGGTGGTCCACCATGCGAGTGAATGGATGAAGCGGCGGCGCGCGTACCAGCGCCCGACCAGCGCGAAACGCTCGGCGGCTGCGCGCACGAGTCGGCCGCAAGCGGAAGGCCAGGCGCGCGGCAGCGATTGCAGTTGCTGGGCGTCGTCGACGAACACACGCGGTGCGACGGCTCCGCAGTCGGGATCGCCCTGCAAACGTTCGATCAGCGGTCGCAGCGAGCCTTCGAGGAACACGACGTCGTCGCGCACGACGGCGACGATGTCGCGTGCCGAACCCGAGGAGGCGCTCCAGGCGCGCTCGATCCCGTCCTCGGTATCCGCGGCCAACAGGATTTCGAGGTCGCAGGCGCGCCGATGCTCGGCGAGCCATTCACGCTCGAGGGAAGCGATGCAGGCCGCGGCGCGTTCACCGGATCCGCTGCCCACGATCAGCGCGGACAACCGCACGGCTGCGCTCGGCGGTCGTCGCCAGCGGATGCGGGGCACGTGGAGCGCAGCCTTCATGCGCCGCTGAATTCGGATTCCGACATGGCCGTCGCGGTCGCCCGCGCAATCGGGCTCGCCGGATTCCTTGTCGGCCACAAGCCGGATCGGCCTCAAAGCGCCAGCGCGAACCGGAAAAGTCTTCCGCCCCTCCCGGCAATCGACGCGCCTATTTCGGGTCGTTCAATTCGAGGCGCGGCCCGAGCGTGGCCTTGATGTAGCCGAGCAGGATCTGCGCGCGCGTCACGTTGTCGCGGTCGGGTTCCCACTGCGCGTAGGAGAGATCGAGCGGGTGCGAGATGTCCTGGTTGATCTCGCGCTCGACGCGCACTTTGAGACCGTACTTGCGCTCGCCCAGGGGCTTGTACTCGATGTGCGCGCGCTCACGGAATCCGTCGCTGCGGAACGGCGCGAGTTGCGCGTTCCAGCCCGACACCGCGAGGAGCTGCGCGCGATCGAGGCCGGTACCGAGAGGAAAGCCGGTCTTCTGCAGGCTCAACAGCGTGACTTCCCACAGCAAGTGATCGGACGGCGCTTCGACCGTCGCGTCTACCCATTGGGCGGGCGGGCGGCTTTGGCACGCCGCCGAAAAGGCCGCGCACACGGCGAGCAGGCAGGCGAGCAGGGTCGCATTCCAGTTCATGATGATTCCTCTTCGCGGCTGTCCTTGTCGCGCAGCACGATGCGCACCGGGATCTCCTTGAACGGCAGATCTTCGCGCAGGCGATTCTGGAGGTAGCGGATATAGTCCTTGTTGAAATGCTTCTTGTCGTTCACGAACAAGACGAAGGTCGGCGGTGAGGTCTCGGCCTGCGTCGCGTAGCGCACGCGCACGGCGTGGCCTCCGGCGCTCGGGCTGCGCGATTCGAGCGCTTTCGTCAGTACGCGGTTCAATTCGGCCGTCGAGACACGCGTCTTGGACTGCTCGAACAGGTCCGATGCGAGCCTGAGCGTGCCGTCGACGCCTTTTTTCTCCTTGGCGGAGAGGAAACTGATCGGCGCGAACTCCAACGCCGGCAGGTTGTCGTCGATGTAGGCGCGGAAATCCTCGGGCGTGAGGTCCTTCACGAGATCCCATTTGTTCGCGCCCAGGATTACGGGCTTGTGGTGGTCGACGACGTAGCGCGCGAGTTGCTTGTCGATCCCGGAGAGCTTCTTGGTGACGTCGAAGAGCAGGATGACGACGTCCGCGCGCCGGATCGCTTTGTGCGAACGCGCGTCGGAGTAGAAATCGATCGCGTCTTCGTGGCTCTTTTTCTTGCGGATGCCGGCGGTGTCGATCGCGACGAAGGTCTTGTCGCCGCGGTCGAACACGACGTCGACCGAATCGCGCGTCGTGCCCGGGACTTCGGACACGATCATGCGCTCTTCTTCGGCGAAGGCGTTGATCAGGGTCGACTTGCCCGCGTTGCGCTGGCCCACGACGGCGAGTTTCATCACCGGCGCTTCGACCGGAGCTTCTTCGCTCTCGGGGGCGTCGGGGATCAGCTCGACGATGCGCTCGTACAAGGGGTCCAGACCTTCGCCGTTCTGCGCGCTGATCGCGTACGGACCGTCGTGGAAACCGAGCTTGTGGAATTCGCTGACATCCCACTGGAAGCGCGCGCCTTCGGCCTTGTTGGCCACCAGGATCACGGGGATTTTCTGGCCGCGCAGGCGGCGCGCGACCTCCAGATCGAGGGCCGTGATGCCGTCGCGCACGTCGACCACCCACAGGATGACGCGCGCGCTCGAGATGGCGGCCTGGATCTGTTGTTCGACGAGCGGGCCGAGATCGTCGCGATCGACGATGCCGATACCGCCCGTGTCCACGACTTCGAACCAGCGCGAGCCCTGCTCCGTGTCGAGGCGTGTGACGATGGCGATGCGATCGCGCGTCACGCCGGCGGTGGGCTCGACGATGGCGACGCGCGATCCGCACATGCGGTTCGCGAGCGTGGACTTGCCTACATTGGGCCGCCCGACGATGGCGACACGCGGCAGACGTAGGGTGGCTGAGGGCTTCATCGGCGGGGAAAGGGCCGAACACGGTACAGGGCGGACGCGCGCGCGGCAAAGAACACCGCTTGCGCCTCTCTGCGGTGGGTCTCTCGGCACTCCGACATCGAATGCGCCCCCAGCGCTCCTCATCCCCTGGCGGAAACGTGGTCGGCGATGCGCGCGCTGGTGGTCGGTCTGACCGTACCGAGCCAGGCTCGTGTGGTGCATCTTCACCGGCATAGACCCGCGCGCCGGCGCGCGGGTCTACGCCGGTGAAGATGCACCACACGAGCCTGGCTCGGTACGGTCAGACCTCGCGTGAGATCGCTGAGATCAACCGCACCAGCGTGGTTCATCCCGTCCACTTTCCGATTCACACTCACTGCAACACGCTCCGCAGCAGGTATCGTTCCGCCGCCCGATGAGCGCCCACGAAAGTCCGCCGACGAAGTCCCCGTGGAGTTTCGTGCCGACGCTGTACACGAACCAGGGTCTCGCCTACTTCGTCGTGCAGGCAGCGACGACGACCTACTTCAAGATCCTGGGCGTGCCCGTCGCCGACATCGGCCGTTACGCGAGCGATCTCACGCTCCCGTGGATGCTCAAGCCGCTGTGGAGTCCGCTGATCGATCTGTTCGGGACGAAGCGCGGTTGGCTGATCCTCTCGGCCGTCGCGACCAGCCTCGCGATCGCAGCGCTGGCTTGGGCGATCCAAGGCCCCGATCCGGTCACGCACGTCGCGCTCGCGTGTCTCATGATCGCGGTCGCCGGCGCCTCGAACGACATCGCGACCGACGGTTTCTACATCCTGGCGCTCACGAAGCACGACCAGGAGTTCTTCGTCGGCGCGCGCAGCGCGGCTTTCCGCATCGGGCGCATCGCCGTGATGGGCGGCGCGATCGGCATCGCCGGTTGGTTGAAAGCGGGCGACGATGGCAACACCGCGCACGCGTGGAGCCTCGCCTTCGGTGCGTGCGCTCTCGTCTACGCACTCTCGACCGTCTGGCATTTCGCCGCTCTGCCGCGTCCGTCGAACGACGCGCCGACGCGCCGCTCGGGGATCGGGTGGAACGACTTCGTCGAGTCGTTGCAGGCGTATTTCGCACGCCCCGGCATCGTCGGAGGCATCGCGTTCATCCTGCTGTTCAGGCTGGGCGAATCGCTGCTCACGCCGATGCTGGCGCCCTTCCTGCTCACGGAGCGCGCGAAGGACGGCGTGGGCTTGAACGAACTCGACGTCGCCTTCATCTACGGCACGGTGGGCGTGGTCGCGCTCGTCGCGGGCGGCATCCTGGGCGGCATGTGGATCGCGCGCGTCGGGTTGAAGCGCGCTCTGCTCCCCTGCGCACTCGCGCTGCACGTCCCGAACCTCCTGTACGCCTGGGCCGCGACCGCGCACTTCGAACGCTCCGCGATCACCGCGGTCATCGGCGTCGAGCAATTCGGCTACGGGCTGGGATTCTCGGCCTACATGGCGGCGCTCCTCGCCCTCTCGCGCGGCACGCGCTTCTCGACCACGCACTACGCGATCTCGACAGGGATCATGGCCTTGTCGGCCTGGCTCGCGGGTCGTTACAGCGGCGACATGGTGGAGTGGCTGGGCTTCGGCCGCTTCTTCTGGGTGGTGTGCACGCTGGGTGTCGTCGGGCTGGCGACGCTGCCGTTCTTCCCGCACGAAGATTCCCAGGCATCGGCGCGGCCGATCACGGGATAGACTTCTCGCGCTCGGTCCACTCCCCCCCCGCATGCTGTTCAGTTCCGCGCTCTTCGTTTTCCTGTTCCTGCCGTTGGTGCTGGCCTTGTACCTGGTGGTGCACCCGCGCCTCAGGAACGGGCTGTTGCTCCTCGCCAGCCTGGTGTTTTACGCCTGGGGCGAGCCGGTGATGTCGCTGGTGATGATCGCTTCGATCACCGCCAACTACTTCTTCGGGCTGTGGGTCGATCGAGCGCGAGCACGCGGCCGTGGTCGCGGCGTGCTCGTCGTGGCGATGGTGTTCAACCTGGGCCTGTTGATCGCGTTCAAGTACGCGGACTGGATCTGGCACACGAGCGGAGCGCTGCTCAACGCGCTCGGAATCGTCGATGCGACGTTGCCCGCGCTGGGCAGTCACCTCGCAACGGATTCACCGCTGCGCGCGGTGCTCCTGAACGAGGACGAATCGATCCGCCTGCCGATCGGGATCTCGTTCTTCACGTTTCAGGCGTTTTCCTACGTGATCGACGTGTACCGGCGCGACGGCGCGGTGAACAAGAATCCGCTCGACATCGGGCTCTACGTGGGTCTCTTCCCCCAGCTCATCGCCGGGCCGATCGTGCGCTACCGCGACGTCGCCGAGCAGATCGTGGAGCGCACCGTCACCCTCACGGGTTTCGCCTACGGCATCCGGCGCTTCGTGATCGGACTAGGCAAGAAGATGCTGATCGCGAACGTGTGCGCGGAAGCCTGCGACAAGGTGTTCGCGCTGCCCGTGAACGAATTGCCGATGGACGTCGCGTGGCTGGGCATCGTCTGCTACACGCTGCAGATCTACTTCGATTTCTCGGGCTACTCCGACATGGCGATCGGACTGGGTCACATGTTCGGGTTCAAGTTCCTCGAGAACTTCAACTACCCCTACATCTCGCGCTCGATCACGGAATTCTGGCGCCGCTGGCACATCTCGCTCTCGACCTGGTTCCGCGACTACCTCTACATCCCGCTCGGCGGAAATCGCGTCTCGAAGTCGCGCACGTACGTGAACCTCGTGCTCGTGTTCTTCTTGTGCGGTCTGTGGCACGGTGCGAATTTCACGTTCCTCGTCTGGGGCTTCTACCACGGGATGTTCCTGGTGTTCGAACGCCTCGGGCTCGGCGATTGGCTGGGGCGGCGCGGCGCGTGGCTGCGGCACGTGTACGTGTTGTTGGTCGTGATGGTCGGTTGGGTGTTCTTCCGCGCGGTCGATCTGAATCACGCGTTGGGCTTCCTGCAGACCCTGTTCGGACTCGGGGGCGAGAAGCTCGTGCACCTGCCGCACCCTCCGATCGACGACGCGTGGGTGTCTGCGGGCGCGCTGCATCCCATGGCGAGCTTCGCCAACATTCTGACCTGGATCGCCGTCGCGGCCGGCGTCGTCGGTGCGACGCCGTGGTTGCCGCGCGTGGGTGACTGGGTGCAACGCCTCGCGGAGAAGGGCCGGACCGGACTGGCGTTCGCGTTCGAAATGGCGGGGATCGTCGCGCTCGCGTTCATCTTCCTGCAAGCGGCGATGGGCCTCGCTTCGGGCGCCTACAACCCGTTCATCTATTTCCGGTTCTAGCGATGAGCCCGCGCAACATCTCCAACGCAGCGCTGATCGTGCTTTTCGCGGCCGCCCTGCTCGCGCCGACTTTCGACCTGTTCGTGCGCGCCGATGTGGAGCGCGACACGGCACCGGAATTTCGCGCGCCGACGCCGAAGCCCACACTCAAGCCCGATCCCGAGGCGCTCTACAAGTACCCGGCCAGGTACGAGTCCCACTTCAACGACACGTTTGGGTTGCGCGACAAGATCTTGCGCCTGAACAGCATCCAGAAGTACTTCGGTCTGAAGCTCGCGCCGACCAGGTCACAGGTGGTGGGCGAACACGGCTGGATCTACTACGCCGGCGACTACTCGATGGAAGTCGTCAGCGGCGCGCTGCCGTTCACCGAGGCGCAACTCATGGCCTGGCAAGGCGAACTCGAAGCGCGCGCCGCGATGCATGCAGCCGGCGGGCGGCGGTACCTGTTCGCGCTCGTGCCCAACAAGGAATCGATCTACCCCGAGCACCTGCCCGCATCGATTCCGCGGAACGGTCCGACGCGGATGGACCAGTTCGTGGCGTGGATGAGCGCGCATTCCGACGTGAACGTGCTCGACATGCGCCCGGCGTTTCTCGCCGCCAAGCAGCACGACACCGGGCCGATGGATCCCTTGTACACACCGCACGGAACCCACTGGACGAGCCGCGGCGTGTACACGGCCTACAACGCGCTCGTGGGTCGGCTCGCGGAGGGCACTTCGTACGCCGGCCCGCTGCCGTTCGAGGCCTTCGAGATCCAGCGCTACGAAGTCGGCGCCGACTCCTTGGCGAGCAACCTGTACCTGATGGGACTGCTGGTCCAGCCGGGCGATTCGCTGGTGCGGCGCGAACCGAACCGCATCCAGCTCTTGGAGCAGACGATCAGGGCGCCGACCTGGGTGCGCACGCGCGGACTCGATCCCAATCTCCTCCCCCACACGATCGTGTTTCACGACTCCTTCGGTCCGTTCATCGCCGCGACGCTCGCACAGAGCTTCGAGACGCTCGACATGAGCGAAGGGCTCTACGACCGACAGCGCATCGACGGCAGGAACACGCGCATCGTGGTCGAGATGTTCGTCGAACGCTACCTGCGCAACCACGTCCCGAGTCCCACGGCTGTGCCGGAGCCTCCGCTCGCAGTCGACAGCGGTGTGTTCGACGCGCTTCCGCACGTGCTGTTCGATCTGGCCGCCACGCCGGAGAAGGCTCGTCCGGTCGACGGTCTGGACCTCACGCGCACCGCGGACGGGGGCTATCGGTTGCAGCGCACTTCTGCGAAGGACGGTCTCGTGTGCGGGCCGTTCCCCATGCCTGCGCAAGGCGAAGTACGCGTGCAGATCGAATTCGAGTCCGACGCGACGGGCTCACTCGACATCATGTGGCGCCGCGCGGGCGACGAAGGGTTCAAGCGCAATCAACGCGCGATGCTGCCCGCGAGCTCGCGTCGCGACACGCGCGACATCTCGATCCCCGCGCTGGGCGGGATGTGCGAAATCATGCTGCGGCCGACCGGCATGCAACCGCCGGTCGTCGTCCGCGCGTGTCGCGTGCGCTCCGGTCTGGCTCCCTGACGCGCGCCCAGGGACGCCCGGCTGCGGCGCATCGCCAGCGTGCGCTCACGCTTGCGCCTCCGTGCGCTGTGCCGCGCGCGTGCACGATCCGAAGCTCACCCACGCCCCGCCGCACTCGAGCCGAGCGCCACGACACTTTCAGGTCATGGGCCTGATCAAGGGATGCCCATGGCCCGGTGCATCTGCGGCACGACGCGCACGTTCAGATCGCGGTCGCGCGCCGCTTCCATGACCGCTTCGATCTCGGTCGCAGTCGGCGCCTTCACACCGTTGCGCGGCGTCACGGGCTGCAGGTAGAGCGGCAATTCCGGCGCGCAGGCCTCGACCTCGTCGAACAGCGGCACGAAATCCTGGAGCGAGCGCCCGCCCGACACCACGACCTTGCCGCACGCATCGCGACCGCTCACGAGCGCCAGACACTGTTCGCGCGCGCGCTTCCATTCCTCGGCGCTCCGCGGCGCGCGCTCGTCCGTGATCCCGGGCGCATCGAACCCGGCGGGCAGTTCGAGTTCGACCGGCGCATCCAGGTCGGAATCGAGCTTGAGATCCAAACTCACGTGGTCGCAGCGATCGATCACGGAAGCCAGTGTGCGCGGATGTCCGCCGCCGGTTTCCAGATGCAAGCGGCGCGGCGCGATCATCGCCTTCAGCGCGCGCACGAATTCCGGCCACAGCAGCGGTTCGCCGCCGGTCACGCTGACCGTGCGCGGCGCGCCCGGCTCGACCTCGGCGATCAGGCACGCGGCTTGAAACGGAGTCACCCAGCTCGGATCGCGCCGCGGCGGCGCGTCGGAGAGCGCGATGCGCGCGCGATCGTTCGCGGACAGGCGCCACGAGTTCGGTGTGTCGCACCAGCGACAGCGCAGCGGGCAACCGCGCAGGCGCAGGAAGGTCTGCGCTTCGCCGACGAAGCGGCCTTCACCTTGGATGGAGGCGAAGACCTCGAGCAGCGGGGCGGAGGTCGTAGGCGTGGTCACGGACAGAGAGTGTGACGACGAACGCAGCGCGGGAAGCAATCGAATCTCGAAGAAGGCGTGTGCGCGAGCGCTCTGGAACGCCGCTGCACGGCCTGGCCGACCGATCCGTCGGCCGATCCGTCGGCCGATCCGTCGCTCGTGCCGACGCACGGCGCACGCCGCACGCCGAGACGCGCGCGGCGACGACGACTACTTCTTCGCAGCCGGCTTCTTGGCGGCGGCGGCAGCGGCCGGTGCAGCAGCACCGGGCTTGGCGGCGGCGCCCGCAGCCGCGGCGGCTTCGGCCTTCGGCGCCTTCTTCGCGCCGGCGACCTTGTAGCGCGTGCGGACCTTCTGCAGCCCGTAGACGCTGGCGGTCTCGTCGTTGAACTTGCCGGCCTTCTTCAGGATGGCGATGCGCTCGGTGCGCGTGAACACGCTGCGCTCACCCTTGAGGGTGTCGACGCCGCGGAGGCTGGAGTGGATGGACATAGGGCCGAAAATCCTAGCAGGCGCGCCGGCACCGGGCCAGAGGCAACCCGCGGCTACCGCAGAAGTGCCTCAGCGCTTCAACAGGTGCTCGATGTTGTCGATGTAGGCGTCGTGGAAGGGCGTCTTCTGGCCGCCCGGCCCGCGCAAGCGCTTGATGTACTCGCACAATCCCACCAGATCGTCCTTCTTGGCCCGGGCGTCGGCGCACAGGTAGATGTGGTCGCCATTCCCGCTCTGGATCGGCTGCACGATCGGCACGCCCTCGCCGCGCAGGTATTTGTAGGCCTCGCGCGCGAGGCGCACCCCGTTGGCGTCGTTCGCGTACTGGGCGAGGCGCACCGTGAAGCGATTTTTCGGGTCCAGGAAGGCCCGGTCGTCGTCCGTGTGCCCGACGGTCATGTCCAGCGCCGGGTGCGTCGCGGCCGTCGAGGGGGCAGCTTCCACCGGGCGCGCAGGTGCCGTTTCCGAGCGCGAGGCGCGCTCCTCCGGCTGCCGCGCCGCGGACGGATCGGCGGCCGAGACGTTCTCCGAGGTGTTCGTGAACTTGAGCACCAGGATCACGGTCAACAAGATCGCCGCACCCACGACCGACAGCATGAGCAGGCGCCCGCGCGAAAGAGGCGGGAGCGGCGCAGGCGGATCGGCGTGCGTACCGGCCCGGCGCGGCGGCGGGCGCTGCGGCGGGAGCGGTGCGGCCGGGCGCACCGGGATCGCTTCGTCGGCGCGCACTTCCACGCGCTTCGGCGGCGGCCGCAGCGGTGCGGGCGCGGGCACGGGTTTGTTCTCGGGCCGATCGATGTCGGCCGCTTTGAACGCGTTGAGCAGGCTGGGTCGGCGCTTCGCCATGGGTGACCCGGAAGGTATGACGCGGCGATCCGCCGTTCAACGCGGCGTTTCCAAGGATTCCGCGAAGCGCGTCGTCTGGTCGCGCCACACGCCCGTCGGATGGAGCTTCAGGTACTCGTCCACGACCGCGCGCGCCTCGCCCTGCTCCCCGGCGGCCTTCAATGCCGACGCCAGGTTCAGGTGCACCGGATCCGGCAATTCGACGCCGCTTTTTTCCGCATCCGACAGCACGCCGCGCCACAGTTCCGCCGCCGGCAGGTACTGCTGCGCGCGGTAATACACGACGGCGAGGTGGTTGCGCGGCGCGAGCGATTCGGGATCGAAGCGCACGGCGGCGCGGAAGTTCTCTTCCGCCGCGGCGTAGCGGCCCTCTTCGTAGGCTTGCAGCCCGAGTTGCGTGCGCGCGCGCGATTCGTCTTCGAGCACGTGCGTGCCGCTCGCGAGGTCGGTCGCGTTCATGCCGTTCTCGCGCGCCGCGACGAAATGTTCGAGCGCGCGCGCGCGGTCGCGCTCGAGCAGCGCCGCGACACCGGCCTTCTTGTGCAGCGCCGCCAGTTCGCCGCGCAAGGGCCGGCCCTCTTGGACCAGGCCTTCGATCAGCGCGATCGCAGCGGTGAAATCCAGCGCTTCCGCGTACAGGTCCGCGAGCAACCGGCGCGCGTCGACATCGGTGGGATCGAAGTTCAAGGACAAGCGCGCGTGTTCGAGCGCCCGCTTCTTTTTCTGCGCCTGCATCTCGAGCTTCGCGACCAAGAGGTGCGCCTGGGCCAATGCGCGGTCGGTGAAGGGCAGATCGGGATCGATCGCGCGCGCCTTCTCTAGATGTTCGAGTCCCCGGCGCGCGCCGTTCTCGCGCGCGATCCACACGATGCCGCGCGCCCGCGAAAATTCCGCGGCCTCGCCGCAGGCCTTGACGCCGCGCTCGATCTCGCTCCAGGCGGTGTCGAACGCACCCGTGCCCGCGTAGATCTCGGCCGCGGTGGCGTAGACATCGGGGTCCAGGGGCGACTGCGTGCGCGCGTTTTCGAGGAGGCGCAGCGCTTCCAACGTGCCCGCCGGAGTCAACGCCAGGAGTCGCGCGCGCAGGAGCGGCGCTTCCGCTCCGGCGTTTTCCGCGGCGTCGCTGTACTCCTGGGCTTCGTCGAGCGCGCCGCGGTCGAGCGCGGCGCGCAAGCGGTCGAGCCGGGGCGAGTGCGCGTGCACGCGCGCGGCCACGCTGACCTTTGGCTGTGCTCCGGGATCCTGGGCGGTGATCACGGATTCCGTGGACGGGCCGCAGGCCGCCGCGAAGAGCAGGGCTGCGCTCGCGAGAGCCGGCGCGGATCGTCGGGAGTTCTGCACGCGTGCATGAGACACGGAGCGCGCCTTTCGAGCAACCGTGCCGCATGGTGAACGCGCGCCTGCGGCGTTACGATCGCCGCCATGGACCGCCAGGACAAACGACCGGACGGGAACGAGGAAGCACGCGATCCCGAGGGCGAATTCGAGCGCCTGGCTCACGGATTGTCGCGCGCCGCGCGCCGCGGACAGGCCCTCGGTCGCCGAGGTCCCTCCAAGCCGGCGCGGCCCGCGACACCCCAGATCGAGTCCAAGCCGGTGCCTCCGCGCGCGCTCCCCCAGGCGACGCCGCCCGAAAAACCGCGCGCACGGCAGACCGAGTCGACGGGCCCCGCGCACGGCGCAACTCCGTCCGCCGCGGCTCAAGGCCGAAGCGCGTCCAACAGCACCGGCCCGGCCCCCGCCCGCAGCGCGCGCGACGTGGCCGAGCAGGCCGCCGCCGCGCGCGATCTGACCGAGTTGCGCGCGCGCGTCGCCGCCTGTGAAGCCTGCTCGCTGTGCGAGACGCGCACCCAGACGGTCTTCATGGACGGGCGCGCCGAACGCGGCGTGATGTTCATCGGGGAAGCCCCGGGCGCGGAGGAAGACAAGAGCGGCGTGCCCTTCGTCGGCCGCTCCGGGCAGCTCTTGACCGACATCATCACCAAGGGCATGGGCATCCCACGCCAGGAAGTGGCGATCGCCAACGTGCTCAAATGCCGCCCGCCCGAGAACCGCCCGCCCACGCCGGCCGAAAAGACGACCTGCACGCCCTGGCTCGACCGCCAGATCGAATTGATCGATCCCAAGGTCCTGATCCCGCTCGGGCGGCACGCGGCGATGCACGTCCTGAAGGTCGATGCGCCGATGGGCGCGATGCGCCAGCAGGTGCACGAGATCGGGGGGCGCAAGGTCGTGCCGACCTTCCATCCCTCCTACCTGTTGCGCAGTCCCGGAGAGAAGAAAGAGTGCTGGAAGGACATCCAGCTGGCGATGGGAGTGCTGGGAATCGACCCCAAGGCGAACTCCTAGACGTCGAAGATTCGCTGCACAAAGCTGAATATGTAGGAACTTGCATCGCGAGAACCGGCGTCTCGCGTGCGGCGCCGCAACGCTTCGCCTCACCTCCAAAGCTGCGGCCGCGGGCTCCGTAGGCAGGCTGTTCGCCTCGTTCCCCTACCCATCCGGGAATCACGCCCCGTATGTGGACTGAGATTCCAAGGGGTAGTGGCTGTCTCCGCTGGTCGTGGCTACCGAAGCCGCGTTCCTGGCGTTTGCGCACAGGTACCCGATCCGATGCAGCCTGTTCCTGGGCCGGTGCGGAGGGGTCGATCCGCGCGAGACCAGCGAGAGGAGCCAGTGTCCTTCCCAAGAGCGGGTCGAGTGCGCGGGTGTGCGGCTCAACACGCAGAGAGTGCGGTAGGAAGCAGGTAACCGGGAGAGCCGCCCGCGGTAGTCGGCCCCTGCTCTTCCGCGTCCCGCTCCTGCGACTCGTGGAAGAGTTCCGGCTTGTTCAGCGAACGTTTCGAAGCGTTGACCCACTTCGGAGTGCTCGCTATCCTCCCGGACCGCTCTGCCCCCAACCGGGCCCACATCAGGAAGTTCCGCTCTGTTCCACGCGTGGGAACCAACGCTCGGGACGCACTCCGCGCGGGTGCCTCCGACGACCGCGCGACGCCACTTTGCGGAGGCTTCCGGTACCAACTCTTCTGAATCGAATCGGCCTGGTTTCTCGCGATGAGGACAGCTTCCTCGGGGTCCGGCCCCGAAGCCTGCTCATCGATCGTCCCCCCCCTGCCCACCGTTGATCTCCAATCCCCCCTCTGGGTCGCGCACGCGCGCGATCGTGTTCTGTTCAGCGAATTCCGGCGCGGCGCGAGTGCCGTGTTTCGGAAGCGCGTGCTCGAACACCTCGTTTGTCTCTAGCTTCTTCCGCGCCCCCGCGCGCGACCATCAGGAAGGTCTGTGATCCCATGCAGTTGAGGTTGATCCTTGTGCCGCTCCTCGCGGCCCTTCCCAGCGCCTGCAAGACCGCCCACGACCCCGCGAGCGAACCGACGCGCGAAGGCAAGGCCGCGACGACGCTCGCCGGTCCGCTCGAAGCGCGTCAGGACCCGCTCGAGGCGCCCCAGGATTCCGCGGTAGTCGAAGCCGCGAGTCCCATGGCACCGCAAGACCCGGGCAGCCTGAGCGGCGACGCCGCGCGCCTCGAACTCTTGCGCCAGCAGGGTGCGTTCCTGTCGCAGGCCTCGATCCAGGAGGGCGACCGCCTCTTGGATCAAGCCGACCTGGCCGGCGCCCTGACGGCGTACTCGGCCGCCCTGGACATCGACCCGACCAGCACGGTCGCGCGCGACAAGATGCGCAAGGTCCAGGCGCTCATGGGCGACAAGTACGCCGGTGCGTCGTCGTTCCTCGTGGACGCGACCGAGCAGGCGATGGTGCGCCGCTCGCAGGCGCGCATGGCCGCCGAAGACGCCCGTCAGCGCGGCAAGAGTGCGCTCGCCTCGGGCGACTACGACCGCGCGATCGAGCAGTTCCGCCAGGCCGAGATGATCCTGCGCTACAACCCGCTGATCGCGACCGACTCGCTCGACCAGAAGGTCGCCGCGGGCGAACTCGAGATGGCGCTGCGCATGGCCGACGAGGCCCGCGCTTCCGGAGAGCAACGCGCGATGGCCGCCGCCGCGGAAGCGCGCGACCGCAAGGCGCGCGAAGAAGCGCAGTACCGCGAGAACAAGCTGCGCACGCTCTACTCCGACGCCAACGGCGCGTTCCTGAGCGAGAACTACACCAAGTGCGAGCAGTTGTGCGCGCAGATCCTGCTCGAGGATCCGGGCAACAAGGCCGCGACCGAATTGCGCGGCATCGCGCGCGACGCGCGTCACTCGAAGGCCGACAGCGAGAACCGTCGCAACTACCGCGAGCAGTGGATCCGCACGATGGAGGAACTCGAAACCTCCAACGTCATCCAGACGACCACGATCGACTTCAATCCCAAGCGTTGGAAGGAAGTCAGTCAGCGCAAGCCGCAGGAATTCGCCGCGCTCGACCACGGCACGTCGGCCGAGAAGCAGATGGTGCTCGACCGCCTCGATTCCGTGCAGTTCACGCCGAAGTTCGTCGGCACGGACGGCAACGGTTCGTCGCTGGACGAGATCGCCACCTTCCTGCAGCAGATCACGGGCCTGAACTTCATGCTCAGCCCGAAGGTCAAGAGCGACCTCGACGACGAACAGCGCACGGTCAAGCTCGACTTGAACGAGCGCAGCGTGCGCAACGTGCTCGACCTCATCTCCGAGACCAAGGAGAACCTGTTCTGGAAGATCGAAGACGGCGTCGTCAAGTTCGTCACGAAGGATGAGACGAAGGGCGGACAAGTCCTGCGCAACTACGAAGTGCGCGACTTGATCCACCCGATCCCCGATTTCCCTGGTCGCGAGATGAACGTGGCGCCCTCGGGCGGCGTGCAACTCGCGGACGAAGACCTCGCGGAGCGCGAATCGAACGTCATCACCGACTCGGGACTCGACAATCTGATCCGCAACAACGTCGCCCCGCAGTCGTGGGCCGACGACCCGCAGAACTCGCTGCGCATCACCAACGGCACGATGGTCGTGCACCAGACGCCGGAAGTGCACGAGCAGATCCTCAAACTGCTCGACGATTTGCGCGAAGCGACCGGGATCATGGTCGACATCCAGGCGCGCTTCCTCAAAGTCGAGGACAACTTCCTGGAAGACATCGGCGTCGATTTCCGCGGCCTCGGTCAACCGGGCCTCGGCACGAACGCGTTCTTCAACGACTTCGGTGACGCCTCGACGCAGCAGGACCTCGGCAACGAGATCGGCCAGAACACCGACCTCGGTGCCTTCTACGACCGCGGCGGCAAGGACAACCTGCGCGCGCGCGTCGAGCAGCTCTACGACTCGTCGTTGGGCGACTCGAACGTGGTCCAGAACTCGGGCGGCCTCTCGTTCCAATGGACCTACCTGAACGACCTGCAGCTCCAGCTGATCTTGCGCGCGGTCTCGAAGTCCGAGCGCGTGGAACTGGTGACCAGCCCGCGCATCACGGTGCACAACACCGCGCGCGGCAACCTGTCGGTCCTGAACCAGGTCGCCTACGTGCAGGATTTCGACGTCGAAATCGCGCAGGCGGCCTCGATCGCGAACCCGATCGTGAACGTCGTCCAGGACGGTGTCGTGCTCGACGTGCGCCCGGTCGTCTCGGCCGATCGCCGCTTCATCACGCTCGAACTGCGCCCGACGATCGCCAACCTGCGCCGGCCGATCCGCGAGGTCGTCACGACGCTAGGTTCGCAGAACTCGGTCACGATCCAGCTGCCCGAAGTCGAGATCCAGCGCGTGCGCACCTCGATCCCGATGCCCGACGGCGGCACGGTGATGCTCGGCGGCCTGCGCGTGTCCGACAAGCAGGACCAACGCTCCGGCGTCCCGATCCTGAACAAGATCCCGATCGTCTCGTTCTTCTTCGAGCGCAAGGGCCAGTACGTGTCCAACCGCAAGCTCTTGATCCTGCTGAAGGCCGAGATCGTGATCCCGCAAGAACACGAACCTACGCCCGCTCAGCTCGGACCGACGACGCGTCCCACGAGCAAACTCTGATTCCCACCTGACGCAAAGCGCACCTTCAAAGAGAAGAGATCACTCACGATGTCGAACCACCGCTACGTGACGTCAGGGAACGCCCTGCCCCTCGTCCTCGTCCTGGCCCTCGCGGCCTGCCGCTCGAACGGCGACGCGATCGAAGCGAGCGCGGACAGCGCCGAGGCCAAGGCCTCTGCTGCCGCGCTCACGGCCGAAGCCACTCCGCAAGACGCGGGCGGGACCGTCCGCCCCGGCTCGCAACTCGCTCAGGATGTCGAGAAGCTCTCGCTGGCTGAACAGCGCAAGGCCTTCTTGATCCAGCAGCACATCCAGAACGCCGAGACCTACCTCAAGAACTTGATGTTCGCCGAGGCCGAACTGGAAGCCGCTGCGGCGCTCGATCTCGAGCCCATGAACCTGCGCGCCAAGGACCTGCGCGCCGAATCGATCCGCATGCGCGGGGGTGACCCGGGCACTGCGCGCACCATCACGCAGGACATGGAGCAGCAGTACGCGCTGAAGGTCCAGCAGATGAAGGCCGATGTGCAAGACGCGCTGGCGAAGTCGCGTGTGCTCGTCGCGCGCAACGATTACCAGGGCGCGATCACCGAACTGGAGATCGCGAACAATCTGGTGCGCTTCGCCCCCTACTCGGTCAACTGGCAGGGCCTCGACACGGAAGCCAAGTCGATGCTCCAGACCGTCAAGGATCAGCGCTTGAGCGCCGAGAAGGCCAGCGAAGAGGCCGCGCGCCGCAAGGCCACGGAAGCCCTGCGCGAGAAAGAAGCCACGCTGCGCGACCGCAAGACCGCGCAAGTGAACGGCATCCTCGACCGCGCGATCGGCGCGTTCCAGGCCGGCGAGTACGAAGACGCCGAGGACTTCGCGCAGCAAGCACTCGACAAGGATCCGCGCAACGAACAGGCGAAGGACATCCGCGAAGCGTCGTTCCGCGCCGGTCGCAAGGCCGTCAAGGCGAGCTACGTCGAGAAGAAGAACGAGCAGTACCGCCGCTGGCGCGAGTCGATGAAGGAACTCGAGATCCCCTGGACGCCGGAGTTGACGCTCCCCTCGGCCGAGCGCTGGAGCGAGATCACCGACCTGCGTTCGCGCCGTCGCGGCATCGACCTCTCGCAGAAGGTCAGCGAGTCGGAGCGCGCGCTGCGCGATCTCCTGCGCAACACGCCGGTGCAGAACGTCGCCGCCAAGGACGAAGAGAGCCTGATCCGCGTGATCGACGGCCTGCGCGTCCAGTCCGGCCTGCCGCTGGTGGTCGATCCGGCCGCCGACGCCGCGGCCAAGAGCAACGCGACGGTCTTCAACTTCAACTTCGACAACCGTCTCACCGCCGAACAGGTCTTGAACCTGATCACGAAGATGGCCGGTGACCAGGTCACCTGGACCGTGCGTCACGACGCGGTCTTGATCACGACCAAGGAAAAGGCGCGCGACAAGCCGATCATCTACAACCACGACGTCCAGGACCTCGTGTTCGGCCTGACCGACTTCATGGGTCCGCGCATCGACCGTCTGCGCCTCATCGATCAGATGCAGGACGACGACGGCGGCGGCCCGTTCGGCGGCATCGGCGAGAAGCCGAAGATCATCGAGCCCTCCGACCTGTCGACCTTGATCCAGGAAAACGTCGCCGTCGGCACGTGGCAGGACGCGGGCGTCTCGATCGAAGCCGCCGAGGGCTTCATCCTGATCAACCACACGCCTGAAGTGCAGCTCCAAGTGCGCGAGTTCCTGAACGACCTGCGCCGCTTCTCTTCGTCGCTGGTCACGATCGAGTCCAAGTTCCTGTCGGTCGCTTCCAACTGGATCCAGGAGATCGGCGTCGACTTCCGCGGCCTCGACAACATCGACGTCACGGATGTCACGAACGGCCTCGAAGACCAGGCCTCACGCGGCCTCGACAACGGCGGCACGGGCACGGCCGGCCAGAACTCGGCCGGTCACCCTTCGGCCGGTATCTTCTACGACGACGGCCAGGACGGTGATTTCCGTGCCACGACGCAGAACTTCTTCGGCTCGAACCTGGGTAATGCGCTCTCCACCATCGGCGGCGCTACGTTCCAGCTCGGCTTCCTCGATCAGCTCAACCTGAGCGCGATCCTGCGCGCGGTCGAGAAGAGCTCGAACATCGAGCTCGTCAACGACCAGGTCCTGTCCGTGCACAACACGCAGCGCGCGTACGTCACGGTCATCAACCAGCGCGCGTACATCCAGGACTTCGACGTCGAAGTCGCCCAGTTCCAGGCCGTCGCCGATCCGCAGATCAACGTCCTGAACGAAGGCGTCGTGCTCGACGTGCGCCCGACGATCCACCACAACCGCAAGTACCTGACGCTGGAGATCCAGCCGACGGTGGCCAAGGTCGTGGCGCTGCGCGACTTCAGCTCGACGCTCGGCGGCAACACGTCGCCGATCCAGTTCCAGCTCCCCGAGCTGCAAGTGCAGTCGGTCTTCACGTCGGCGGTCATCCCCGACGGCGGCTCGATCATGCTCGGCGGCTTGTCGAGCATCCGCAACATCGAGCGTCGCGCGGAAGTCCCGTGGATCGCGAAGATCCCGATCATCGGGTTCTTCTTCAAGCAAGAGGGCTACAGCGACGAGAACAAGTCGCTGATGATCCTGATCCGCGCCCGCATCACCGATGTGCGCGACGAATTGAAGAAGATCGAAGCGCGCTGAGGCGCGGACGGTCCGACTCCGGCCGGCGGAGACTTGCGCGGACGCGCAGGTCTCCGCCGGCTGCTTTCATCCCGGGCACTCCCAGGCGCCCAGACCTCCTCCAGGTGATCCTGGCTCCCTCCGCTGGTCCTCTTCGAAGCGCCCCCCTTGGCAGCGTCTGGAGGCCCTCTCAGGATTCGCCGACCCTGCCCGGGAGCGCGCCCTTGGGGTAGCAGGCTGGGCGACCAGCGAGGGGCGCCAGTATCCCCCGCGGTAGAAAATTCTGCCCTCCCCCCGTGCGCCGGGTCCGGCCATGTGGAGAATTGCAACTTCGCTGAAATCCCACGTTCGGTCTCAGGAACCAGCCACCCATCCACCGATGGCTTGCTTGACTTCAGAGGCAGGAATCAGGCAGACATCGAGTGGGAAGAGGGCACATGACCAAGTCAATGGGGTATTGGATCGCGGGTTTTTCGCTCTGTGTGTTCGCGGCCACCGCCGACGCGCAGGTGAACTCCGGCGGAGCGTTGTGGGTGCGCGGTGACAACGGCGCCGGCTGGAGCGGCCGCTGCGTGTCGATCGGCGCGCAGGGCACGCAGGTGTTCACGGAGATCGAGTTCGGTCAAGACCACGCCGAGTTGCTGTCGGGGTTCGACACGAATCCCGCGACGCCGGTGTGGACGAACGCGACGCCGATCGAGGGCGCGTACTCGCTCGTCGACTCGGCGGAGATGGCGGACGTGCACGTCTCGATCCACCAGCTCGTGCTGAACTCGAACCAGAGCACGAAGCAGACGGTGGTGTCCAAGTACCGCTCGGCTTCGAGCACGCCCGATTGGACGTACACGTTCCCGGGCACGACGGCGGGCAACGCCAAGGTCGCGGTGTCGGACGACGGCTCGCGCATCGTCGCGGTCTCGTACCAGACGTTGACCAGCAAGCTCGACGTCCGTGTCTTCGGGCCGAGTTCCGGCACTCCGCAGTGGAGCGGCACGATCGACAACTTCGCCATGGGAGTGCGTGGCTTCAGCCTCTCGAGCGACGGTTCGAAGCTCTACCTGGCGTCCGGCACGTCGTTCATCGTCTGGGACACGAACACGCACACGAACATCGCGCTCTACGTGCTCATGACGTCGCTCGACTCGGCGCACGCGATGTCCGGCGACGGGCGCGTGATCGCGAACGGCGGCTTCAATTACATGGATATCTGGGAACGCAACGCGTCCGGCGGTTACACGAAAACGTACACGCGCAACCTGCCGGGTTCCTACGTCTGCGCGCGCATCGCCATCGCCGGTGACGGCTCGAAAGTCGCGTACACGTTCAACGGCTACGACACGAACAACCACGTGCGCGTCGAGTGCATCGACGTGGCCACCAAGACGATCACGATGACCGACGAGGCCGTCGGAACCGGCACGTTGCAAAACGTGGCCGCGGACATGGCCATGTCGCGCGACGGATCGCGTTTCGTGGTGGGCTTGTGGGGTGACGGCGGCGACGTCTGCCCGGAAGTGCGCCTCTACCGGAGCAACCAAAGCGCTCCCGTCGCGCTGCACAACCTGACGGGTTCGGTGTTCGACGTCGACATCAGTGGTGACGGCGAGCGCGTCGCGGTCGCGGCCAAGGCGGTGCACGCCAACCTGTACGCCGGCGGCGGATCGATCCGCTTCTACGCCTTCGAACCGCAGGACATCCGCGCAGCGGGTATTCCGAGCCCCGGTTCGTCGATCAACTTCGTCATGCAGGGACAAGGCGACTCGGTACCGTCGACCCTCCTGTGGTCGACCTCGGCCCTCGCGACGCCGATCAACTTCGGCGCCATCGGCACGCTCTACCTGAACCGCACGGGAATGCAGGCCGTGCCTGCGCCGGCGACGAACACGAGCGGAGCCAGCAGCGTGAACTTCACCCTGCCGAACGGTACGTCGCAGATCGGAACCACGCTCTACTTCCAGGGCCTCTTCAACTACCCGCGTCAGTTGACGAAGAACTGGGTGCGCGTCACGGTCCTGCCGTGAGCGCGCGAGCCGGTCGCGGCGGCGGCCGGCACGACAGGGCGCAGGCCGCCGCAAGGCCGGCCTGGAAACGAACTCGAGCCGGCAATCCGTGCCGGCTCGAGCCGTTTGGAGCCCTGTCACGATCCACCGCAGGTCGCAAAGAGCCTGCGACGACGCGCGCTCCTGGAACTCAGAGCGACGTGTCGGTGAGCTCCAAATCCTCTTCTTCGTGCAACTTCGTCTCGTACACGAAGCCGATGCCGGGCGCGTAGAACTTGTACTCGAGCCCGTCCGGCTCCAGCGGATTCCAATCCAAGGTCTGCAGGCAGCCCGTGTAGGTCTCGCCGCCGGGCGTCGTCACCGTCACGCCGGTCGCGACGATGAAGGCCATGTCCTCCGCCTCGCCGGCGTAGAACTCCTGGTAGTACGACGTCCCCGCAACGGGCGTCGCCCACATCAGAATCCCGGGTTGCGCCGTCGAACCGGCACCGGCGACGTCCAGACCTGCCTCCCACGAACCGTCGTTGTTCGTGCCCAGGAGCACGCCGTCGTCGTCGTACTCGTAGTTCACGACGAACTCGCCGAAGTACCAGACATTGCCCGCGTCGTCCTGCGCGAACCAGTCTTCGGTGTCTTCGATGATCACGCCTTCGAGGAACACGCGGTCGCGCACGACGGCGCACATCACCCCCATGACGACGCGCGTCTGCGGCAGGACTTCGATCAGGATCGTCTCCAGTCCGTCCTCGGTCTCGGCCTCGTACTCCCAGGTCGCGGCGGGCGGGAAAGGTTGCAGCGGATGGTCGATCGTCGTCGGGGTCGTGAACACGGCCGCGCCGAAATTCGGAATCGAGGCCGTGCTGCGGTCGAAAGTGCCGACGTGCGAGGCCGATTCCGCTTCGTGCAGCGCTTCCTCGCGCACTAGACCCAGACCGGGCGCGTGGAGCTTGTACTCCAGTCCATCCGGCTCCAGCGGATTCCAATCGAGCGTGCGCACGCAGCCGGTGAACACGCGTCCGTCGGGCAGGGTCACCGTGACGCCGGTCGCAACCGTGAGCCCCATGTCCTCGGCTTCGCCGACGTAGAACTCCTGGTAGTAAGCCGTGCCGACCACGGGATTCGCCGGAAGCTGATAGCCGGGCAGCGCCGTCATCCCGGTGCCGGCGACGTCGAGTCCGGCTTCCCACGAACCGTCGTTGTCGACGCCGATCAACACGCCGTCTTCGTCGTACTCGTAGTTGTCGACGGCTTCGCCCATGTACCAGACGTTGCCGGCGTCGTCTTGAGCGAACCAGTCTTCGGTGTCTTCGATCAGAAGACCGTCCTTGTACACGCGATCACGCACGCGCGCGCAAGCGATGCCCAAGACGACACGCGTCCCGGCCAGGCGCTCGACGACGATCGTCTCTGATTCGTCCTCGGACGACAACGAATACACCAAGGCCTGCTCCTCCACGGACGGGAACAAGGGGTGCGTGATCACGCTCGGTGCGCTGAAGTCCCCCGCCGCGAACACCGGGCGCGAGGTCGCGTTCATCAGGAATCGACCGCGAAATTCGAGGGATTCGGCCGAGCCGATCTTCTCCTCGCGCACCAGGCCGATGCCGGGAGCGAAGTACTTGAACTCGTTCGCAGTGGCGTCGATCGAACTCGTCTCGCGGATCTTGACGCACGCGTGCAGGCTGCCGTCGGCGAGGGTGATCGGCACGTTCAGTTCCACGACTCGGCCGATGTCCTCGGCTTCGTCCTCGTAGAACTCCTGGTAGTAGAAATCGCCGACCGCGGGACTCGCCCTCATCGCGAAGCCGGGCCTCGCGACCGCACCCGTGGCCAGCGGATCCAGACCCGCTTCCCAGGATCCGTCTGTTGCCGTGCCGATCAGATTGCCGTCGTCGTCGTACTCGTAGTCGACGACCGCCTCGCCCATGTACCAGACGTTGCCCTCATCGTCCTGCGCGTACCAATCCTCCGTGTCCTCGATCAAGAGTCCGTCGCTGAACACGCGATCACGGACGCGAATGCAGGCGAGCCCCATGACCGTGCGCGTGCCGGGCAAACGCTCGACCACGATGGTCTCGATCTCGGACCCGCTCGCCGAGGCGAAGGTCGCGGCCGTGTCGACAGGGAAATTCCACAGCGGATGGTCGACGACGCTGGGGTTCGTGAACACCGCAGCGCTGAAATCCGGGAGCGTGGCCGCCGCCGGTGAGGATTTCGAGCCTCCCCCGCCGCAGCCCGCGACCAGGGCCAAAATGGCGGGCAAGAGCGCCCGCGCGCAGAGTGCCACGCCGCCTGTCCGCGGCGCCGTGCGTGCGTATTCGTGATTGCTTTGCATGAGTGATGTCCTCGCGTCTTGGGAGAAGGGTGGATCGTGAGTGTCTGCCTGTCACTCGACCCTAGGCGCATCGGGCGGCACTGCATGATGCGGGCATTACTCCCTCACAAAATCAGGTCCGTGACTCCGACGCGTCATCTTTGGACAATGAAAGCGTGACGAAACTCTCGGCCATCCTGTTCGACATCGACGACACGCTCTTCTCCACGACCGCGTTCGCGCGGCAAGCGCGCGTCAACGCCGTGCGTGCCATGATCGACGCGGGGCTCGAACTCCCCGAGGAAGTCGTGCTCCGCGAACTCGACGAAGTGCTGGCCGAGTTCTCTTCGAACTACGAACACCACTACGACAAGCTCCTGCAACGCCTGCGACCGCCGTCCTTGGTGCGCCGCAACACGGCGTTGATCGTGGCGGCGGGTGTCGCGGCGTACCACGACACGAAGTTCCGTGAGTTGAGGCCCTTCGACGACGTGCGACCGCTGCTCGGAGACTTGCAGAAGGTCGGGATGCGAGTCGGCATCATCACCCACGGCTGGACGGTCAAGCAGGCCGAGAAGCTCGTTCGCCTAGGACTCGTCCCGTTCCTGGACCCGCGCGCGGTCTTCATCTCGGACCAGATCGGGATCAGCAAACCGAATCCCAAGCTCTACGAGACCGCGCTGCGCGATCTGCAGTTGCCGGCGAATGAAGTCATGTACGTCGGTGACAGCCCCGAACACGACATCGCGCCGCCGCACTCGATCGGCATGATCACGGTGTGGGCGAAGCGTGCTGCGCGACACGGACTCGAAGGCAAGTCGATCCGGCCTGACTACACGGTCGAGGACTTCGGAGAGCTACGCGAGATCCTGCGGCGCGACTTTTCTCTGGCGCTGACCTGACCCGGGGCGCGCGTCGAGCAGCGCGCGCGTCGCGGCGTGCCGAGGTTCGGTGAACACGCGCTCGTTCGGGCCGCTCTCGACGATGCGTCCCGCGACCAAGACCGCCACGCGGTCCGCGAACGCCGCGACCGAACCCAGGTCGTGCGTCACCAATAGACACGCGAGGCCGCGCTCCGCGCGCAGGCGCTCCAGCACGTCCAGGATGCGCTTGCGCGTCGCGGGGTCCAGGCTCGCGAGCGCCTCGTCGAGCACGAGCACACGCGGATCCGTCGCCAGCGCGCGCGCGAGACACAGACGCTGCGCCTCGCCGCCGGACAACTGGTGCGGAAAACGGTCCAGGTGATGTCGCTCCAGCCCGACTTCGTCCAAGGAGCGTGCGATCCGCGCCGACAGATCGCGTGTGTCGTCCGCGCGCACGAGATGCGCGTCGCGCAACACCTGTCGCGCGCGACGCCGCGGATCCAGGCTGGCGACAGGGTCCTGGAACACGATGCCGAAGTCGGGCCGCACCGCGCGCAGATCCGGCGCGGAGAGAGCGCGCACGTCGATCGGATCACCGGCGTCCTGGCGACGGTAGAAGATCGCGCCATCATCGGCTTCGACGAGCCGCAGGATCGCGCGCACGAGCGTGGTCTTGCCCGAACCCGAATTCCCGACGAGCGCCAGCGCCTCACCGGGCGCGATGGCGAGCGACACGCCGTCGATGATGCGCGGACCGCGCGCGCGGCTGAACCAGCCGCTCCTCACCGAGTACGACACTCCCAGGTTCAAGACGTCCAGGCGCGGCTGATTCCGCCGCGCCTCCATGCCCTGAGGTCGCGGTGCGCGCGGGGATTCGATTTCGACATCCGCGGCGGAACGATCGGACAGCACGCGTCCACGCTCGAGCGCGACGATGCGGTCTGCACGCTCGACTGCCAGCGGCAGATCGTGCGTGATCAACAACACGGCGAACTCCTGCGCGGCGCGCAGCTCGTCGATCAGGTCGAAGATGCGCTTTTGTGTGACCGTGTCGAGCGCCGTCGTGGGCTCGTCCAGGATCAAGAGCGCCGGACCGTGCGCCAGCGCCATCGCGATCTGAACGCGCTGGCGCATGCCGCCCGAGAGTTCGTGCGGATAGGCGCGTGCGTGGCGCTCGACATCCAGACCGACGCGCGCGAGCGCCGCGCGTGCGCGCTCGAGAGCCTCCGCGCGAGCGAGACGTCCGTGCGCCGTCCACGCCTCCGCCACTTGATCTTCGATGCGCATCAACGGGTTCAGCGCGCCATGCGGGTCCTGGAACACGACGCCGATCGAGGCCCCGCGCAGCGCACGGGCTTCCTCTCGATTCAGGGAACTGATGTCGCGGCCGTTGAAATGGATCGTGCCCTCGCACTGTGCCCGCTCACCGAGCAGACGCGCGATCGCCAGCGCCAGCGTCGTCTTGCCCGATCCCGATTCACCGACCACCGCCACACGTTCGCCGGGCCGGATCACGAGATCGACGCGATCGAGCGCACGCACGGCGCCCGCACCGCGCCCGAGCACGACGCTCAGCGCACGCACGACGCACACGGCCTGGCGCGGATCAGCGTTCATGACGCGGGTCGAGCGCATCGCGCAACGCCTCCCCCAGGATGTTGTAGCTCGCCACGACGCTGAAGATCGCGAGGCCCGGCACGACCCAGATCCACGCGTGGTCGGCGCTCTTCGAGTCCGACACGAGTGCACCCCACGACGCCGTCGGTATTTGAACGCCGAAGCCGAGGAAGGAGAGCGCGGATTCGGTCAACACGGCGGCACCGACGGCGAAGGCGAAAGCGATGATCGCGGGTTGCACCGCGTTGGGCAGGATGTGCCGCCACAGAATCGCGCTCTCGCCGACGCCTGCAGCGCGCGCCGCTGCGATGTAGTCGAGTTCACGGATGCGCAGGGTCTCCGCGCGCACGAGGCGCGCGACGCCGGTCCAGCCCACGAGGCCGATCAACAGCGCCACCAGAACGAGCGGTGGTGCTGACTGGGGATCGACGAAAAACAGCGCGCAGAGCACCAGCACGAACCCTGGGAAACACATCACGACTTCGATCGTGCGCGACACGACGAAATCAGCGAGACCCCTGCGCCGTCCGGCCCAGACGCCGAGCAGGATGCCGATGAGCGTCAAGAGCACGGCCGCCGCGTTGCCGACGAACAAACTGACGCGCGCACCGAAGATCAGCCGCGCCAACAGGTCGCGTCCGAGCGAATCCGTGCCGAGGATGTGCCTCCACGGCGAATCGAGCGCTGGTTCGAAGCGCGTGACCGACTGCACGGCGCCGCCAGGCTTGAATCCGGCATCGCGTTCCGAGGGAGAGGCCGCGCGCGCGCCCGCGAGCCAGGTCGGCGGGCGGTAGGCTTCGCGCATGTGCGTCTCGGACGGCCCCATCGGAAGCGGCGGGAACACGGCGCTCTCGACCACGATGTCACCGCGCGCGATGGCCGCCTTGATCGATTCCGTCTGTGTGTCGTCGCCGACGAGCGGACGCCACGCGCCACCGACTGTGATCAGCGTCACCGCGACGAGCGCAATCCGCGCGCGCAGCGAGCGCAGGACGAGGAGCGCGATCCACACACTGATCCAGCCCGCGGCGAGCGCGGCTTCGACTCCGGACAGCGCCGAGAGGAGCGGCGTGCTCGTCGTGCTCACGAGCCGCACTCCGCCGGTATCTCCCGCCGCCGCAGCGATGGAATGTGGACGCAGCGCACGCGCCACGGCGGTGGCGCGCTCCATTCGCGTTGCCGGAGCGGCTGCGCGGAATTCGTCCAAGGCCCGCGCGGCCGCGGTCTCCTCCGGCGCCAGCGCGGCGCGCAGGGTCGCTACGCGCACGAAGGCGGCGCGCTCTTCCAACGCCAGAGCTTCGGCGTACCTCTGACCTACATGCGCAGGCCGCCGCGCGTTCCAGGCGCTCTCGCCCTCCGCCTCGAGCGCGACCCAGGCGCGCGTCACCGCCTCCAGACTCGTGCGCGCAGCCTCGTGCCGCCCGAGGTCCACGGCGCGCATCCAGTACGGGCGATCGCCGGCCAGAAACGGCGCGAACAAGGCCGTGCTGAACCACAGCACGAGCACGCAAGCCGCGGCGCGTGCGCTCTTCGAGCGCAGCCAGCGACTCACGAACGAGGGCTCCGAGTCCGCGCCGTCACGCATGGCGGATGCGCGGATCACACACCGCGTAGAGGATGTCGGATACGAGCACGCCGACCATGGTGAAGAGAGCCGACACGACCGTCGTGCCGAGTACGATGTTCGTGTCGCGCGCGAGCAGACCCTCGTACGCGTACCGGCCCAGTCCTTCGATGTCGAAGATCGTCTCGACGATGATCGAGCCCGTCACGAGCGCCGGGAAGATCGCGCCGACGAGCGTGATCACCGGCAGCAACGCGTTGCGCAGCGCATGCCGCGTCAACACCTCGCGCTCGCGCACGCCTTTGGCACGCGCCGTGCGCACGAAGTCCTCGCGCAGCGCAGCCACGACGCCGCCGCGCACCTGTCGCGAGAGAAACGCGAGGCTGCCCAGGGTCAGCGTGAGCACCGGCAACAAGGCATGTCTGAGCGTGTCGACGATCCGCGCCAGCGCGCCGAGTTCGCGCGCGTCCTTGTCGTGCAGTCCGATGACGGGCAACCAACCGAGGCCCGTGGCGCCGAACGCGAGCACCAGCAACAGCCCCAGCCAGAACACAGGCACGGCATCCAACAGGAACAAGAGCAACCCCACGAGCCGCTCGCGCCGCGTCCCCGCGCGCGCCGCCGACCACACCCCGAGCGGAATCGCGATCAGGTACGTGAGCAGGATCGCCGCCAACGCCAGCGGCGCCGTGACCGCCGCGCGACGCAAGATCTCGGCGCCCACGCGCACGTCGGCGCGCTGGAACTCGCGGCCGAAATCGAGTGCCAGGATGCCGTGCCAGGGCTGCGCTCCGCTTCCGCCGAACCACTCGTGTCCGCCGGGCGACAGGTCGAAGGGCCCCAGGAAATGCAGGTATTGCAGCGCGAGCGGCGCATCGAGGAGGTTCTCCTTGCGAATGCGCTCCGCTGCGGCGTCGATGTCGACCCCGCCCGGTTGCGAACCCGCGTCGCTGCCCAGGACGACGTCACCCGGATCTCCGGGCACGGCGTGCATCGCCAGGAACACGACGAGCGTGATGCCGAGGAGCGTGGGCACCATCCACAACACACGCCGGATGACGAAGCTCAAGCGCGTTCTCGTCCCCTACTTGGGTTGCGCCGCCTGCGCGCGCGTCCCCGGTGTCCCGGCAGCGTAGTACCAGCGCCGCAACGCGTAGTTCGGATCGAGCGCAAAACTCTGGAACCCGCGCAGCGCACGGTTCATGACGAACTTGCGCGGCGGGTTGTAGCAGAAGAGATACGGCTGCATCTCGTACACCCGGGCGTGCAGGCGCCGCCACACCGCCGCGCGCTTCACGGGGTCGAGTTCCGCGCGCCCCTCGTCGATCAGCTTGTCCGTCTCGGGATCGGCGAAACCGATGTAATTCGAGCCCTTTTTCTCGGCCAGGCCCCAGCGCGAGTGGAACGCCTGCTCGGGGTCGCTCTCGAACGGCGGCGCCCAACCCATCGCGATCGCGTCGAAGTCACCGGCTGTGCGGCGCTGACTGAGCGCCGCCCAGTCGAGCGACGTGGCCACGAGCTTGATGCCTGCGCGCGCGAAGTTCTCTTGCAGCTTGGCGGCGAAGGCCCTTCCGACCGCGTTACCCGACTGCAACAGGATCTCGATCACGAGCGGCTCGCCGTCCTTGTCGATGATGCGATCGTTGTCGCGGTCGTACCACCCGGCGTCGGTCAGGAGCGTGCGCGCGAGCTTGGGGTCGTAGGCGTAGGGCTCGACGTCGTGGTTGTAGGCCGGCGAACTCGGCAAGTACATGCCGGTGACCTGGCGCGCGAGCCCGCGATAGAAGTTGTCGCGGAACTCGTCGAAGTCGAACAGGTGCGCGAGCGCGCGCCGCACGCGCGGATCGGCGAGCTTGGGCTTCAGGCAATTCCAACCCACGTACCAATACGCCGATGTCTCGTGCCAGCCCTTGTACGCGCGCTGCTTGAACAGGTCCGCATCCAGCGCGCTCGAGAAGTAATCGTCGGTCGTGACCGAATTGAAGAAATCCAGTTCGCCGTTCAAGAAGGCCCGGAACGCGGCCGACGAATCCGGAATCGCGCGCCAGCGCAACGTGTCGAGGTAGCCCGCCTGCTGGGGAGCGAAGTAGCCGTCGAAGCGCACGGCCTCGATGTACTCGTTGGTGAATTGCGCGAGCTTGTACGGGCCCAGGCCGACGAACGCGCGGTTGTGCGGGTTCTCGTTGACGTAGGCCGCCTGCTCGGCGGGTGAAGCCTTCCAGTCCGGATTCGCGGCGCGTTTTTGTGCGTGGTATTCGGGATCGGCGCGCGCGTTGTCGGGGTCGGAGAGGTCGTACAGGTGCGACGGCAGGATGAACAGGTCGCCCAGGCTCATGAGCGCCATGAAATACTGGTGCTCGTAGGTCACGCGCACGACGCTCGGCGACACGACCTCGACGTGCTGGATATCGGCGTAGGCGAAGCGCTTGTCGTCGCAGCGCACGTCCGGATTGGCGTACAGCGACAAACTGAAGGCCACGTCGCGCGCGTCGAATTCGTGTCCGTCGTGCCACTTCACGCCCGCACGCAGGCGAAACGTGAACACGGTTCCGCGTTCGATGCGCGCGACCTGCGTCTTCGACACACGGCGCGGTGCCTTCATCCGATTCTCGGGCGAGACGGGTGTGATGACCCAGAAATCACCGTCCTCCGTGATCGCGCCGAATTCCTCGGACTCAGCTGCCTCGAGATTGGGCACGAGCCGATCTTCGACCGTGTAGCTCGCGCACAGATCGGGCTTGATCTCGAAAGTCTCCCAATCGCGCAAGAGCAGGGTCTCGTGCAGTTCGTACAGCACGCGCCGCACGGCACCCGAGCTTTCGACCGCGTAGCACAGGCTCTTCGGCATCGAGTCGAGGTGCACGATCGCACGCCCGCCCCACGCGGGCTGAGGCAGCGGCGGACGCGCGCCGTCTTTGCCCGGCGTGCGGTCGGGATGGAACTCGTCGACGACGCGCGTTGCGCGATCCTCGGGCAGGGACGCGCCCAGGGCTCGCGCCGCGGTCGGCGCCGAAGCCGGGTGCGTGGTCGTGTGGCCCAAAAGCGCGCAGAGCACGAGCGCCACCAGAGCGAGCACGGTGAAAGGGAGTCTCATGGAATGGGATCGTACGGTGCGAGGCCGACCCACGACATCACCGCAGCGGGCGAACCGCACTCGAGCGCGGAGCTGCGCCTCGATGCTGCATTCGCTCCTGCCCTAGTCGCGCCGCGCACCCGAGCAACCGGGGTTTCGACGCAAGTCGCCGCACATCAGGCGGCCTTCGGGCGCCGGTGCCCCGCCTTGTGTGGCCCCCCTGGACTGCTATCCTGCGCCGCATGGGCGCGCACAACGGCCTGCGCGGCCGCGGCGCAGGAAAACAAGGCTTCTTCGTGGTCCTCTTGCTGCTCGCGGTGCTCGGCTACGGGGCCTGGCGCGTGGGGCTCGAGGCCGGGCTCGACCAGGCTGACTTCACCTTCGCGAACGGCGCCGAACCGACTTCGCTGGACCCGACGCAGACGACCGGAGCGCCCGAAGGCCGGCTCATGCGCGCCATCTTCGAAGGTCTGTGCGTGCTCGATCCCAAGACGCTCGCGCCGCTTCCGGGCATGGCCGAGCGTTGGGAGATCTCGGCCGACGAATTGACCTACACGTTCCATCTGCGCTCGGGTGCGCGCTGGACGAACGGCGACGAGGTCGTCGCGGCTGATTTCAAGGCCGGGTTCGCGCGCCTGCTCGATCCGCGCGAGGCGGCGGAGTACGCCTACCTCCTGTACTGCGTGCGCGGCGCGCGCGAGTACGCGACCAACGTCGATGATTCGGGCGCCGCGCTGCGCGGCTTCGACACCGTCGGCATCCGCACGCCCGATGCGCGCACGCTCGTCGTCGAACTGGAGCGACCGGTGCCGTGGTTTCTGTACCTCGCGGCCTACCCGCCGCTCGCCCCGCTCAATCAGCGCGCGTTGGACGAGATGCGCGCGCAGTTCCCGAATACGTGGCGCATCGAGCGTCTGCGTCCCGAGAATCTGGTGACGAACGGGCCCTGGCGCGTCGTCGAGCGGCGCGTGAACGACCGCATCCGGCTGGCGCGACACGACCAGTACTGGGATCGTGACAACGTCGCGTTCGAGACCATCGACGTCCTGGCGTCGGAACACCTCTCGACCAACTTGAATCTGTACCTGACCGGCGCCGTCGGCTTCGTGAACGAGGTGCCGGCCGGCGTCGTGCCGCGGCTCGCAGGGCGCGCCGATTGGAATCCGACGCCCTACCTCGCGACCTATTTCTACCGCGTGAACGTGACGCGCCCCCCGTTGGACGACGCGCGCGTGCGCCGTGCGCTGGCGCTCGCGATCGACCGGCGTGCGCTGACGTCCAAGATCACACGCGCCGGAGAACCGCCCTTGTATTCGTGGGTCCCGTCCGCGATCACGCCGGTGACAGGCTACGTGCCGCCGGCGTTGCGCACGACGACGGAGGACCCGGTTGCGGACTACGCGCGCGACGTCGCCGAAGCGCAGCGCTTGCTGCGCGAAGCCGGCTACGGTCCGGGCGCACGAGCGCTGCGGCGCATCGAGATCCACTACAACACGCAGTCGACGAATCGCGACATCGCCGAGGTCGTGGCGCGCGATTGGAAGCTCCATCTGGGGCTCGACGTCAAACTCACCAACCAAGAGAAGAAGGTCGCGCTCGACACGCAGCGGCGTCTCGACTACGACATCTCGCGCTCGACCTGGATCGCGGATTACCCTGATCCGGCTTCGTTCCTGGAAGTGCTGACGCAAGCGAGCGCCAACAACCGCACGGGTTTCGCCGATGCGCGCTACGACGCCCTGCTCGCCGAGGCCTTGACCGCGCGCGGCGCGGAGCGCAAGCGCTTGTACGCGGAAGCGGAGGCACGCCTGCTGGAACTGCTGCCGATCATCCCGCTGTTCGGCTTCACGACGACGAGCCTCGTCGATCCGCGCCTCGCGGGCTTCCACCCGAACAATCTGGACATCCACTTTCCGAAGTTCTGGCGCTGGAACGCCGACGGAGAGCGGCGGTGATCCGCTTCCTGCTGCGGCGCGCGGGCTGGTTCGCGGTGACGCTGTTCTGCGTCGTCACGCTGTCGTTCGCGATGATGCGCGCCGTGCGCGGCGGACCGTTCGATTCGGAGCGCGCGCTGTCGCCGGCGATCGAAGCCAACTTGAAAGCGCGCTACCACCTCGATTGGCCCCTGTGGAAGCAGTACGCGGCCTACGTCGGGCCGCTGGAACTCGGCGAACAGCGCGCGGCGTGGCTGGGCGGCGACGGGACGCGCGTGTTCGGCGGCGTTTTGGCCGGAGATTTCGGTCCGTCGTTTCGCTATCGCGACACGACGGTCAACGACATCCTGGCGCAGTCCCTGCCGATCTCGCTCGCCCTGGGCGGAGTCGCGCTGGCGTTCGCGCTGGTGCTCGGATTGGCGGCGGGCCTCGTGTCGGCGCAGTACCCGCGCAGTTCGCTCGACACGCTCGTGCGCACGACGGCGACGATCGGGATCGCCGTGCCCAATTTCGTGATCGCGGGATTCCTGGTGATCCTGTTCGCGTTCCTCGTGCCGCTGTTCCCCGTCGCGGGCTACGGATCGTGGGAGCACATGGTGTTGCCCGGTTGCGCATTGGGGCTGCCCTTCGCGGCCTACATCGCGCGCTTGACGCGCGCCGGGATGCTCGACGCGCTGTCCTTCGATTGGATCCGCACCGCGCGCGCCAAAGGTGTCCCGCCGCGCACGATCTTGCTGCGCCACGCGCTGCGCGCAGGCATCGTGCCGGTGGTGTCGTACCTGGGCCCGGCGACCGCCGGCATCTTGACGGGCAGCCTCGTGATCGAACGCATCTTCGCCATACCCGGCACCGGTTCGCACTTCGTGAACAGCGCGCTCAACCGGGATTACACGCTCGCGATGGGCGTCACGATCCTCTACACGACGCTCGTCTGCGGCCTGAACGTCTTGGTCGACGTGCTCTACACCTGGCTCGATCCGCGCGTCGCGCTCGAGGAGGAGGGCTGATGGGCGCGCTGCTGCGTTGGAAGCTCGATGCACCCGCGGTCACGCCCGAGCGCGGCGCCGCTTTGGGTGCCGAAGCCTGGCGCAGGCTCCGCCGCAATCGCGTCGCGTGGTGGTCGTTGATGTTCCTCGCGCTGGTGGGTCTGACGAGCCTCCTCGCTCCGCTGTTGCCGCTGCCCTCGCCTGCCGCACTCGAACTTTCCGCCGAACCCACTCCCCCCGCGGGTCCGTGGACGAGCATTGGAAACCACGGTTTTCAGCGCGAGTACTGGCCGCTCTCGAGCGTGGACGAGCGCCTCGTCGATGCGCGCGTGGCGCTCTTCGGCGATTGGCAGACGGGCCCCTGGCTGGGCACGGATTCCAAAGGCCGCGACCTCCTGAGTCGCATCGTGTGGGGCAGCCGCACGTCGATCGCGGTCGCGCTGCTCGCGATGCTCACGAGCCTCGTGATCGGCGTCACGTGGGGCGCCTTCGCGGGCTTCGTCGGCGGTCGCACCGATCGCGTGATGATGCGGATCGTCGATGTGCTCTACTCACTGCCGTTCATCTTCATCGTGATCTTCTTGATCACGATCCTGCAGGGCTGGAAGGACCTGTTGGAAACGCGACTGGGTTTGAACCGTGAAGCCGTGTTCTACCTGTCGATCGGCGCCGTGTACTGGCTGACGATGGCGCGCGTCGTGCGCGGCCAGGTGCTGAGCCTGCGCCACGCCGAGTTCGTCGACGCGGCGCGGCAGATGGGTGCTTCGACCGCGCGCATCTTGTTCGTGCACATCGTGCCCAACGTGTTCGGCATCATCATCGTGTACCTGACCTTGTCGATTCCGTCGGTGATGCTGTTCGAGTCGTTCCTGACCTTCCTGGGACTCGGCATCGAAGCGCCGCGCGTGTCGTGGGGACTGCTCGCGGTCGACGGCGCGGACACGATCCACCCGCTGGGCATCGATTGGTGGCTGCTCGTGTGGCCCGCGGTGGCGATGGGCACGACCTTGCTCGCGCTGAATATCTTGGGCGACGGGCTGCGCGATGCGCTCGACCCGAAGAGCGCCCTCGCGGCGAAAGGGGCTGCGCAGACGTGAGCGACATCGCCCTCGACGTGCTCGATCTCTCGGTTCAATTCCCGACCGACCGCGGAATCGTGCAAGCGGTGTCCGGCGTGAGCTTCGCTCTGCACGCGGGCGAAACGCTGGGCATCGTGGGCGAGTCCGGTTCAGGCAAATCGGTCACCAGTCTGGCCACGATGGGACTCCTGGATCCGCGTTTTGCGCACGTGGAAGCCGCCGTGCTGAAGGTCGGCGACCACGACGTCCGCAACCTGTCGGAGCGCGCGTGGCGTGCGATCCGCGGGCGCGAGATCGCCATGATCTTCCAGGACCCGATGACGGCGCTGAATCCTTTCCTCACGATCGAGCGTCAGATGTCCGAAGTGTTGGAGCTGCACGAGAACGCAACGCGCAAGGGCGCGCGCAGTCGCGTCGTCGCCGCGTTGTCGGACGTCGGGATCGCCGATCCGGAGGCACGCGCCGCCGGCTATCCGCACGAGATGTCGGGCGGCATGCGACAGCGCGTCGGCATCGCGATGGCCTTGTTGGCGAAGCCGCGCGTGTTGATCGCGGATGAACCCACGACCGCACTCGACGTGACGGTCCAGGCACAGATCCTGGAGTTGCTGCACAAACTGCAAGCACAGCACGGCACCGCGATTCTCTTGATCACGCACAGTCTGGGCGTCGTCGCCGAAGCCTGCAACCGCACGAGCGTCATGTACGCCGGCCGCATCGTCGAGAGCGCGACGACCGAGGCGCTGTTCGCGCGCCCGCTGCACCCCTACACGCGCGGCCTTCTCGCGAGCGTCCCGCGTCTAGACGGGAATCCCTATCGGCGGTTGGCCTCGATCGAAGGACAACCGCCCGCGCCGGGCGTCGTGTTGCCCGGTTGTGCGTTCGCGCCGCGTTGCGAGTGGCGGCGCGACCGTTGCGAGCGCGAGCGGCCCGAATTGGAACGCTTCGTGGGGCGCTCGTCGGCATGTTTCGAGTCGCGCGCCTTGTCCGGAGCGGGCGAATGAGCGCACTCCTGTCCGTGCGTGCGCTGGAAAAGCGCTTCACGACGCGCTCGCGCGGGCTGTTTCGTCGCACGACGCACACGGTGCAGGCCGTCGCCGACGTGTCCTTCGAATTGGAGCGCGGATCGGCCTTGGGGCTGGTCGGCGAATCGGGCTCGGGCAAGTCGACGACGGCGCGCATGATCGCCGGGTTGCTGGCGCCTACATCCGGTTCGATTCGCCTGGACGGCGTGGAACTCGCAGGTGCCGCCGAAGCCGTGTGGCGTCCGCAACGCCGGCGCCTGCAGATGATCTTCCAAGACCCCTACGCTTCGCTCGATCCGCGCCGCACGGTGGGCGCGACGGTGATCGAACCGATGATCGTGCAGCGTCTGGGCAAGCCGCGCGAACGCCGCGTGCGCGCGCTCGCGCTGCTCGAGGCGGTCGGGCTGTCGGCCGCCCACGCCGGTCGCTATCCGCACGAGTTCTCGGGCGGTCAGCGCCAGCGCGTCGGCATCGCGCGCGCGTTGGCGCTCGAGCCCGAATTGCTCGTGTGCGACGAACCCGTGAGCGCGCTCGATGTGTCCGTGCAGGCGCAGATCATCAACCTGTTCAAGGAACTGCAGGAGCGCTTCGGACTCGCCTACCTGTTCATCGCGCACGATCTGGCCGTCGTGCGCAGCCTGTGCGAGCGCATCGCGGTGATGTACGCCGGTCGCATCGTCGAGCTTGCGCCGCGCGACAGCTTGTTCGATTCACCCCGACACCCGTACACGCGCGCACTGCTGTCGGCCGTGCCGATCGCCGATCCGGTGCTCGCGCGCACACGCGAACGCATCGTGCTGCTCGGCGATCCGCCCTCGCTGCACGCGCCTCCCAGCGGTTGTCCCTTCCATCCGCGCTGCAGCGAACGCGTGCGCGTGAAAGGTGATCGTTGCGCGCGCGAACGGCCCGAGTTGCCGCACGAATCTCACTCGGCCGCATGTCACCTGAGTGTGAAATGACACGAGCCGCGACCTGAGGCCGCGGCTCGTTCTCGAGTCTTGCCTGTCGCGTCTCAAGGCACCCAGGTCAGTTCCAGTCCGCCCGTCAGGTTGAAGGTACTCGGCGTGCAGAACGCGGCCGCATCGCGGTACCAGGCCTGGTAGCGCCGCACCGCACCGTTCACGGGCACCAGACCCTGGACGGAAATCAACGGGTCCGCGCCGACACCCGCACCGTAGTCCGCGGCGCCGCCTGAGGCGAACTTGACGCCCAAGCGCGTGATCACGCCCGAGACGCACAGCAGTCCGTCACCGAAGGTCGAGCCGTTGCCGCTGTTCTGGCGCAGCGTGCCTTGGAAGAAGAGCAGCGCGGTCGTCGCCGGCATGTTCGTCGCGTGCAGGACGAGCGAATCGTTCGACACCGATGCGATGCCCGTCGCTTGCAGCTTGCCGCCGCCGCCACCGGCGGAGTGCGCGCAACCTTCGCCGATGTTGCCCGCCTGACCCGGATCGCACGGGCACAAGACCGAACCCGACCCGTCACCGAAGCAGTAACCCAGGCCGACGAAGCCCCCGCCGCCGCAGTTCACCTTCTCGTACTTGACGTGCATCATCCAATCGCCCGAACCGCCCGGGAAGATCGGCGCGCAGAAGTTGAACCAGCCCGCGAACGGACTGACGGTCTTGACGACGTTGCGGTTCGCGGTGCAGCCGTCGATCGGACTGTCGCTCACCATCGTCGGCGCAGTCGCCGGCGGAACGACCGAGCCGTCGTTGGTGTTGAAGAAGCGCAGCGTGACGTAAAAGCCCGGCGTGTTGACGACGATGTTGTTCGCCGTCACGTCGAATTCGTTCAGCGCACCGTCGGTGAGCTGCGGCGCTCCTAGCGACATGATCAATGCGCCGGGATTCGGAAACGGACCGTTGGCGTAGATGTTGATCGAATCTTCGATGGTCGCGCCCTGTCCACCCGCTTGCGAATACCAACCGAAGGCGATCTTCGTGATGCGGATCGGGTAATCGGCCGCCGGGATGACGCTGGTCGGGAAGTACTGTCCGGCCTCTTCATTGGGCACGAAGCAGTTGCACGTCGCGTACGTTCCGCCGGGTTGGTTCGTGTAGTACTGAACCGGACCGACCTCGGGACAGGTCTGTGCGTTCACGTTCGTCGCCAATGCGCACAGGAAAAGCGCGGCCGGCGCGAACAACGATGCGAGAGAGGGGGCATGCGTCATGGGGATCGACTCCGAATTGCGACAGAGAGAGGCGCGCCGGCGGAGACCGACGACGGCATAGCGGCCTGATGGGAGGCACTACGCAGGTTCCACGCTAGGCGCGCACGGCAAATGCGTCAACCCACGGCACGCCGTGGAATTCCCGTTTAGAATGGTGGCCGAGCGCCTCCGCCCCCCCCCGCGCCGCCGCACCACACCCGCACCGCCATGGGCATCTCCCCCACCAAGGCCCCCGTCGTCGACCGCGAACTCCCGCCGAGTCCGCGGTCTGAAAACGGATCGCGGGTCCGAGTCGAGTCGGAACCGGCGCGCTTCAGTCCGTCCGAATCGCCGCTCGTGATCGAGCGCGGAGTGGCCGAGGACGAACTGTCGCAGGCGACGAGCGTCGCGCGCGGCCCGCGCTGAGCCTCACTCTCCCAGCCACCAGCGGCGCTTCGCGGCACGCTTGGGCTTCAGACCGAAGCGCTTCGTCGCCAGCGCATCGATCACGCGCATCGCTTCGTCCGGCGAATCCGTGATCACGAGGCGATCGAGATCCGCCCGATCGATCGTGCCGGCCTCGGCCATGCGCTCCAGGAGTTCGCGCAACGGCTTCCAGAACTCGACCCCCATCAGGACGAGCGGGAAGTCCTTGATCTTGCCGGTCTGGATCAACGTCGCCGCCTCGAACAGTTCGTCCAGCGTGCCGAATCCGCCCGGCATCACGATGAACGCGTAGCTGTACTTCACGAGCATCATCTTGCGCACCATGAAGTAGCGGAACTCGATGAAGCGATCGACGTAGGGGTTGGGCTTCTGCTCCATCGGCAACACGATGTTGCAGCCGATCGAACGCCCGCCGACTTCGTGCGCGCCGCGGTTGGCGGCTTCCATGATCCCCGGACCGCCGCCCGTCATGACCGTGAATCCGGCGCGCGCGATCCGTGCACCCATCTCGCGGGCGAGGGCGTAGCTCTCGTGCTCGGGCGGGAAGCGCGCCGAGCCGAAGACGGTCACGCACGGCCCGACGAAGTGCAGCGCGCGAAAGCCCTTGATGGTCTCGGCGAAGATGCGCAGCGCCCGCAGGAACTCGGAACCGCGCGGCGCGGGTCCTTCCAGCAGCGGAATGTCGTCGCTAGGGATGCAGGCTTTGCCCCACTCCGGCGCGGTCTGGGCTGTGGCGTGGTCTTGCACAGGTTCCTTCGTAACGAACCGCCGCGCGCGCTGCGAGCGGACCCTCGTTATACTCTCCGCCCTTTGTCAGACCACGCCATGAATCCCTCGCGCATCGTCCAAAAATTCGGCGGCACCTCCGTCGGCAGCGCGGAAGCCATCGCGCGCGTCGGCAACATCGTCAAGCGCTCCGCGGCCGAGCGCCCGGTCGTCGTCGTGTCGGCTGTGGGCGGCGTCACCAATCAGCTGATTTCCTTGGGCGAACTCGCGCTCGCGCGCGGCGCTTGGGAGCCCGTGTTCGAGGCCCTCGTCGAGCGCCACCGCGTGATCATGCGCGAGCTCAAGGTCACGGTTCCTGAGCTCGAGCTGCTGCTCGCGGAGTTGCACGATCTCGTGCGCGGCATCGCGCTGATCCGCGAGCGCACCCCGCGCACGGCGGACTATCTGGCCTCTTTCGGCGAGCGCCTCAGCGCGCGCATCGTCGCGGCACATTTGAACGCGATCGGCGTGCAAGCCACGGCGCTGGATGCGTGGGACGCGGGCCTCGTCACGGATTCGTGCTTCGGCACGGCACGTCCGACCGCCGCCTGCGCGGACAGCATCGCGCGCGCCCTGGCCGGTGTCACGGCGACCCCGGTCGTCACCGGCTACATCGGTCGCGACGTGCACGGGAACATCACGACGCTGGGCCGCGGCGGCAGCGACTATTCCGCCGCGATCTTCGGCGCCGCCCTGCACGTGCGCGAGATCCAGATCTTCACCGACGTCGACGGCGTGTTGACCGCTGATCCGCGCAAGGTCACGGGCGCGCGCCTCGTCGAGACCTTGAGCTTCGCCGAGGCGGCTGAACTGGCCTTCTTCGGCGCGAAAGTGCTGCACCCGGCGACGATGGTCCCGGCCGTCGACCGCGACATCCCGATCCGCGTGTTGAACACTTTCAGGCCCGAGGCGGAGGGCACGTGCGTGACGGCGACCCTGGCGCCGACGCAACGCCGGGTCAAATCGATCGCGTCGAAGGACTCGATCGTCGTCGTCAACGTCGTCGCGGGCGAGATGATGCTGCAGTACGGCTTCTTGGAGCGCATCGCCGACGCCTTCGCGCGCCACCAGGTCGTCGTGGACGTGATCGCGACCTCGGAAGTCAGCGTGGCGCTCACGACCGACTCGACGGCGACGCTGGCGCCGGTCGTGGAAGAGATGTCGCGCTTCGCCGAAGTCTCGGTCGTACGCGACGTCGCGCTCGTCAGCGTCGTGGGCGAGGAGTTGCAGACCAGCACCGATTTCGCGGCGCGCGTGTTCGGCACGCTGGCCGAACTCGATGTGCGCCTGGAGATGATCAGCTACGGCGCGACGCGCAACAATCTGTCGTTCGTCGTGCAACGCGCGCGGCTGGCTGAAGTCGTGAATGCTCTGCACGAGCGCTTGTTCAGCGCTTGAAGCGGCGGAACCCGTGATCGTCCTGCTCGACAATCACGACTCGTTCACCTGGAACGTGTACCAGGCGATGGCGGTTTGCGGCGTGGAGGTCGAAGTCCTGCGCAACGACGCACTCACGGTCGCCGAGTTGCTGGCGCGCAAACCCGCGGCGCTGGTCCTGAGCCCGGGACCTGGGCGTCCGGCGCACGCCGGAATCATGCCGGAGTTGATCGCGCGCGCGCCCGAGGACCTGCCCATCCTGGGCGTGTGTCTGGGTCATCAGGCGCTGGTCGAACACTACGGCGGCGCGCTCGAGCGCGATCCGATCCCGATGCACGGCCGCAGTTCGCGCGTGCACCACTCGGGTGATCTGCTCTTCGAGGACCTGCCGAATCCCTTCGAAGCCGGTCGCTACCACTCGCTGCGTGCACGGCGCGAGACCTTGCCCGATTGCCTCACACTCACGGCGTGGACCGACGACGGATTGGTGATGGCCGTGCGACACGAGCGACTCCCGCGCTTCGGCGTGCAGTTCCATCCTGAATCGATCCTGTCGCCCGGCGGAGCGAGCGTGTTCGCGCGATTCCTCTCACTTGCGCGCGCCGCGCGCTAGTGTGGCGGTGATGCGCACCCAAGCTGTCGAGGGCCGCGGGTTCGTCACGCGTGCGTGGGACGCGTTCGCGCACGCGTTGCTCGCTTTGTGCACGCGCAGTGTCGAGACCGATGCCGCGACGGAATTGACCACTCGGCGCGAGCGTTTGTTCGGTCTGTTCCTGTGGCGCGAGAGCACGTGGCGCCACGGCGTCCTGCACGGCGTGGAGGTCCGGCATTCGCTCTTCGGCGACATGCGCGCGCGCATCGACTGGCGCGACGGCGTCGTGCACGGCTTGTGGCGCGAATGGCACAAGAGCGGCGCGAAAGCCCTGGAGTGCGCCTTCGAATCCGGCGTGCCGCACGGCAAGATCAGCGCGTGGCGCCGCGACGGCAGCAAGCGATTCGTCGGCACGTACCGCGCGGGCGCGAAGACCGGCGAGTGGTTCTACCTCACGCGCCGCGGCGACCTCGACCGCAAGCGCACCGGGCTCTACCTCGACGGCCTGCGCCTGTCGGGAATCAAGGGCTTCAACGAGTGGCTCGGCTCTCCCTGACCGAGGTCGTGCCGTCCTTTGCGACGCACCGTATCAGTCGCACTTCTCCCGCATCGGCAGTAGTCCCTTGGACGACGAGCGTGTGCCGCGATTTCGGGACAAAGTCCTGCATGGACACGGTCAGCTGCGCATCGCCGACCAGCAAGTCCTCGAATCGCACGCGCCCCACCGCATCCGTCAGGAGCGAACGCGCGCGCCCTACCGGAGGTTGGTGCGAGACCAAAGCCCCACGGATCGGGAACTCTGTGGCATCGTCCACGACGCTGAGCTCCAGTCCGCCGCGCGCAGCGCGCAGGTCCTGCATGGCAACGTGCAGGCCGACTTGAGCCTGCCCGGAGGCGAAGGGCACCGCATCCAACACGCGGTTTCCGAGCACGGCGCATGCGCATCCCGACTGAGGCGGCTTGAATTCCGCCACTGTCCATCGCCCGGTCGCAACGTCGGGGGAATGGCGCGTGCGACTCGACAGGTAGCGCGCCGAGGGCGGCAGGTCCTGACCGACCACGGGACATTCCTCCAGGAACACAGGACGCAGAGCCTCCGCCGCCTCACGGTCCGAGTCCGGCAGACCGTCGAACAATCTGCGACCTTGCGCGTCGTACAAGAGCAGCACGAGCGTCGCCGGAGGTTCGTACGCAGCGGAAGTGCGGGGCGCGCGCTCTGCTGCAGCGCCGGTCACCGCCTCCACCGCTGACTGTGGTCTGCGCGTGATCGGCAGCCGCTGAGAGTTTTCGATCGACGCCGCCCCGTCAGCGCTTGCGGACACCGGCGCGAGCTCGTGGACCGGATCGGTCGCGGCGCTGGGAGCTGCGCTCGCGACAAGCACCGAGAAGCCTCGCGCGCGTTCACGCTGCGTCCACCAGGCGGCGCAAGCGACGAACGCGAGCAGCACAATCACGAATGTGGCGAGTACGCGCGAGTGCATGGGAATCCGATTTCAGAGCCAGACAACGAGGTGCAGCCTGGACGGCCGGCGCAGCGCCCCTCCATTAGCTGGCGTTCCAGGGCCGGTTACGGGCCGTCGCTAGCCTGCCGACGAACGTGCGCCCGGTCGAGGATCAGCTGCCAACGTCCGCGACCCAGCCGCTGACCGTGTTCTGCGGACCGACTGTCGGGAATCCAGGCCCTCAGCGCGTGGCCGGGCGTTCCAAGACGAGTTCGATGTTCGTGGTCCGGCCCTGTTCGACGTCCAGACTGAGCTGCCTGTCGGTGTAGCCTGCCAACGTGAGCGTGACCTGGGTCTCGCCAACGGTCAGATCGGCGGCGGTCACGCGGCCTTCGGAATCGGTGCGCAGGTAGCGCTCCTCTGCGACCGAGGTCGTGAGCTTGATCGCCACGCTCGGCAGCGCGGCGCCGTGCTCGTCGGTGATCCGAAACTGAAATGCCCCGCGCCACTCGCGCAGTTCTTCCGCAGCGATTCGCAACGTCACCGCAGTTTGGCCGACAGCGATCGGCGCGGCGTTCAACACGCGCCGGCCGAGCACGACGGCGACGCAGGCCGACTCTCTCCGCTCGAACTCGCCCACCAACCAGAGCCCGGGTCCGACATCGTGCGCAGCGCGCACCTTGTGGTTCAGGAACTGAGGCGCGAGAGGCAGGTCCTGGCCGATGGCGGGACAATGCTCGACAAACACGGCTCTCAATGCCCTCGCCGTCACGCGCTCCGCTCCCGACAACTCCTCGAAGAGGTCGCGCCCGGCTGTGTCTTGCAGGACGATCGCAAGCGTTTCCGGGCGCAACGGCACGAGCTCGAAATCGACGCGCGTTTCGACGCCAGCGCGCACCATGACCTTCTTCCACTCGGGCCGAAAGTCCTCGGCTTCGACGATCACGAGCCGTTCGCCGATGGCTACCCTCTCCAGTCGATATTCGTCTGAGTGCGCGAGTCGCTGCGGGACTTCCCTGGAGTTTGCGGCGCTGTCCGCGAGCAGGTCCGGCAACGAGTCGGCTCGACCAATCGCCTCCCACTCGATGCCCTCGATGTCGATGTTCAGGGCTGGATCGTCTGAGTTCAGGTCTGGATCAAGCTGAAGCGGCGCAGATTCGGTCACCGGGTCCCCCGCAGGTTCGGCGCGAACAAGAGCACCGCGCACCGGACGATCGCGTGGGCTCGTCGAGCGCAGCGTGCCGATGATGGTCCCGGTCGCGCCCTGGTCTGCCAGCGCTCCTGAACTCACCGCCGACACGGATCTTCTGCCGCCCGACACTGCGGATGCGCGCTCGGGCGCCGCGAGTGTGGGGGCCACTTGGGTCGCGACAGCGTCTTCCACCTGGACGCTCGAAAACTCGGCGCGCTCGACGGCTGCACGTCGGGTCCACGACAGGGTGAGCGCCAGGATCAGGACCACGAAGCCCAGTCCGACGAAGAGCAACGTGCGATGTTTCAAACGGATCCTGTGCCGAGGCTGACCTCAATATGTCGCCTCGCGCTCCAGGGCGCAAACGCGGCGCCCGAACAGCGGGCACCGTCAGATGACGAGCTTCACCGCGGGGTGATTCTGCAGCGCGCGGAAAACGACCAGGCGCTGTTCCTCGTCGCTGACCTCGAGCGTGATCTCGATCGACGTGTAGCGGCCGCTCCTGCTGTGGCGCGATGTGGCCTTCGTGTACTCCGCACCGGCCAAGGCCAACTCGATGTGCGCCGTCAGCACGGCCTCGCCCATTCCCACCACCACGTAGGTCCAAGGGCAGGGATAATCGATCTCGGGCCGTTGCTGCACGCGTTCCTCCCGACCGCCGCTACTTGCCGATCAGGAAGTGCGCCAGATCGCCTTCGCGCATCACGTAGTCTCGGCCTTCGACGCGCAACTTGCCCGCGGCCTTCACCGCGGCTTCGGTCTTGTACTGCACGAGGTCGTCGATCGAGTACACCTCGGCGCGGATGAAGTGCTTCTCGAAATCCGTGTGGATCACACCCGCCGCGACCGGCGCCGTGTCGCCTTTGTGAATCGTCCACGCGCGAATTTCGATCTGACCGGCGGTGAAATACGACTGCAGACCGAGCAGGTCGTAGACCTTGCGGATCAACCGGTTCAAGCCCGGCTCCTGCATGCCCAGATCGGCCAGAAAAGCCGCCCGATCTTCCTTGGGCATCGACATCAACTCGCCTTCCAGATCGCCGCACAAAGGGATCATCTCGGCGCCCGTCGCCGCCGCGTGCGCGCGCACGGACTCGGCCAGCGGCCCCTTGCCCTCCATGTCGTCGTCGCCCACGTTGGCGACGTACAACACCGGCTTGATCGTGATCAAGAACAGCGGATCCAAGGCCTCGCGCTCGATCTTGCTCCAGCTCAGGTTGCGCAGCGAGACACCGCGCTCCAACTGATCCTTGGCGCGCTCCAACGCCGCTTTGTGCAAGATGGCGTCCTTGTCGCCGGTGCGCGCCTTCTTCGCCACGCGATCGACAGCCTTCGTCACCGTGTCGAGATCGGCGAGTTGCAGCTCCAACTCGATCACCTCGATGTCGCGCCGCGCGTCGACCGAGCCGGACACATGGATGATGTCACCCTTCGTGAAGCAGCGCACCACGTGCAGGATCGCGTCGCACTCCTTGACGTTGCCCAGGAACTTGTTCCCCAGCCCCTCGCCTTTCGAAGCGCCCGCCACCAGGCCGGCGATGTCGACGATCTTGAGCGACGCCGGCACGATCCGGTCGGTGGTGATGAACTTGTGGATCACCTCCAGCCGCTCGTCGGGCACGTCGACGACGCCCACGTTGGGCTCGATCGTGCAGAACGGGTAGTTCGCGCTCTCCGCTCCGGCGGCGGTGATGGCGTTGAAAATCGTGCTCTTACCGACGTTCGGCAGGCCGACGATGCCGCAGGCTAGGCTCATGATTGGGGATCTTGGAACAGGCTCGATGACCGGGAATTCGGGCGGAAGAGTCTAGCCGAGGAGCGGTGCGGACGTCGCGTGGAGAAGCGATTTGCAGCCCGCCCGCTGAATCCGTGCCGTGCGCGGTGGCGCTCCGCGTGAAATGCGCTTATGTTCGAGCATTCTCGCGAGATTTCACCATGAGCTACAACGTCCTCAGCGCAGTCCTCCTGCTCGTCCTGCCCCTGACTTTCGCCCGCGGCTGCTCCGCGCGCGCGAAGCTCGATTCTGCGATCGGCGCCGCCGCGGTCCCCGCGCACGACACGCTGACGCGCCCGCTCCCGGACGGAATCCGCCTCACCGCCGACGTCTATCGCCAGCGCGCAACGGGTGACGAGGCCATGGTCGGCGACAAGCCTGTGCTCGTGTGCATGCACATGACCTCCAGTTCGCGCGGCGAGTACAAGCGTCTCGCCGCCGAATTGCTGGCGCTCGGCGTGCACGTCATGTCCGTCGACCTGCGCAGCGGCGGACCGGGCGAGATCGCGGACCGCAAGACGGGCGAGCGCAGCGGCACGATGAACGAGACCTGGAGGCAGGCGCGTGCGCTCCTAGGTCGCGACCCGACCTACATCGAGGCCTACCCCGACGTCGTCGCAGCCGTCGCCTGGGCCAAGGAGTTGTTCCCCTACTCGCGCATCGGCCTCGTCGGCAGTTCGTACTCGGCTTCGCTCGCGCTGGTCTACGCCGCCGAGCATCCCTCCGCCGTCGACGTCGTGGCCGCCTTGTCGCCGGGTGAGTACATGCAACCGTGGTCGATCGCGACGCGCGTGAAGGATCTCGCCGTGCCGACCTACTTCACCTGCGGGAACACGCAGGCCGACATGGGGCAGGCACGTCCGGTCGCCGCGGCGATCCTCGACCAGACCAAGGTCCGCACCTTCTGGCCGGAAGACGAAGGCATCATCGGCGACCACGGATCGCGCACGCTGATGATCCACGGTGCCGTCAACCACCAGCGCCAGTGGGAGAAGTTCAGGCAGGGCATCGCGCCCGTCATGCGCCCGTTGAGCGCCGAAGAACTGCAGCGCCGACGCGAAGCGCTGGCGGCGCCGAAAAAGCCCTGAGCGGCTGCAGGCTGCCTATTTCTTCGGCGGCGGCGGCTGTCCGTCGCCTACGTAGCCGTACCTGTGGATCCGGTCGCGCACGGATCGATCCGGCTGGAACGGCGTCGAGCGTGACGCCGAGGCCTTGGCCTTCTCGTGATGCTCGAGGAGCAGCTTGCGCATGGCATCGACGCGCGCCGCGGATTCGGCCGAGAGGTCGTAGAGTTCGCGCGGATCTGCGCCCAGGTCGAAGAGCAGATTCTGCGCCGCGCCCGTCGCGATCAGTTTGTCCTTGCCCCTGTAGAGCGCCTTCGTCTCGCGCTGGGTGTGCATCAAGGCCTCGGCGATGCCGTCGCGATCCGTGGTCTCGCGCCCGTCGATCACGCTCATCAGGCTCCGGCCTTCGATGCCCGCTGGCACGTCGAAGCCCACGATCTCGGCGATCGTCGGCAGCACGTCGAGCGTGCGCACGCGCGTCGCGATGCGCTTCACTCCGAGCTTCTTCGGCCACACGAACGCCAGCGGCACGTGCAGCAGTTCCTCGAACTGCGTGTGACCGTGGTCGCAGCTGCCGTGCTCCCAGAATTCCTCGCCGTGGTCGGAGTGCAGGATGACGAGCGTGTTCTCCAAAGTTCCCGCCGCGTCGAGCGCGTCGAGCAGGCGATCGATCTGGGCGTCGACGAAGGCGATTTCGCCGTCGTAGAAATCGACGCAGCGCTGCTTCGTTTCGTCGCTCGGCGGCTGCCGCCGCAGCGTGTCCAAGTCCGGCGGCCAATCCGGGATCTCGTCGACGCCGATCTTGGAAAAGCGCGTGTCGTACGGTTTCGGCGGCGCGTACGGCATGTGCGGATCGATCACGTGCAGGAACACGAACCAGCGTGCGCCCGGACGCGAGTTGATCCACTCCAGCGCCAGGTCCGCGCCGGTCTGCGCGTTGTACTGGTAGCTCGTGTACGACTGGAATCCGCGCGCGACGCCCGACAACGGACCCAGGAACGGATTGGAGACGAAACCCGCCGTCTGGTAACCGCGCCGCGTCATCAATTCGGCCAGCGTCGGGACATCGTTGCGCAGCACTTCGGTCGTGCGTTTCGGCGGCGCGACGTCGCTGCCCCAGGCCGCCTCGCGCTCGGTGACGATGCCGGCGCGGTGATCGGCCGGCAGGAGGGCCGTGAACAGCGATCCGTAGGCGGGCAAGGTCCAGGGTGCGGGCGAGAAGGCGCGTTCGAACAGCACTCCGCGCTTCACGAGCGCATCGATGTTGGGTGTGGTTTCGCGCTCGTAGCCGTAGCACGACATGTGGTCGGCGCGCAGCGTGTCGATCGAGATCAAGAGCACGTTGGGCGCTTCGCCGACGGGCGCTTTCAACAGCTCGGTCGCGGGCAACGCGAGCGCCATGCGCAACCCCGGGATGTCACCGGGCACGTCCTCGCCGATGTAGCTGCCGCGGATCGTGAGCTTCGTCGCGTCGGTGCCGCCGCGCACGAATTGCATCGGCGACCAGCCCAGGACAGCCTCGGTGAAACTCAGCGTGACCGAGTGTTTGCGCGTTTCCTTGGCGCCGACGAAATCGATCTCGAAGTACAGGCGCACGCGCGGCGGCGTCTTGTCGGCCGGAAAACCGGTCAAGCACAGCGAACCGGCGAACGAGTCCTCGTTCGTGGCCGGCAGATCGACGGAGAGACGGCCCGGAAACGGGGCCGTCACGGCGTCGTTCAGGCCGGACACGATGCGCGTGACCGAAGTGCGCGTGTTGCGCAGGTCGTCGGCCGGACTGTCGGGCGGATAGCGGCGCGTGATCTCGACGCGCTCGCGGCGCTGCGCGTCGTCGGCCTTGGCCGCGGGCTTGTCGTCGCCGCAACTCGTCGGAAGGAAGAGCGCCAGCAGCGCGAAGCCGAGGATCTGTCGTTGGGTCATGGGCAGTGATTCAGGGGCGGTGCCAGGTTCACGCAGCATAGCCGCTGCGCTCCGCGATGTTGCGTTTCCGCCGCTTCTAACGGGCCACGCGTTCGTACAGATGCCAGCGATCGATCGTGTCGCGCGTGACGAAGCGGTACGCACCGCCGCGCTCGACTGTGTGAGGACTGGGTTGGAAGAGTGAGCGGGCGGCCACGATCCAGTCCGGCCAGGTCTCGCTCGCCCCTTCCAGGTAGTCTTCACGCGCGCGAATCCCGATGTCCTGCAACCTGAAGATGGCGCTCTTGTCGCCGAAAACACCGACGGATTGGCCGGGTGCGAGGTGCGCGCGCAGATGTTCGAGGAGCTGCGAGTCGACGTTGCGGTAGTCCTTCTGCACGTCGCCGCCCATCACGTACAGGTGCTGCACGTAGAACCGGTCCTCGACCCGGCCGAACAGGCTCGTCCAGGTCGTCCAGGTCACGACCGCCAGCGCGAGCGCGACGAGGAACGGACCCAGCCCGCCCGCACGCCGCGCCAGCGCAGCCAAACCAAAGGCCGCGAAGATCGCGAGCGTGGTGAAGAGCGGCATGTAGGCGCGCATCAGCCAGGCGTCGGTGAAGAAGCAGAACAGGATCAGGGTGCCGCCCAGAGCACTCAGTCCCAGGTAGACCGCCAAGGTCTTGCGCTCGCGCCAGACCAGCACGAATCCAACCAGCGCGAACGCGAGCACGATCCAGGTGAGCTGCAGGTCCGGCCGCTGCACCGCGACGAGGTTTTGCGCGGTGACGGACTTCAATTGACTCCACGAATCGATGCCGGTCGGCAACGGCTTTTCGAACCAATGCTGCTTCGCGAACGGACTGAACAGCGCCAGGGCGAGCGTCAAAGCGCCGACCGGAATCGCGCTCCACACGTAGGTCCACGTGCGCCGCGAGAAGATCGACGGCGAGCCGACGCCGTCCGGCCCGCGCAACCAGGACGCCAGCAGGACCACTGCACCCGACCCCACGATGTACGGAGCGACCGCTTCCTGCCAACCGAAAGCGAGCAGCGAAGTCGCGCAAAGGCCGAACCCCGCGCGCAGGAAGGCGCGGCGATCTCCCTCGGGGATCACGAACAGGACGCGGTAGAGCAGCGTGCAGTACGCGAGGTAGAAGCACCCGAATCCGACCATGCCCCAACCCGTGCGCGAAAAGAACACGTGGATCGGCAGCACGGCGACGACAGCCGCGGCCAGGAGCCCCACGCGCCGCCGCTCGGGCCACAGCCGCGCGACGAACCACCAGGCGAAGAACGCGGTCAGGACGCCGGTCAGCGCACTCGACAGGCGGATCGCTTGCAGCGAATTGAACCCGAATCGGAAGAGGTAACGCGCGACGAATTGATGCAGGTAGCTGTGCGGGTACGTGACCGTGTTCTCGCCGTAGTGCTCGGCGAACCAGCCAACCCAGGCGACGTCTTCCTTGACCCAGCGCACCGGATCGAAACCCGGTTCGATGACGTCGACCTGCGCCGAGTGCAGGTACGCGCCGTCGTCGGGGCCGACGAAGAAATCCTCGATCTGCCGCACGCGCAAGAACAGCGCGACGCAGAGCACGCAGAACAGCGCCGCGCGCTCCCACCCCGCGCCGCGCGTGTTCGAATCCATGCGTTGAATCGAGTTCAGCCGACGAGTGCGGTGCAGTCGATCTCGACGAACGCGTTGCGCGGCAGTTGCGCCACGGCGACCGTCGAGCGCGCGGGCGGCTGATCACCGAGGAAATAACGGCCGTAGACCTTGTTCACGGCCGCGAAGTCCTCCATCGACACGAGGTACACCGTGCACTTCACGACTTTCGACAGGTCGCTGCCCGCGGCGGCCAGCACGGCCTTCATGTTCTCGAGCGCGCGCTCGGTCTGCGCCGATACGTCGCCCTCGATGAGCTGTCCGTTCTTCGGATCGAGCGCGATCTGCCCGGAGCAATGCACGAAACCGCCGGCGACGATGGCCTGGCTGTAGGGCCCGATGGCGGAGGGCGCGTCCTTGGTCGAAATTTTTTGGCGTTGAGTGAGCGTCATGAGATCTGGATCCCTGGGGGTTTCAGCGAGTTTGCTACGCGATCCGCGATCAGCGTGGACCGCGGCGTGGGCGGGTTGTGACGGTCAGCGGGGTGCGCTTCGCGGCGCCCTGTTTGCGCGCCTTGAACGCCGCCGCGACGCATTTCGGAACGAACGCCGCTGCGTCGCCGCCCGCGAGTTCGATCTCGCGCACGAGCGAACTCGAGACGTGCGCGAACTGTGGCGCAGGCGCCAAGAGCACCGTGTCCAAGGCGGGCGACAGCACGCGGTTCGTGCGCGCCATCGCGACCTCGAAATCGAAATCCGTACCGCTGCGCACACCGCGCACGATCACGTCGCAGCCGAACTCGCGCGCCGCGTCGACGACGAGGCCGGGCGCGAGTTCCACCGCGACGCCGGCGAGGTGCGCCAGCGACTTTTCGAGCAGACCGACGCGCTCCTCGGCGCTGAAGAACCCGGGCTTGGCCGGATTGTGGGCGACGACCACGGTCACGCGCCCGAACAGGGCGAGCGCGCGCGCCACGAGGTCCACGTGACCTAGCGTCACCGGATCGAAGCTGCCGGGGAAAAGTGCGTGTTGCGAGCGTCGGGGCATGGGCGGGGCGGATCGGCCGCGGATTGTAGCCACGAAACCGGCGAAAGCCGCAACCGCGCGCGAGCCCGCGCGTCGAATCAGCGTGAGAACTGCGCTGTTCGAGGCCCTCGCGGCGCGCCCGCTGCTCGCCCTCGCCGCGGCCGTCGTCGGCGGCTCGGCGGCGGGATCCGAATGGGCCCTTTCCGCAGGCCTCTGGCGCGCGTTCGTGTGCGCGACGCTCGCGGCGTGGCTCGCCGCGCTGATCGCATTGCGTGCGCGCCCCGCCGTCGCGCACGTGCTGCTCCTCGGCGTGTGTCTCGCCGCGGCGGGGCTGCGGGCCGACGTGGAGCGCGCGGCCTTGGAGCGCACCTCGACGACGCGCGTGCAGCAGGGTGTACTCGACGGCTGGCGCACGAGCGACGCGATCCTCGGCCGCTTGGGCGACTCGGACCGCACGTTCGCGCTCCCGATCGGCGCCGCCGCGACCGGAGACCTGCTCTGCATCGATCCGGTGCACGAGCCGGCCGAGTGGGCCAGTGGCCCGGTGATCGGCCCGCGCCGCGCCGCCGGAAGAGTCGCGACCGTCGACGTCACGCCCGACGAGATCGCGCGCATCGCTCTCCCTGCTCCGACCCTTTCGAACGTCGCCCTGAGCGGGGCGAATGCCCTGCGCTGCGATTGGATGGAGCGGCTCGCGACCTTGCGCGAGGACGACACGCGCGCGCTGGTCACGGCCCTGTTGTTCGGGGACACCTCCACGCTCGCGGTCGGCTTGCCGGATCTGTTCGTGCGCACGGGGACCTTTCACGTGCTGGCCGTGTCGGGCATGCAGGTCGTGCTCGTCTTGCTCTTCTTCATCGGGCCCGCGAGCCGTGTCCTGGCCTGGGTACTCGCGCGCGTGTCGCGCGGACGGGTGCGCCCGGCACGCGAGTGGTTTGCGCTCCCGCTCCTCCTGTTGTTCGTGCCGATCGCCGGCGGCGGCGCGCCGATCGTGCGCTCGGCGCTGGGGGGCGCTTTCGGGCTGTTGGCCCCGCATTTCCCGGCGCGACGGCCGGTCGCCGTCGAAGCTTGCGGTCGGCGGCGCTGCGTGCACCTGGCGCGGCGCGCCGACGCGTTGTCGTGTCTGGCGCTCGCGTTGGTGTTCGAGTGCCTGCTGCATCCATCCGCGACGCAGTCGTTGTCCGTGCAACTGTCGTACGCGGCGACAGCCGGGCTGATCGTCGGCACCGGCCCGTGTCTCGCGTTGCTGAGACGCTTTACCGGGAGCGTGCTGCAACTCCCCGCGCGCGTGTCGCGCACCGGCCGCGCGCGAGCGCTGTGGATCGTCCTGCCGCTCGAAAAATCGGTGCACGCGGTGCAGTGCGCGGTGGCCGCCTCCTGCGCAGCCGTGTTCGCGACCCTGCCGTTCACCTGGACGCGCCTCGGCGAGTGGAGTCCATGGGGTGTCCTCGCAACGCCGGTGCTCGGACCGCCGACTACGATCCTGTTCGTCGGCGGCTGGTTGCGCGTCGCGTTCGGCCCGTGGGTACCCGAGGCGGCGCTCGACGCTTGCGCGCACGCGATGATCGCGTCGATGCAGTGGTTCGATGCGTTGCCGTGCACACCGGCGCCGCTTCCGCCGCGGCCGGAGTGGCTCTTGTGCGCCGCGTGCGCGCTGACGTTCGCGGCGCTGCGCGGCGCGAGACGGCGCGCTTTCGCGCGTTGTGCCGCACTCGCGTGGGCGAGCGTGCTCGTGCCGTGGAGCGCACCCAGCGCGCGCGTCACGCTGCACGCGCTCGATGTCGGCGCAGGCACGGCCGTCGTCGTCGAAGGCGGCGGCTTGGGCACGTGGGTCTTCGACGCCGGTTCGCGCAGCCGGCCGGACGTCGCGCGCGAAGCGTTGGGGCCGCTCTTGCGCAGCCTCGAACCGAGTTCGATCGGGATCGTGCTCTCCCACGCGGACCGCGACCACGACGGCGCGCTGGGCTGGCTGATCGACCGCTACCCGCCGCAGATCTTCGCCGGTGCGCTGCCCGCACACCTCGCCGAGCGCCTGCCGCACACCACGCGCACGCTGGCGCTCACGACCGGAGAAATGCATTTGCCGCCCTTGGGCCGCGGGGGCGCTGCCGCCGGGCTGGTCCTGCAGCGCGCTCTGGCCACCGTCGCCAGCGACAACGAGGGCTCGTACAGCCTGCTCGTGCGAGCCGGGGGCGAACAGGCGCTTCTCTGCGGCGATGCCGAAAAACGCGGCCTGGACCTGTGGCTCGCCCGCTACGCGCCCCCGGGGCCCCTGGACGTAGTCCTGTGGCCGCACCACGGGTCCGACTCGGACCGCCTGGACGCCCTCGTACGCACCCTGCGGCCGCGCGAGGCCTGGATCAGCGCCGGCGGACGCCCCCCGGCCTTGGCCGAACTCGAAAGGCGTGCGATCGTGACTTGGTGCACCGCGCGCGACGGTTGGCTGCAGCGCTGCCTGCCGGGCGGCACGCGAAGTGCGCAGACACCCGGTCGCGCGTCCACGACCGGACCGCATTCACCGTGAAGGACACACCCGGATGATCAGCTTCCTCCTGTGCATCACCAGCCTGGTGCAGGCCGCCGAGGCGCCGGCCGTGCGCTCGATCTTGAGACTCGTCGACGGCACGACCTTGAGAGTGCCTGCACGCGCCACCGAAGACGGTTTCGTGGTGCAGCAAGGTGGCGCGTGGCGACCGCTCGCCGCAGCCGACGTCGTGTGGGCGCGCGCGGAACGCGAGACGCTCGCCGAGGCGCGCGCGCGCCTGGAAGCGGTCCATCCGCGCGTTTTCGCCGCGCGAGTCGAGGTGTGTCGCTGGATGATCGACACCGGCTTGGACGGCGAAGCGGTGACCGAGCTCGACCGCATCCTGCGGCTCTTGCCCGACGAGCGGCGCGCGCTGGCGCTGATCACGATGCATCCGCCGTGCGTCGATCTCGGAATCGGTCGCACGGACAGCTTGCCCCCCGACACCTTGCGCGTCGAGCTCGTGCGCGCCGGCGCGCGCGCGTGCAACATCGGCGCGAGCCCGACGATTCGCGAGCTGATCGTGCGCGAACTTTCGGGAATCGCAAGCGCCGAACGCGCGTTGGAGAAACCGCCGGCGCAGACCTTGTGCGACGAACTCGCGGCCGAACTGAATTCAGGCGTCACCACGCGCCGCACCTTCGCGGCGCACGCGCTGCGCAGGCTGTACCCCGGCGATCAGATCGGGCCGCTGGCCGTGCGCGCCGTGCTCGATTCCAGCCTGGACGTGCGCGACGGTGCGATCCTGGCGTTGCGCGATGCACGCGCGCCCGCAGCCTGCGGAGCGGTGGTCCAGGCCCTCGCGAATCCGAACGGACTCGTGCGCGCGCGCGCGGCCGAGGCTCTAGGCGGCATGGGCTACATGGAAGCGGTCGAACCGCTGATCCAATTGATGCTCGCGGCGGCACCCTCGAGTTCAGGCGGCGGCGGACCCGTGCGCGCCAACCTCTACTCCGGCTTGCAGACAGCCTACGTGCAGGACTACGACCTCGAGATCGCGCAGGGCGCCTCGGTCGCCAATCCGATCGTCGCGATCCTGACGAGCGGCGTCGTCTTCGACGTCGGTGTAGCCGGCACGAGTTCCGTGCCGATCACGACCGAAACGTGGAACGCCACGCGCTCCTTGATGCGCCTGACGGGTGAACGCCTCGGTGTGGACGCGCAGGCATGGAAACAGTGGTGGGATCAAAATCGCGCACGCCTGCTGCCGCCTCCGAAACGCACGCCGGCGACCGGCACGTCCGGTTCCTGATCTTCAGGTCGGTCGGTGCGGAATCACGGTACGGAGTCAGGCTCCACTCCGCCGTTTTCGCTGGTGTAGGCAAGTGGCCGGGTCGAGTTTGACCGTACGGAGCCAGGCTCGG
>JAEUIA010000092.1 GCA_016795245.1 Planctomycetota bacterium | reverse complement strand
GGCTCTACGCCGGCGAAGATGCACCACACGAGCCTGGCTCGGTACGGTCAAACTCGGACGAGCGCCACTGGAAAAATCGCGAACGCCGAGGTCAACAATGGGGTGGGGTCTGGTTGGGTGAGTTCGGTGTCGGTCTTGAAGCGTTGCGGGGCGACTTGCGGTGTCGGACTGGAAGCGTTGCGGGGTTGCGTTTGGTGTCGGACTGGAGGCGTTGAGTGGCCTGGATCTGCGACGGTTCGCAGGCGTGCTGCGGTCTTGGGCTGGATGGAAACGCGTGTCGCCGCGTTGGGGGCTCGTGTTCTAGATCCAGCTACCGCAGATGGCAGCACCCGTCGGTGCCGGATTTCATCACCCGACGTCGGAGATGCCGGTGGACGACGGACCCGGTACCGACACTGTCGGCAGCGAATGGAAGTCCCACCTGGGGAACGGCAGGAGTGGAGATAGGCTCTCTCTAGCGCTGCACCGGACTCGTGCGCCCCGCCGTCAGGCAGGCGCTGATGCGCTCGAGCGCGGTGTCGATTTCGGCTTCGGTCACGACCAGCGGCAGGCGGAAGCGCACCGAGCTCGGACCGCAGCTCAATGCGAGCATGCCCTTCGCGCGCAGGTCGGCGATCAGCTTGTTGCGCTCATCAGCCGTGGCGAGCGTGAACGCGACGAGCGAACCGAGGCCGCGCACGTTCGTGAATCCGCCGTGTTCCTTGCCGATCTTGCGCAACCCCTGGACGAAGCGCGTACCCTGTTTGGCGATGCTCGCGCAGTAGTCGTTCTCGACGATGATCTCGATGAAGCGCCGGCTGCGGACCATGTCCGTCAAACTGCCGCCCCAGGTCGAGTTGATGCGCGAGGGCAACTTGAACACGTTGTCCGCCACGTCGTCGATGCGCGTGCCGGCGTAGATGCCGCACACCTGCGCCTTCTTGCCGAACGCGACGATGTCGGGACGCACGTCGTGGTGTTGCCACATCCACGGCTTGCCTGAGCCGAAGAAGCCCGTCTGGACTTCGTCGAACACCAGCAAGGCCTCGTTCTCGTCGGCGTATTGCCGCAGACGCTTCAGGAACTGCGTGCGGAAGTGGTTGTCGCCGCCCTCGCCCTGCATCGGCTCGATCAGGATCGCGGCGATCTTGCCCTTGTACTTTTGGAACGCCGCGTCGATCTCGGCGCAGGCCTTCTTCTCTTCGGCTTCGACGTCGTTCGAGATCTTGCCGTCGAGGTCCAGCTCGACGACCGGGTTGTGCACGCGCGGCCAGTCGAATTTCGGGAACAACGCGACCTTGCGCGTGTCCGTGTTCGTCACGCTGAGCGTGTAGCCCGAACGGCCGTGAAAAGCCGCCTTGAAATGCAGGACCACGAGACTCGCCCCGTCGTCCTTGATCTTGTCCAGGCCGGTCTTGCGCGCCTTCCAGTCGAAGGCCGCCTTGAGCGCGTTCTCGACCGCGAGTGCGCCGCCGGTGACCCAGAAGTGGTGCGGAAAGCCCTGGGGCGTGACCTTCGTCGCAAAGGTTTCGACGAACTCGGCCATGTGCGAGGTGTACAAGTCCGAGTTCGACGGATTGTTCAACGCAGCCTGCGTCAGCGCGGCCAGGAATTTCGGCTCTTTCAGGCCCGGATGGTTGTAGCCCAGCGGCCAGGAAGCGAAGCACGTGAAGAAATCCAGGTACTCCTTGTTCTCGCGGGCGTCGTACATCCACGAGCCGTGCGAACGGTCGAGGTCGAGGACCATCGGAAATCCGTCGGCGAGCTGGTGGCGCTTGAGCGTTTCGTGGACGTGCTTGGGATCGATCATGGCGGTGCTCGGGTGGGTCTTGCGACTGAATCTATCGGGCAGAATCAGTTCGAAGATTGTGCACTCTGAGGCGCCTCAGTACCACCCCTCCGCGAGTTGGGAAAAGCCGCGTTTAAACGCACTAAACATCGATCGCAGTCGCGAGCGCACGTCCACGCGCTTCATCGGCGACGCGCATCAAGCACAGAACCGGCGACGGACGCGCGAGCTGCGTCAAGCGCATGCGCTCTTCGACGTTCGTGAACACGAGCGGAAACGGCAGGTCCGAATTCTCGAAGCCCGTGAAGATCGCCGTCGCACCTTCGTCGTGTCCCAGCGCGGTGGCGCGTTCGACTTCGTGCAGCGCCAGTCGTCGCGTCAGTAGCATCGGATCGCGCGCATCGCCGTCGTGTTCGAGCACGGACAGCAGTTCCTCGGTGAAGCGCGAAAATCTGCGAACCGGCACCAGCACCCGACCTACGCGTCCGGGTGCGGAGCCGGAGAGCGCGCCCACCCGGCTGAAAGCACGCGCCACGATGTCTTCGGCCTGCACACGCGGATCGTCGGTGTCGTCGAGTACGGCGCTTTGGTTCTTGAGCGGACGGATGTTGAGACGCGGTGCCTGGGTGACCTCGACGCCCGCGCCGAATCCGCTCTGGATCGTGATCGCCTTCTCCGGCTCGCTCCGGCGCGCGAGTTCCGCGCAGGCATCCGCGGTCGATGCCAGGTGCAGACCGCCGACGTCGGCGACCGTGCCGGCGGCCCGCACGAGCGTGCGGCCGTCGTCGTGCAGCACGCTCACCGTTCCCGGCGGCAAGTCGCGCAGCGCGCGGCCGATGTGATCGGCCACCATCGGCGCACGCGGATCAGAAACGAGCACGACGGCGCGCCCCTCCAGCAGTGCGCGGAAGGCGAAGCGCGTCGGCGCGAGCCACATCTCGCTCCAGTCCAGTGCGAAGACCTGGGCACCGCTCGTGCGCTGAAACGGATAGAGAGACGGGTCGCGATCCGCGAGCACTTCGTCGAGCGCGCGGTCGAGCGGCCTGAACAACGCCTCGACCTCGTCGCCGGTCAGGCCGACGGCGCTCGCACACAGATCGATGGCTTCGTCGCGCTCCGCGAACAACGTGTCGATCGCACGCGAGAGGTGCGCTGCCCGCTCCGAGCGCGACAGACGACTCCAGCGCGCCGCGCCGCGCTCGCTCGCCAACAGCGCCGTGCGCAGATCGCGCTCGTTCGCGCGCGGCCAGCGCCCGACGAGGCCGCGCCCGCCGCCGACCATGACGTCGAAAGTGTCGCCGGTCGCGGCTCCGACGAGCTCTCCATCGATCCAGTTGTGGTGAAAAGCGTCCAATCGCGAGCGTCGCCGGCGGATCCTCCCGCTCACGCGCGGGCGACTATGTTAGAAGTCCCGTTCGCCCCCAACAACCTGGGGCGCCATCACGTGCCCCGTCCCCTGGCCTTCGACCGCAAGAAACGCCTCGTCGCCAAAGGTGATTTCGATCGCGCCTTCCGGCATGGAAGCCGCGCGCGCGGATCCATCCTGCTCGTCGTGGCACGCCCGAACGGACTGGCGCACACGCGCTTGGGGCTCTCGGTCGGCAAGGTGATCTGGAAGCGCGCCGTGAAACGCAACCGCGTGCGCCGCATTTTTCGCGAGGCGTTTCGGCTCTGCTACGGCGAGCTGCCCGTCGGCTTTGACCTGGTGTTGATCCCGGCCGCGCCCAAGCTAGAACCGGTGCTCTCCGCGACCTGTGCGGAGCTCGTGGCGATGGCGCACAAGGCCGCGCGCCGCGCCGCGGAGAAGGCCGCCGCAGCACCGCCGCCGCGCGACGCCGGGGGTGACAGGCCGTGAAGGCGCTGCGGCAGGTGCTGCTGTGGCCGCTGCGCTTCTACCGGCGCTGGCTGTCCCCGCTGAAGCCGCCGATGTGCAGATTCAGCCCCACCTGCAGCCAGTACGCGATCGAAGCGATCGAGACGCACGGCATCCTGCGCGGACCGTGGCTTGCGATCTGTCGCATCGCACGCTGTCATCCTCTGTGCAAGGGCGGCTACGATCCGGTTCCGCCGCCGCGTACCCCAAGATCCAAGGACTCGTCCAGCTGATGTTGAAGCTCCGTATCGCTCTGCCTCTCGCACTCCTCGCGTCTGCCTGCCAATCCGATCCCAGCACCGCACCCGTCGCCGACGCTGCGCGCGCCGCGTCGAAGTCGTCTGCGCCGTCGCTCGCTGCGCCGATCGTCGGCGCGACCGCGTGCGACGAGCTCATCCGCCCGGGCGAGACGCACTTCGCGCACTTGTGGAAAGTCACGAGCGGCGTCGAGAACGCGGCCGAAGGCTACTGGTCCTTCGCCGGCGATCGCCTCGTGATGCAGGCGACCGTCGACGGCACCGCTTGCGACCGCATCCTGACGACGGCGGCGCGCGGCGGAAAGCTCGTGCCGGTCTCGAACGGCAACGGCGTCACGACGTGCGCGTACTTCATGCCCGGTGACAAGAGCGTGATCTACGCTTCGACGCACGCGTTCATGGTGGATTGCCCGCCGAAAGTCGACATGAGCCGCGGCTACGTGTGGGCCGTGCATCCCGAGTACGACATCTACGTGAAGGACCTCGCGACCGGCGCGGAGCGCGCGCTGACGACCGAGTGGGGCTACGACGCGGAGGCCACGGTGTCACCGCGCGGCGACCGCATGGTGTTCACGTCGACGCGCTCGGGTGATCTGGAGTTGTGGACCTGCGATCTGGCGGGCGGCGATTTGAAGCAGGTCACGAACAAACTCGGCTACGACGGGGGTGCCTTCTTCAGCCACGACGGAGAGTGGCTCGTCTTCCGCTCGACGGCGTTCACGCCCGGCCAGGAAGAAACGGAACAAGCCGAGTACAAGGCGCTGCTCAAGACCTGGCTCGTGCGTCCTTCGCGCATGGAGATCATGGTCTGCAGACCCGACGGCTCCGAACGTCGCCGCGTGACGAACCTGGGTCAAGCCAACTTCGCGCCGTTCTTCTTCCCGGACGACAAGCGCATCGTGTTCGCCTCGAACCACCACGACCAGGCGACTCGCGGACGCAATTTCGATCTGTTCGCGATCGACGTCGACGGCAAGAACCTGGAGAAGATCACGCACGACGCCGACTTCGACGGCTTCCCGATGTTCTCACCCGACGGCAAGTGGCTAGCCTTCGCCAGCAACCGCGGCGGCCGCCAGCCGCGCGAGACGAACATGTTCATCGCGCAGTGGAAGTGATACGGAGCCAGAGCAATTCTTCCCCGATTCACCGCCGCAAACCCGTGTGGCTGCTTCGGTGTGCGACGGCGGTGAATCGGGGAAGAATTGCTCTGGCTCCGTACGTTCGGGTCTTCAAGAGCACCTGATCAGCAACGCGAGCAACAGACCAAATCCCGCGCACCATGTGATCGAGATCCAGAGGTGCTGCCTCCAACCCCAGTCGCCGATCCGCCCGTAGCGCACCGCCACCATCCACCCGAGACAGCTCAAGACTCCCACACACCAGCCCCCCGGCAGAAACATGAGAGGCCCCGAACACACACTCCCGGTCATCGCGACGACGGCTAGCAGGCCGATCATGCCCCAGGTGCCGTCATCCAAGGCCAACATCACGAAGAAGAACATGGACGTGAGCACCGGCCCCACCGCTGCCGCCATCGCCGACTTCGCCCTGCGATCAGCGACGACTTCGTAGTCCTCGAACTCCCCGCCCACCTCCTCGCGGTTCACTGCTGCCCACGCGTGCTCAAGGTCACACTGCTCTCCTCATCCTTCCCATCGCGTGTGAACTTCACCTTCACGACATCCCCCGGCTTGTACGTCTGCAGCGCGAACATGAAGTCGTCGATGCCTGTGATCTGAATGTCGCCCATCCCGATCAATACGTCGCCCTTCAAGAATCCCGCGTGCTCGGCTGGACTGCCCGGTGAGGTGCCGTCGATCATCACGCCGCCCTTGTCCCAGGCGTAATTCGGAATCGATCCGAACCACGACCTGAAGCCCGACTTGATCTCGCGCGCGTTCGGATCCGCCTTGGGCTCGACGAACGCGAGCTTCCCGGCCGCGCACAGCCTGCGCACCAGGTCGACGCCCAGGTCGCACACTTTCGCCGCCGCTTCCGCTTCGAAGCGTTCCGTGTCGTCGCTAGGCTTGTGGTAGTCCTCGTGCAGCCCCGTGAACAAGTGCAAGGCCGGGATCTTGCGCTTCAAGAACGACGCGTGGTCACTCGACCCGCCCATCATGTTGCCGGATGTGCTGACGATCAGATCCAGCCCGCTCGAGGCACCCGCCTCGCCCATCCACGACGCGAATACTCCCGCACTGCCCGCGGCCAGCACCTGCAACTTGTTCTGTTGCGCGCGCCCGACCATGTCGAGGTTCAAGTTCGCCGTGACGTTCGCGATCGGAACCGTGGGGTTCTCGCACCACCACTCGCTGCCCAAAAGGCCCAGTTCCTCACCCGACCAGGCCGCGAACACCACATCGCACGCGGGCCGCGGCCCTGCGATCAGGATACGCGCCATCTCGAGCACCACCGCCGTGCCGCTGGCGTTGTCGTCGGCGCCGTTGTGGATCTGACGTTCGCCGGGCGCGAGCGAGCCCGTGCCGCCGAAGCCCAGGTGATCGTAGTGCGCGCCGACGACCACCGTGCGCGAGTTGTCGACACCGCGCAGGCGGCCGAGCACGTTGCGCGCGACACCCTTGGCGCGCACGACGTCGGAATGCAGCGCCACGGGTTCCGAGACCGGCACCGCCGGGCCTTCGCGCAGCTCGGCTCGGGCGCGCCAGGCGTCGACCGTGTCCTTGCCGAACGCCGTGCGCGCGCCCATCCACGACAGCATCACGCACGGAATTCCGGCGCGTGCGGAGCCGCCTTCGCCGAACGCGAGCAGCGGTTGAGTCTCGTCCTCCAGCGCCGGCAAGAGGATCACACCCACTGCTCCGCGGCGCTTGGCGTTCATCACCTTGGTGAAGATCAACCCGCCGCCGCCCCAACCGTCGCCCTTGGTGACCGAGGCGGTGTCGTGCGGCGCGACGGCCGGCGCATCCTTCTCGCCCGGTTGTGCAGCAGGAGCGCGCATCACAGGCGGAGCCTTGGGCACGCCGCGCACGATCACGGCGATCTTGCCCTTCAGATCGCTGCCGGCGAAATCCTCGCGCCCGCGCTCCGCGTCGTCGATCCCGAACGCGACGAATTGTGTCGCCCCCGAAACGGGTCCGCCGTCCGAACAGAAGAGCGGCACCAGATTCACTCCGGCGTTCACGCGCGCGTCGTTCTGCTTCACGATCAGTGATGATGCACCGCCGTCGCGCGCCTCGAGCGGTACTTCGAAATCCTGTCCGAATCCGGCGCTGCCGGCGGGCTCCAGTCCCAAGCTCGCCATGCGTTTGGCGATGAACTCGGCACTCGCGATGCCTTGCGCCGTGCCCGCGCGGCGACCTTCGCGCGCGTCGTCGGCGAGCCAGGTCACGTCGCGCACCAGCCGCTCGGGTACGGCTTTTTGGACGGGCGCCTGTGCGCTGGAGTAGACACCGGCGCAGGTGAGGACCAGGGGCGCGATCAGGAACGCAAAGGCAGTGTGTTTCATGCGCATATGGTAATTCCAAGGCGCACAGAAACGAGGGCGCGCTCAGGATCCGTACACAGACAATGCGTGCGCCAGCGCGGTCTCGACAGCAGGTCGATTCGAAGCCGCGCCCGCCCCGGCGCGCATCTCGACCGAGATCCAGCGTTCGTACCCGATCGAGCGCAGCGCCGCCGCGTAGGTCGCGTGCGGCACGAGGCCGCCGGCGCACAGCGGCACGAGATCGGGCTGGCTGGCGTGGAAATGCCGCAGTCCCACCCCAGCCGCACGGATCTCCGCGGGACCTTCGTTCTGGATGTGCAGCGCACCGGCGTCGAGGTGCATGCCTACCCCCGGGTGATCGACGAGAGCCACGAATTCCAGCGCTTCGCGCGCATTCACGATCCAATCGGCGCCGTACACGGGCGGATTGGGCTCGATGCACACGCAGGTCCCATGGTCGACGGCGAGCGCGCCCAGCGCGCGGAAGAACGGCACGGCGATCCCGGTGACGGCTTCCGGCGCGAGTTTCCCGGCCACGCGGTTCTTGGGTGACCCGAACACCAGGGCACGCGCGCCCAACAGACCGCCGAGGCGCACGATGCGCGCGAGGTAGAGCGACAGGTCGCGGCGCGCACTCTCGCTCTCGAACAGCGCGAGGCCCTGCGTTCCGAACAACAAGGCCTGCATGGCGACGATCTCGATGTCGCGCTCGTTCCAGAACGCTCGGTAGCGAGCGATCTCGTCGTCGGTCGCCGTCGCGGGGCTGCTCGAAACCATGCCCGGAGCCACCTCGACACCGCGCACACGTCGCGCCTGCAACAGATCGGCGATCGCACGCTCTTCATCCGCGCGCCAGGCGATGTTCGAGATCGCGAGCTTCATCGGACTGAACCTTCGACGAACGCCTTGATCTGGCCCAGCACCTCGGTGCGCGAGGCGATGTACGCGCCGCCGCGACCGAAGGTGTCCGCGTGACAGGTGCGCAGGTCGTAGCGCGGAACCGGACCCGGCAGGGTGTTCGAGAAGGCGCGTCCGAAGGCGTGCAGCGCCACATCACTCACGCTCACCGGTTCGGTCGCGAAGTGCACGAGCCGCAGATTGGCCGCCAGACACGTGTCGATGTCCCGCACGATGTGCGCGAGGTCGTAGAACTGGAACACGGCCCTCGAGTCGATGCGCTCGACGTGGTTGTCGTTCAGGAAATCGAAGATCACGTTCTTCTTCAGGCCCGGCCCGAAGAGCCCCGGCAGACGCACGATCAGCGCGGATTCGAACCGCGCACGCACGCACTCCTCCAGCTCGCGCCGATGACGACCGTAGGCGTTGGCCGAGGTCGTGACGATCGCGCTGCGCTCGTCGACCTCGACCGGTGTAGCAAACACGTCGACAGTCGAGAGCAGCACGACACGGTGCGCCTTGACGCGCTCCAACGCGCTCATGAGCTTCCCCACCGCCGCTCGATCCGCCGCCGGGTCCTGGTTCGCGCGCCACTTCGCACCGGGCGCGCCGGCGCACACCAGCAGGTCGAACTCACGCCCTGCGATCGTCGCGATGTTCGACGAGTTGAAACACTCGTCGAAAGACCGCTGCGCGGCGATGTTGCCGCCGACGAAGCCCGTGTGACCGATGAGTGCGTGGCTCATGGCGATTCGGGCGGATTGTAGCGCTGGAAGACGGCCCGCATGAGCGTCATGAAGATGCGCGCATTGCCGCGGATCGGACTGATCTTGGTCGGCGTGCGCTCACCGGCGGGGTAGGTGCGCGAGACCGGCAACTCGGTCACGCGAAAACCCAGGCGCGCGGCACGCACGGCGAGGTAGTAGTGCAGTTCGTAGGCCTGAAACACGTCGCGCAAGGGCTGCACGCGCGGGTCGGTCAAGAAGCGCCTGCTGTAGCCGCGGCACCCGTTGGTCGTGTCGGTGTAGCGGAATCCGGCCGCGAGCGAGAGCAGCGGCGCGTGCAGGAAGCGCACGCCCAGCTTGCGCGACAGCGGCGTGCGGACGCCGCGGCCGCCGGGCATGTAGCGCGACCCCTGCACGTGATCGAAGCCCGCGTCGAGCGCCCGCACGAAACCGGCGATGTCCGCCGGATCGTCCTTGTCGTTGCCGTCCATGAACACGAAACCTTCGTAGCCCTGATCCAGGCCCCAGGCGATCGCCATGCGCATCTGCGCGGACAGCTTGCCCGCGCCGGTCTTCGTGAGCAGCGCGCGTACGTTGGCCGCGCGCAAACGCTCTTCAGCCAGCGACCCGTCGCGCGAGCCTCCGTCCGCGATCACGAGATCGATCGTACGCGCGATGTCGGCGGACTTCGCGAGCTGCCGCGCGATGCGCTCGCCCTCGTCGATCACGGGCACGCACAAGACGTAGCGCGTGCGTTTGGGCGCGAATTCCTGAACACAGAACGCCGGCACGCGCGCGGTCGGATCCGCAGGTGTGTACGGCTGACCGGGTGCCTTCACGTGGACTCGGAGACCACGTTGCGGCGGTCTTCGTCGCGGATCATGACCGAACTCGTGCGCTCTTCCGCGACGAAGTACAGCGGTCGGTCGCGTGTCTCGGTCAAGAGCCGACCGACGTACTCGCACAACACGGCCAGGATGGCGAACAGGAACACGAACATCACGGCGTGCTGCAAGGAGAGTGTCGTCCAGCCTTCGGCGGTGTGCACCTTGAAGAAGTAGACGGACACGATGTACACGACGTAGATCATGTTCATCACGCACAGGAACACGCCCAGGACCGACATCAGCCGCAACGGCTGTGTCGAGTTCGTCACGATCAGGCCGACACCGCGCTCGATGCCCTCACGCAGCCCCTGCATTCGCGCCTCGCCGCGCCGCTCGGTCGGCGTGTACTCGATGTAGGTGTGCGGAAAGCCGACGTAGCTGCCGAACAACCGCACGGCGCGCGCCTTGTCCTTGATCTGTCCGACCGCGTTCATCGTCTGGCGCGTCATGGCCACGAACAAGGTCGCTCGATCGGGCATGTGGACACCCAAGAGCCGCCGCAACGAAGCGTTGAAGAGGCGTCGCCCGAGCGCGTAGAGCGCGCGCTCGCGGCGCGGCGTCGTACGCACGCCGAACACGATGCCGTGCGTCTTGCGCGCTTCTGCGACGAAGCGCGGGATCATCGCCGGCGGGTCCATGTCGGGCTGCAACACGACGACGACGTCGCCGATCACCGTGTCGAGTCCGGCGGAGATCGCGATTTCGACACCGAACGAGCGCGAGAGCCGCAGGTAGCGCAGGCATTCGTGGCGCGCGAGCATCTCGGCGACGATCGCGGCCGTACCGTCGCGCGATCCGTCGTCGACGAGCACGATCTCGTAGTTCTGCCAGCCGCCGCGCACGACGCGAGTCAGCTCCTCGACGAAGGGACGCAGGATCTCGGCGTCGTCGCGCAGCGGGACGACGATGGAAACCAGATAATTGGAGACGAGGGTCATGCGCTAGTCGTCGTTCAGGAAGCGCAGGGAGTGTACGAAGAGGTCGCCGCCGACGCTCTCGATCTCGACCCAGGAGTTGGGCCGGCGATGCCAATTGGGTTGCATCCCGGGGCGCAAGACGTACGCGGCGCGCTCACCCTGGGCGCCGAGTGTGAGGCGGAAGGATCCGCTGACCACTTCGCCGACGCCGTAGCTCACGCGCACGGCGCTCCCCGGCGCGGATGTGTTCGTGATCTCGGCTTCGATCAGCACACTGCGTTCCGCGCGCGGCAGCGGCTGGAATGCGAAGCGCTGGACTCCGCCGGCCTGAATCGCGCACGCCTCCACACTCGCGGCGTGCAGCACGCTGCGCGACACACGCGGGACGGCGTCGTACTTGCCCCACAAGCGCGCCGTCGCGCCCAATTCCGTGTCGATCACGCGCGCTGTTCGCAGCGCCGCTTCGGCGCGCGCCGGGTCGACGCGCATCTCGGCGCGCAGCGCGGTGAGGCTCAGTCCGCCCGCAGCCGTGCACGCGCGCACCGTGACGCGCAGCGCGCCGCCTTCGCCGGGCACATCGACGTACCTCCGCGTCGCGCCCGCGGGCCATTCGATGTCGCGCTCGATCAGGTCGCTGAAGGATGCGTTCTCGGTGAGCAGCGTGACGCGCAGACGACCGGCACTCGCGGCGCTGCCTTCCGCAGCCAGTGTGAAGGTCGCGCCCGCGGGAACGTCGAAGGCTCGCTCGGGCGCGGAAGTGCCGACCGACATCTCCCCCAGCAGATCGGGCTCTGGCCCCCACGCTACAGCCGGCGCCCAATCCGCACGCGACCACACGATCCAACGTCCGGCCAAGGTGAAGGGTTCCGCGCGCGCGTGCACCGCATCGAAGATGCGCGCGTGCCAGAGAGCCAGCGGCACCTTGTCGATCTCGACGTCAGCGATCATGCCGTCGCGCGCGGCGAGGTCGAATTCCTGGCTCAGCACGAAGAGCGGCGCGCGCGCGCTCTCGAGTTCAGCGAGGCAGCGCTTCTGCAACTCGTCGCCTTGCAGCACGATCAAGTGATTGGCCCAGTGCGGCGTGCGGACGCCTGAGTAGACGTAGAGCATCGGCGATCCAGAGAGATCGACGAAGGTCTCGCCCTCCGCCAGCACACCTCGGGCGAGCGCGCGCATGGGCTCGATGTTGTGTGCGCGAAACTCGTCGGACACGGGCGACCGGTCGACGCCTTCCGCGACGGGCTGCCAGTTGCGCACGCGAATCGACGCGCGCGTCAACGGATTGGCGCGCCAGGCCAACGTACTCGATCCCGGTGCACCGACATCGAACGCGAGCGGCAGGAGCACGTGCAGAGTCGCGAACAGGGCCGTGGCGGCGACGCGCTGCTCGCTGCGCAGCAGCACTAGCGGGCTGAGCGCCACGACTGCGAACTGAAAGGCGGTGACGAAGGTCGCGTCGTGCTCGACGAAGGTGTGGCGCACGAGACCGCGCGTGAAGAGCGCCAGACTGAAGAGCCCCAGGAACACGAGCGCCAGCGTCGCCCAGCGCCGCGCACGCCCGGCCTCGCCTTCACTGCGCGCCTTCCAGATCAGCGCGACGAGGGCTGCGATCGTCACGAGCGGCATCACGAAGGTGCGCCACACCACGGCCGGTTCGAGCACGTCGAACATACGCGCGCGTCCAAACGCGGTGTCCGAGGCGGCGATGCGCGCGAACTCCCGCAGACGCCCCAGCGGATCGACGCCCAACGCGAGCGCCATGACGCAGGCGGCTGCGGCGGCCGTCGCGACCACGATCACGAACGCGAGCGGCGCGCGCTTCCATCCCGCAGGCCTTGCGCGGTCGATGATGCACGTCACCACCCACACGCCGACGAGTGCGATTCCGGCCGCGAACGCCAGATCCACGCGCCACAAGGCGAGCGCGATCCAGGCCGCAGCCGTCCACGCCGCCGCACGACCGGTGCCCGCCCGCGTGCTCCACAGCGCGACGAACAGGAACACGACGCCCATGGCTGCTTCGGGCGGGAACAGCGCGCGCACGAATGGCGAAGCGACGACCAGCACGAAGGCGAGCGGAGCGTTCCCGAGCAGGCGCGCGAGCAAGGCGTACACGGCGACGTGGATGAACGCGTACGGAACCATGTCCCAGTGCTGCCACGCGATGCCGTTCCACCCGTTGGCGCACGAGTACAAGAAGCCCATGAAGCAATCCGAGAGCCCGTGCACGTCCAGTGTCTCGAAGAACGGCCAGCGCCCGAACTCGTACCACTGCTGCAGCGTGACGCCGGCGTTGCCGCTCTCGAGCATCTCGTTCAAAGGCGCGCGCGCCGCGGTCCAGCCCGCGAGCAGCGTCAAGGCGATGATCAAGAGCGGAAAGCTGACGCGCGTGACGAGGCGCTCGGGAACTGCGCGTGTCCCCACACGGCTGCGCCTGCAAAGGAGCCACGCACCCGCCGCGATCAGCGCGGCACAGATCCAGGTTGCATGCGCGTGCGTGACGCCCGCGTGTCCGCGTTGGTGCGCGACGAGCACGATCTCCTCGCGCACGATCAGCGCCAGCGGGACGCTGCTCAGCGCTGCGAGCACACCCACAACGCGGTCGAAGATACGGCCCCCGGCGACGGGCTCCAGTGCGCGCGCGAGCGCGAACAACACGGCGGTCGTGAGCGCCGTCGCCCACGGATTCGTGGCCCAAGGCGTCAACACGACGAGCCCGTACGCACCGGCCGCGATCAACAGGAACAGGAACCCGCGCCCCGTGCTCGTTCCGCCCGCGAACGCGCGCACATCGAGCAACGCGCACGCGACGTAGGCCAGTTGCAGCGCGACACACAGGCGCACCGCATCCGTCTGCATGCTGGTGACACCCGCCAGCGCGACCAGGATCACACCGACGAAGGACGCGTTCTCGATGTGGCGCAGCGCTTCTGCTGCGAGCGCCCGCTCGAGCAGGCGCAAGACCAGCCCCACCAAGGCGCCCGTCGCCAAGAAGGCACCGACGGCGGCGAAGTAGAGCCTGGCACGCGCGCCGATGTCGACGGCGTGGAGCGTCGCATTCGACACGACGCGGTCCTCGAAACTCTGGGCTTCGAAACCCCAGGCCAGGACCACCGCCCACGCGGCGAGCGCGGCCCAGAAGAACAGCGTGAATCCGTGCGCGCGGAGATTCACCGGGTCAGGCCTCGCACGGCCAGGAGGGAGTCGAGTTCACGGCTCATGTCGTACACGTTGTCGATCTTGCCTCCCAGCACGCAGTTGAGCCCCGCGAGGCCCGCGTCGCGCTTGAAGAGGATCGGGCGCGAATCGTCGGCCTCGCTCTGCGGGAGCACGGCCTTGAGTTCGAAGAACGAATCGCGCACCTCGAATTTGGAGGCGAGCGGCAGGTAGCGCTCCGCGTCCTTCAACATGAACGCGGCGTTCGAACGGCGCGGCAGGCGCTCGAAACGCGCCTGGTTCGCTTCGTCCGACTCGCGATCCTGCCAGGCGGCGTGCGGCGTGTAGCGCACGTGGCTGAGCGTGTGCAGCCCGTTCGACGGGAAGGGCATGACCGAGAAGAACGGGCCGCACATGACGGTGACTCCGACGTTCTTGAGCGGCTCGGGCACGTCGACGAGCACGATCTCGGTGTGCTCGATCTTCAGCGCGAGCTTTTCGATCCCCGAGCGCGCCAGCACGTCGTTCAGCGAGGCGTAGGTGCAGTTGAAGGCGTGCTCCGATGCGAAGATGAGCTCCTCGCCGGTGGACAGGACGCGCGCGCGCGTCGCGATGCGCCCGGCTTGGGCCGTGCCGGGCTCGAACGCGAGCGCCTCGCAGCCGGTGCGCACGTCGACGCGCTCCCGCGCGAGTGCGGAGCGCAGGCGCGCCGCGAGTTTCACGGCGTCGAAGGCCCACTCCTCGGCCGTGAACACATCCTCGACCGCAGCCGGATCGAACAGGTCGCGGATCGCGCGCGGAGCCGGAGCGAGCGGAGCGCCGATGCGCGCGCAGAATTGCTTGAACTGCGCCGCGGTGACGTTCGAGAGCCGCCGCGCGACGGCGTAGTACATGCTGAAACTCTGGTCGACGCAGTCCTCGAACTCGTTCAGGAAGCGCTCCGAGTTCACACGCGAGCGCAAGCCGGTCAGGATGCTGCGCGGGTAGTGGTAGCCGTTGTGGACGCGCGCCTGATTCTTGAGCGAGGCGCGCTGCAGCAACTCGCGCTCGCGCTCCAACAGCACCACCGACAATCCGCGCCGCGCGAGATCCAAGGCCAGCCACGCGCCGAAGAATCCGCCGCCGACGACCAGCGCGTCGACCGTGTGAGCTGTGCGCGGCGCGCTGTCTCTCTGCATGGGCAAGGTCGAGTGTAGGTTCAGTCGAGCCGCTGAGTCAGGTCGACGGACTCAGGCGAGCGCAGGGTCACGGTAGCCTGGAGTTCAGGCGCTGAAGTGTAGTGGATGGCAGGGGTGTGCGCTCCGGTACACTGGCGCTGCTTGAAACTCCAAGTCCTTTCCAGCGGCAGCGAGGGCAACAGCACGCTCGTGCGCGCCGGCGAACTGTCGATCCTGGTCGACGCCGGCCTGTCGCGCGTCGCGATGGAGGAACGCCTGGAATCAGCGCGCCTTGCGCCCGGTGCGATCGCACACGTGCTCGTGACCCACGGGCATCTGGACCACGCCCGCAGTGCCGGGATGATCGCCCGCCGCGAGCGGGCCACTCTGCACTGCGCCGAGGCGATGATGACGCACGCTTCGGCGCGGCGCGCGAAGCGCCTCTCGACGATCCGCATCGGCGTGGAGTTCGAACTCAAGCCCGACGAGGGCGACGATCGGCTGCGCGCGACACCGGTTCCGATCCCCCACGACTGCGATCCGACGGTCGCTTATCGACTCGAACACCAAGGCCGCGTGGCCGTCATCTTGACCGACATGGGACGCGTCGACGACGTCGTCGCGCGGCGCTTGAACGACGCGCACGTGCTGGTGCTCGAGTTCAATCACGATCCCGCGCTGATGGAGACGAGCCCTTATCCGGCCGTGTTGCGCAAGCGCATCCTCGGGAACCACGGTCACCTATCGAACGCTCAAGGGGCCGCGATGCTGGAGCGCATGGCCTCGCCCAATCTGCACACGCTCGTGCTCGCGCATCTGTCGCAGAAGACGAACACGCGCGAATTGGCGCTCGCTGCGGCGCACGGCGCCCTCGAACGGCTGGGGCTCACGAGCCGCGTGCGCGTGATCGTGGCCGAACAGCACGAGGCGCTGGAGACGCTCGAGGTCTGACAAGCACAGGCACACCGCCCCGCTCGCGTGCGCTCAGGGAAACAGCGACCAGCGCACGATCGCCCACACGGCGATGAAGGCGTCCTTCAAGCCGATTTTCTTGCCCTCCGAGTAGTCCCGCCCCGAGTACGTGATCGGCACTTCGTACACGCGCGCCTTGAGCTTCGCGACCTTGGCCGCGAATTCCGGCTCGACCGCGAACGTGCGGCTCTGGATCTGGATCTTGTCGGCGATCTCGCGCCGGAAGACCTTGTAGCAGGTCTCCATGTCGGACAGGTTCATGTTGGTGAACATGTTCGAGAGCGTGGTCAGCGCGCGATTGCCGACGTAGTGCCAGTACAGGTGCACGCGCGCGTACGGCGCGCCGGAGAAGCGGCTGCCGAACACGACGTCGGCCTTGCCCTCCAGGATCGGGCGCAACAACACACCGTAGTCGTTGGGGTCGTACTCCAGGTCGGCGTCCTGGATCAGCACGACGTCGCCGGTCACGTTCTTGAATCCGGTCGAGAGCGCCGCGCCCTTGCCGCTGTTCACCGTGTGATGGAAGCAGCGCACGTTGGGATGGTCGCGCGCGAGTTCCGCCATGATCTCGGCCGAACGATCCTTCGAACCGTCGTTGACGAGCAGGATCTCTTTTTCGAACGGCGTCGCTTGCACGCGCCGCACGATCTCGACGAGGGTCTTCTCCTCGTTGTAGACGGGCATGACGACCGAGAGTTTCATCTGTGCGACCTGTCAGCCCTTCGGGTCCGGCAAGCTGTCGGCCGGCAGGAATCGATCGAGTCCCATGTAGAGCGTCATCCCGCGCTGCAGTTCGCGGTAACCCTGCTCGCCTTCGATGCACCAATTGGGTTTCAAGAAGAGGCCGAAGATCTCCGCGTCGCTGCGCTTGCGTTTGCGCTGCACCTCGGCTCGGCGCGCGCTCCAGTGGTCGAACCGCCCCAGCAGATCGTTGATGCCGATCAAATCCGCGGCCGCCGTGCGCTTGATGCCGATGTCGGACCTCCCGAGCGCACGCTCGGCCATGTCGAACATGCGTTTCAGTCCGCCACCGGACGCCGGATTCGTGAGCTTCTCGATGCGGAACTCGTCTTCGTGCTCGTGCAGCCCCGACACGATCCACATGCGCCGCATGTACAGCGCGAAGATCGGCCCCATCAGGACGCGCAAATTCTGGTCGTCGTAGTTCTTGAAGCACGCCAGCACCGGATTGCGCGTCTGCAGCAAACGAATCGTCTCGGGCGGCATGCGGCGGCTGGTGCTCGAATGGTGATGCCAGCACCGCGCCGTCGGAACGTAGTGCACGCTGTAGCCCATCACCCACGTGCGCCAACCGAGGTCCACGTCTTCGTAGTAGGCGAAGAACTCTTCGTCGAAGCCGCCGACCTCGCGGAACACTTCCGCGTCCATCGCCATGGCGCCGCCGCAGGCGAAGAGCGTCTTCTGCGGCACGTCGAACTCCGGCCCCGGTGCTTCGAGGTAGCCGCGCTGGATCCCGATGCCGTGGAAGTTCATGCCTCCGCCGGCCGAATTCATGACCTTGCCGTCCCACGAGAACATCTTCGCGGTCGTGGCGGCGCATTCCTTGTGCACGAGCGGCGCGACGAGTTCGCGCAAGAACAGCGGATCGACGCGGATGTCGTTGTTCAGGAACACGAGCACTTCGGGCCGCTGCGCCAGGCGCGCGCCCTGGTTGCATCCGGCGGCGAAACCGACGTTGATTTCGTTCACCACGAGGCGCACCCAGCCGTGCTTCTCGCGCATCTCCTCCACCGATCCGTCGGTGCTGGCGTTGTCGATCAGGATGACTTCGATGCGGTCGTGCGGATAATCGAGGCGCGCCAGGCTCTCGAAACAGGGCTCGAGGTGATGCCGCCCGTTCAAGTTCAGGATCACGATCGCGCAGCGCGGCAGGTTCTTCTCGGCGATTGGCGTGGAAGTGCGCACTTCCAGGTCGGGGCGCGCGGCGTGTGCCGAGCGCGGCGTGGGCGCGGAAGGCCTGGGCGTGTCCGGCACGTGATCCGCGTCCGGGCCGGCGCCGTCGCCGAAGAGTCGTTCGAAGAAGCTGCTCATGCTTGCGTGGATGTCCGTGCCGGTTGCGTGAGGATCACGACGCGCTTCAGGCGTGCGTGCGTGCGGCGGCCGTCCTTGGATGTCAGTACTTCGAGGCTGAGGCGCGCCGCGTCGGGCGGCAGGTCCAGCTCGAATTCTTGAGCGCGCACGCCGTCGACGCCGCCGGATGTGAAGGCCGCTTGTTCGCCGACGCGCACGCCGTCGATCGACACGGTGAGGCCCAGTTCCAGTTCGGGCTCGGACGCGAGCGCGAATTGCTCGACGCGCAGCTTGCGCGGTCCGCCGCCTTGGCCGCGGATGTCGAATTCGCAGCGCGCTCGGCCGTCGGCGCGCAAGAGCAGCATGTCGGCGCCTTGCTGTTCGCAGGACGGCGTGCGCGTCGAGGCTTCCGTGCCGGCGGCGCTGAACAGCACGCGCGGCGATCCCGATCCAGCACCCGGCTGTTGCACGCTGCACAGCGCGCGGTAGCGGAATTCCGTCGCGGCGCCGTCCTCGGCGATGGTCTTGATCGGCATGAAGTTCCCGGACAGGCGTTCGATCAAGTCGGGTTCGTTCAAGAAGCGCTGCATCTTGGCCTCCAGATCGGTCTCATCGCCGACCGCGAAGGTCAGTCCGTCGACGCCGTCGTGCACGTACTCGGCCATGCCGCCGATGTTGGACGCGATCACCGGAGTATGCGTCAAGTAAGCCTCGTGGATCGTGATCGGCGAGTTCTCGAACCAGATCGAGGGCACCAGCAGCACGTCGATTTCCGCGTAGACCTCGGACAACTTGGAATTGTCGAAGCGGCCTTTGAAGGTCACGTTCGCGCCGGCGAGCTCCTTGAGCACGGCGTGATGCGGATCGCTGTCGGGCTTGAAGTCGCCGTACACGACCAGCTCCGCGCGCGTACCCGCGAGGCGTTGCATGGCGCGCAGCATGACTTCGCCGCCCTTGTACCAGACCAGCGAACCGACGAAGCCGAAGCGCACCCGGCCGTCCGGGGCGCGTCGCTTCGGCCTGGCGGCGATGTGGTCCGTGCGCATGCCGTTGTCGGAGTAGACCAGCGTGTGGGCGTCGAACTCGGCCGTTTCGATGAGTTTCTGGCGCAGGAAACGGCTGGGGCTGACGCGCAGATCGGCGCGTTGATAGCAACCGACGACGTCGTCGTGCCGGTCCATCATCTCCGTGTACTCGTCGCGTCCGGCGATCTCGGCCAGGAGATGGCCCATGCCGCCGAGGAGATTCCCGGCCTTCTTGGCGGCGCCGATCCTGTCGAGGTGCTTGTCCTTCACGCACAGGAAGCAACCCGCGCCCTGGTTCTCTTCGCAACGCACGCCGTCGGGTCGGATGAGTTGCACGCGTGCGCAGATCGACCAGTAGTCGTGCAGCGTCAACATCGTCGCGATCCCCATCTCGCGCGCGACGTCGACGCAACCGGCGGAGAGGTGGATCAGATGCTGGAAATGCACGATGTCCGGCCGTTCGCGCGCGAGCACGGCGGCGAAGGCGGTTTCGGCCTTGGGCTGGCGGTAGCTCTCCGCGAGGCTCTTGTGCTCCAGGCGGTGCGTCATGCGCAAGACGCGCAAGCCCTGGAATTCGGTCTCGTGCACGCTGAAATCGGACGGTCCGCCGTCGGCGACGGATTGCGCCGCGGGCGCGCGCGTGAAGACCGCGACGGTGTGTCCGCGGCGCTGCATTTCGAGCGCGATGTTCTGCGTGTAGATCTCGGTGCCGGCCCAGGTGTCGGGCGGGAAGCCGTGCACGACGTACAGGATTTTCAAACTCGTGCGCTCGAGGAGCCGTGTGTGCGGGTAGCGCTTCTTCGTCTGTCCGCCGTCGAAGAGGCCTTCGAAGACGGCGCTGCGCAGCTTGGCGGCGTTCTCGAGTTCGCGCCCGTACTGTTCGTCGCTGAGACCGGCGCGCTTGAGCGCTTCGCGGTCGCGTTCCAATTGTCGCTCGGCGAGGACGCGCGCATCGGACTTGGAGGCGACGCAGATGCGGCCCAGCCATTCGGCGTTGAAACGCGCATCGATCGCGGCGCGTTCGTAGGTCTCCTCGGGCGTGTAGTCGTGGCTGTGTTCGACGGTGGCTTCGTCGTCGTACACGACGGTGAAACCGCCCTCGAGCAGCGCGCGCGCCATCAGCACGTCTTCGCCGAACCAGGTGCGCGGGAACGGGTGGCGCTCCCACAGCTCGCGGCGCACGGCGGAGGCGACGTCGTTGAAGTTGTAGAGCACGCGCTTCTCGTGTGCGCTCATCAAGGCGTAGGTGGCGTCGTCGGGCAGGCGCACCTCGCGCCTACCGGCCATGTAGCCCGGATCGTTGGCGCTGAAGATGCGCGTGAGCAGCGTGGATTCGGGCCGCGGAGTGTTGCGGCAGTACGCAGCCCCCACGCGCTCTTCCTCGAAGTTCGCGGCCAGCTTCGCGAGCCAATCGGCGCCGGCGGGGATGGCGTCCTGGGTCAGGAACACGAGCAGGTCGCCGCTGCTCTTGGCGGCCAGGAGATTGCGCGTGTCGCCGTGGTCGAACTCGACCTTGTCGATGCGGTGGCGGCGCAGCGGGACCGGGAACTTCGGCGCGTGCTCCCCCAAGAGCTCCCAGGTGCCGTCGGTGGACCCCGAATCGACGACGGTGAAGTCCCAAGGCAGCGCGACGCGCTGGAGAGCGAGCGCTGCGAGCACGCGCTCGAGAAACTCGCGCCCTTGCCAGGTGGGCATCAACACACTGATCGATCGGATCGGACGCATCGGGGGTGGGGCGGAAACAGTAGACAGGTTGGGCGCGTCGGCGGGAAGACTCAGGCCCTACCGATCTCGCTCGCGGCCGCCGACGTACTGCCCCCACACCTGCGCGGCGCGCAAGCAGGGCGAGCGCCAGAGCGCTGAAAACGGGCGTTTTTCGCGCCGGACGAAGCGCCAGTCGGCGCGTACTTCGTGCGCGATGCCCTTGGCGACCGACCACAGATTCGGCCGCAGCAAACGGCCGTGTGCGCGGGCTTGAAACGCGGCGTCGATCTTGTAGCGCGCGAAGGCGGTGCGCGGCGTGTAGTGGTGCGCGTGCCGCACGAGCGCGTCGGGCACGAAGCGGATGCGCCAGCCGGCGGCGAGCGCGCGCTCGGCCCAGGCCGAGTCCTCGCCGAAGTCGACGTCTGGAAAGGGCAGCTCGCGCCACACGCTCGCGCGCAAGGCGCTGGTCACGTTGTTGAAGCGTTGCGCGGAGTTCGCGGACGTCGACTGCGCGCCGGTGCGCTCGAAGACGAGCGGCTGGTCCGAACTTTCAGGCGCCGCGAGCGCCGTGCGCGCCGTCAGTGCGTCGTCGTCCGTGCCCGGGAGGATGCGCGCGTAGGCACCGGCCGTGCGCTCGTCGTCGAAGGCACGCACCAAGGCCGCGATCGCCTGCGTGCCGTCGGGGACGGCGTCCTGCGTCATGAAGACGAGGAATTCCCCACGCGCGAGTTCCGCGATGCGATTGCGCGTCGCGCCGTGACGAAACTCCGCTTGCGCGATGGTCTCGACGCGTGCGCCGTGCTGCTCGAGCAGTTCGCGCGTGCCGTCTGTCGAACTCGAATCGACCGCCACGATCTCCAATCCACCCTCGACCTCCTGCGCCCGCAAGGCCGGCAACAGGCGCGCCAGATCCCGCGCCCCGTTCCAGGTCGGCAGGCAGATCGAAACTCGCGGGGATCGGGCGGACATGCGGGCAGAGAGACTAGCCCGATCCGCCCCGGCGAAAGTAGGGAGGACCCCCCGCCGCTTCGTTCCCAAGGTCTGGTTCTTCCCACTCCGCCCGTCGCACCTCGGATCCCATGCCGACGACCGGAGCCTCTCTCCATGACCCTACGACGAGGAGTCCCCGGCGCGCATATCCGCATGCTGGGCCGCGGGCGGGGCTGCAAGTTGGCCGGAACTTGCCCGAAAGCCCCCGAAGCGCGTGAAAAGGCCGCTCCGCCCCCCCCGCAGCGCCTTCGCGGCCTCCACGAACGACGGAATTCCCCACACCTGGAACCGATCGCGCGCGGTTTTGGGGTTGTCGAATCCGGTCTCCTCGCCGACTCTCTGCCTTCGTCCTGGAGGGGATGGTCGTGTGCAACGTCGGCTGGCAGGTCGCGGGCGCTGTTTCTCTCCGGACTGGGATTCCGCCCCACCCCTAGGGAATCGGCGCCTGGACGCCACCGCACATGCACTTCACTCGACCGCTCTTCTTCCTCGTGGCGCTCCTCACCGCGCACAGCGCCCGCGCCCAGAGTTCGGACGCCATCATCCACCTCGGCAGCCGCGCGCCCGGCAGCGTTCTCGTCACGCGCACCGGCAACGTCTTTTCGATGCGCTTCAGCGGCGACGAGGTCATCGACTACAGGATCGACCTCGACGCGACCTACGTTTCCAAAGGCCGCATCAGCGTCTACGAAGCCAGCAGCGAATGCTGGCCGCTGCTCGATACGAACCCCGGGTACCGCGACGCGAACGGCGGGCTGCACGCCGTCGGGTGGCTCTCGTCCTACGCTTCGCTGACCTCCGCCACGATGACCGCCGACTCGGTCATCCTCGACTACACCGACGACTTCACGCCGATCGGCGAAGGCGTGCGCCACCGCCGCACCACGTTCACGTTGCGCGGCAAGATGCTCACCGTGCGCTACCAGGACCTGGACCAGAGCACGTCCTACAACGCGAACTACATCGGCATCCTCCAGGGCGACGGGATCGATTTCGATTCGCCGCAGGTGCTGAGGCTGATGGGCGCGATGCTGCAACCGATCGTGCGCTTCACGAATGCGGCGGGGAAGGACTTCTACTACAGCAACATCCTCGACCTCTACAACACGAACGCCAGCAACTACGCGCAGAACCAGACCCCGCTCGTGCCCGGCCCCACGACGACCAAGCTGGCCTACAACTACAGCACGTGGAACCAGTACGCGCCGCTCACGAACGGCACGCAGATCGCGGCGCCGATCGACGATACGTTCCGCGTGATCGTCACGAGCCGCATCGAAGAAGCGTACGTGACGCCGACGCAGGACCCTTCGCCCTACCGCGAACTGCTCACGAATCGGATGGCGCTGCTCCTCGGCGCGCCGCCGTTCGCGAACTATCCGCCGCTCTGGAACCTGTTCGACACCTGGGGCGTCGACAACATCGCCGCGTACTTCTTCAACTGGTCGGCGGCGCAAGCGGACGCGCCCGCGGGCTACAACGTCGGACCGGACTGGTGGCCGCCCACGGATCCGGGCGGATTCCAAAACGCGATGCAGGCCGCGACGGCCAAGGGCTTCTTGATCGGCGCGTACAACTCCTACAACACGATGCCGCCTTCGGCACCGGGTGGAGTGTTCAACTCGACGCACTACGCGCGCGCCTCGAACGGCCAGCCCAAGCTGACAGTGCAGTTCGGCTTGCCGGTGATCTCCACCACCGCGAGCGGCATCCACGCGGCGCGCGAATCGCAGCTCTTGAAGAACAACGCGGGTGCGAATCTCGGTTACCTCGACATCCAGACCTACTCCAGCCCGAGCCGCGGAGCGGACGGCGATCACATCGATCAGCAGGCGGGCTCGCCGTGGGCCAAGACGATGCGTGCGGCCTGTCTGGATCAGAAGACGTGGATGCGCGCGCTGCAGGACACCTACCAAGGGCCGCTGCTCGGCGAAGGCTCGTTCATCGATCCGGGCTCCAACAACGAATATCTGTGGGGCGGCTACTGCGACGGCACGCAGCGCACGCTCAACACCGGCACGAGCCTCGCGCAGAGTGCCTTGCCCGCCACGCGACGCGGCTGGTCGCTGTCGGTCACCGGTTGGCCGGTCGTGCCCGAGATCGACTGGCGCATCCTCGGTCCGCTGCAGGTGAACCACGGCAATGGGTTCTACGAGCGCTTCTTCGCCGCACCCGACGGTCCGGCGATCGTCACGGCTGCCGGTGTTCCGATCTCGCCGCTGACCGAGCCCGCCTACGATCGCTACCGCATCTACGAACTGTCATTCGGCAAGGCCGGGTTCATGCTCACGAATGGCTTCATGAACGGCGTCGGCAATTACTCGACGCACGCCGATCTGTTGCGCGAGTACTTCATGACGAATGCGCTGCAAGCGCGCTACACGCGCGAGACGCCGAGTTCGATCGATTACCTGCACGAAGGCGTCTTCAAGAGCTTCCAAACCATCCTCGAGGAGACGCACAGCCTCGAACCGTTCCGCGATGCGCGCTTGCGCATCCGTTTCGCGAGCGGACTCGAGCTGTGGCTCAACCACGCGAATCCGTCGTGGATCGCGACGGTCGGCGGCGTCACGTACACGATCCCCGTCGACGGCTTCGTCGCCGTGCAACCCGCGAGCGGACTGGTCGCGTTCTCGGCCGTCCCGCCCGGGACCGGCGGCGCGCGCATCGATTACTGCCTGGACCCCGCTGCCTACGAGTTCTTCGACGGCCGCGGCGTCGTCAGCGGCTACGGCGGACAGACGACGACCGCGAACGGCGTCGCCTTCACGAGCTTCTCGCGCGGCCGCACCTTCCGCGAGGCGGCCGACGGCACGATCGTGCAGGTCGGTGCGACGAACGCGCCGGTCCTGTTGCGCGTCGAAGTCACGCCCAGAGCACAGACGCTTTCACCCGGCACGCGCCGCGGCTACAGGGCGACCGCCGTCTACCAGAACGGCGCGCGCCGCGACGTCACGCGACTCGTCAACTGGTCCACCGGGAACGCCGGCGTCGCGAGCATCAACAACGGCGCCGCCTTGACCGCGAACGGCTCGGGCACGACGAGCGTCACCGTCACGCCCTGGAACGGCGCCCCGGTCGTGCCCGCGACGGTCAGCGTGCCGTAGAGGCGCGCGCGCCGCGAAACATCAACCACGCGAAGAAGCCCACGAACAGCGTCGCCGCGAGATCGCTGTCCGCGACGGCGGGGAACCACTCCGCGAGCTTCGCCACAGCCGGGTGGTAGCCCATGTCGCGGTCGAAACCGGGGACGAAGCCGAGCATCGCGGCGCCGATGCCGAGGATCGATGCACCCGCGATGACGCCGGAACACCACAAGGTCCCCTCCGGTTCGTCTTCGGCGTCGGGCACGCGCTTGTAGCGCTTGTCCGCGAACCAACGCACGAGACCGCCCAGGAACACCGGCATGGTCGAACTCAGCGGCAAGTACACGCCGACCGCGAAGGTCAACGAGCGGAAGCCCAGCAGTTCGACGAACACCGCGATCGCGACGCCGATCAGGATCAAGCTCCACGGCAAGCGGTGTTCGAGCAGGCCGTCGATCACGACCGACATGAGCTTCGCCTGCGGCGCCTTCAAGCGCCCGTTGCCGATGCCGTCGTCGCGCTTGAAGACCGCTTCGCCCGTCTCGACGTCGGCCAGATAGTTGCCGGGTGCCAGGCCGATGGGGTCGTTCGGCGCGACGCGCACGAAAGCGTAGGTCTTGTGATCGGTGAGGCTCTCGATCGTCTCGGCCTTCGCGACGTCCTCGGCCGCGAGCACGACGCGCGTCGCGACGGGATGCTCTTCGGTCTCGGCCAGATTCAAGAGGTAGGTGGTCCAACCGACGGCGAGCACCGACGTGACCACGCCGACGAGCAAGGCGCCTTGTTGCTTCACGGGCGTCGCGCCGAGCAGGTAGCCGGTCTTCAAGTCCTGCGAACACGTGCCTGCGTTGCTGATCGCGATGCACACGATCGCGCCGATGATCAACGCCAGGCGCGAGTACGCCGAGCCTTCCCAACCGACCAGCAGAAAGGCACCACAGGTCATCATGAACACACCGATCGTCATGCCTGAGAGCGGACACGAGGACGAACCGACCTCGCCCGTGACGCGCGAGCTGACGACCGCGAACAAGAACCCCACGACCAGGATCAACACCGCGCCGAGCGCATTCATCTGGAACGCAGGCACGGCCCAGATGAAGGCCACGATCGCGATCGCGCCGCCGATCAAGATGGACACCGGCGTGTCGCGGTCGGTGCGTGCGACGGCCTGCAAGCGATCCGCGTCGCGCGCGAACAGCGATCCCGCCGACGCGCCGATCGATGTGGCGATGGCCGGTAAAGCGCGCAACAGCGCGAAGACGCCGCCTGCAGCCACCGCCCCTGCACCGATGTGCTTGACGTAGTTGGCCCACACGTCGTCGGGCGTCATGCCGCTCACGAGTTCCGTCGCGGGCGCGAGCGGCACCGTCATCGACCCGGCGAAGAACACGATCATCGGCACGAGCACGAAGCTCGCGAGCACCGATCCCGCGACCATCATCAACGACGTGCGGTAGCCGATGATGTAGCCGACGCCCATCAATTCGGGCGCGACGTCGCAGCCGACGGAAGCGCCCTTGAAGCCCGGAATCAGCGCGAAAATCGAGACCTTGATGCCGCCGAAGAGCGCCTGGATCGCCTTGAAGAGCGCGCCGAAGCCGAGGCCGACGAAGACCTTCTTGGCGCTCGTGCCGCCGCGCTCGCCGGCCAGGATGATCTCGGCGCAGGCCTTGCCCTCGGGGTAGCGCAGGACGCCGTGCTCCTTGACGATCAAGTAGCGCCGCAGCGGCACCATCATCAAGACGCCCAGGCATCCGCCGGTGATCGCGATGAGCGTCGTCAGCCCGACTTCCAACGGATACCCGAGGAAGATCAAGGCCGGCACGCTGAACACGACCGCCGCCGCGACCGACTCCCCCGCCGAGCCCGTCGTCTGCACGATGTTGTGCTCGAGCACCGCGCGCTGACCTTGGCGCCGTCGGATGGCCCAGGCCGCGAGCACCGCGATCGGCACCGACGCCGACACCGTCAACCCGACGCGCAGGCCCAGGTACGTCGAGGCCGTGCCGAAGATCACGCCCAGCACCGCGCCGAACACGACGGCGCGCAGCGTGAGTTCGGGCGGATTCTCGTGCGGCGCTACAGCGGGCGTGAACTCGCTCACGCGCTACTTCTTCATCGCGACGCGGAACAAGACCAGTCCGAGCAATCCGAACATGAGCGTGGACATGACGTCCGGCGCGAACGTTCCAAAGGACTCGGCGATGGAGTGCTGCCAGGTTTCACCCTGGTGCGCGAGCTTCGCCATCAACGGGAGTGGCTTGCCGTCGTCACCCGTGATGTCGACGCCCGAGAGCGCACCGACGACGACGCCCGTGAGCGATCCGCCGGCGACGAGTCCGGTGGCGTACAACATCCCGGTCGAAATCTCGCTGCCGGCCTCGCCGCCGCGCTTGCGATCGACCAGCGCGCGCAACATGCCGCCCAAGAAGATCGTGAAGCTCGTCGCGAACGGCAGGTACGCGCCGACCGCCCACGCCAGCGGCGACACGCCGACCAGCGCCACGGCCGCGGCCAGACCGGCACCGACGAGGATGTAGCCCCAGGGCAGGTTCTGCGCCAGCACGCCCTTGATCACGGTGGCCATCAGCGTCGCTTGCGGCGCCGGCAGTTTGTCGGTGCCGATGCCGTGCAGCGCGCCCTCGGGCGCCATGCCGCTGTCGAGGATCTGCATCGTCCAGCCGATGGCGAGCACCGACACGACGACGCCGATCACGAGACCGATCTGCTGTCGTATGGGTGTCGCGCCGACCAGATACCCGGTCTTCAAGTCCTGACTGGTCGCGCCCGCGTTGGCGGCCGCGATGCACACGATCGCGCCGACGGAGAGCGCGACGGGTTGGTACGCGTCACCCGACAGACCCATCGACAAGAACACGAGCGCCGTGCCGAGCAAGGTCGCGATCGTCATGCCCGAGATCGGATTCGACGAGCTGCCGATGATGCCGACGATGCGCGAACTGACGGTGACGAACAAGAATCCGAACACGAGCATCAACACGGCCATCACGACCTTGCCCATGGCGGAGCCGGGCAGGATCGGGAGTGCGGCGATCACGGCGACTAGAGCCACGGCGCCGATCGCGACGACCGGCATCGGGATGTCGCGCTCGGTGCGCAGGACAGTCAGGCCGCCGGCCTTGCTGCGCATGGCCGACATCGACTCGACCACGGCGCGCCAGATCGTGGGCGCGGTGCGCACGAGCGTGATGATGCCCGCCATCGTGACGGCACCGGCGCCGATGTAGCGGACGTAGGCTTCGTAGAACTTGCGTGGTCCGGCGGCGGCGGCGATCCAATCGTCGCTGCGCCCCAGGGTGCGCAGATCTTCGGCCACGGTGGCCTCGGGCACGAGCAAGGTGAGCAGCGGGATGAGCACGATCCACGAGATGATCGCGCCCGACACCATGATGCTGCCGACCTTCGGGCCGAGGATGTAGCCGACGCCGAGGTATTCCGCTGTCGGCTCGCCCGCGACCGTCGCGTTCGGCAGGGTCGCGGTCTTCGAGGAGATGTAGGCCGGCGCTTCTTTCCAGAGCGCGAAGACCTTCATCAAGACGTTGTAGACGACCGCCAGACCGACGCCTTGGAACACGACCTTGGCCATGCTCCCGCCCTTTTCACCGGCGATGAGCACCTCGGCGCAAGCCGTGCCTTCGGGGAAAGGCAGCGTGCCGTGTTCGGCGACGATGAGCGAACGCCGCAGCGGCACCATGAAGAGCACGCCCAGGATGCCGCCGCACGCGGCCAGCGTCATGATGGTGACGTAGTTGAAGTAGTCCCCGCCGTTCGCGCCCGGCGACAAGAACAAGAGTGCAGGAATCGTGAACGCGACACCGGCCGCGACCGATTCACCGGCCGAACCGATCGTCTGCACGATGTTGTTCTCGAGGATCGTCGCGCGGCCGAACGCGCGCAAGAGACTGATCGAGAGCACCGCGATCGGAATCGAGGCCGACACCGTGAGGCCGGCCTTGAGCGCCAGGTACACGGTCGACGCTCCGAACAGGATTCCGAAGATCGCACCGAACGCCACCGCCTTGACGGTGAACTCGGGCACGATGCTCTCGGCGGGGATGTACGGCTTGTGCGGGCCGCTCACGGGTTGGGGGGGCTTCGGCGCTTCCGTGTGTCCCAAGCGATTCTCCTGGAGAGGAACGCGAGGGCACCGGCCCCGAATCGGGCTCCGGCCGTTCTCGCTCGCCCACAGGCTAGCGAGGCAGTGTGGCGGTTCAAGCGATCAGACGGCTTCGATCGGCTTCGGACCGCTCTCGGCGCGGGTTTCGACGCTCGTGACCTCGTCCCCGTCGGTCGTGATCCGGCGGCCTGCGCCTTCTTCTTGCGTCAGCACGTGCACGGGCTTGCCCCACAGTTGGGCCAGGTTCTTGAGCGTCTCGCCCGCGTGCGCGAGCTGCAGATCGCGGCCGTCGTGGCGGTGCACCAGGAGCAATTCACCGCGACCCTCGTAGTTCTCGTCGACGATCTCGATCTGCGGCAGGCCGCCCCAGGCGAGATCCAGCAGCAGGCGATCCTTCACCGCGCGCCAATCGCGTTCCGTCACCTCGGTGCGGCCGGTGCGACTGTTCTTGCCGTAGACGAAGAGAGCGTTGTTGCGCGCGAATTCCTCGTCGACGAGTGCGTCGATCAACGAGGCGTCGTTGTGGATGCGGCGCAGGCGGAAGATGTCGAGGCCGCGCTCCTCCGCCGTGCGAAACAGCTCGATGCCGAGCTTGTAGGGATTGAGCTGGCCGCCCGACGCCGCGGTCGCGCCGCTGTGACAGTCGGCGAAGTCGACGACTTCGCTGGGTTCGAGCACGCCGCCGGTCAGCATGCGGCTGTGCCAGAAACTGGCCCAGCCCTCGTTCATGATCTTCGTCATGCGCTGCGGCACGAAGTAGTAGGCCTCGGCGCGCACGATGCGCACCAGCTCGCGCTGCCACTCGGCGAGCGGCGCCTTGTCGGCCAGGAAACCCAGCACGTCGCACGACGGCAGGCGATGTTCCGCGCCCGAGCGACCCGCGGCGTTGTCGCACAGCTCGGCCAGCGTCGCGTTCTCGCGCCCAGCGCCCTCCGCGCGCGTCGTTTGTGGTGCGCGGTGCTTCATGTACTCGCGCAGCGGCAGGAACGGATCGACCAGGTTGTCGAGCGACAGCGCCAGATCGATGAAGCGCTCGACCTTGTCCACACCGTGCAGGTCGATCATGCGCCGCACGCGCGTGCCGTTGTCCGCCATGCGGTCGAGCATGTGTCGGTCTGTGGGCTGGAACCACACGTTGTGCTTGAAGAAATCGGCGTGGCCGAACACGTGCGCCATGACGAGCTTCTGCTCCATGTCGCTGTTCGTGCGCACCAGGTAGGCGTAGGTCGGATCGTTGTTGATCACGAGCTCGTAGATCTTCGACAAGCCCCATTGATGGCCCTTGTCGAGGCGCTCGTAATCCATGCCGAAGCGCCAGCTCGGATAGCGCACAGGGAAGCCGCCGTAGGCCGCCACCGCGTTGACGTCCTTCGCGTCGAGCATCTCGAACACCGTCTCGAAGAAATCGAGCCCGTGCGAACGCGCGATCTGCTCGATGCGCTGCGCCTGTCCGCGCAGGTAGGGCGAAAGGGATTTCCCGGAAGCCACGGCCTACCTCCCCTTCCCGAGGAATTCGCGGATCGCGTCGGCGATGCCTTCGCGGTCGTTGATGTTGGCCGTCACCAACCGATCATCGCCGTCGAGCGCGGTATCGAGGTCCTTCTTGAACTGACCCGACCCGTAGGCGCTCTTCACCTGTCCGTAGCAGAACTGGTTCACGCGCGGCAGAACTTCGTCGCGCAGGATGTGCACGCAGCGCTCCGTGTCGCGCGCCGACCAGTTGTCGCCGTCGGAATAGTGGAACGGGTAGATGTTCCAGTCCTCGGGGCGGTACTTGTCCTGGATCAGCTGCAACACCAGTTCGTAGGCCGAACTGATCTTCGTGCCGCCCGACTCGCGCAGGTGGAAGAAGCTCTCCTGGTCGACGATCTTCGCTACCGCGTCGTGCACGATGTACACGACCTCCAGGTTCTTGTACTGGCTGCGCAACCACGTATCGATCCAGAAGGCCTTGATGCGCACGATGTCCTTCTGCTCGCGCCCCATCGAGCCGCTGACGTCCATCACGTGGAAGATCACGGCTGAACTGTCGGGCTGCGGGCAGCTCTTCTTGGCGCGGAAGCGCGCGTCGTCGGCGATCGGCACGACGCGCGGACGCGCCGGTTCCCATTCACCGGCAGCGATCGTGCGCCGCAGCGCGTTCTTGAACGTGCGCCTGAAGTGGCGCAGCGATTGCGGACCGGCGTTGCGCACGCCGTTGTAGCGCCCGCCGTCGGCCATCAACGCGCGGTCGCCGCGCGGTTCGATCTTGGGCAGCTCGAGTTCGGCGCCGAGCATCTCGGCCAATTCGGCCAGCTCGACTTCGACCTCCAGGATGTGCTGGCCTTCGTCCTCGCCGGCGCCGCCCTGTCCTTCGCCCTCTTCCGCGTCGCCGTCGATCGGCTCGCCCTTCTTGCCCTGGCCCTGGCCGACGCCGGACTTCTTGTTCTCGCCGAAGTGAAAGCGCGGCAACTCGATCTGCGGCACCGGAATCGAAACGGCCTTGTCACCGCGCCGACCGAGCAGCTCGCTCGTCGACAGGTACTTGCGCAAGTCCGACCGCAGCTTGCCGCGCACGATCTCGCGGAAGCGCGCCCGGTCGCGTTCGATGCGGTACATCGCGCCCCTCGCTACGCAGCCTCGGCGTTGCCGCCGCGCTTGGCCTCGCCGCGCGCGAAAAGGCCGGCCACGTGATGCAGGACTTCGTCGGCCGAGACCTCGTCGTACCCGCACTCGCGCATCAGGCGATCGCGGATGACCGAGATCTTCTCCTGCGTGTCGGGGTCGATGACGGTCGAGACGACGCTCGTCAATTGGATCGTGTCGCGCTTGTCCTCGAAGGTCTTCAGCTCGAGCGCGCGCACGAGGCGCGTGTTCTCGCGGTAATCGAAGGTGCGGCCCTCGGACTGCACCGACGCGATGTAGTTCAACAATTCGTGGCGGAAATCGCCTTTGCGCGCCTCGGGGATGTCGATCTTCTCCTCGATCGAGCGCATCAGGCGCTCGTCCGGGTCGCTTTCCTTGCCCGACGAATCGATCAGCTTCTCGCGCGTGACGTGCGCCTTGACGTTGTCGAGGTACTTGCCGCACAGGCGGTCGATCGCTTCGCGGTCGGCGGTGATCGCGCGCTGGACTTCGCGCTTGATGATCTCCTCGTACTCCTCGCGTGCCGTCGATACGAGTTGCATGTAGCGGCGGCGCAATTCCTCGTTGCTGATCATCGAATGGTGGCGCAAGCCCCGTTCGATCTCGTTCAAGACGTCGAGCGCGCTGACGTTCGGCCGGTCGGACGCGAGACAGGTGGCGATCTTGTCCTGCACGTAGCGCGGGCTGATGCCGAGCATCCCCTCGCGCGGCGACTGGTCCTTGATCTCCTTGGTCTGGTCGCGCGTGAAACCCTGGACGTCCTCGCCGTCGTACAGGCGCGATTTTTGGATCAAGGTCAGATTCGGGTGCGTCGGCTCGTCGAGACGGGTCAACACGGCCCACAACGACGCGATCTCGAGCGCGTGCGGCGCGATGGCCTTGCCCGGCAAGCGATGGCGCGCGAATTGGCGGCGGTAGATCTCGACCTCGTCCTTGACCGACAGGTTGTAGGGCACGTCGATCTTGATCGTGCGGTCGCGGAACGCCTCCATCAGGTCGTTCGCGGCGAGCTTCTTGTACTCGGGCTCGTTCGTGTGACCGAGGATGACCTCATCGATCGAGGTCTGCGCGAACTTGCGCGGCTTGATCGAGTGCTCTTGCGTCGCGCCGAGCAGGTCGTACAGGAACGCCACGTCGAGTTTGAGCACCTCGACGAACTCCAACAGGCCGCGGTTGGCGACGTTGAATTCACCGTCGAAGTTGAACGCGCGCGGATCGCTGTCCGATCCGTACTCGGCGATCTTGCGGTAGTTCAGGTCGCCGGTGAGCTCGGTCGAATCCTGGTTCTTCTCGTCCTTGGGCTGGAAAGTGCCGATGCCGATGCGGTCCTTCTCGGACAGCAGCATGCGGTGCACGCGCACGTGACCGACGACCTTCTTCCAGTCGCCGTTGTAGCGCTCCATCAACATGCGGAAGAACCAGCGGCTGACCGGGTCGAGTTCGCCTTCGATCTTGATCCTGTATTCGCGGCGCAGCTTCTTGTTGATGCGCTCCTCGACCAGGGCGCGCACTTCGTTCGGCACCAGCAACAGCGGATCCTGGTTCATCGGCGAAGGCGTGATCTCGCCGTCGACGTCCCAGCTGAAGGTGTAGAGCGCGCCTTCGTCGCTGCGCGAGTATTCCTCGAGTCCGCGCTTCAACAGGCGTGCGATCGTGCTCTTGCTCGAACCGACCGGGCCGTGCAACAGGATCACGCGGCGCTCCGGACCGAGCCCGCGCGCGCCGGCACGGATCGTCTGCACGAGTTGCGCCAGCGGCTCGTCGAGTCCGTAGACCGCGTCGTCGCCGTTGCCGAGCGGATCGTCGAACAGCTTCCAACGACGCACGTTGCGCGCGCTGCGCAGCGAGCCGTGGCTCTCGATCATGTCGAGGCAGCGCTGCCAGGCGTTGCGCGCGACGAGCGGTCGCGCTTCGACAATCTCGAGGTACTCGGCCAGCGACCCGCGCCAGTGCAGTTCAGCGAAGCGCGCCGCGACGAGGTTGGCTTCGACGAGATCGAGAATCGGAGGAATGGAATCGCTCATGAGTGAAGTCGCGCAGTCGGTGCGCCGGCGGAGACGAGAAGTTCGGAGCGGAGAGAACAGACGGCCGATGCCTCGCGCGCGCGCGGCCGGGCCCCATCTCATGATTTCGGCCCTTTTGCGCCCCGGCCTGGAGTTTCGAGTCCCGCGCGCGTCGTCTGCAGGCCCAGATCGGCGTCCGTGGGCCCCGCATCGGGCGCGACCAGCGCCCCCCCGGCATCCACACCTGGATTCCTAGTTCTCCGGGCGGGCGATTCAACACGGACATCCGCCTGTGCGGACGGCGCGGATATCGCTTCCCGGATCGGATATCTTCCTGCCCATGTCGCTCTCGTTCCCCTCCGGCGCCGTGTGCTCCGCGTTGATCCTGTCCCTCGCCTGTCAGACCACCAGCAGTTGCGACAAGGTCGGCGGGTCCGCGCGCGCGACGGGCGTCGATGCCGACCGCGCCTGGGCGCACCTCGAAGCCCAGGTCGCGTTCGGCCCGCGTCCCTCGGGCAGCGCCGAGATCGAGGCTTGCCGCAAGTACCTCGAGGCCGAATTGAAAGCGATCGGATTCACGCCGCAGCGCCAGTCGTTCAAGGACAAGACCCCGGTGGGCGAGATCGAGTTCACGAACCTGTGGGCCGAGATCCCGGGCACCGACCCGAAGCAGGGCTGGATCGTGATGGGCTCGCACTACGACACGAAGCGCATGCCGTTTCGGTTCGTGGGCGCGAACGACGCGGCCTCGAGCACGGCGCTCTTGCTCGAAGTCGCGCGCGAGATTCACAAAGGCCCGCGCAGTCCGTTCACCTACCGCTTCGTGTTCTTCGACGGCGAGGAGGCCACGCTGCCCGAGTGGGCCGGACAGGACAACACCTACGGTTCGCGCCACCACGCGGCTGAGTTGAAGCGCGTCGGCGATCACACGCTGATCCGCGCGTTCGTGCTGCTGGACATGGTCGGCGACAAGGACCTGCGCTTGACGCGCGATTCCTACTCGGATCGCCGCCTGATCGATTGCTTTTTCGGAGCCGCGCGCAAGCTCGGACTCGGCGCGCACGTCGACGGGAAGGCGCTCGAGATCCGCGACGACCACCTGTCGTTCATGGCGATCGGAGTGCCCAGCATCGATCTGATCGACTTCGAGTACGGCCCGCACAATTCCTACTGGCACACCGCGGACGACGTGGTCGCGAACTGCTCGAAGGCGAGCCTCGCGATCGCGGGTCAGATCGTGATGGGCGGCCTGGTGGAGCTCGAGGCGCTCTTGCGCTGAAGCGGGCGGGGCTCGACAGGATCGAATTCGAGCGTCAGCACTCGCTCGGCGAGACCCATTCCACCGAACGCAGCTGCAACGCATTCCCGCTCCTCAACGCTTCCATACCGGCACCGAACCCAACCCAAGTTCGCTTCCAGTCCGACACCGAACACACCCAACCAGACCCCACCCCATTGTTGACCTCGGGGGAGGCGGTATGCGCGGAACGAAGCGCGAATCGCCTCTCCCGAGGCCGCGCTGCGAAGCACGCGTCGAATGCCGTTGCTTCCCAGTTTGCCGGGATGTTCTCAGCTGCCTCGCGGGCAGTGGTGTCGCGTGGGAGATGTGCTCTGAGATCTGTTGAGCACTCAGCGTCGTGGGAGAGACACTGCTGAACACGACTCACGCATCGCGAAGCAGAAGAAGAGAACGAAGCAAGCAGAAGAGCAACGGCATTCGACGCATGCTCCGCAGTGCGGCCTCCTGGTTCGCGGTTCGCGCGGTGGCTTTCGTCCGAGTTTGACCGTACCGAGCCAGGCTCGT
>JAEUIA010000090.1 GCA_016795245.1 Planctomycetota bacterium | reverse complement strand
ACGAGCCTGGCTCGGTACGGTCAAACTCGGACGAACGCCACTGCGCAAATCGCGAACCCCGAGGTCAACAATGGGGTGGGGACGAGTGGGCGGGGTTCGGTGTCGGACTGGAAGCGTTGAGGGGTTGGGTTCGGTGTCGGTCTTGAAACGTTGTTGGGTTGGGTTCGGCGTCGGACCGGAACCATTCAGGGTTGAGCCCGTTGTCGGTCTGGGAGCGTTGAAGAGCAAGGACGGGCCGCGGGGTGCTGCGAGCGTCGACCGCATGCGTGGTCCAAGGACGGCCCCGAGCGCAGGGACGGAAGTCTGGTACCGGCGATGGACTCTCGTGCTGCGGCAGGATCGAAGGTCCGAGTCCTGGCAGCGGCTAGGCGCGCGGCAATCCAGGCTCCACACCCTGACAAAAAACGAGATCTCGCGCCTCGTCAGAGACGAAGCGCGAGATCTCGATCCACAAACGGAGTTCGAATCAGCCTTCGGTCTCGGCCTCGACGACCACCTTGACCTCGGCGTAGTGATCGCCTTGGACGTGGATCTTCACCGCGTGCGTGCCGACCGTCTTGATCGGTGCATCGAGGCGAATCGCCTTCTCCTCGTACTTGTGACCGGTGCGTTCGAGCAGTTCGACGATCGTGCCGGCGTTGACGGAACCGTACAGGTGTCCGTTCTCGTCCGCCTTGACCTTCGTCGCGACCATGATCCCGTCGAGCGTCGCAACGCGCGCCTGGATCTCAGCCGTGCGTTGCGCTTCCTCGACGTCGAGGATCGCGCGACGGCGCATCATCGCCTTCTTGTTCTCGTCGTTGGCGGTGATCGCCAGCTTGCGAGGCAGGAGGTAGTTGCGGGCGTAGCCCGCGGTGACTTTGACGACGTCGCCGCAGCGACCGACGTCCTTGATGTTCTCCCGGAGGAGGACTTCGACTCGACTTGACATAGGTCTCTAGCTCCTTGGATCAGCCGACAAAGGGCAAGAGGCCCAGGTGACGCGCGCGCTTGATGCCTTGCTTCAGCGACTTCTGGCACTGCGCGCAGTAGCCGGTTCGCTTGCGCGACAAGATCTGACCGTGTGCGGTCAGGAACTTGCGCAGATGCTCCAGGTCCTTGTAGTTCGGGACGTGATCGTCACACGAAGCCTGGTTGATCGGGGGAAGTGCGGGTCTGCGTGAAAATGCCATGGATCACTCATCCTCGGAGTCTCGCGACTCGCTCTTCTTGCCGCGCGGACGGTCGTCATCATCCACATCGCCCTCGTCGTCGAGGTCGGGGACCAGGACCTCACTCGATCCGTCGTCGTCGTCCAGACCGGCGGGGACGGGGTCGGGCTCGACCATGTCGTCCGGCGGCGGCGGCGGAACCACGAAATCAGCGGCCTGTTCGGCTGCGTGCAGTTCGAGTTCGGTCGCAGGGACTTCGTCGGTGCGCAGGATCAAATAGCGCAGGACGCGCTCGGACAGGTCGAACTCACGGCGCATCGCCGCGATGTTCTCGTTGCCCATCTCGTAGTAGCAGAGCGCGTAGGTGCCGCGCAGCTTGTTGCGGATCGGGTAGGCGAGCTTGCGCTCTTCCCACCGGCGAATGGTCGTGACCTTGGCGCCGTGCTTTTCGAGCACGTCGGTCACGGCGGCCTTGGCGGCGTTCCAGCTCTCGCGCACGACGGCGTTGTCGAGGAGGAACATGGATTCATACAGGGCTGTCAAAGGAGTCTCCTAATTCGTCGTTGCGCGGGCGGGTGCCCGGCAGGGGTTGCGCGGGCCAAGGCCCGTCAGGTCCAGCGGCTGTGGAACCGCGTCATGACACTCTCCAGGTCACCGGATTCGAGCCAGGCGTGCAGCGCTTCCGCGCTTTCAGCCACCGAGATCTCGATCTCGGGTTGCTCATCCTCGGTGAACCGTTCGAGCACATGCCGCGCCGCGTCGGTCCGGGCCGCCCCGATCCCCACGCGCAAACGTGGAAAACGGTCGGTCCCGAGTGAATTCACGATGCTCCGCATGCCGTTGTGCGTGCCCGCTCCTCCGTGCGGCCGGATGCGCAGCTTGCCGAGCGGCAGATCGAGGTCGTCGTAGACGACGAAGATCGAACCGGACTCGAGCGCGAACGCGGCTTGGAGCAGTTGGACGACTTCACCCGAGCGGTTCATGTAGGTCGAAGGCTTCACGTAGAGCGCGTCGAAACGCGTCGAGCGCGCGAACGTGAAGGGCTTCGGACCGGCGTAGCCGTCGAGCTTGCGTGCGGATTGAAAGATCAGCCCGTCCGTCGATGCCAGGCGGTCGAGCACGTGGAAACCCACGTTGTGTCGCGTCCACTCGTATTCCGGTCCGGGGTTTCCCAGTCCAACGACGAGCGCGCGCACGGTTCTCGACCTCCGGTTTCGGGCGAATGGGAGGCCCACTTCTCGCGAAGCGGGCCGAAGAGTCTAGCGGCTCGGGCCCCGGGCGCAATCGCCGGGGCCCGAACCTGCTGCAGGCCCTCCCCCGGATCAGCCCTTGGCGGGCTTCGCGGGGGCGGCCGGTTTCGCGGGAGCGCCGGCCGCGGGCTTCGCGCCGGCGGCAGGAGCGGCGACGGTGCCGGCGGCGGGCGCGGCAGCGCCTTCTTCGCCTTCGGCGGGAGCGGCTTCGACTTCAGGACGCGCGGCCAACACGACGACGGCGATCTTCTCGTCCGGTTCGCCGACGATCTCGACGCCCTCGGGCATCTTGAGATCGCGCAGGTACACCGAGTTGCCGAGTTCGAGCTTGCCGACCTGCACTTCGATCGAGTCGGGGATCAGGCTCGGGATGCAATTCACCGTGACGTGCGTGACGAGGTGGTTCAGGATGCCGCCCTTCGGCGTGCCCACGAATTCGAGTTCGACTTCGGACTCGGTCTTGACGTTGCGCTGCACGCGCTTGAAGTCGATGTGGATGATCTTCTCGCCGAAGGTATCCCACTGCAGTTCGCGCACGACCGCCATCTGCAGTTCCTTCTCGCCTGCGACCTCGATCTCGTAGAGGTGCGTGTGACGACGGCGCGTGCCGAGGAAATTGTGCTCCTCGATGTGGATGTCGAGGCGCGCGTGTTTGTCGTCCTGGTTCAGGCAACCGGGAATGCGGCCCTCGGCGCGCAGGCGACGGGAATGGCGGGTGCCGGGCTGCTTGCGCAACTCGGCCTTCAGGACTTCACTCTTCTTGCTCATCTTGCTTGGCTTTCTTCCCTGGCTGGTTCACTGCCCGTCCCTAGATGCGGGCCTATCAGGGTCATTCGAATAGGGAACTCACCGACGCATTGCGGTGAATGTTCATGATAGCGCGCGCCAGAAGCGGCGCGACGGAGACGATTTCGATGTTCTTGGGCGCCTTCTGGCGCGGCGGAACCGAATCGGTGATCAGGAGCTTGTCGATCGGTGCAGCGTCCAGGCGCTCGACCGCGGGACCGCACAGGATGCCGTGCGTGGCGGCGATGACGACCTTTCGGGCGCCGTTCTCGCGCACGACGCGCGCCGCTTCGCTGATCGAGCCGCCGGTCGAGATCATGTCGTCGACGATCAAGACGTTGCGGCCTTCGACGTCGCCGATGACGTGTTCGACAGCGACGTGCGAACCGCTCAGGCGGCGCTTGTCGACGATCGCGAGTTCGGCGTTGTCGAGCGATTTGGCGTAGGCGCGCGCCATCTTGATGCCGCCGACGTCGGGGCTCACGACGACCGGGTTTTCCAGTCCGAGCTTGCGCACGGCGGTCAACAAGGCCGGCTTGGCGTACATGTGATCGACGGGCACGTCGAAGAAGCCCTGGATCTGCGCCGCGTGCATGTCGAGCGCGAGCACGCGGTCGGCACCGCAGGCGATGAGCGTGTTGGCCACGACCTTGGCGCTGATCGGCACGCGGCCTTCGTCCTTGCGGTCCTTGCGCGCGTAGCCGTAGTACGGGAGCACGGCCGTGATGCGACCGGCGCTCGAGCGGCGCAGACAGTCCAAGAGCAGCAGCAATTCAGCCCAGTTCTCGTTGACCGGCGGACACGTCGGCTGCACGACGAAGCAATCCGTCCCGCGCAGGTCGTCGTTGACCTTGATGTCGATCTCGCCGTCGGGAAAACGCCCGACGTGCGCGGCCGCGAGGCGGATCGACAACTGATCGGCGATCGCTTGCGCCAGCGCCGGGTGCGCATTGCCCGAGATGATCGTGACCTTTTCGCTGTAGGCGTGCACGGTCAGTGACCTTTCTTCTTCAAGGGCTTCGCCGGGATCCCGACCCAGGTTTCGTCCGACTGGACGGCGCTGTTCTTGGTGAGGACCGCGCCGGCGCCGGTCGTGACGCCCGAGGGAATCGTGTTGGGCGCGACGACGACCGTGCCGCTGCCGATGAACACGTTGTCGCCGATCTTGGTCTTGTGCTTCGCCACGCCGTCGTAGTTGGCGAAGATCGTGCCCGCGCCGATGTTCGTCCGCTCGCCGATCTCGGCGTCGCCGAGGTAGGAGAGGTGCTTGGCTTTGGCGTGCGCGCCGACGCGCGTGTTCTTGCACTCGGTGAAGTTGCCGACTTCGGCGCCGTCCGCGAGCACGGTTCCGGCGCGCAACTGCGTGAAGGGTCCGACTTCGCAGCCCTTGCCGATCGTGCAGCCGGCGCGGATCACCGTGCACGGCAAGATCTTGGTGCCGACGCCGATCGTGACGCCGTGGTCGATGTAGGTCGTGGCCGGGTCTTCGATGAACACGCCGTTTTCCAGGTGTTCTTCGAGGATGCGCATCTGCAGCACCCAGCGGGCTTCGGCCAGATCGGCGAGCGTGTTGACGCCGATCGTTTCCTCGATGTCCTCGAGTTCGACGGCCGCGACGGGCTTCTTGGCGCGCACGAGCATCGCGATCACGTCGGTCAGATAATATTCACCTTGCGCGTTCTTCGACTCGAGACGCGGGAGCGCCGCGACCAGTTCGCGTCCGTCGAACGCGTACACGCCCAGGTTGACTTCAGCGATCAACTTCTCGGCCGGCGTCGCGTCGCGGTCTTCGACGATGCGCTCGACCGAACCGTCCTCGAAACGCACGATGCGGCCGAAGCCGCGCGCGTTGTCGGGCAGCGCCGTCAAGATCGCAGCACCACCGGCGGCGGCATCGGCCTGTGTCTCGAGCAGCGCGCCCAGGCTTTCGACGCGCAAGAGCGGCATGTCGCCGTAGAGGACGACGACGACGCCCGGGTCCTTGCCCAAGGCCGGCAAACAGCACTGCAGCGCGTGCCCGGTTCCCTGTTGCGGTTCCTGGCGCACGAACGTGATGCGCTCGCGCTGCGGCGCATGTGCGAGCGCCTTCTCGACGTCGGCCGCACCGTGTCCGACGACGACGATCACGCGCTCCGGCCCGAGTGCGAGCGCCTGGTCGACCACCCACGCGATCATGGGTCGACCGGCGAGCGGGTGCAGGACCTTGGGGGCGGCGCTCTTCATGCGCTTGCCCATTCCGGCGGCGAGAATGACGACAGTGAGCGCGGTGGCCATCAGGGGGTGCGCGGCCCGCAATCGGCCGCAGAAGGGGCAAAGGTTGTACGCGCGCGGCCCGCGCCCGTCAATCGGCGGGCCTGGGCGCTGCGCCCAAAACAGGCGGCGCCGGAGGCGCATTTCTGTTTCAATCCCTGACCCATGAGTCGATTGCTATTCCCCCTCCTCGCCCTCTTCGCGCTGGCCGTATTTGCATCCGCGGACGAGAAGTCCGATTGGGACATCCTCGGCCGCAAGTCCGCGCCGCCCGTCCAGCGCAAGCAGGCCGCGAAGAGTCTGGTCGACGCCGCGCGCAAGGCGGGCACGTGCGAGAAGGTCGCGAACGGGATGATCGCGATCGCGCTCGATTCCGAAACCTACCCCGAGATCAAGGTCGCGATCAGCGAAGCGATCGTCGCCTGTGACTGCGACGGCGTGCGCAAGTTGATCGCGAAGAAGATCGGCAAGGGCCGGGCCGAGGACCGCACCTGGTACCTGCAGACCGCGAGCGGATTCGCGGCGCCCGAGATCGACAAGATGGTGCTCGAGAAGGGCCTCACCGACGACAAGCTCGAGAATCGCGCCGACGCGGCCGCGATCCTCGTGCAGCACAAGGTCCCGGGAACGCGCGAGGCCTTCGAAGCGATCTTGAGAGCCGGCAAGGACACGCAGCTTTTCGGCGGAATCATCACGCACATCTCGACTCTGACGCAGGGCGGCGCTGATTGGTCGGAGTGGGAGACGCGCCTCGTCGGCTACGCGACGGACAAGAACGACGACGTGCGCCGCGCGGCGCTGGCGGCGTTGGCGCAGGACAAGAACCCGGCGCACATCGAACTCTTCAAGGCTCAGGCCGCGAGTGCGGACTGGAGCACGCGCGCGTTGGTGCTCGAATACCTGGAAAACATCCGCACGAAAGACGGCCTCGGTGCGATCGTCGCGCAACTGGCCAACGAGCCGCGCGGAACGCGTATGAACGCCGAGTGCGTGTCGGCGCTGATGCGTCTATCGGGGATGAACTTCGCCGACCGCGCCGAGGATTGGGCCGGCTGGTGGCAGAAGAATGAGGCCGCGTTCGAGCTTTCGAAGCCCACCGTCGGCCCGCGTACGCCGCGCCCGAAAGGCTACGAATCAGGCACGAAAGTCGTGCAATTCTACGGCATCGAGGTCGAGAGCAAGCGCGTGTGCTTCATCATCGACATCTCCGGCAGCATGCGCGAGAAAATGAAGGGCGGCGAAGACGACGGCCTCGAGCGCATCGACGTCGCGAAGCGCGAGCTGGGCAAGATCATCGACGCGTTGCAGCCGGGGACGCTCTTCAACATCGTGACGTTCAACTCCGATGTCGAGGCGTGGCTGGATCAGGTCGGCGACGTGCCGGTCGGTCTGGGCGGCAAGAAAGCCGAACTGGACAAGCGCAGCAATCCTTCGACCGGCGGCACGAACGCGCCCGAAAAAGACGAGAAGCAACGCCAGAAGGACGCCGAGGCGCAGAAGAAGCTCGACGACCTGTTGCGCGCGAAGGCGCACAAGTACGTCGACAAGCTGGAGGCCGAAGGCGGCACCAACATCCACGATGCACTCGAGCGCGCGTTCAAGGACGAGCACCTCGACACGATCTTCCTGCTCACCGACGGCGAGCCGAGCTTCGGCCGCGAAGTCGATCCCGTGCGCATCCGCGAGGCGGTCCAACGCTGGAACGTGACGCGCAAGATCAAGCTCAGCACGATCTCGATCGGCAAGGACTTCGATCTGTTGAAGTGGCTGGCCGAGGACTCGGGCGGCGAGAACCGGTACTTTCCCTGATCCCGAGGCGGCGAATTCGCCGCCTCCAGCAGTAGAGGGGCATGCGCAATTCCGAGTGCGGAACGGGTCCCCTCAGTTGTCCCTCAACTCCCCCGCTTGATCACATCCCGCGCGATCACCAGGCGCTGGATCTCGCTCGTCCCTTCGTAGATGCGCGTCACGCGCGCATCCCTGTACAGCTGCTCGATCTTGTACTCCGCCGAGTACCCCATCCCGCCGTGGATCTGCACCGCGCGATCGACCACGCGGTCCAAGGCCTCGCTGCACACGAGCTTCGTCATCGCCGACTCACGCCCGAAGGCGCGCTTCTGATCGCACATCCACGCCGTGCGGTAGACGAGGCTCTCCATCGTGTAGATGTCGCACGCGTTGTCGGCCAGCATCCATTGGATCGCCTGGTGATCCGAGATCGGCTTGCCGAAGGCCTCGCGCTGCGTCGCATAATCGACCGACATCGCATGCGCCTCGCGCGCGCACCCCAGACAATTCGCGCCCAGCGCCAGCCGACCGCGATCGAGCGTGCCCATCGCGATCTTGAAGCCGTCGCCCACTCCGCCGAGGCGATTGTCGTCCGACACGCGCACGTCTTCGAAGCTGATCGTCACCGTGGCAGACCCGCGCTGCCCCATCTTCTCTTCGCGCTTGCCGATCGTGACGCCCTTGGACTCGCGCGGAACCAGAAACGCCGTGATCCCCCCGCGCGCGCCGCGCTCACGGTCGGTCACGGTGAACACCGTGATGATGTCGGCCATGTCGCCGTTCGTGATCCAGACCTTCTCGCCGTCGATCACCCACGACGCACCGTCCTTGCGCGCCGTCGTCGTCATCGCCGCCGGATCCGAGCCCGCGCCCGCTTCCGACAACGCGTAAGCGCCGAGCAACTTGCCGCTCGCCATCTCGGGCAGGAAGCGCTTCAATTGCGCGCTCGTCCCGCCCACGAGCACCGACATCGCGCCGATGCTGGCGTGCGCGCCGTAGGTCACCGCCACCGAGAAGTCGCCGCGCGTGATCTCGTCCATCACGATGCACAGGCCCATCTCGCCGAGCCCCGCGCCGCCGTACTCCTCGGGGACCGCGACCCCCATCAGCCCGGCTTCCGCCATCGCGTCGATCAAGGCGCGCGGCACCCGGTGCTCGCGCTCGATCTCGGCCGCGGCCGGTCGGATGCGTTCGTCGGTGAAGCCCTTCGCCAGGTTGCGCAGGAGCACGAGTTCTTCAGACAGGTTGAGGTCCATCACGCCGGATCTTCGTCGAACGCGCGCTCCAGAGAAAGCCCCGAGCTGCCGCGCTGCCGTCGCTCCCGTGCCTGGATCCGAATCGCGGGATTCGCGGGCGGACGCGGCTACGGTGGCGGTTTCCGACAGGCTCGCGAGTCCCGCGATTCGGATCCAGGCACGGGAGCGGACCTCGAATGGGACGCGGATCTGTGAGGAATCGGTCGAAACCCAAGGGGGCCCGGTGTGTTCAGCCGTCGGCCCGGTCGGCCGCCCGAACTTGTCAGTTGGGGGTCCGCAGGCGAAGATGACTCCGCGTGGCGCTGGATTCCTTGTGGGAGTTCCTCCACCTTACGCTGCTTGGAAAGGTAGTCCATGAAACCGATTCTCTTGATCCTTGGTCTGGTGCTCGCGGCCGGCGCCGGCGCAGTGGGCGGCATGATGGCGGCTCCGCGCGCGACGCGCACGGCGATCGAGCCGGTCGTGCTCCAGGCGACGCCTTCGGCCAGCGAAACGAGTTCGACGCTCTCGCCCGAACTCGAGAAGCGCCTGCAACACCTCAGCATGGAGATCGGCAACCTCGGGACCCAACTCGCCGCACTGAGCGAAGACCGTACGCGAACTCCCGCGACGACAGCGTCCGCGTCGACGACTCCCCAACTCGGGCTCGCCGCCACCTCGCCTGAAGTCTTCGCCGCCGTCAACCGCGAAGGCGTGTTGAAGATCCTGGCCGACGAGCGTGCGGAACAAGAGCGCGTGCGCGAGGAAGAGCGCAAGGTGCGCGAACAGAAGATGATCGAGGCCCAAGCCGAACGCGCTGCCGCCAAGTTCAATTTGAGCGCCGCACAACAGCGCTCCCTGAGCGACTTCTACGCCCAGGAACGCCAGCGCATCTCCGACGTGCGCAGCCAGTTCCGCGACGGCCAGCAAGAACCCGGCGCAGACTCGGTGCGCGAGGCCTTCCGCGAAGCCAAGGAGTGGCGCAACAGCGAATTGACCCGCCTCTTCGGCACGGACCTAGGCGCGCAGATCAGCGAGTTCGAGACCGACGGCTTCCGCCGCGGCAACAACGGCCAACAACGGCGCGGTGGCGGCGCGGATGCGCCCGCCGCTGGTGCCGGTCCCGGCGCACCCGCAGCCGGTGCGCGCGCGGGACGCACGCGACAGTGATGCGGGATTCGCTCTCGCAGGACGCACGTCGCCGATGACTCGAGGCTTGCGCCTCGCGCTGTCGCACACTGTGGGCTGGATCGCCGATCGGCGCATACCCGGTCCGCTGCGCGAGACCGTGTACAAGGGCTACGCACGCTTCACCGGAGCGGACCTCGACGAGGTCCGCTTGCCGTTGAAGACCTTCCCCAGCCTGGGAGCCTTCTTCGTGCGCGAATTGAAACCGGGCGCGCGCACGTTTCCGACTGCGCCGGAGGTCATCGGCTCCCCCGTCGACGGCACGGTGCAGAGTCTGTGTCGCATCGAACGCGGAACGGTGCTGCAAGCGAAGGGCCGGAGCTACACCGTCTCCGACATGCTCGGACACACGGGGCGCGACGCCGACTTGGAGGGCGGATTCGCGTGGACGATCTACCTCTCTCCGCGCGACTACCACCGCATCCATGCGCCGGAGAAATGCCGCCTCACCGAATTGGAGTGGATGCCGGGAGACCGCTTTTCCGTCGCGCCCAAGGTGCTGGCGCAGCGCCGCGTGCTCGACGTGAACGAGCGTTGCGTGCTGCGACTCGAGTGCGAACGCGCACCTCTCTATCTGGTGCTCGTGGGGGCGCTGAACGTCGGCCGCATGCGCGTCGTCGGCGTCGAACCCACGCATTCAGGCCCCCTCGCTCGACCGCGCGCGTTCGAGCGCGGCGCCGAATTGGCGCGCTTCGAGATGGGTTCGACGATCGTGCTGTTCGCCCCCCCCGGCACGACCGCGTGTGAGAGCGCCTTGCGCGAGGGCGCGAGCGTCAGGATGGGCAGCGCGATCGGTCGCTGGATCGCGTGATGGACGCACTGTCCGAGAGCGACCGACGCCTGGTGCGTCTGTTTGCGGCCGGCGTCCTCGGCCGCTTCGATGTCGTGCGTCAATTGCGCACGAGTTGCACGGGAAGCGAGCCCGACCGCCGCTGGCGCGAAGCCGTCTTGCAGGTGCACGTGTTCGCCGGCTTTCCGCGCCAGGTCGAACTGCACGGCGTGCTCGAGGAATGCGGCGGACTCGGCGCGTACGAGCCGGGTGAGATCGGCACTGCACCCGATGCAGCCGAGCGCGGCGCGCGCTTGTTCGAGCGCATCTACCGCGATCAATCCGACGACGTGCGCGCGATGCTCGTGGGCCACCACCCCGATTATTCGGAGTGGATGCACGCTCACGCCTACGCGCGCGTGCTGGCGCGCGACGGGCTCGCAGCCTCCATGCGCGAACTCCTGGCCTGCGCAGCCCTGACCGCGCTGGGACAGCCGCGCCAACTCGCGAGCCATTCGCGCGGTGCCGTGCGCTGCGGCGCAAGCAGCGCACAAGTCCACGCGGTGCTCGACGTGATCGCAGATCTGGTCGAGCCCGAGCGCCTGGCCGAGGCACGGCGCGTGGTCGAGCGCTTCGCCGTCGACAACTGACCCCTGGCCCGCCAGGTCGAGTGTGCGATTGCAGGAACCAAGCGCGGCTCCACTCCGCCGATCTGTTGAATACGGTGCCAGAGCAAGTTCATCACACTTCGCCGAGGGTACGGAGTCAGGGTTCACTCCGCCGTCTCCGCCGCTGTAGCTTC
>JAEUIA010000133.1 GCA_016795245.1 Planctomycetota bacterium | reverse complement strand
AACTCGATCACGCGCCGAAGCCACGGCAGCGAGAACGGCGGAGTGGAGCCTGATTCCGTACCCCGGCGAAGTGTGATGAAACTGCTCTGGCACCGTATTCAACAGTTACGGGCGTCTAGCGAGCGCGAGCAACTCTGCGGCGGCCGCGCGACGAGCTTCGTTTTCGGCGTCGTTGACGCGCGCGAGACCGGCATCGTATTCGGTGACCTGGGCGGCGGTGTAGCGCGTGCGGTCGAAGCCGTGAGCTGCGCGGAAGGCTTTCAGGAAGTGATTGCGCTTGCGGTCGAGCGCGTCTTGAGCGGTGATCCACTCGCGCATCACCGCCTGGATCTGCTCGAGTTGCTCCGGTTCGAGTTCCACGCTGAAGATCTGTGCGAAAATCTCCCGGCCCTTATCCGACAAGTCCAAGACGACCGCCGCGCGCTCACCGAGGCCACAACGGCCGGTGTCGCGCGCGGAAGCGGGAGCTGGAAAAGCGCTCGCGGCAGCCTGCGCCGCGCGCGAACGGAACACGGCCTCGCGCAGGAAATTCTCAGCGAGCGTCATACGCTCCGCCTCCGAATTCGCGCGCGCAGCCATCGCGGCCTCAGCAGAACTCGTTGAACGCCTCGGACAGGTTGCGTGCGACGTCAGCCGCCTGCTTCCCTTCGATGTCCTGACGCTGGATCATCTTCACGAGCTTGCCGTCCTTGAACAGCGCGATCTGCGGCGAACTCGGGCGGTAGGGTTTGAAGTACTCGCGCGCCTTCTCGGTCGCCTGCGTCTCCATGCCGGCGAACACCGTGAACATGTTGGCGGGCTTCTTGGCGTTCATGAGCGCCGTGCGCAGGCCCGGACGCGCGCCACCGGCCGCGCACCCGCAGACCGAGTTCACGAAGATCAGGGTCGTGCCGGGCAACCCGACTGCGGCTTCGACGTCGGCCGGGGTCTTCAATTCCTTCACACCTAGGCGCGTGACTTCTTCACGCATGGGCTGGACGAGGTCGGGGTCGTACATGATCTGGGGTTCCTTGGGCTTGGCTCTGGGCGGGAATCGGGGCGGAGAGTCTAACGGATGGGCCGCGCCGGGCGAGAATTCTACCGTGAGCGTGAGGGTGTTCTTCGGCCGCGCGCCGGGAAGCGTGGCCTTTATGATGTCCGCGGGCGTCTCGCATCAGACCCCGCACCGCATGCCCACCGTCGACGACCTGCTTGCCGCGCTGACTTCGCGGTCCTTGGATCGCTTTCGCGAGCTGCTCGCCGCCGACGCCGGTCTGGCGAGCGCCCGCGATGCTCACGGTGTGTCGGTGTTGATGACCGCGCGCTACCACCAGCGTTTCGACATGGTCGAAGCGGTGCTCGAGCAACGCGGCGACGATCTCGATGTGTTCGAGAGTGCGGCGCTCGGCAAGTTGTCGCGGCTGACGCGGCTTCTGGCGCAGGACCCCAAGCTGATCGACGCGTACTCGCCGGACGGCTTCACTCCGTTGCAACTGGCGACCTTCTTCGCCGAGCCGGCGACGGCGAAGCTCTTGTTGCAGCGCGGCGCGAACGTCGAGCTGGTGTCGAAGAACCCCATGGCCTTGCGCGCAATTCACTCGGCTGCGGCCGGAGGCAGCGCCGAGATCGTGGAGCGCGTCGTCCTGGCCGGCGCCGACGTCAACGCGCGCCAGCACGGCGGATTCACGGCGCTGCAGGCGGCGGCAGGCGCCGGGCGCATGGACATGACGCGTTTTCTGCTCGCTCACGGCGCGGAGCGCAATGTACGCAACGACGCCGGGAAGTCAGCACGCGATCTGGCGCACGAGAAGGGGCACGTCGCCGTCGTGCAACTGCTCGACGGAGCTTCGCGCTCGGTTTGAGCGCCGATTTCAGGTCTCGTGTCGCGGCCACAGATGGTCGCGACCGTTCTCCATCTGAGAGAGGACTTCGCGCAAGACCTCTTGTTCGCCCAGCATGAACAGCGCGTCGAAGTTGAGCTGGCAAACCGCACACACCGGCCGCACGCCGCGGTAGCTCATCACGTCGGCTTCTTCGAACACCACGTCTTCGATGCCGTACTGCGCCGCTTGCATCGGCACGCCGTCCTCGTCGAAGCCGAAGAACGCCTTCACTTCGGCCGGCGTGCGACGGCAGACGTAACAGCGATCATGGTTGCCGGCGCGCTCCAAGGCCGAGAAGTACTCGTTGAAGCGATCGTCGATGCGCGTCACGGCAGCTCTCCCAGGCGCAGGTTGCGCACCTTCAGCGGCTCCTCTGCATCGTTCGAGAGAGCGTAGGCGAGGCACATGACGTTGTCGCCGAATGCGGGCTTGAGCGTCGCGAGTTCCTCGGCCAGCGCGGCCGGCGTGGCCTTTTCCGCCGGAGCGACCAGGGCGGCGACCGCGGTACCTTCGTGCGTGCGCGCGACAGCGCGCAAGATCGTGCCGCCGACGCGACCGACTTCGACGATTTCCTCGCCGATCAGATCCGAAGCCGTCGTGCGCAAATGCGAGAGCACGAAATCGGTGCGCGCTTCGTCGTACAGGCGCTCGAAATCGGGTTGGATGAATTCCTCCAACACGCGCGCTCCGCGGCCGGCGTGCACGAGCGCGGCGTGTTGTTGGATGTGGCGGAAATGGAACGCCACGAAGCGATCCGCGACGCGGTAGGTGCCGCGGCGCGAGCGCAACGGGTCGGGATCGGTGATCGGGACCTCGCGCTCGACGAGCGAGAGCTCGCGCAGCGTGGTCAGGTACTTGTTGGCCGTCGTCGAATCGATGCCGACATCGAGCGCGATGTCGCCGACTTTTTCGCTGCCGCGCGCGATCGCGGCCAGGATGCTGTTGTAGGTGGCCGGGTTCGAGAGTTCAGTGCGCAGGAGGAACGAGACTTCGTCGAAGAGATACCCCTGCGGGCGCAAGCATTCGCGGGAGATGTTCTCCAGGAGCGAGCGCGAGTCGTCGAAACGCCGCAAGTACGCGGGCATTCCGCCCAGAATGGCGAAAGCCAGAACGCGGTCCTTCATCTTCCACTTCGGGAAGAACGGCAGAGCTTCGATCGGAGCCAGCGGTTCCAGTCGCTTCTGCGCGGTGCGTCGACCGAACAGAGGCGAGCGCTCGGCGAGCACTTCGCGCTCCATGAACGAGACCTGGCTGCCGCACAGGACGAGCATCAACTGGCTGTGCTTGCCGCGTGTATCCCAGAAGCGTTGGATCAGCGACGGCATGCCCTTCGTCGCGTCGCACAGATACGGGAACTCGTCCAACACGACGACGAGTCGTTCGTCCTTCGCGCGCTCGGCCGCGAACGTCAGCGCCGCGCCCCAATCGGGGAACTCGATGTTCGCCGCGAGCGGATCGTCGATGCCGTCCGTCAACGCGTCGCGAAACGCGCGCAGGTTGTCCTTCTCGCGCACTTGTGCCGCGAGGAAATACACCGCGCGCCGCGTGCGACAGAACTGCTGGAGCAGCTCGGTCTTGCCGACGCGGCGGCGGCCGTAGAGGACGAAGAGTTCGGGTTTGCCAGACGAGTCGAGCTCGTCGAGCACCTGCAGATCGGAGTCGCGGCCTAGGAACATGCAGGCAGTATACTTTTGAGTATAATACTGGCAAGTATGATCCCAGGTCGCGCTGAGGCGCTCCAGAGCCCTGAAAGGGCCCTCGAGGCAGGAAGGTCGCTCGGAATTGACCCGCGCCACCGTCCAGGCACTGCGAAGGCCTCGCCGACAGAAGCGTGGCCCCGGTCGGCGAGGCCGGGTCAGGACGCGTTTTCTGGCCGAATCCGCCGCGCTACTTCAGCTTGCCGTGCGCGACGAGCTTCAGCTCGCCGTCCATGATCAAGCCGATGCCGGGCGCGTAGATCTTGTAGTCGCGCGCCTTGGGCTCGAGCGGTGTCGTCTCTTCGACCTTCAAGCACCCGGTGAACTCGCCGGCGGGGGTCTCGTACGTCGTGGTGACGGAGCGGATCTCGACGCGGTCTAGAGCGACCTTCGGCGCGACCTCTTGGTAGTACCGACGGCCGACGGTCGCCTGACCCGGCATCATCAATCCGAATTTCGCGCCGTCCACTCCCGAGCGCCACGCGCCGTCGTGGCTCTTGATCTTGCCGTCCTTGTAGATGTCGACGTCCTCGCCGAAGTAGTACACGTCCTGAGTGGTCTTCGAGATCGCGAAGAAGTTGCGCGAGATCTCGACCAGCTGACCGTTCTCCATCTCACGTTCCTCGACGACGCGCGTTTCGACGCCGTCGATCATCTCGGTCGCGTCGAGGACGGTGATGCGCAACGCGCCGTTGCCTTCTTCGTTCGCGTAATCGCAACGGTAGCCGGGGACGAGGATGAAGTAGGGATTGGTGCCGGTGCTCGCGAGGTCCGACTTGTCGACCTGGAACGTGTCCTGCCATTCAGCGACGTTCGTCGGAGCGTCCGAAGACGCCTTGGTCGCGGTCGAGCTGGTGCACGCAAAGAGGAGGGGAATTGTGCACAGCACGGGGGTGAGCGCCTTCATGGGAATCTCCGTTGGGGGATGCCCCAGAAGCTAACCTCTGCGCACGGTCATGCGCATTACCGAGCCGTGACCGGAGTCTCTGCTTCGGGCTCCGGTTCAGGCGCGGGCTCGGGTTTGCGCGCGCTGAGCCAGAATTTGTCGTTCGCCACGTCCACGACGGCGGTGTCGCCCGGCGTGACTCGGCCCGCGAGGATGGCGTCGGCGAGCAGGTTTTGGACGTGGCGTTGGATGGCGCGCTTCAGCGGGCGTGCCCCGAACTCGGTGTCGAAGCCCTCGGCGGCCAGCGCGTCCTTGGCGGCGTCGGTGACCTCGAGGCCGATGTCCTGTTCAGTCAAGTGCTGCGCGATACGCGCGATCTGAACGTCGACGATCTGTCGGATCTGATCGGGCTTCAGCGCGTCGAAGACGAGGATGTCGTCGAGTCGATTGATGAACTCAGGCTTGAAGAAGTTGCGCACCTGGTCCTCGCGGCGCAGGTTGCTCGTCATCAGCACGAGCGTCTGCGTGAAATCGACCGTGCGGCCTTGACCGTCGGTCAGGCGCCCGTCGTCGAGCAACTGCAACAGGACGTTGAACACGTCCGGGTGTGCTTTCTCGACCTCGTCGAACAGCACGACGGAGTGCGGCTTGCGACGCACGGACTCCGTGAGTGATCCACCCTCGTCGTAGCCGACGTAACCCGGAGGCGCGCCGATCAAGCGGCTGACGGCGTGCTTCTCCATGTACTCGCTCATGTCGATGCGCACGAGGTTCTGTTCGTCGTCGAACAGGAACTCGGCCAGCGCCTTCGCGAGTTCGGTCTTGCCCACGCCGGTCGGCCCGAGCAACAGGAACGAACCCAGCGGTCGCGTCGTCTCCTGCAGTCCGGCGCGCGCACGGCGCACGGCTTGACTGACGGATTCGATCGCGTGGCGTTGGCCGATGACGCGCTGACTGATGCGGTCTTCCATGTGCACGAGCTTCTCACGCTCGGTCTCCAGCAAGCGCGTGGCCGGGATGCCGGTCCAACGGCTGACCACCTGCGCGATCAACTCGGAATCGACGGCCTCGGGCAAAAGCGCGCCCGCTTCCTGCAATTTGTCGAGTTTCGCCGCGTTGGCGTCGAGCGTCTTCTGCGCCGTCGGCAACTCGTCGTAGCGGATCTTCGCCACGCGTTCGTAATCGCCTTCGCGTTCCTTCTTCGTGGCTTCTTCGCGCAGGCTCTCGATCAAGAGCTTGCCGGCTCGCAGCGCCGTGATGAGCTCCTTCTCGTTCTTCCAGCGCACGCGCAGCGCGTCGCCTTGCTCCTTCAGGTCGGCGAGTTCGCGTTGAATGGCCTCGAGCCGTTTCTTGCTGTCGCGCCCTTCCTCGCGTGTGAGCGCCGTGCGTTCGATCTCGAGTTGGCGCACCTTGCGGTCGATCGAATCGAGTTCGGGCGGCAGCGAATCGATCGCCGAGCGCAGCTGCGAAGCCGCTTCGTCGACGCAGTCGATGGCCTTGTCGGGCATGAACCGATCGGTGATGTGCCGATCGGCGAGGCGCGCGGCCGCGATCAACGCATCGTCGAGGATGCGCACGCCGTGGTGGACTTCATAGCGCTCCTTGAGCCCGCGCAGGATCGCGATCGTGTCCTCGACGCTGGGTTCGTCGATCAGCACCGGCAGGAAGCGCCGCTCGAGCGCAGCGTCCTTCTCGATGTACTTGCGGTACTCGTCCAGCGTCGTCGCGCCGATACAGTGCAGTTCACCGCGCGCGAGCGCCGGCTTGAGCATGTTGGCCGCATCGACGGCACCCTCGGCGCCGCCCGCCCCGACGAGCGTGTGCAGCTCGTCGATGAAAAGCACGACCTGCCCCTCAGCCGCGGCGATTTCGCTCAAAACGGCCTTCAATCGCTCTTCGAATTCGCCGCGGTACTTGGCGCCGGCGAGCAGCGAGCCCAGGTCCAGCGCCATGACCTTCTTGCCCTTCAGGCCTTCAGGCACGTCGCCGGCGACGATGCGGTTTGCGAGTCCCTCTGCGATCGCGGTCTTGCCCACGCCCGGATCGCCGATGAGGACGGGGTTGTTCTTGCGGCGGCGCGTGAGCACTTGCATCACGCGGCGAATCTCGGTGTCGCGACCGATGACCGGATCCAACTTGCCCGCCGCGGCGTCGGCGGTGAGATCGCGCGCGTACTTCGCGAGCGCGTCGAAAGTGGCTTCGGGGTCGGGCGTGGTGACCTTCTTGCCGCCGCGCACTTCGGACAGCGCGGCTTCGATGCGCTCGGGGCGCACATTCCGCGCGGCGAAGAGTCCGGCCACTTCGGGCCCGCCCTTCTTCGTCAGCGCGAGCAGCAAGTGTTCGGTCGACACGAACGTGTCGCCCATTTTCTTGGACGTGGTCGACGCGTCCTGTAGCGTTTCGGCCAACGCTCGCGACATGGACAATTGTCCGCCGCTCGCGCGCGGCAGCTTGTCGAGTCCGCGCGCGAGTTCCGCGGAGAGCACGCGCGGATCGACGTCGAGCTTCTCGAGCACGGCGGACATCACGCCCTCCGGCTCGGCGAGCAAGGCGATCGCGAGGTGAGTGGGCGTGAGTTCGGGGTGTCCCGCGGACTGGGCCGCGGCCTGCGCGGCGGCCAGGGCTTCTTGGGACTTGCGTGTGTATTGGTCAGTCATGGCGCTCACCTAGGGCAAGCGATGTGCCGCGCTCCGAACCCTCAACAGGACGCGCTCAGGGCCTGTTTTGTACGCCAAACTGCCGCTTTGGCGCTGAATGCGCCAGATCGGCACACGCTCAAATCCAGTGCGGAAGCAACCTGAACTTGATCCAGCGCCGGGTCTCGGGGTGCACGCAACGCAAGCCCGTCGCATGCAGGAAGTACCCGCCTTCACCCGGCATCGCATCGCTCATGGCGACGCCGCCGACACCGAACAAGGGATCGCCGACGATGGGGGCGCCGAGGGCTGCGAGATGAATGCGAATCTGGTCCGGCCTGCCCGTGACTGGTTGCGCGACGACGAGGGAACGCGCGGCGGCGTGATCGCGCTTCACCACGCGCACACGTGTCGTCGAAGCTTTTCCATCCGGCCTGGCGACGTGCAGCATGAGCGGACCGTGCGGAACCGGTCCGATCGGATGACGCGCGATCGCCGACGAGGGGAGGTCGGTGCCGGTCACGAGCGCGAGGTACGACTTGCACGGCGTGCGCGCGCTGAATTGCCGCGACAGGTGCGAGCGCGCTTCCGGCGTGTGCCCGAACAGCATCAACCCGGATGTGCCGCGGCCCAGCCGATGCACAGGCGAAGACTGAGCGCGCGCAGGATCGCTCTTGCGCACGAGTTGCAGCAACGTGCGTTCGCTGAAGCGCCCGGCCGGCAACACCTGCAGCCCGGATGGTTTCGATACGACCAGCAGCGCCTTGTCTTCGTAGACGACGTCGAAGTACAGCGGCGCGGCAGGTTCGTGCCAGGGCGGTCGGTGGAACTCGAGCTCGTCGTCGGCGCGGAGGCGGTCGTCGACGGCAGCAGGTCGGCCGTTCAAGACCACGCGCCCGGCCGTGATCGACTCGCGCCACTCGTCGCTCGTCGAGTGCGGAAAGCGTGCTGCGTGGTAGCTCAGAACACTCGCGCCCGCGTCCTTGGCCGCGACGCGATGGGAGTAGATCCAGCCTTCGTTCAGGGCCGCTTCCGTCACGGTGCGAGTCATGCGAACACGAGTTGCGGTCTGAACCGCGGATCCGCGTTGGTCTGGGAGGTCTGCATCGTCCTGTTCGGCCTGAAATTGTGCCGTGCAGTCTCTTCCGTGCTCGGCTGGGCTTGCATCGGGTCCTAGGATACGGGAATGCAGTTCGACTCCCTCTCTCCGATCTCATCCGCTCAATCTCCCGCCTCCGGCCCCGCAGTCATCGACGTCACTGCGGAAACCTTCCAGAAGGACGTGGTCGAGCGTTCCTTGACGACCCCCGTCGTGCTCGATTTCTGGGCGCCGTGGTGCCAGCCGTGCAAGACGCTGTCGCCGACGCTCGAGAAGGTCGCGCGCGAGTCGGGCGGACGCGTCGTGCTCGCGAAGGTCGACATCGACACGAATCCGGAACTCGCCGATGCGTTCGGGGTGCAGAGCGTGCCGACCGTCGCGCTGCTCGTCGGCGGCAAGATAGTCGACGGATTCGTGGGCGCGCAGCCGGAAGCCAAAGTGCGCGAGATGCTCGCGAAGCACGCCGGGTTCGAACAGAAGGACAGCCTGAAAGAGGCGCTCGCGCTCGAAAAAGAGGGCGACCTGCACGGCACAGTTACGGCCTTGCGCGCCGTCGTGCGCGAATCTCCGTCGCGTTCTGAGGCGCGCGCTCACCTGGCGCGCGTGTTGCTCCTCTCGGGCGCGATCGAGGACGGCAAGAAGGTGTACGAAACCTTGTCACCCGAAGCGCGCGAACTCGAGCCCGCGCGCGCGGCCCGGGCCTTGATCGATCTGGCCGCGAGCCGCGTCGACGTCGTGCCGCTCGAAGCCGCCGTGAAAGCGCAGCCCGAAGACATCGCCGCTCGCCTGGCGTTGGGCCGCGCGTACCTGGCCGACAATCAGGCTGAGAAGGGCCTGGCCGAATTGCTGACGGCGGCCAGGCTCGACATCAAATTCGACGGCGGCGCACCGCGCAAAGCCCTGATCGAAGCCTTCGGGATGCTCGGCGAAGCCAATCCGCTCGTGACGCAGTACCGTCGCGAACTGTCGATCCTGCTCTGCTCCTGATCTTGCCCCTACCGATTCCCGCTGCCTCCGCCGATCTGTTGAATACGGTGCCAGAGCAATTTCTTCACAGATTTGCAGGGAGGAGTACGGAGTTTGACCGTACGGAGCCAGGATCATGTGGTGCAAACTCGCCGGCGTTGAACCGCGCGCCAGCGGCAAGCCCCGCGCCGGCGAGTTT
>JAEUIA010000033.1 GCA_016795245.1 Planctomycetota bacterium | reverse complement strand
GGCCCGGGCCCGCCGGGCGGTTCCCCCTGGCGCCCGGCGGCCGCGTTCCGCCTGTGGGCAACCCCCGCCGCGGCCGCGCGCGGGGTGCCGGTCGCTCGCCGGGTGGGCGTTTTCCCACCACAGGAGCCTGGCTCCGTACGGTCAAACTCGATCACGCGCCGAAGCCACGGCAGCGAGAACGGCGGAGCGGAGCCTGACTCCGTACGCAAGAACCGGGCAGCGGGTCGCGCCGGCGAACGATCAGGTGGGGCTTTGCCAGTTCGAGTCTTGCGGACCCGAACCTTGCGCGAAGGCGGCTTTCACTTCCGGATTCGCGAGCACGATGATCGCCCAGATCCCGGCCGGGATGCCGAGCAGGCAGGCGCAACTCGAGAAGCACGGGATCATCGCCAGGATCGCGGCGACGAGCGCGATGGGCCAACCGCGCAACTTCATCATCTGCATTCCGCCGAAGATGATGAAGGCGGAGCCGGCCAGGACGAGCACCGCGCCGGCGAGGTTCATCACCGTCTGCCCCGATCCCATCGACTCCATCTGCTGAAGCTGTTCTTCATTGAACATCTCCAGCGAGCGCATGATCGACGGCATCATCGACGAGGCCACCAGGTTCATGATGTCCACGACGATGCCGAGGATGCCGACGACGATCAGTGCGATCGCGGGGCCTTTGACGCGGTCTTGCATGGTTCTTCTCTCTCCCGCGACGGATCGCCCTCACGCGTCCGTCGACTCCGGGGATTAGAACCAGGAGTTGAGCCCCGGTGCAACCGTCTGCTAGCCGTCGGCCTTGCCGAAGAGGCGCTCGCGCTGGACCTTGTCGGACCCGATCTTCACCACGGATTCGCGGATTTCGCGCAGTTCGCCACCTTTGAGGACGGCCGTCGCCGACTTGGCGGCTTTGGCCAGGGCCTCGTCCTTGGTGTCCTTGGTCGCCGCTTCGATGACGGCCAGCCAGGCGTCGTCGCGTGTGATCGCCGCGGCGCACACAGCGGCGGTGCGCTCCTTGTCGCTGCCCTTTTCGAGCATGGCTTTCAAAGTGTCCTTGACGTCGTTGTCCTGATCGCACGAACCGAGCGCGAGGATGGCGTTGAGGCGCAGCAGCTCGTTTTTGTCGGTCTTCGCGCGCTTGACGAGCAGCGCGCGAACTTTCGCGTCCGCGGCACCCGTGGCGCCCAGCGCGCGCAGGATTTCCTTCTGCACCGCAGGGTCGTCTTCCTTTTGCAGCGCGGTCTGCAGCGCCTTCGTGGACTCGGGCGCCGCGAGCTGTTCGAGCGCGACGGCAGCTTCCGTGCGCAGCGTGACGTCGTGATCGTCGAGCGAGTCCGCCGTGAGCTGCCAATAGGCGACCGGCGAGAAGACCCCGATCGCATGCAAGATCAGCTTGTGCTTCTCGGCGCCGCCGTCACCGCCCCCGCGTCCGCCGCCGCCGCCACCGCCGCGACCACCGCCGCCCATGCCGCCACCTTGACCCATGTTGCCGCTGCGCATCTCGTCCTTCACGAAGTCGAGTGCGTCGGGATCGTCGGACATCAAGATGCGACGGAACGCGGCGATGCGCTCTTCACCCCGGACGAGTCCTTTGCGCATCTCCTTGAGCAACTCGGTGAGTTCCTTCTTGGTGAGAGGCATCACGGCCCCGCCGAGCGCGTTCTTCGGATCGTAGGCGCCGCCGAGAATCAAGCGCCGCGGCATGCGCGCAGACTCGGGCATCGGGAGCTTGAGTGTAGGATCGGCCTTGGTCAGCGCGGTGACGAAGCACCACTGCAGTTCGCGCACGTTGATCTCGTAGGGGACCGAGAGCAGGACCTTGCCGTCCGGTCCGATGAACACGTTTTGCGGCGCGATCGTCAGGCCGTCGTCGTCGACCTTGAGAATGTCCTTGCGCGCACCCGAGTCGACGCGCCGGTGATCCAGACAGAAGATGCCGGGGAACTTCGTGCAGGGTTTGTCGGCCGATGCGTGCTCGGCCGTCGACGCGACCAGGTTGAGCGTGTTGCGCGACAATTCGACGATCACTTTGTCGGTGTAGACCTTTTCGGCCATGCGCTCGTTGGCCTTCTCACCGTCCATGTTCACCGCCAGGAACACGACCTTCTTCTCGGCCGCCGCCTTTTCCAGCGTCGCGTCGAACGCGCCGGCCCATTGAATGTCGTTCGGTGCGGGCAATGCCAGAAGTGCGGTAGCCAGGGCGAGGACGTATTTCATGGGCGGATCTCGTGGGACCAAAGCGTAGGCGGGCGAGGGCAGAGCGAACCTAACCAGCGGACAGGCCGCAAGTATCGCCCATCCTCGAGCCTTTCTGGAGGGTCCAGGCAGGGCTATCCAGGCGCAAGGGTTACGATCCCAGCCGTCATGATCTTCAAGCCCTACTACCTGGACTGTCTGGCGCACGCTTCGTACCTGCTGGCCGACGAACAGACGCAGACGGCGGTCGTCGTCGACCCGCAGCGCGACATCGACGCGTATCTGAAGGATGCGGCCGCGGCCGGTGTCGCGATCAAGCACGTGATCCTCACGCACTTCCACGCCGATTTCGTGGCCGGGCACATCGAATTGGCGGCAGCGACCGGCGCGACGATTCACCTCGGCGCGCGCGCGCAGGCCGACTACGCCTTTCACCCGCTCGCAGATGGCGACGAACTCACGATCGGCGCGCTGCGCCTTGTCGCGCTCGAGACGCCTGGACACACGCCCGAGGGCATCACGATCCTGGTGTACGACACGGCCGCGAATCCTTCACAGCCGCGCCTGGCGCTGACCGGCGACACGCTCTTCGTCGGCGACGTCGGGCGACCCGACTTGATGGCGTCGGCCGGCATGACGGCGGCGGAACTCGCAGGCAACATGTACGACAGTGTGCGCAACAAACTCGCGCCGCTGCCCGACGACGTCGAGGTCTGGCCCGCGCACGGTGCGGGTTCGATGTGCGGGAAGAGCATGTCGAAGGAACGCTTCTCGACGATCGGCGCACAAAAACGCACGAACTGGGCCTTCAAGCCGCAGAGCAAGGCGGAGTTCGTCAAGGAAGCCACGAGCGATCTGCCGCTGCAGCCGTCGTATTTCGGCTACGACGCGGACATGAATCGCAAAGCTCGGCCGACCCTCACGGCGGTCCTGGAGCGCGAGCTGAAAGCCGTGCCGCTAGCCGTCGTGCAGGCGGCGCTCTCGCGCGGCGAGACCGTGCTCGACGCGCGCGATCCCGATGATTTCGCACGCGGTCACCTGCGCGGCTCGATCAACATCGGACTGGGCGGAAAGTACGCTTCGTGGGCTGGCGTGCTGCTGGAGCGCGACAAGCCGATCTGGATCGTGGCGGCTCCGGGACGGGAACGCGAAGCCGCGCTGCGCCTGGGCCGCATCGGATTCGATTTCGTGCAGGGCTACCTGGACCGCGGCCCGGCGGCGTTCGCCGGCCGTCCCGAGATCGTGGCCCGATTCCCGCGCGTCACCGCCGACGAACTCGCGCGCGATCTGAGCTCGAAAGCGCCGCCGCACGTGCTCGACGTGCGCGCTGAATCCGAGTGGAACACGAAACACCTCGACGGCGCACAACTGATTCCGCTCCCCGATCTCGCACGTCGCGCGAACGAAGTACCGCGCACAGGCCGCGTCGTCATCCACTGTGCCGGCGGCTATCGCAGTTCGATCGCCGCGAGTCTGTTGATGCAGCAGGGCTTTACGAACGTCGAAGACCTGATCGGCGGGTTCGGCGCGTGGGAGTCACGCGCCCCGGCCCGATCCTGATGCCGCTCAGTCCATGTGCGCCACGACGCGCTCGTCGCCCATCTGCAAGCGGGCTTGGAGGCGGGTGGTGAACGAGGAGAAGCGCGTGCGCGTGAAGCGCTCGAACACGGTCTGGTAGACGCGGAATACGCCCTTCGTCGCGAGGCGGTAGACGAAGTCGACCCAGGTCCAGTAGCGCGGACCTTTGAGCCCTTGCGCGCTGGCGTAGATCATCGCCTGTTCCGCGACGAGGTACTCGGCGTGCAGCATGAACAGGACCAGGTAGGGCCTGTACATCCACTTGGCCTTGATCAGCGTCGGCACGAAGCGCATCAGCCAAGGATTGCGCACCGTGATCGGGAAGAGCTTCTGCAGGTTCTCGATCTTGTGCTTGTTTTCGAACAGGACCGGCGCGGTGCGGCGGTAGTTGATCGGGAATTCGTCCAATGACGCGATGGCGTAGCCCATCTCGCGCGTCGTTTCCTCGATGTCGAACATCGGGTAGGGCTGCATGATCGAGACCATCGGGTGATCGACCTTGCACTCGATGTTGAGCTTGATCGTCTCGAGTTCGTCTTCGATCGTACCGCCCGGTCCGCCCAGGATGTTGAGCGAGCCGAGTCGGATGCCGTGCTTGCGGATCCAGGTCGAGGCGTCGACCAGTTGTTGGCGCGTCGTGTGCTTGCGGAACACCGTGTTGCGCACGTGATCGCTGGCGGCTTCGAACGCGATGCGCGCGTACACGCAGCCGGCGCCACGCAGCTTCTCGATGTGCGCTTCGGTAGTCATGTTGGCCATCAAGATGACGTCGAAGGGCAGGCCGATTTCTTTCGGATAGCGCTCACAGAACTCATCCAGCCAATCGTTGCGCAAATTGAAGATGTCGTCGACGAAGTGGACGAACTTCAGGTTGTACTTGGCGCGCACTTGCTTGATCTCGTCGAGCAGGTGCGTGACGCTGCGCTTCCTGACGTAATCCCCGTTGCGCGTGTTGTAGATCTTCTTCTTCATCGCGTGGTGGAAGCAGAAGCTGCACGGCATCGGGCAACCGCGTTGGCTCACGAACACCTTGCGGTCGGTCTCGCGGTAGATCGCGCCGGCGTCGTACACGACCTCGCGGTCGGGGAAGCCCAGGCTGTCGATGTCCTGCACGAGCGGGCGCTGGCCGTTCTTGATGATCTCGCCCGTCTCTTTGTGCTTGAACCAGAAGTTCTCGACGTCGTAGTAGTCTTGCTTGTCGCGCAGACGATTGGCGAGTTCGACGATCGCGCCTTCACCCTCGCCGCGGCACACGGCGTCGATGCCCTTCGTCGCAACGAACTCCGGGCTGAACGTCGCGTGCGGTCCGCCGAACACACTGACGGCGTTCGGCAACACCGACTTCACCTTCGCGTTGATCTCGGCGAGGTAGAGGTGCATGCCGGTCGTGACCGAGTAGCACAGGATGTCGGGCTCGTACTCTTCGACCTTCTTCATCCACGCGCGGTCGGGCAGGAACAGCGCCTTGGTCTCGTGGCCCGCGTCCTTGAGTGCGCGCGAGATCCACATGATCCCGAGCATTTCCTGGGGCAGATATTCGCTGATGAAGAGGATTTTCATGGGTCTGGTCGCGGCTTTCGGGCCCGCATCTGTCGTTCGCTGCCGGATTGAGGAGGACAGATCGTGCCTCGCTCAAGCCTATCGGCAGCGTTCGATCACGGGCCCAGGAAAAGACCCCGCGCATAGGAATCATGCGCGCACGAGCCGACGCAGCGCGCCCAGGCGCGCTGGAGGGGCATTCGCCGCGGATTCAGGGCGTTTTCAGCGTGCGAAAAGCGGCACGGAAACGACTGGCTCACGCGCGGTGCAATCACCCGAGGCCTGCTGCTTCGGGCTGTCGACGATGTCGCACCAGGGCTGGCAGATGGCAGCCAGCGTATCGGTGACGCGCACGGCGCCCTGGGTGTCGCGGTGCTTTTTCTGGCGCGCGGCGGCGGCACGCGCGAGGTCGTTCAACGACAAGATCCCGATCAGGTGACCGTCCTCGTCGACGATCGGAACGCGACGCACACGCGCTTGGCGCATCGCCGTCTCGGCCGCTTCGAGCGAATCGCGCAACTTGCACACGCGCACGCTCTGCGACATGACGTCACCGACCCGGATGTCGTTCAAGGCTCGGCCGGTCGTGAAACCCGCCATGCAGGCATCGCGGTCGGTGATCAGACCGATCGGCCGACGCTCGCTGTCCACGATCGGGACGATGCCGCAATCGTGCTCCCACATGAGCTGTGCGGCGTGGCTGACGGAGTCGCCGGGGCCGCAGCTCACGACGTCACGTGTCATCAGGTCTTCGACTTTCATGGATCACTCCTGGCTCGCGTGGGCGAGCGCTGCGTTGAGGCGCGGATCCCAATTCCGTCCGCCTTCGTTGCCGTACGGATCGTAGGGGCGCTGTGAGACGGGACCAGTCGGAATAGTGCGTAGGTCGTCGAGTGAGATCAGGGCTCCGCGCTCGCTCCGACGTCGCGTACGCACATGGTCGACCCCGGCTACACCGATCTGCGCAGGGTCGCGACCCCCGTTCCGCCCTAAGATCGGCGCTCTGGCTTCGTCGACGCTGCGCGCAGTGTGAACTCGGCTCGGAGCCGTCCCCACCCGAGGAGCATCATGCAGAAGCTGGCTTCAGAACCGATCTTTCAGCCGCGACGCCTGCTCGCGGCGCTCGATGAGGCCTCGCTGGCCGACGACGCGATCGCCGCCGTCTTGACTCTGGCGGACAAGTTCGAAGCCGGCGTCGAGTTCGTGCACGCCGTGCGCCCGCCGGGTCCGGCGCTGCAGGTGTTCGAGGTCGTGAAGGCCGTGGCGCGCGGGCGCGATCCGCTGGAACCGGTGATCGCGCGCACGCTGGAGCGTGTGCGCGCGGCGTTCGCGCACGCCGGTCGATCCGGGTCCGGGATCGACGAACACGTCCACGTCGTTCAGGGACATCCGGCGCAAGTGATCCTCGAGCGCGCGCGCGCGAGCGAAGCGGACCTGATCGTGATGGGTGCGCTGCGGCGTCGCACGTTCATCGACTTCGGCAGTACCGCGCGCGCCGTACTCACGCATGCGCGCTGTCCGGTGTGGATCCAGCCTGGACCGGTCGCGCCCATTCGGAATATCCTCGTGCCGTACGACCACTCCAGCGATAGTGCGCACGCGCTCACTGCGGCACGCGAACTCGCGCGGAAGTTCGGCGCGAGCATTCTCGCCCTGCACTGCTTCGAGTCGCTGCCGCTGGCTTCGAGCCCGGCGTGGGGGGGCTACCTGGGGCCGGATACGCTCGACGAATTCGCGCGGGCTTGCACGGACGAATTCACCAACGCGATGCGGGCTTTCGATTGGCAGGGCGTGCCGCACGAACATCGTTTCACCGAGGGATCCGTCGTCGAAACCATCCTCGAATTCGCGGAGAAGGCCGATCTGGTCGTGATGGGCTCCCATGGACGCACGCGGCTGGCGTCCGCGCTGCTCGGCAGCGTCGCCTACGGTGTACTGAAGGGCTCGACCAGGCCGGTGATGATCGTCCGCGATGCTGTGAGCGCCTACAAGTTGACTTGACCTGATTGCGTTTCGCGCGCCGTTGTTCACGATGAGGGGATCATGGACGACGCAACTCTCAACTCACTCGCACTGCGCTTGCTCGAACTGCGCCAGGAGAAGCGCTACCTCGAAGGCGAGATCGACACCGTGTCTCAGCAACTGGCCGAAGGGCTGGGGCAAGGCACGAAGCGCGACTTCGACAACGTCTCCGTCCGCGTGAGCGTCGCGAAACCCGGCCTGCGCATCGTGCGCGCCGCCGAAGTACCGGCCGAATTTCGTTCGCTACAACCCGATCGGAAACTGCTGCTGCAACATGTTGCGACGACCGGCACCGCGCCTGCCGGCGTCGCGATCACCGAAGGCAAGCCCATCGTGTACACGCGCGCGCCCGGAGATGGCGCGGGCGCGGATGCGGACGATGAGGGCTGACCACGTTCGCTAGCATTCGAGTTCAATGTGACCGTCGCGCAGTCGCGCCCGACGATGCCGCGCGTCCGTGCGTGTGGATCAGTCGCCTTTCACTGCCGCCTCGAGTTCGGCGAACAGGTCGCGGACACCTCGCGCTTCAAACGAGATCGGGTCGTACCTCCCGGCGTCGAACCCGATGCTCAACTTGTCACTGTCCTTCGTGCTCGTAATCTCAACCCAGATTTGAGGCGAGGCACGAATCAAGCCCTTGGTTGAGATGTTCCAACGCACGAAAGGGGAGCTCGACGCGGCCCTGAGGTAGCGCAGTCGACCGACGGCCTCTTGCGTCGGCGCACCGGGAGCGTATGGCTTCGAGGGCCTGCCGACGACGCTGAATTCCTGCTCGTAGTCGACTTGCAGGCCAACATTCGCGAAGGCCGCATGAAGCTGCTCGCTGATCGCCTCGGGTGTGCCGGTCACGGCAACCGTGTGCTGCAGCAACTCCTTCGGGCCGGTACGGTTACTCGAAACGATGCCAAGGACACTACACAAGATCACCAGGCTGATCGTGAACTGGGATCCCACGCTGAGTGCGACATGCCACCCCACGCCCCGCAACTCGCGATTCGCCGGGCGAATGGCCAAGCACAGCGCAGCCACCATCAACCCCCACCAGAGAACGAAGGGATAAAAACCGGAGAACGTGAAGAGCGCCCCGGGAATCCAGACCGCGTCACGCTTTACCGACACGAATTCCAAATCCTGCGAAGCGTCCAACTTGTGCATCAAATCAGGGACTATCGTGAGCGGGTTATTGCGCAGGCCTTCGACGATGCGTTCCACGCTTCTGTGCGCCGGCGACCATGAGCGCGTGCCCTCCTCCCAGTCGGATACGGCAAAGATGACCACGACCGCGAGCGCTAGCCCGCCGACGGCGATGGCTCCGGCACGGTGGAAATTGCGCCAACGCTTCGGTGCAGCGGCAAGCTCCGCAGAGAGCACGGGAAAACAGCGCAATTGACCCTGCAGCAAGTGTCCGGCGATCACGAAGACCATCGGCACGGCCAAACCCAGTGCGAACGGCCCCACATTCCACAGGACGCCCAACACAATCCACAATCCCGCGCAGACGGCGAAACCGCGCATGTGGCGGAGGGGGTTCTCGCGCGGTTCGAATTCCAGCGGCGCCGGTTCGCGCGCGACACGCGTTGGTCTCGACAGGGAGGTGTCCGGCCCGGCTTCGACGTGCTCGACATCGGTCTTGACCTCGACCGCGTGCTGATAGCGACGCGACGGTTCGCGCTCGAGAGCTTTGAGCACGATTTCGTCCAGTCGCACGTCGAGGTGAAACTTAGTCGAAGGCAGATCGAAGACGCCGCGCGGAAGCGTGCCGGTCAGCATCTCGTACATCACGACGCCGAGTGCAAACAGATCGGCGCGGTGATCGACCTCTTGAGGCCTCTCGATCTGCTCGGGTGCCATGTAGTGCGGAGTGCCCATGACCTGTCCTGCGGCCGTCAGATTCGCCATGCCGTCGACGCCCGTTACCTTGGCCAGGCCGAAGTCGGCGATCTTCACGCGTCCCGCGCGGTCGAGCAGCACGTTCTCGGGCTTGATGTCACGGTGCACGACGCCTTCGTCGTGCGCGTACTGCAGCGCGTCGCACAGGGAGCGCACGATCGTCAGCGCCTCGCGCGGCTCCATCTGTCGATCGCGCAGCGCCTGACGCAAATTGACGCCGTCGACGAACTCCAAAACGAGGAAAAAGAGCCCATCGCTCTCGCCGAATTCGTGTACCGCGACGATGTTCTGGTGCACGAGTCGCGCCAACGCGCGCGCTTCACGCTGGAAGCGCTCGCGGAACGCCGGATCGGCTCCGAAAGCACGCGGCAGCACCTTCAGCGCGACGAGGCGCTCGAGCTTCTTCTGCCGCGCCTTGTAGACGACGCCCATGCCGCCGCGGCCGAGCAGTTCGAAGCCTTCGAACTCGGGGAACGCGTGCACGATCTCGTCCTCTGTAGGCGGCTCAGGTCGCGCGGCGCCATGGCCTGTCGCGAAGTTCGGCACGGACGCTTCAGCCTCACGGGGGGGCTGCTTGAGGGCGGCCTCCATCAGACAGCGCGGGCATTCCGTCGTGCCTTCCGCGTACTGAGTTCCGCAACGAGTGCAGATGCGTGCCGGTGTCATGATGCCTCCAAAGTCGCCGTTCGGTTCAGCCCGACATGCAGGAGGCAGGGCGCAAGGTTACAGGGACTTTCCGGATTCCCGAAGGGCGACGAGCAGATGCCTCAGCGCACCGGGGGAGTGGAAAACGCTGCAAACAGCTCCGCGATCTCGGCCTCGACTTCCTCAGGTCGCTCCAGCGTGGCGCCGACTTCGTCGCGGAGCAGCTCGCCGAGCCGCCGGCGCAGGCGATGAACGGCGACCTTGACCGAGTTCTCGGTCACGCTGAAACGCGCCGCGACTTCGGCGTAAGGCGGGGCATCGTCGGCCGCGAGCAACGCCGGCCGCAGGGCGTCGAACAGCGGCTCGCGCCCGATGCGTGCCTGCTCCTCGCGCAGGCGCTCGAACGCGCGCGCGATCACAGCTTCGGCCCAGGCGCGCTCGAACGCGAGTTCAGGCGTGCGTGCGTCGACAGGTTCGCGGCCGAAGCGCGTTTCGGCGTCGTGCGCGTCGATGGAGAGCTGCGCAGTGCCGCCGCCGCGCTTCAACGTGCGTCGAGCTTCGCGGTGATTGACGATCATGTGACGCAACGCGGCCAGCATGTACGTCCGAAAGCGCCCGCGCTCGCGATCGGCACGCTGCAGGTCGGTGCGCGACAAAAGCTGCGCGAAGAAGTCCTGCGTCAAGTCGGCCGCAGCGTCCGCGTCAAATCCCGAGCGGCGCGCGAACGCGTACAGGGGATACCAGTACGCCGCGCACAATTCCTCGAGCGCCACGCGCCGCAATGGTTCCGCCGCTGACCGGGCCGCGAGCACGACGCTCCAGCGCGTAGTCAGAAAGCGAGCCGAGCCGCGCGGAGCCTGCGTCATGATCAGAAGCGATCGATCACGCCGACGCGGCGCGCAGCCAGCATCTCGGAGTCCTGCGGCGTGAACTCCAACCCGATCCATCCGCGGTAGCCCAGGTCGTAGGCTTCCTTCATCACGCGTCGGTAACTGACTTCGCCTGTCCCGGGATCGTTGCGGCCGGGATGATCGGCCAATTGGAAGTACGCGATGTGCTCGAAACCGTCCTTCATCCGCCCGCACAAATCACCTTCGCTGATCTGCATGTGGTAGAGGTCCCAGCACAGCTTCACGTGCGGAGAACCGACGGCCTCGATGATGCGGATCGCGTCGGGCGATCCGTACAGGCAATGGCCCTTGTGATCGACGCGCACGTTCATCGGCTCGAGGATCAAGGTAACGGCGTGCTTCTCGGCGATCGGCACGGCGCGCTTCAAGCCGTCGATCACGTGCTGGTGCATCTGTGCTTTCGTCATGCCCGGCTGATCGTTGCCGGCGACGACCAGGATCATCTTGGTGCCGAGTCGTGCGGCTGTCTCGCACGATGCGGCGATCTCCGCCACGAACTTGTCGTGGTTTCTGGGGTCGTTCAATCCCGGGACGAAGCCCCAGCCGGTGAACTGCACGACTTCCATGCTCAATTCACGCGTGACGCGCGCCAGCGCATCGATGTCCTTGCCGCGCCACGGCCACATCTCGATGCCTGTGAATCCCAGATCGGCCACGCGCCTCACGCGCTCGACCGGGTCCTTCACACCGAACGTCCACATCTCGATGTTGACTGCGTAGCGGAGTTTCTCGGTACGCCCGAGCTTGTGCACATCCTCGGGCGCAGGTACTCCCTGGTTGCGCGCCGAGCTCGCGGTCGCGGTCGCAGCCAGAGCGAGCGAAGCTCCACAGAATCGGCGGCGGTCGAAGTTCATGAGGAACGTGCTCCTGTCAGAGGGTGCTCAAGTAGGCGATCAGATCGCGCATTTCCTCGCGCGAGAGGTATTCCGAATGGTTCGAGGGCATCGCCGACACGCCGGGCCTGGTGGCCTCGATCTCCGCGCGTAGGAATGTCACCAGTGCGCCGTCGCTCTTGCGCAACGTGACGTGATCGGGCGCATCCTCGACGATCACGCCTTCCACCGGCGGCTTGTCGAGCGGAAACACGACCGTGCCGCGGAAGCCGGGCGCGAACACGCGATTGGGATCGATGATCGATTCGAGCAGCGAATGCCGCGTGGAACGCAGGTGCAGGTCGTTCAAGCTTGGACCGACCAGGCCGCCTTCGCCCTCGGCCACGTGGCAGCGCATGCACTCGAGCTGGCTCTTCTCGCGGAAGATCGCACGGCCCTTCGCAACTTCGCCGCCGTAGAGCGAGTCCAGATACGGCGCGGTCTTCTCGTCGGTCTGTCGCGCCTTCGAACGCGCGGCGAGCAGCGCCTTCACGCGTTCGTCCGCGCGCGCCTCGGCCGCCAGCACGAGATCGAGTGCGACTGCAGGCGGCCGTTCACCGGCGTCCATGGCGCTCAATTCCTCCAACAAGATCGCTTCGACACGTTCGCCCGGAAACTTCGCCAGTCCCTGATAGGCTGCGCGTCGCTCCGCGATCGACGCGGTCAATGCGTGTTCCAGCATGGGCAAGGCCTCGTCGGGTGCGACGGCGCGCAAGGCCTTGATCGCAGCCGCGCGGACGACGGACTGATCGTCGAACAGCGTCCGTTTCAACGTGTCGAGCACATCGGACGGACGCAGGATCTCCAGCGTGCGCACGGCTTCGGCGCGCAAGGCCGGGTCGCGCGCATGATCGAGTGCAATGTCGGTGATGCGCGGCGCAGCCTCCGCGAGGTACACGCCGGCGGCAAGCCGCAGCCACCCGCGCAGCACATCGACGGGCGTGTCGTCGTTGAACTGTTCGCCCAGGCGCACCGCAGCGGCGGCGATCAGCGTGTCGTCGCGCGGATAGAGCGGTACCCATTCGCCGTGGAATCGATCGCGCCCCGGCGGCGTCTTCCAGTGCGCGAGGTAGTCGAGGGCTTCCGCGCGCGCGGCTGCGCTCGCGGCCGAATTCGCGGCGAACTGCACCAGCGCAGTCGCGCATTCCGGCGTCCCGAGGCGATAGTTCGCCGCCAAGACCCGCCGCACGAAACCGTTGCCGGCCTGAAACGCGTCCGCCGCCGCTGCGATCGGCACACGCACGTCCAGCGACGTGAATTCAGGGCGTCCAATCATCACGGCCAGGTTGCCCATGGCGTCCTTGATCGGGACGTCGTAGATCGCGCGTGCAGCTTCGGCGCGCACGCGCCATTCCTTGTCGTCCAAGAAGCGCGCGATCAGCGGATGTTGCATGCGGCGCAATGCCACGACGGCGGCGACGCGCACTTCGACGTCGGTATCGTCGACGAGCGCCGACACCTTCTGCGGTGTGGAGCACGCCCACATGCCGTAGATGGCCGCGTGGCGCAAGTGCGGATCGCCCTGGCCGACCTCGCGCACGAGCGCCACCAGCGGCTCGAAAGCGCGTTCGCGGCGCGTACGCGCGAGTCCGATGGCGGCGTACATCCGCACACGCGGGCTGGGATCGCGCAACAGTCGGATCAGCGAATCGACCGCCGGCATCAGGCGCAGGTCGCCGGCGACTCGCGCCGCCTGCGTGCGCACTTCGGCGTCCGGATCCGCGAGCAGCGCGCCCAAGGTCGCGAGCAGCTGTGCTTCGTCCAGCTTGCCTGTCGCCTCCAAGCCCCAAGTCGCATGCAGGCGCGCGAAGAGGCTCGCGTGGACGTCGCGCGCCGTGCGCACCAGCGCGTCGAAGCCCGCGCGGCCGCGCGTGGCGAGTTCGAGCTGCGCGTCCATGCGCACGCGGCGATCGGCGTGCGCCAGGAGTGTCGCCAGTTCGGCCTCGCTGCGTGAATTCACGCCCGACTTCAACAGATCGCGGGTTTCGATCACCGCAGCACCGGCGCAGGTCTCAGGCTCTAAAATGCGCCAGATGCGGCCCTTTCCGGTCTTGTTCCAGCCCGACACCCAGTCGCTGACGTACAAGCCGCCGTCGGGTCCGAAATCGCAATCGGTTGCGAGCGGGCCCCAGGCGAAGCGCTCTTCGGGCGACATCACGAACGAGGCGCCCTTGGGTTCCACCGTGAACGTGAGCACACCGCTGTGCTCCGCGGAGCCAATGAAGTCGCACAGGAAGAAATGCCCGGCGTAGCGCGAAGGCAACCCGGTGCCGGGATAGATCGCGAGCCCTGACGGTCCGCGTGCGACGTTCGCGACGGGCGGAACGATGTACGCCGCTTGACCGTCGAAGTGCGGCACCCACAGGCGTTCATCGTTCCACGGTCCGCGCAACGCGGGTTCGTTCAGCCATTGGTAGGCCTGGCGCCAACCGCTCTCGCCCGCTTCGATGACGTGCACAAGCCGCGCACGATCACCGCCGTCCGAGTTGTTGTCGCCAGTCCACAAGTTGCCGAAGTCGTCGAACGCGAGTTCCTGCGGATTGCGCAGGCCAGTGGCGAACACTTCGAGCTCGGATCCGTCGAGGTTCGAACGCAGCACGGCGCCCGTGTACGGACTGTCGAGCAGGCGGCCTTCCTGGTTCGTGACGCTGAACCCGCGGTCGCCGATGCTCCAGTAGAGCTTTCCTTCCGGCCCGATCTGCAGACCGTGCATGTCGTGACCCAGCAGCGCGACGCGAATGCCCCAGCCGGTCGAAAGCACGTCGCGTCGATCCGCGACGCCGTCGTGATCCGTGTCGCGCAGGCGCCACAGATCGGGGATGCAGGCGTAGAACACGTCGCCGTCGCGCTCCAAGAGACCTGCGCCGATGCCGGTCGCGGCGGAGTTGAATCCGTCCGCGAAAACGGCGTCCCAGTCAGCGCGACCATCGCCGTCAGTGTCGCGCAAGATCCGCACACGCTCGTGTTCGGTTTCGAAGGTCGGGAACTGGTCGCCCAGGTGCTTCTTGAACATCGCGACGCGGTCTTCGACGCTGCGCGCCGCGACGTCGTCGTCGAGCCAGTCCATGTGATCGCGGATGTCGGTGACGCCGGCGTGGTGGCGAAAGGTCTCCGCCACGTAGCAATCCCCGTTGCGTGCGATCCAGAAGCACACCGGGTGCGCGAGGCGCGGCTCGGCGGCGAAGCAATCCACGTCGAAACCGGGCGGCAGTTGAAAGCCCTTCATCGTCAGCTGGGGCTCGTCCGAAGCCGGCTCGATCTTGGGCGAGTAAGGCGCCGGAGTGTCCTGAAAGACAGCCAGCGCAAGCAAGAGCGCGATCAACGGGCAGCGCTCCGTACGCGCTCCAACAAGCGCTTCGTCGCTTCGACGCCGTCGTGTTCAGAAAGGCGTGAACCCTCGTATTCGATGCCCACGTAACCGCGATATCCGGCGTCGAGCACGATCTTCAGCATGCGTGTGTAATCGGTCGCGGTTTCCTCGCCCTTCTCGTCGAAGTCGTGGCTCTTGGCACTGACGGCCTTGGCCCACGGCATCAACTCGGCCACGCCTTGGTAGCGATCGTACAGTTCGCTGTCGGAGATCTTGAAGTTGCCGAAATCCGGCAAGGTCCCGACACGCTTGTGATCGGCCTTCCGCATGACGCCGGCGAGCCATGCGCCGTCGGAAGTGATGCCGCCGTGATTCTCGACGATCACGTTCAAGTTCAGCGGGTCGGCGAGCTGCGCCAACGCCTGCAGGCTCTCGGCGGCTTGATGCATGTGATCCGTGCGCGTGCCTGAGCCCGACACGTTCACGCGGATCGAATGACAGCCCAGCGCGCGCGCGGCATCGAGCCACTGCTTGTGGTTTTCGACCGCTTCAGTGCGCTTCTGCTTCTCCGCGTGACCCAGGTCGCCTTCGCCGTCGCACATGATCAACAGGATCTTGACCTGCTGATCGTCGGCGCGCGTCTTCAGGTCCTTCAAGTAGTCCGTGTCGCGTGCCTTGTCCTTGAAGAACGAGTTGACGTACTCGACGGCTCCCAACCCGTGCTTCGCGCGCGCGACCTGAGCGAACTCCGCGTGCTTCATGGAGCCCTTCTGGAGCGCCGAGTGGTACGACCACTCAGCCAGCGAGATCGAAAACGTCCGCTGGGGCTTGACGTCATTATCTTCCACATCGGTTCGCGAGCGCGCCGATGTCACGGAGCCCAGGGCGGCGAGGGCGCCGATCCCCGCGGCGGCATGCAAGAATTCACGTCGGTTGGCGGTCATTGCAGCTTTATATCAAGCCCGGCCGGACATTCGTGAACAAGGTCTTCATCCGGTCTCAAGTGAGGGTCCGATTGCGCCGAAGAAAAGCCATTCGTTCCAACCCTCACGCGAGAGACAAGACCGATGCCCTGGATCGATGCCCTCTTTCAACGCATGGTGCAAACCGGCGCGTCCGATTTGCACATGACCTCGACGCTCGTGCCGATGTTCCGTCTGCACGGTGACATCGTGCCCGTCGAAGGTTGTCCCGAGATCACGCCCGAGCAGATGGAGCAGATCCTGCTCGAGTTCACGCCGGAGCACAACAAGGCCGAGTTCGAGAAGACGCACGACACGGACTTCGCCTACGAACTCGAAGGCTTCGGGCGCTTCCGTTCGAACCTGTTCCGCGATCACCGCGGCCCGGGCGGTGTGTTCCGCTTGATCCCATCAGAAGTCTTGACCGCGCAGCAGCTCAACCTGCCGAAGGCGGTCACCGATCTGTGCTACCTGTCAAAGGGTCTGGTGCTCGTCACCGGCCCGACGGGCTCGGGCAAGTCGACGACGCTCGCGGCGATGATCGATCACATCAACTCGACGCGCAGCGACCACATCATCACGATCGAAGACCCGATCGAATTCGTGCACCCGACGAAGAAGTGCCTCGTCAATCAGCGTGAGGTGAAGCGCCACACCGACTCGTTCAAACGCGCTCTACGCGCCGCTCTGCGCGAAGACCCGGACATCGTCCTGGTGGGCGAAATGCGCGACCTCGAAACGATCGAAATCGCGATCGAAACGGCCGAAACCGGCCACCTCGTGTTCGGCACGCTACACACGACGACCGCGGCTTCGACCGTCGACAGGATCATCGATCAGTTCCCGACCGAGCGTCAGGAGCAGATCCGCACGATGCTCGCCAGTTCGCTCAAGGGCGTCGTCGCGCAGACCCTGTGCAAGAAGATCCCGTCCGGCCGCATTGCCGCGCTCGAGATCCTCGTCTGCAATCCGGCGGTCGCGGCCAACATCCGCGAAGGCAAGACGCACCAGATCCCGTCGGCGATGCAGATGGGCGGCAAGCTCGGGATGAGGCTCCTGAATGACGCATTGATGGACCACGTGCGCTCGGGGCTGGTCGATCCGGCCGAAGCGTATTTGAAGTGCATCGCGAAGGACGATTTCCTGCGCAAGTGCCAGTCCGAGGGCTTCAAGGTGAACGTGCCCACGGCCGATGCCGAGGACTCGAGTCACGCGCACGCACCCGCGGCGCAAGCTCAACAGCGTCCGCAACCACACGCTGCGCCCGGCCGACCGCACGCTGGAGCGGACGCCGGTCCGCGTGCACCGCTGCCGCAGCGCGGCTCGCCGAGTCCCGCGCCGCAACCGCAACGCTCCGCCCCGGCTCCAACGTCCGGTGCGCCCGGCGGCTCGTCGTTCTTCGACAAATTCAAGAAGCCCTGAGCGCAACGGAGTCAGGCTCCACTCCGCCGTTTTCGTCGCCGGTTGCTGATCGAGTCTGACCGTACGGAGCCAGGCTCCTGTGGTGCAAACTCGCCGGCGCCGAACGAACGGTACACGGCTACTTTCTCACCCGTTCGCCGACGTAGAACCGCGCGCAGGCGAGCGGTCTTACGCCGGCGAACGGGTGAGAAAGTAGCCGTGTACCGTTCGTTCGGCGCCGGCGAGTTTGCACCACAGGAGCCTGGCTCCGTACGGTCAGACTCGATCAGCAACCGGCGACGAAAACGGCGGAGTGGAGCCTGACTCCGTCACTTCGCGGGCGGTGGACCTACCGGATCTTTCACGGGTGGAGTCGGCTTGATCGGCACGAGTTCGACGTCGACGGGCGGCGGCGTCCGCATCGCGCCATCGCTCAACTCGAACGGCTTGATCGTGTAGTCCTGCGGCGGCTCGTAATGTCCTTCGGGTGCATCCTTGCACTCCACCGACACGACCTCGTCGCGGCCCGTGTACGTGTTCTCGCCGATCTTCTGTGAGCGTTCGACCAGCACCGGAATGCCGGGGATTTTCAGCGTTTCCTTGGCCATCAGTGCGCCGATCGACATCAACGACATCCGCGCGCCCCACATCTGCATCCAGACGCTCGTGTCCAACCCGAGGTCTTTCGTGACCCAGATGGACTCGGTGAAGGACCCGCCCTTCGGCAGCGTCATCGTCAGCACGTACTTGTTCGCATCCCAGTCCTTGACCTTCCGCGTTTCCGCAGTGCGCACGACGGTGATCGTCACCTGTGCCGTGGACTCCTCCAGGTATTTCGCCTGGGTCGTGGACATGTATTTCTTCAGATCCGTCGGGACGTCGACGACGCTGTAGCTGCGAGCGGCGTGGTTGATCTGGTAGATCTTCTTCGTGTCCCAGCGCACGATCGTGGTCCATCCGGAGACGTCGACGCGCATGCGGTCCATGCCGACCCAGGTGACCTCGGTCTCCACTTCGGCGGGCTTTTCGCTGCCCGGCACCGTGATCGCATCGGTGTGCTTGGCTTTGGTGACGACCGTGTCGGCGGGAAAGGCCGGCAAGGAAAGCGCGGCCATGCAGGTGAAGAGCAGCAGATATTTCATGGCTAGGGTCTCGTGGTTCGCAGCCAGTTCGAGGGCCGCGTGCGTTTGACACCAGCGAGGATAACATCTCTCGCGCTGCGGACTCGCCGCGGCCGCGCGTTCTGGCCCGAGCACTCACACGTCATGCCTATTCCTCTGCAGACCGTCCGCAACGTCGTCACCACCGTCATCGGCCTTTCCTATGAGATCCAGGCGCCGCGCGCTGCTGTGTGGCGCGCGATCACCGAGCAGACCGCGGAGTGGTGGCCGGAAGCGATGTTGGTCGGCGGTCCAGGCACGAAGCTGACCTTCGAAGCGCGGCTCGGCGGACGGCTCTTCGAGCAATGGGGACAAGGCTCCGGCTTGATCTGGTACGAAGTCATCGCGATCGATCCGCAGTCGACGATCGACCTCACCGGACATGTGACGCAACGTTTCGGCGGACCGGCGGTCTCGCAACTGCACATCGCACTCACCGACGAGGCAGGCGGAACGCGCGTTTCGCTCACCGACGCCGTGATCGGGGTAGATCGCAGCGCCTCGAACCGACAAGTGACCGAAGGCTGGAGCCTCGTCTTCGGCAAGGCGCTGAAGAAGTACCTCGAGCAGCGCTGACGCTCGAGGCTGAACGCGATCAGTGCTTTGACGCAGCCTTGAGCCGCGCCAGCGCTTCGTCGATCGCCTTTTGCGTACCGGCCTCGTTCGGTCCCACCGACTTGAAGCGGATGATGCCTTCGGCATCGATGACGTAGATCGTCGGCCATCCGCTGACTTCCCAGGCGCGCGAGATCGGCCCCTGCGTGCCGCCGCCGTTCCAGAAGGAGCGCCAGGTGATGTTCTCTTTCTCGATGACCTTCTTCAGCGCTTCACGATCCTTGTCGCTGTTCACGCCGATCAAGGCGAAGGGTTCATTCGCGAGCTTCTTCACGAGCGACCGCTCGTGCGGGTACATGGCCCGGCAAGGCGGTCACCAGTGGCCCCAAAAATCGAGCATCACGACCTTGCCGCGGTAGTCGCTCAATTTGAAGGGCTTGCCGTCGATGTCTTCGCCGCTGATCTCGGGCGCGAGCTTGCCGAGCACGGGCTTCGTGGGCGCAACGGCCTTGGGTTCGGCCGGCTTGTCCACCGGAAGCGCGACTACGGGTGTGCGCTCTCCCTCAGGCGCTCGTGCGAGTTCCGTGGGGCGATCTTTCGTGGACTCGGTTGAGGACTCGCTCGTCACCGAAGGCGCCGTCACCGTGCCGCGATCGATCTCGTTCTTGCAACCCGCCGCGGCGAGCAGCGACAACGCGAATCCGGCGTGAATGATCGTGTGCTTCATAGGTGCCCTTGGTTCTGATCGATGTAACTCTACGCGCCGAGAGGCGTCAAGCGGCGGGTGCGTTCCGACCGCGACGCTGGAGCAGGGGACCTACGAGTGCGAGTGCTGCATACAGGAGCGCCGCGACGAGCAGGTTCGTGCCGATTCCGTTCCACAGCGAGATCACGACCGCCATCACGGCGCCGAATACCCCACACGCTCCGTTGACGCCCCACATCCACGGCGTCGCCGAAGTGTCGATGCGCTGGACCAGACGCATTCCGATGGGAAAGAAGAAACCCAGCAGGAACGACAACGGCACGACGGCGACGACCACTACCGCGCAGCGCGCGATGAGTCCCAGGTGGATCGTGCTCTCGACGACGGGCTGCAGCGCCAGCCAGCCCGTGAGCAGGATCGCAGCTGTCGCGAGCGGAACGGAGCGCAGCCAGCTGACGCGCGTCTCGAAGGCGAGCTTGTCCGAGAAGAAACTGCCGCAACCCGCCGCCAGGATCATCGTCGAGAGGATCACGACTAGCGCGTACGTCGGGTGTCCTAGATAGACGGAGAAGCGCTGCAAGAAGGCCACCTGGATCAGCATGAAGCCCAGGCCGATCGTGCAGAACCACGCGAGCGACAGCGCGAAATCCCTGCGCGGCATGCGCGGGAATCCGCTGGCGACGAGCGGTCCGATCACAGTCGTGAGCACCAGCACGAACGAGATCAGGGCCAGGATCATCAGCGTCCGCGTAGCTTGGAGGTTTCCGAGCAGCACACCGCCGGCTTTCTCTTCGGCCGATTCAGCGAATGCTGCGCGACCGCGCAGCATGTTGAAGAAGAACGGGCGCTCGTCCGTGGGCGGAGAGTAGTCGTATGTGTCGTCCGCGATCGCGGCGTCGAGTTCGGCGCGCGTCGAGGCCTTGGCCGTCGCCGCCAGGATCGGATGAGCCGGAGCCACACCGGGCGCGGCGAGGAGCGTGAAGCCGAACTTGCTGCAGGATTCTTCGAGGCGTGCGATGTCCTCGGCGCTGAAGGGCTCGAGCGAACACAGGAGCGTCGAGCACTGCCCGCACGCCACGAGCACCATGCACTGGTCAGGTGCCTTGATGCCGCGCTCCAAGAGCGCGGCGGTTCCAAGCGCGAGGAGTCGAGTCGTCTCGGAGACCTTGCTCGGGTCGTACCAGCGCGAGACGCTGAAAACTCCCTTGGGTTTCAGCGTTCCCAGGAATACGCGCCAGGCTTCGAGCGTGTACAGCCCGTTCTCCGTCAGCGTGAATCCACCCGCAGCGGTCGACGCCCACGTGTCGATCAACGACATCTGCAGCACGTCGAAGCGCTTGTCCGTGCGCGTCAACCAGGAGCGCGCCTCGTCGTGCACGAGTTCCACATTGGGCTGCGTGGCGATGTTGGCGAAAGTGCGCCGTTCGTGCTCGAGCTGATCGATCAAGATGCCGTTGATCTCGATGCCCGTGACAGAACTGCTCTCGCCCCACAGCGCGGTGAGTACATCCCTGCCGCCGCCGACACCGATGACAGCCGCATCGCCGCCTTTGCGGATGTGATAGGGGAGCGACGTGACGTCGTACTGCACCCAATCCAACGCGGCGCGATCGCCGTTCCATTCGCTCATGACGGTCAGCGCATCACCGTCGATCGCGATCGGCTGGCCGTTGACTTTGAAGGACTCGGTGCCGAGGCCGCGGCCCCAGTAAAAGGGCGCCTCCATCGCTTCTCTGCGCAGGATCACGCGCGAGTGAACATTCCACTCTTCGCTGACGATGTGCTCCAGGCCCACGAAGCGGTCCTTGACGTACCAAAGCGTGATCGGTTTCGCGCTGTTCGCATTCCACACCGCACAGCTCGCCAAGAACAGCGTGAGCAGGATCGGAAACACGCGACCCTTGCCGCCGGCGAAGCGCGCGAAGAAACAGGCCGACAACGCCGCCAACGCGCTGCAGGCGAAAACGGCCGTGGTGAGGTTCGACCACCAGAACAACGGGATGACGAGCAGGGTGCCGAGTGCGGCGCCGATGAGGTCGACCGAGTACGCGAGCCCGACGGGTGCTTTTGCGCGCGTCAGCGCAATGGTCACGATCACGCCCGAGAAAAAGAACGGAATGGCGAGCGCCACGGTCGTCACGAAGAGCGCCGCGATCGTGACGGCGCTCGTCCCGGACGGCAGCCGCACGACCAGGTTGGTCAGGTGGCAGACCGGGATCGAAATCGCGAACAGCAGCGCGTTCAGTCGCAACTGCACCGGCGCGTTCTCGCCTTCGAAGCGCTCGCCGCCCAGATAGACGCGCAAGGCGCCTGCGGCCATGCCGAACATCGCGGTCGAAACGGCGAAGAACGACAGGTGGTACCACGCCATCACCGACAAGAGCCGGGTGTCGAGCACCTCCAAACACAAGGTCGCGAGAGCGGTCGTGAAGAGTCCGGCGAGCAGTGCGCCGCGACCGCGCGGCGGGTTCGTGTGGGGAGGGGCGATCAACATACAGACCGCGCATCGTAGCGCACGTGCGCGAGATTCTGCGCGCGGATTCGACCGGTCTGACGCCCCGCGCCCTCCTTTGGCGCCGGCAGAGGCGGTAAGGTAGTGTGCCGCGCTCGATCAGCGCACAGCAGGTACCCACCATGGCGATCTCGACCAGGCTCATTCTCGTTGTTCTCCCGCTCGTCACGGCGTGCGCCGCTGCACCCACGGCTGCGCCCTACCAGCATTTCGCTCAGTACCAGACGAAGCTGCAGCTCGATGTCGGCAAGCGTTCGCCCGACAGTGCGTTCGAGCCGGTCGACGAGCACACGTCCTACGGGATCGAAGCCGTGATCAGTCAACCCGGCGCTCGCGGCGGACTCGAACTGGGACTGTTCTATTCGACCGATGAAGAGACGCGCGACGTGTCGGGCGGTCGCACGAAGTTCAAAGGAACGATGACGGAGTTTTCCGTCGGCGGCAGGTGGGAAGGCGACTTGTGGTATGCGCATTCACGCCCGTATGCGTCGGCGGGGGCGTCGCTCTTGTTCCCGAAGTATTCGGAGCGTCCCGACAGCGGTTCTTCGCGGTCGGATTCGGGCTGGGCAATCGGCCCGTACATTCGCGGCGGGCTCGAATGGACGTTGACGGACAACCTCACGATCGCACTCGACTACCGGCAGGTGTTGTTGTCCAACATCGTGCACGATGTGTCGTTCGGCAATTCGCACGCGGACGCCAATTACCAGCAACTAGGGATCGTGCTCGGTTGGCAGTTCTGAGCAGGCGGGCGGGTGCAGCGGTCCGCAGTCGATTTCGCGGAATGGTGAGATTGCAAATCCGGCTCGTGCGGGACTGACATCGAACGCAACCCCGCAACGCTTCAAGAGCGACAGCAAACCCAACCCCGCAACGCTCCCACTCCGACACCGACCCAACCCCTGAATGCTTCGCGAGCGGCACCGAACCCCGCTCCTCAACGCTTCCAGTCCGACACCGAACCCAACCCAAGTTCGCTTCCAGTCCGACACCGAACACACCCAGCCAGACCCCACCCCATTGTTGACCTCCTGGTTCGCGATTTGCGCAGTGGCATTCGTCCGAGTTTGACCGTACCGAGCCAGGCTCGTGTGGTGCATCTTCGCCGGTGTAGAGCCGCGCGCCGGCGCGCGGCTCTACGCCGGCGAAGATGCACCACACGATCCTGGCTCCGTACGGTCAAACTCGGACGAACGCCACTGCGCAAATCGCGAACCCCGAGGTCAACAATGGGGTGGGGACGCGAGGGGTGAGTTCGGTGTCGGACTCGAACCGTTGAGGGGCGGGGTGCGATGTCGGTCTTGAAGCGTTGCGGGGCAGGTTGCGGTGTCGGACTGGAAACGTTGCGGGGTGAGTTCGGTGCCGGTCTGGAAGCGTCGTGTCGCGGGATTCGTTCTCTGCCCCGAAGCGAGGAGCGTCGGCAAGTCGCCGCCTGGTACGGTCGTTCACGGCCGAACCCGCGGTCCCACTCTCACTTCGACGCGGGGGACGAAGCTCCGCAGCGACGAGTGAGTCGCGTGCAGTGGCTGCAGCGATAACCCGTGCCAGAACGGTGTCGACGCGTCGGTCGTTCTTGGCCGCACGCTCAGTCGGCTGTCACGTTCGGGACCTGCAGCGCGACTTGATCGCGTTGACCCGACTGCGTGTAGGCCCAATCGCTCTCGGCCACGCGCTTCAGGTAGCGCTTGCGGCGCGCGCGGATCTCGAACAGGTCGGCGACGATCTCGGGGTGGCGGATCATCGCCATCAAGCGCTCGGCTTTGCGCTTCAGCTTCGGGATCAGACCCTTGGTCGCGCGCGCGTGCGCCTTCAGCAAGCGATCGCGCTCCTGGTGCAACTCCTCGTGCGTGAAGTTCGGGTGCTTGAAGGATTCGGTGGAATGCCAGTAATGGAACTCCATCTCGGCCACGTCCTTGATCAGGTACGGCTTCAGTTCCTCGTACACTTCGGTGCCCGGGATCGGCTGCAGGATCGAGCAGCACACCGCGTCGCAGCGCGTCTCGGCGATCAGTTCCTCGGTCAGGCGGTGGTCCTTGACCGTATCCTGCGGGAATCCGTAGAGGATGAAGAACTTGAAGTACATGCCGAGCTGACGGTTCAGCTTGGCACCGGCGCGCACCTTGTCGGGCGTGACGCCCTTTTTCATCGTCACGAGCATGTCCGGGCTGCCCGACTCGAGACCGTAGTAGATCTTGACGCAGCCGGCCTTGCGCATCCAGCGCAGCATCTCCCAGTCCATCGTGTCGACGCGCGATTCGCACACCCATTCGAAGAACAGGTCGCGCTTGATGATCTCCTTGCAGATCGCGATCACGCGCTTGCGTTGGATCGTGAACAGATCGTCGAACAGCACGAGCTGCGGCGGGTTGTACTTCTTGACGATCATCTCCATGAGATCGACCGTCGATTCGGGCGACATCGCGCGGTACTGACGCGGTGTCATCTCGGCGTCGCAGAAGGTGCAAGCGTAGGGGCAACCGCGCGAGGTGATCAGCGTCACGCCCGGGTTGACCATGAGCTTCATGAACTTCGGGATGTCCCACAGGTGGTAGGCCGGGAACGGGATCTCGTCCATCTTCTTCACGAGCGGACGACGCGGCGTCGCGAACTGCACGCCGTCCTTCAAGAACGTGATGCCTTGGATGTTCTCCCACTGCGAGCGGTCGTGCAGATGTTCGATGATCTCCGGCAGCGTCTTGTCGCCCTCGCCCTGCACGCAGATGTCGGCGGCGCCGGCGTTCAAGAAGAACTCGGGGTTCGTGGTCGGGTGCGGTCCGCCCATCACGACGATGCGCTTGATCTCGTCGCGTGCGATCTTGCCCAGTTCGCGCGCGCGGCGCGCGTTCGGCGTCAGCGACGAGATGCCGACGAGGTCGGACCACTCCATCGCGTTGCGCAGCGTGTCGAGTTCTTCGATCGAGTCGTCGAACAGCTTGACTTCGTGTCCGAGCGCTTCGAGTTCGGCGCCGAGGATGCTGATCCCGAGCGGCGGATAGATCTCATCGCGCGCCAGTTCGCCTTTTTGTTTGGTCTGGTCGGCGAAGACTTCGGCGGCCTTCTGGCGGATGGCCTGCGACTTGGCGTAGATCAGGGCGACTTTCATGCGGCAAAACCAGGGTGCGAGCCGGGTGAACGGCTGGAGAGAGAGGCGTTCGGACTGCATGACCCTCCCGGGAGCTGGAGGGACGTGGAGAGAGGGTGTGGATGGAACGCCTATCGGATTCTATCCCCTGGTCGCGCAAGCGGCAATCGTGGGCGGTCCGGATGGCGGTTCCCACGGCGGATCTTTGGGAAGTCGTTTCCGATCTCTAGACTCCTGACATCATGGCCCAGGCCCCGAAAAAGCCCGACACGCCCCCCGAGGCGGGATTCGATACCCGGCTCGCCCGCTTGGAGGCGATCGTCAACGAACTCGAAGGCGGCGGACTCGCGCTCGAGAATTCCATCGATCGCTACCAGGAAGGGGTGGCGCTCCTGCGCGAATGCCGCGGAATTCTGGGCGGATTCCAAAAGCGCGTCGAGGAACTTTCAGCCGACGCCGACCTCACGCTCAAGCCCTACGCGCACGACCCCGACCACAAAGAGCGTTCGTGACCTTGAGCGCGGAACGAGCGGGCGGCGTCGAAGTGTGGCTGGCCGAGGCACGGGCCTGGGCGGATCGCGAGCTCGATCTGCACCTGCCGCGCGCCGCAGAGGAGCCCGCGCGTCTGCACGAGGCGCTGCGCTACGCGGTGTTCGGCGGCGCGAAGCGCTTGAGGCCCGCGCTCGTGCGCCTGTTTGCCACGCACTTCGGCGCGCGCGATGCCGACTGCGCGCTCGCTGCCGTCGCGATCGAATGTCTGCACACGTACTCGCTCGTGCACGACGATCTGCCGTGCATGGATGACGACGATCTGCGCCGCGGGCGCCCGACGTGCCACAAGGTCTACGGCGAAGCGCTGGCCGTGCTCGTCGGCGACGCGCTGTTGACGCAGGCCTTCGGGTTGCTGGGGCGCGAGCGCACGCACGCGAGTGCATTGGTCGTCTGCCTGGCTGAAGCGGCAGGCACGCGCGGCATGGTCGGCGGACAAGCGCTCGATCTCTCGCTCGCGCCGCACACGATCAGCAGCAACGAGGTCGCGCGCGTGCACGCCTGGAAAACCGCGGCGCTGATCGGAGCGGCCTGCGAGATGGGCGCGATCGTCGCCGGCGCGGGCGCGACGTCCGAGCAGCGCGCACGCGAGTACGGCGTGCAACTGGGACTGTGCTTCCAAGCCGTCGACGACATCCTCGACGTCACCGGCGACGCGGCGACGCTGGGCAAGACCCCGGGCAAGGACGAGCGCGCCGCCAAGCCGACCGTGGTCGCCGTGCTGGGGCTCGCCGGGGCGCGCAGAGAGGCGCGCGCGCGCGCCGGAGCCGCCGAGGCGCTGGCCCTGGAATTGGGCGCCCAGGCGGGCGATTTGATGCACGCGCTGCCGGCGGGATTGCTCGTGCGCACGGCCTAGGGCGCGAGCTTCTGCGGCTCGTGCTGTTCAAAGCGACGTCGAATCGGCCACAATCAAGGAACGACCCCATGAGCGACAAGGCCACTCAGGACGGCGCGCCCGCGAGCGTTCCGCAATCCGCGCTGCTCGAGCGCGTGAACTCGCCCGCGGAGCTGAAGCATCTCGCCGACGCCGAATTGCCGCAGCTGTGCGGCGAAGTGCGCCAGTTCCTGCTCGACAGCGTGCAGCGCACCGGCGGACACCTGGGTTCGAACCTGGGCACGGTCGAGATCACGGTCGCGCTGCACCGCGTGTTCGACTTTCGCCGCGACCGGCTCGTGTTCGACGTGAGCCACCAGGCCTACACGCACAAGATCCTGACCGGGCGGCGCGCGGGTTTCACCGAGTTGCGTCAGACCGACGGCATGTGCGGTTTCACGAACCCGGTCGAGTCCGAGTACGACCTGTTCCACACCGGTCACGCCGGGACCGCGATCAGCCTGGGCCTCGGGCTCGCGTTGGCGCGTGCGCACGAGAGCGATCCGCCGCACGTCGTGAGCCTCGTCGGAGACGCCGCGCTGGGCGCCGGGGTCGCGTTCGAAGGCTTGAACCACGCCGCCGCGAGCGGACAGAAACTGCTCGTCGTCTTGAATGACAACGAATGGTCGATCAGCAAATCGGTGGGGGGGCTCGCGAAGTACTTGTCGCGCATCCGCTCGAGCCGGCTCGTGCAACGAGCGCACCAGGAAGTTCAGAATCTGATCAGCGCCATCCCCGTCATCGGGCCGCGCGTCGATCGCGCGCTCGATCAGATCGGCGAAGTCGTGCGCCACGCGATCGTGCCCGGCCACATCTTCGAAGAACTCGGTGTCACCTACGTCGGTCCGCTCGACGGACATGACGTCAACCTGCTCGTCGAGAACATCGAGCGCGCGCGCCAACTCGAAGGCGTCGTGCTGCTCCACATCCTGACGGAGAAGGGCAAGGGCCATCCCAAAGCGCCCAGTCACCCCGAGCGCGTGCACGGCGTGAAGGCGCCGGACAAGGGCTTTGAGAAGCGCGCCGACAAAGCGCGTGATTCCGGCGGCGACACGGTCAAGGTCCCGGCACCGCGCGCGAGCCGACCGGCGGGCGGACCGGCGTTCACGAAGTGCTTCGCCGAATCCCTGGTGCGCCTCGCCGAGCGCGACGTGCGCGTCCACGCGATCACGGCCGCGATGCCTTCGGGTACGGGCATCGACACGTTCGGCGAACGTTTCCCGGCGCGCACGCACGACACCGGCATCACCGAACAACACGCGCTGGCGATGGCGGCCGGGATGGCCAAGGGCGGCTTGCGTCCGGTGGCGGCGATCTACTCGACGTTCCTGCAGCGCGGCTACGACCAGGTGTTCCAGGAGATCGCGCTGCAAGACCTGCCGGTGACGCTCGCGCTCGATCGCGCCGGTCTGGTCGGGGCCGACGGTCCCACGCACAACGGTGTCTTCGACATCGCGTACTTGCGCACGCTGCCGAATTTCGTGCTCGCGGCGCCGCGCGATGCGAGCGACATGGAGCGCCTGCTCGAACTCGCGTTGAGATTGGGACGACCCTTCGCGCTGCGCTTCCCGCGCGACAATTCACCGGCCGTGGAGCGCATCCACAAGAGCGAGCGCCGACCGATGGAGCCGGGCAAGGCCGAGGTCTTGCTGGAAGGCGATGCGATCGTGGTCTGGGCCAGCGGCGCGCTCGTGGAGGAGGCGCTGATCTGCGCCGAGCGCTGCGCCAAGGCGGGCATTCGGATCGGCGTCGTCGACGCGCGCTTCATCAAGCCGCTCGATGTCGATCTGCTCGCCTCGCACTCCGGACGCTACCGCTGGATCCTGACGCTCGAAGAGCACCAGCGCGCGGGCGGATTCGGTTCGTCGGTGTTGGAAGCCTTGAATACGCTGCCGAACTCGGGCGCGCGCGTGCGCATCCTGGCGATCCCCGATCGCTTCATCGATCACCGGACGACGCGCGAAGAGCAACTGGCGGAGTGCGGTCTGGACGCCGATGCGCTCGAGCGCGTCGTGCGCTCCCTGACGGCGGCGACCCTGGTCTGACATGAAAAACTGGTCGCGTGTGCTCGTTCTGGCGGATGCCGAGAAGAACGCGGTTCAAGATCTCGTGCGCGTGCTCGAGCCATGGCTGCGCGCTCGGTCGCAGGAATTGTCGATCGAGCGCGACGTGCGCGAGTTCTACAAGCGCCGCTCCGAAAAGAACGGCGGCGCGCGCGAACCCAAGTCGCAGAAGCCCGATCTGATCGTTGTCCTGGGCGGAGACGGCGCGATTCTGGCCGCCGTGCGCGCTTTCGCCGACGAGCCCGTGCCGACGATCGGGATCAATTTCGGTCGCGTCGGATTCCTCGCCTCGGTCGAGGCCACGCATTGGCAAGCGAGTTTGAACCAGGTGTTCGAGGGACGCGCGGTCGTCGAACCGCGCATGCGCCTCGTGGCCGAGATGGTTTCGGCCGGTCGGCCGACAGTGCGCGCCGTGGCCTTGAACGATGCGGTGCTGACTCGCGGCGCGTTCCAGGGCATGTTGTCGATCGCGCTGCGCGACGGTGCTGATTGGGTCACGAACTACCGCAGCGACGGCCTCGTCGTCGCCACGCCCAGTGGTTCAACCGCGTACTCGATGGCGGCGGGCGGGCCGATCCTGGCGCCTTCGATGCACGCTTTCGTCGTCACACCGGTCAGTCCGCAGGCATTGTCGCACCGCCCGCTCGTGATCGACGGCGATCACGAACTGGTGCTCGACGTGACGCACGCCTCGGGTCTGACGACGCTCGTCGTCGACGGTCAGGGCTTCTATCCGATGCACGAAGGCGACACGGTGCGCATCACGCGTCACCCGGTCGCGTACCCGCTCCTATCGTTGCCGGGCTTCGACGCCTACAAGCGCCTGCGCGAGCGGCTCGGCTGGCGCGGCAGTTTCGAGCCGGACGTGTTCCCGAGCGAAGCGCCGGCGAGCGGCACCGACTCGCTCTAGGAGCCCGCTCGGCCGGCGACCAGGAGAGCGGCGGCCCTCGTGCTGCGTTTCAGAGGACGTCTACCTTCACGGTCCGTGCGAGGAAATCGAGTTTCTCGCGCAGCCGATCGTAGTTCTCGTCTTTGAGCCGGAACCATGTGTTCTGATGCCAGCCGCGTTCCAGCGGCTGCGTAGGCGCGCCGCGCGGGGGGATCTCGCTCTCGATGATCGAGCCGGCGAGCGTGCGCTGCACGATCTCGATGCCGCGGTGTCCGCCGTAGCGGCCGTCCTTCGGCGGACGGATCTGCACCGAGCCGGTCGCGTACTTCTGCGAAGGCGTGCCTTCGGCGCGCCCGTGCAGCACCGCCTGCGCCCAAGACAGGTACAGATCGAATTCGTTGCCGGCGGCGTGCATGTCCCAGATGCGTTCACCCGCCGGGCGCGCGCCGATCTCGGAGACCTTGAGGCCCTTCGATCCGAAGAACCACTCCATGTGCGTCGCCGTGTTCTCGAGCCCGAGCGCCGCGTTCACCCGCGCGGCGACCTCGTGCAGTTCGGCGTAGGTCTCCAACGCGGTGCGGTTCGTCACGGCGATCTGAGGTGAGATGGCGCGGTCTTGCAGCGCGGCGAGGCAACTGGGGTAGTAATGGCCGATGAAACGGTGCGCGATCTGCGTGCCGGCGGTGATCGTGTCGTAGAAGCCTTCGTGGCCGTCGATGAATTCCTCGACGATCAAGGCGCGGGTCTCCGAGGGCCTCAGGCGTTCCAGTGCAGCATCCAATTCGCGGCGGTTCTCGACGCGAAAGGTGTCGAGCGTCCCGAAGCCTTCGCGCGGTTTGATCACCAGCGGGTAGCCCTCGCGCTCGGCGAACGTGATCACGGCCTCGCGGTCGATCGCGGCTGTCGAAGCGGCGCACGGGATGTCGCGCGCGCGCAACGCGTCCTTCATCGCCGCCTTGTCGCGGCACAGGACGGCGCGGGCGACGGAGAGGCCCGGGACCGCCAAAGCCTCGCGCAAACGCGCGGCGCCGACGACGAAAGGCTCGTCGATGGTCTCGATGCGCTCCAACTTGGATGCGCTGTCGATCTGGCGCGCGAACTTCAGGATTTCGGAGTCGTCGAGCAGGCTGCGCGCCTGTTCGTAGCGATCGAGGCGCGCTTTCAGGTGGTTGCGCAGCTTCGCCGCCGGCGTGTGGCCGACACCGCTGACCCGCGCACCGGCGCGCTTGAGCGCATCGACGAAGCGCAGGTTGTAGACGTTCGTGTCCGGGGCGAGGAAGAGGACGTGCATCTGCCGATCGGAGATCCTAAACGACGCGGCCGTCTTCCATCCGAACGATTCGCTGGCAATGTGCCGCGAGGCGCTCGTCGTGCGTCACGAGCAGGAGCGATACGCCGCGCTCGTGTTGCTCGGTGAGCAGCAATTCCAAGACGCGCTCGCCCGTCGCGCTGTCGAGGTTGCCGGTCGGCTCGTCGGCGATGATCATCTTCGGGTCGAGGAACAACGCGCGTGCGATGGCGACGCGTTGGCGTTCGCCCCCCGAGAGTTGCGCGGGCCTGTGGTCGAGGCGCTGTTCGAGTCCGAACTTCACGAGCATGCCGCGCGCACGGTCCTTGAATTCCTTGGCGCGTTGCTTGTAGCCGCTCCACGAGTTCCCGATCATCGCCGGCAGTAGCACGTTTTCGACCGCGTTCAGCTCGGGCAGCAGATGGTAGAACTGAAACACGAAGCCGATGGCGCGATTGCGCAATGCCGCGCGCTCGGCGAGCGGCAGTTCCCAGGCGTCGGAGCCGTCCAGCAACACCTTGCCTGACGTCGGACGATCGAGCAGTCCCATGACCTGGATCAAGGTCGACTTGCCGGCGCCGGACGCGCCCATCAGCGCCACGAGTTCGCCGCGTTTCACGTCCAGATCGACGCCGTGGAGCACCTCCAAGGTGCGGTCCGCGATTTGAAACGACTTCACGATGCCGCGCGCCGCGATCAAGCTGTCGGTCGCAACCGGACGCACTTTCGGCATCGATGTGTGCGAACTACTCATAGCGCAACGCGTCCAGGGGATGCAGTCGACCGGCCTTCCACGCCGGGACCAGCGCGAAGAGGAGCGCGATCACGAACGCGCCGAGCACGATCACGCCGACCCACACGGGATTGACGATCGCGGGGATGTGATCGAACAGGTAGACCTTGCGGTTGAAGATCTCGACGCCGATCGTGTGCGAGAGTCCGCGCTCGAACGGATCGATGTACACGGCTCCGAGCACGCCCAGGATCGCACCGCCGGTCGCGCCTAGCAGCGTGTCCCAGAACCCGATCAGCACGAAGAGTCCGGTGATCCCCGGTCCGGTGGCGCCGAGCGCCGAGAGAATGCCGATGTCGCGCCGCTTCTCCGTGACCATCATCGAGAGGATCGCGAACACCGTGAACGCCGCGACGACGACGACGAGCGAGAGCATGATCGCCATGAGCACGCGCTCGTTCTCGATCGCGCCGAGCAGGGGGCGGCGGTAGTCCTCCCAGGTGCGCACGAATTCAGGACGCGGCACGAGACCCTGCTGGGTCAGGGTGCTCTGGAAGTCGAGCTGCACGTCGGTGCCGTCGCGCTCGTAGTCCTTGAGACGCACGAGCACCTGGCTGTACTCGCGGCCGGTCCCCAGGAAATCGGAGAGTTCCGCACGCGCGAGGTAGATGCGCTGCAGGTCCATCTCGTTCTCGCCCGAGCGAAAGGTCCCGGCGACGACGAAGCGTCGGTCGCTGGGGTGAACCTCGCCGGACTTGGCGTCGATGAGAGCCGTCGTGATCCAGATCTCCGAGCCGCGCCGCAGACGCCACTCGGAGGCCAGTTGCTCACCCACGAGACAGGACGCGAGTGGGCGACCGTCCGGGACGTAGCCCTCCGGAGGTGCAAACGGGTCGTCGAGGTCGGCGACGCGTTCGTCGCCGAGCAACGGCGTACGTGCGAGTGCGGCGCGCAACTCGGTGGTCTGGTACTCGTCCTGGACGTCGATCCCGAACAATCTGACGCCGGACAAGTTGCCCTTTTGCGGGTCGGCCAGCTGCTCGGTCGCGTAGGCAGAACGGCTTCCGCCCTGCGTCAACATGCCGAACCACGAGAGCTGAGCGCAGGCACCGGCGACGCGCGGATCGGCGCGTACGGCCTCCAGCAGGGGCGCGGGCGAATGCGGCACACGCCGTCCGTCGCGAAACATGCGCTGGTCGGTCTCGAGGATGATGTCGGAGAGTCCGCCGCGCAGACTCTTTTTCGTCTCCTCCAGGAATCCCGTCATGATCGACAGGATCATGATGAGCGCTCCGACGCCGACGCCGATGCCGACGACACCGATCAGGTTCGTGCGGCGCGCGCGCATGTAGCGCCAGGAGAGAAAGTATTTGTACATGGAGTGCGAGGAGCCGGGCTACGTGCGCGACGTCCGCGTGTTTTCAGCTACCGGCGATTCAGGCTCGATTTCAGCAGGCGGGGTGTCGCCGTGTTGCGGCTTCATCGCCGGAAACAGCAAGACGTCGCGGATGGAGTCTTGTCCGGTCAAGACCATGACGAGTCGATCGACGCCGATGCCGAGGCCCCCGGCGGGCGGCATGCCGTACTCGAGCGCCTGGACGTAGTCCCAATCGACCACGCCGGGCGCCTCCGGGTCCTTCGAAGCCACCTGTTCCTCGAACCGCCGCGCCTGTTCGACCGGGTCGTTCAATTCGCTGAATGCGTTACCGAGTTCCATGCCGGCGATGAAGACCTCGAAGCGCTCGGTCAGACGCTTGTCGTCGGGCTTCTGTTTGGCGAGCGGCGAGATCTGCACCGGGTAATCGACGACCATCATCGGTCCTTCGAGTTCGTCCTCGACCGTGGCCTCGAACACGTCGTTCATGAGCTTCCACGGATCACCGGTGTCGTGGATCTTGAGTTCGAGCGCCCGTTGCTTCACTCGAGACGTGTCGTCGAAGTCGAACCCGTTCTTGGTGCGGAAGAGTTCGGTGTACGGCTTTTTGGAGAAGGGCGCCTTGAGGTCGTACTCCTTGCCACGGAACGTGACACGGGTCGTACCGTTGACGGCGACGGCAGAGCGCTCGATGAGTTGCTCCGAGATCTCCATCATGCGGCGATAGTCGGCCTGGGCTTCGTACAATTCGAGCATGGTGAACTCGGGGTTGTGGCGCGCTGAAAGCCCCTCGTTGCGGAAGTTGCGCGAAACTTCGAAGACGCGCTCCAAGCCGCCGACGATCAAGCGCTTGAGGTAGAGTTCCGGCGCTATGCGCAGAAAAAGATCCATCCCGAGAGCATTGTGGTGCGTGACGAAGGGTCGCGCCGCAGCGCCGCCGGCGATCGGATGGAGCGTCGGGGTTTCAACTTCCAGATAGCCCTCATCCTCGAGGTAGCGACGGATCGTCGTGAGCACCTTGGAGCGCTTGATGAAGACGTCGGCCACGCCTTCCGAGGACCACAAGTCGACATAGCGTCGGCGGTAGCGCAGTTCCTTGTCGACCAGGCCATGCCACTTCTCGGGAGGCGAGGCTACGGCTTTCGAGAGAAGCTTGACCTCGGCCGCCCAGACTGTGGCTTCGCCCTTCTGGGTGAAACCCAACTCGCCGCTGACCCCGATCAGGTCGCCGCCGTCGAGCAGCTTGCGGTCCGGCCACCAGTCGGTGAGCTTGTCGCGCTGGAATCCAATTTGGATCCGACCCGTGCGGTCGATGACCGGCGCGAACATCAACTTGCCGAAGTCGCGCACGTTGAGCATGCGGCCGGCGATGGTGACTGTCGTCCCGATCAGCGGGCCGGGGGCGGCGGCGGATCCGGCACCTTGGAGGAGTTGTGTGATTGGGGTGCCGGTGACTCCGTGAGCGGGATAGGGGTCGATGCCGCGGGAGCGGAGGGTTGCGATTTTGGTCAGGCGGTCGGGTTCGGCGAGGTCGGTCATGGGGGCGGGGCAGCATAACGGTGGGGACCAAGCACGAGAAGCACGCAAACTGGCCCCGTTTGGTGTTGCTAGCTCGCTCAGAACTGCCTGAATTTCCGCAACCGCGTCCACTCCTGCTCGTCGTGATGCCTGGCGGCACCATCTCCGTGTCGCCCAGGACACACCGATGGACCTCGAAAACCCGTACCCGCGCGGCTTCTGGCGCTTCCAACCACCGC
>JAEUIA010000022.1 GCA_016795245.1 Planctomycetota bacterium | reverse complement strand
CGTAGAGCCGCGCGCCGGCGCGCGGCTCTACGCCGGCGAAGCTGCACCACACGAGCCTGGCTCGGTACGGTCAAACTCGGACGAACGCCACCGCGCGAACCGCGAACCAGGAGGCCGCACTGCGGAGCATGCGTCGAATGCCTTGGCTCTTCTGTTTGCTTCGCTCTGTTCTTCTCCTTCGCGCTTCGTGAGGCGTGTTCGATCGTGAGTCGCGCTAGAGCGTGAGTGCTGAATGGATGTAGGGGCACATCTCCCACGCGACACCACTGCCCGAGAGGCAGATGGGGAGGTCCCGGCAAACTGGGAAGCAACGGCATTCGACGCGTGCTTCGCAGCGCGGCCTCGGGAGAGGCGATTCGCGCTTCGTTCCGCGCATACCGCCTCCCCCGAGGTCAACAATGGGGTGGGGTCTCGAGGGGTGAGTTCGGTGTCGGTCTGGAAGCGTTGTGGGGCGGGATTCGGTGTCGGACCGGAAGTGTTGAGGGGCGGGGTTCGGTGTCGAACTGAAAACGTTGCGGGGCGGGATTCGGTGCCGGACTGGAAACGTTGCCGGGTCGCGTTCGGTGTCGGACTGAAAGCGTTGCGGGGCTGCGAAGTGGACAGGATTCCTGCTGCGGCGGTGAGCGCTCCGGGCCGTGGACGGCCTTGCTCGAATCGGGGTCGTGGCGGCCTGCGTGCGTTTGCTGTCGCATCGGCCTCCTTTTTTTCGCGCAGGGGGCGTCGTTCAGCGCTCCTCCAGCGATCGAAGCGTGCGCGCCAGCGCTCGAGCCTCTATCCTGCTCGCCCCTCCCATCGAATGAAGGACCCTGCACCATGGCTGTCAAAGCTACCGACCTGCGCAAAGGCACCGTGATCATCGGCGATCACGGCAAGCTGCTCTTGATCACCGAGTACCACCATCACACGCCCGGCAACTTGCGCGCCGTCATCCACCTGAAGGTGCGCGACGTGATGACCGGCGTCGTGACGCCGATGCGCCTCTCCAGTTCAGACTCGTTCGAGGTCGCGTATCTCGACAAGCGCAAGTGCGAGTACCTCTACAAGGAACAGAACGGCAACTACGTCTTCATGGATCAGACGACGTACGAGCAGATTCCGCTCAGCCCTGACCTGGTCGCCGACAAGATGGGCTTCGTGCGCGAGAACACGGCCGTCGACGTGACCTTTCACGAGACAACGCCGCTCGGAATCGAATTGCCTCCGAGCGTGACGCTGAAGGTCATCGAGGCCGAGCACGCCGTGAAGGGCAACACGGCGACCAACGTGAAGAAGGAAGCGGTCGTCGAGACCGGGATGACGGTCAAGGTTCCGCTGCACGTCGTGGCCGGAGACGAGATCAAGATCAGCACCGCGGACGGTGAATTCCAGGGCCGCGCGAACGGCTGAGATCTATTCGCGCAGGTAGACCCACACCGAGAGGTCGCGGCTCTCGACGTAGAGCGGGAACACCTTCACGAGGCGGCACTCCTCGCGCAAGAAGCGCTGAAATGCGGCCGCGTGCTCCGGCTGCCAGTCGAGGTACTCCTCGGGATTGACGACGTACCACGCACGGCGCGGGTACTTGGCCCAGGCTCGAGGCTCGAACGAGTGGAAGTAATCCAGCCAGCCGATCTGCATCGGGTAGCGCAGTTGCACGGTGCGCGGCGACAAGTAGTACTCGCCGACCGCGGCGTGCATGCCGAGCACCAGATCACCCTCGCGGCGCTCGTTCCACACGAGGTCGTACGCGTCGCGCCACTCCGGTCGCTCACCCTTGCGAACCGTCAAGTACAACACGGTCGTGACGAGTGCGGGGATGACGAGCAGTGCCATGTAGGCGGTGGACGCCGCGCTGCTGAAGCGCTGCGACTCCGGCTCTGCGGGGGGATCTGCTTCGCGCGGAATCGGCGTGCACGCGAGCAACGCGATCCACGGCAGCAGGAAGAACACGTACTGCGCCGAAACGCGCACGACCAGGGCGGCGATGAGCGCGCATCCGAGGCAGATCACGACGACGACCAACAGGAACAAGCCCGCCCGATCTCGGCGTTTCTGCGCCATGACGGCGCCGCACAGGGCACCTACGAACAGGAGCGGCGTGACGAAGAAACCCGTCGTCTTGACGTAGTGCGAGAGCGAGGCGCCGATGTCCGAGAGTGCGGCCAGGCCCTTTTGAATGCGGTACGTATTCCAGGCTTCGAAGGCCCAGCTCGCGCCGACGAGTGCGACGAGGGCGGCGCCCGCGAGGCAGCGCCAGGCGACCTTGCGCGCGGCCGGATCGAGCTGCACTCCCAGGAAGCTCAAGACGAACGGCGTGACGACCAACGCCGGCAACAGGAACACGACCGACGGGTGAAAGGCCGCGCCGGCGGCGACGACGACCAACCCGACGAAAGCGCGCAGAGTCTTGCCGCGTGTGAGCGCCGACAAGTAGATGCCTGCGCCGATCAACGTCACGGCCTGCGCGAAGGTGTAGAAGCGCGCGTTCTGCGACCAGTAGACGTGCCAGGCGCTGACCGCGACGAGCAAGGCCGCGCACGCTGCACGCTTCTCTCCTGCGAAGCGCTTGAACGCGAACCAGGTCAGCGGCACGCACGCGAATCCGACGATCGCCGGCAGGATGCGCAGCGCGAACTCGTCCGGAACTCCGCCGGTGACCTTCACGGCCCAGGCGATCAACTTGTATCCGGCCGGGTTGCGGATCTCGCCGCCCTCCAACCCCACGTGACCGTCGGTCCAGGTCAGCGCCTCGTCCAGCCACAGGCTCCAGTGCGACAGTCGCACGAAGCGCACCAGTGCGAGAATCAACGCCAGCGCGAGGATCGCTCGCGGCCAGCGCGACACGGAAGCGCCTTCCGGGTCGTTCGATCGGGCCTGGGCGCTGGAACGGGTCACTTCAGCAAGGTTCCAAAGGTGGTCGACGAAGGCAACAGAGTGTCCTTGCGATCATGTACCGAAGCTTCGACAATCCGCCCATGAGAACTCGATCCAAGGCACTCGCGCCCGTCGCGGCCCTGTTGCTTCTCCCAAGCTGCGTCCTCGTGAGCCGGCCTAGCGGAATCGTCGTCTCCAGCGACCCGCCCGGCGCGACCGTCCTGATCGATCGACACGACTCGGGATTCGTGACGCCGTGCGTCCTCGACGTCGACGCCGACGACGACAAGCGCGTCGACATCGAACTCAAGGGCTACGAACCCGAGACGCGCTTTCTCACGAAGGATCATGAGGTCTACACGATCCTCTGGCGCGAGATGAGCGTCGGGTACAAGACCTTCGATTTTCCGCTGTTCCTGAACTTCCGCGACTTCTTCGTGCCGGTGAAGTACCGCGAGACCGTTGCGCCCGGACGCATCCACGTGCGACTCGATCGCAAGGCGGACAGTGTGAGCCGCGCGGCGGCGGCCGGCCGTTCGGACGCGCCTTGAGCGGAGCGCATTTGCGCCCGGCGGTCTTTGTCGATCGCGACGGGACGCTCACGATCGAGGGCGAGTGGGTCCGACATCCGGGTGCGCTGGCCCTGGTCGACGGCGCCGGATCCGCGGTGCGCGCACTGCACCGCGCGGGCTACCTCGTGATCCTGTACTCGAATCAGAGCGCCGTCGCGCGCGGTCTGATCACCGAAGAAGAGCTGAGCGCGATCCATGACGGGCTGCAGGCGCTGCTCGCGGAGCACGGCGAGCGCTTGGATGCAGTGTACGCGTGTCCGCACCACCCGACCGAGGGGCTCGGTCGCTACAAGATCGTCTGCGAGTGCCGCAAACCGAAGCCCGGTCTGATCGTTCAGGCACAGCGCGAATGGGGCCTCGATCTGGCGCGCTCGTGGTGCGTGGGCGACATGGAGCGCGACCTCGCGGCCGGCGCCGCCGTCGGAGTCCCGGGCATCCTGGTCGCAACCGGCAAGGGCGCGGCCGAAGCGCAGCGCATGCGAGCAGAAGGGCGCCCGCCGCGCTTTTTCGAGCGCAACATCACCGACGCCGTCGCACGCATCCTCGCGACGAGTGCTCAAGGCAGGTAGCGCATCAGAGCCGAGGAGAGGCTCTTCGTCATCCAACTCGGGAGCTTCGTCCACGTCGTGCGCAGTCGCTCCGTCTTGGGATTGCTGGGGTTGAAGCTCGGCAGGCTTGCGCTCTTCACCAGCGCGTAGCGGTAGTGCAACGGGGTCGGCTCGAAGCCCTGATGTTTCTTGAATTCATACGGACCCGAACCGACACGGCTGCGGCCCAGGTCGAAGAACTTCAGATGCCGCGCCACGCCCCACTCTTGCAAGCGCGTGACGAGGTAGTTCGTCGCGTTGAAGTTGCGATTGGCGTCGGGAATCGTCCCTACGTAGTAGAAGTAGATCGTGTCGCGGATGACGAACGACATCGTCGCCGCGATCGGCATGTCCGGTGTGCGCGCGAGGTGCACCACGCAAGCGTCGCCCAGCTCGCGCTTCAAGTTCTCGAACCAGCGCTTCGGCAGGCCCGGTGAACCCAGGCCCTTTTTCGAGTCGTGAAACATCTCGAACAGGTCGTCGAGGTACCACTCGCCCTCGCACAGGACGAGGCCGTGCCGTTCGATCGCCTTGCGCACTTCGGCGCGCGCGCGCTTCGGCATGCGCGTCCAGACTTCCTCGGTGGTCTCGGGCAGCGGCTGAATGAAGGTCGCGTACAGATCGGACGGCACCAGGTCCAGACTCGGCGCGCGCAGACAACGCAATTCGAGTCGCCCGACACCGTCCGCTTTGGCCATCGCCACGGCCGCGTCGGAGAGAGCGCGCTCGATCTCCTCTGTTTCGCCGATCGCTCCGCCGTACACGCCGTAAGGCGTCGAGATCAGGTGACGCTTGCCGAACGGCGACCTGCACGCGAAGAGCGGTAGGACTCCAACGACGCGCCCCTCCTGCCACGCAACCAGATCGCGCGGGTCGTGCCCGAACGTGCGCTCGACGGCACGACGCCAGCCGGCGAGGTGAAAGACGCTCGCGCTGCTCGAACTGCGCACGAAATCGTCGCGCGCCGAGTCTGTGGCCGGATCGAACCTGCGGACTTCCACCTGGGCCGCCGTTTCAAACCCGCGGTTCTTGGTCTTTGGGATCCGCGGTGCTTCGATCGGAGTCGTCGTCATGTTGCTTGGGCCCCGACTCCCAGATGCGTTCGATGCGGTACTCGCGCAGGTTTCTGGCCTGCGTGTAGATGATGATCTCCCCCACGAGACCGAAGCCGATGATCTGGACGCCGAGCACGAAGAGCAGCGCACCCAGCATGAAGATCGGTCCGAGCAGCGGCCCGGCGCTCTCTTCCTGCAGCATCTTCGACACGAAGAGCGACAGACACACGAGCGCCCCGATCAGCGCGAACACGCCGCCCAGGGTTCCGAAGAAGCGCAACGGCTTCAGCGTGAACTTGGACAGAAAGACGACGCCGATGATGTCGAGGAAGCGCCGCGCGTAGACCGCGAAGCCGAAGAATCCAGATCCGCCCCATTCCTTCAGATGTCGAACCTTGACCTCGACGACCTTGAATCCCTGTCGCGCGGCGATGGCCGGAAGGAAGCGGTATTGATCGCCGTAGATGGCGACTTCTTCGAGCACGACGCGGCGGAACACGCGGAAATAGCAATTCAGGTCGTGAAACGGCGAGTGGATGATGCGGCGCATGACCCAGTTGAACAGCGCCGATTGCACGCGGTTCAAGTACGGATCGATGCGCGGATGACGCCACGGCGCGACGAAGTCCGCACCACCGTCGATCAGCGCGAGCATGCGCGTCAATTCGAAAGGGTCGATCTGCACGTACTGCGGCGAAGTGACGATGATCGAACCGCGCGCGCGCTCGAAGGCGGCCGTCAAACACGTCGACTCACCGGCCGGTTGTTGAAAGGCGATCGGCAAGATGCGCGCCGGGCGTTCACTGGCCAAGCGCTGGGCTTCCACCCAGGCCGGGCCGCGCACGCCGTCGAACACCAGGATGCATTCCCAGTTGCGTCCCAGGCGCTCGAGTTCGGATCCGACGGCTTCGACGATCTCGCGTACGCGTCCGTCGCCGGTCTGGATCGGGACGATGACCGTGACCTCGATGTCGCGCGTGGGGTCGAGCTTCACAGCCGCTTGATCGGTGCGCGCTACGGCCTTCGGCGCCTTCTGCTTCTTGTGTCGGGGCGCCTCACCTTGCGCAGCGTTCGCGTCGTTCGCGCTGCGCGCTTCGTGCGGTCGAACGGCGGGGTCCTGCTCGTCCGGAATCTCAGGTTCCGGCCTGGTGGTCTCGTCGGTTTTCAAGCACCGCCCCTGCTGCTCGTGACGAGCACACGCGTGCGCATCGGCCGGTGGAGACCGCTGGCCTTCACCACCAATTCCGCCAGCAAACCCAGCATCACGAAGTACGCGCACAGCATGAACACCAGCATGAACAACACGATCGCAACGCGCCCCCACTGCGTGTCGAAGTTCAGCGGTTCGCGCGCGACCACCAACGACACGACGTACGCAAACAGACCCAGCATGAACGGGGCCGTGAGCAGCGCGAAGTACTGCAGCGGTCGGTGTGAGAACGAACTGATCATCTTGATCGACAGGAGATCGAGCAGCACCCGCGTCGCGCGCCCGATGCCGTACTTGCTGCGCCCGAAGCGGCGCGGACGATGGTTGACCACGATCTCGCTGACGCGCGCGCCGCCACCGGCCGACATGGCAGGCAAGAAGCGGTGTTGCTCCGCGTAGATGGGGAGGTTCTTGACCAGGTCGCGCCGGAAGGCCTTGAGCGTGCAGCCCGTGTCGTGAATGCGCACGCCGGTCACCCAGGCGATGAGGCGATTGGCGATTCGCGACGGCAGCTTGCGCAACACGAAGCCGTCCTGACGCGACTTGCGCCAGCCGGCGACGATGTCGTAGCCGCGCTCGAGTTCCGCGACGAGCTGCGGGATGTCGGCGGGGTCGTTCTGCAGATCACCGTCCAAGGTCACGACGATCTCGCCGCGCGCGTGGTCGAATCCGGCGGCCATCGCGGCCGTCTGGCCTGAGCGCGCCCTGAACTTCACGATCCGCACATGCGGATCGGCGCGCCACAGTTTCAGCATCACGGACAGACTGCGGTCGCGCGACTTGTCGTCGACGTAAAGGACTTCCCATTCGACGCCGAGGGCATTGAGGCTCGCCGCGATCTCGGAATGGAGGATCGGCAGGTTCTGTTCTTCGTCGAAAACAGGCACGACGACCGAGATTCGGATCGGCGTGAGGCTGGCAATGGGCTCGGGGGCGGTGGACCTGGCGGACATGTGCGTCGTCCTGAAACGCCTATCAGGGTCGCCCAAAAAGCGCATTTGACCCAAGCCAATTCCAAAGGACGCCGCGCCTGGACGGCGAGTCGTCCCGAAAGCGACAATGCGCCTTCCTGGCGTGATCAGGCTTGCCGCGGCTTTCACGGTGGATACGATGCGCGCATGAGGCACGCGCAGGGGGCAGCAGCAGGGGCGCACGACCAACCGTCGATCCTGATCGGCCCGGGGGAGCGACTGCGCCCCTTGGCAGCGGTCCTGTTCAGGATCACGCCTGCGGCCGACACCCTCGACGACCTGGGAGAACTCGCCTCACGCTCTCCGTCCGAAGACATCGAACTCGTGCTCGACGCCGACCTGTTGCCGATCGAAGACCTCGGCTATCTGCGCCGCTTCCTCGCGGAGGACGGCCGCACGCGACTCGCGTTGGTAGGCGACGATTCGGGAACGCGTGTGGTCCGCACGTTGCTGGCGCTGCCGCGTGCGCGCTGGATGCCGTGGCCGCCGGTACTCGACGATCTGATCGAGATGTCCGCACTCGAGATCGAGCCCGCGCCCCAGCGCACTGTTGCTCCTCCGCACACGACCCGATCCGTGCGCGGTCCCGCCGCGCCGCGCCGTCCGCTTGCGCGCGCGGAGGAATCCGACGACGAAGTCGACGAGATCGACGCGCTCTTGGAGTCCGACAGTACGACTACGGCACGCGCCACGCGGCCTGCTGCTGTCGCTCGAGACGTGAGCGAGCCGCTCGAGCCCGACTTCAGCATCGAAGTCGATGTAGCGAGCGACTTCGAGCCGGCGGAGTCGGCGATGGATTCCTCTGAATTCAGCGTTTCCCCCGCCGAGAGTGATGCTCCCCCGCCCTGGTGGCGGGCCCAGATCGCGGATCTCGCCGACACTGCCCAGCGCGTCGAACTCGGCGTTCAGGCACTGCGCATGATCGACCCCGACAGCGACGAGGAAGTGCGGGAACACGTCGACCTGCTCGACGCCGAAGTCGCGCGCCTCGTCCAGTTCGCTCGCACGCTCGGCTACGTCGCGGCGCCGCCGGCGCGCGGCGACCAGGTGTTCGATCTCTCCGACACCGTTCAGGTCTTCGTGTCGCAACTCGCCGGTCGTCCCGACGCCACCCCGCGCTGTCAATTCCGCTCGAACGAGCCTGTGTTCGTGCGCTCGGACCGCGCGCTCCTGGGTCAAGCACTCGACGCCTTCTTCTGGCTGGCGGGCGCGTGTTCGAACAAAGGCGATCTGGTGCGCGCCCAGGTGCTGCGCGCCGGCGGTCCGGCGGAGATTCGCGTCGAGTTCCCCGTCGGCCCGCTCGAACGCGTCGAAACGGCGCGCATTCTCGAGCCCTACGGCCTGCGGCGCGTCTTGCCGGATCTGGGACCGAACGCGCTCTCCGCCGCGATCTCGATCATCGTCGGACAAGGCGGCAGCGCCGAACTCTCACGTCCGAACGCCGGTCGGTTGGCGTGGCGCATCGTGCTGCCGGCCGTCGATCCACCGCACGCGAAGAAGAAGTCGAAGTAGGGAACTCGCGCTCGGCGCAGCGTGCGGGTATACGGGGAGCGCTCCATGCGCGTCCTCATCCTCGGTTCGTCGGGCTTCATCGGTCGTCATGTCGCGCGCGAATGCGCAGCGCGCGGACACACGGTCGAGGGCTGGAGTCGCAAGCCGCGCGGCGGCGGAAACGGGCTGGTAGAGCGGGCCGTCGATCTGCTCGACCCCCGAGCGTGCCAGGACCTGCGCAGTTCCTTCGACGCCGCCCTGCTCCTGGCCGGAGCCTCGGTGCCGGGCGAGAATTTCGATGCTGCCGCAGCCGAGAACAACGCGCTCATCGCGCGTCATGCGCTCACGCACCTGGCGAACTTTTCCCAGAGCGCGCGCGTGATCGTGATGTCGAGCGCACACGTCTACGGATCCAGCGGTGATGCAGAGACGATCGACGAATCGCGCACGCTTTCGCCCAACGGACTCTACGGCGCATCGAAGCTCGCGGTCGAACGCATCGCGCACGAGTTCGAGAGCGACCTCGACAGTGTGATCGTGCGCTCGTTCAATCAAATCGGACCCGATATGCCGCGCGGCCTCCTGGTCCCCGATCTCCTGGCAGCACTCACATCCGGCACAGGCCCGGTCATGATGCGCGGCTCGGACGGTGTGCGCGATTTCCTCGACGTGCGCGACGGCGCGCGCGCGTTGACGGATCTCTTGGAAGCACGGGTCGCGCGCGGGACCGTTTTGAACCTGTGCAGCGGCCGCGGAGTCTCGATTTCCAGCCTGGCCGCAGATCTCGCCCGCGGTCTCGGGATCGAAAGGCCGATCCGCTTCGCCGGCCGGAGCCCACTGCCCTTCGTCGGCAATCGAACGGCACTGACGCGCGCCACGGGCTTCGTACCCGAGATTCCGCTCGCGACGACCGTGGAGTGGATTGCGGGGTCGGAGAACCCCCGGAAGCGCTGATTTCCGCGGTTTCTTGCAAAAGGAACCGGCCCGTCTATCGTCGGTGTCCCGTGCTTCAGTTTCAGGCGGATCCTCTCGATTCGTTGAAGATGAAGCGACAAGAGCGGAGCGAGAAGCACGTGAAGACTGCACTGATCACCGGAATCACGGGCCAAGACGGCAGCTACCTGGCTGAGCTGTTGCTCGCGAAAGGCTATTCCGTCCACGGCATCGTGCGCCGTGCGAGCCTCTTCAACACGGATCGCGTCGACCACCTGCACCTCGGCGACGAGCGCAATCCGAACTTCCACCTGCACTACGGTGACCTCTCGGACGCCGGTGCGATCCGCAACCTGATCGAGGAGATCCAACCCGACGAGTTGTACAACCTCGGCGCACAGAGCCACGTTCGCGTGAGCTTCGACCAACCTGAGTACACCGTCGATGTCACGGCTGTCGGCGTGATCCGCTTGCTCGAAGCGATCCGCGGCTACGAGAAGAACGGCGGCAAGCGTGTTCGCTTCTATCAAGCCGGGTCGAGCGAGATGTTCGGGTCAGCGAAGCCGCGCCAGAACGAATCGACGCGCTTCCAACCGCGCTCGCCCTACGCTTGCGCCAAGGTCTACGCCCACTACCAGGTCGTGAATCACCGCGAGAGCTACGGCCTGTTCGCAACGAACGGCATTCTCTTCAATCACGAGAGCCCGCGTCGCGGCGAGACCTTCGTGACGCGCAAGATCACGCGCGCCGCGACTCGTATCAAGCTCGGCCTGCAAGACAAGCTGTACCTGGGCAATCTCGACGCCAAGCGCGACTGGGGTTTCGCCGGCGATTATGTCGAAGCCATGTGGCGCATGCTGCAACACGACGAACCGGGCGACTTCTGCGTCGCCACCGGCATCGCCTACAATTTGCGCGAATTCCTGGGGTTCACGTTCGGCGCGCTGGACCTCGATTGGAATCGGTACGTGGAGATCGATCCGCGCTACTTCAGGCCGGCTGAGGTCGATCACCTCGAGGGAGATGCGTCGAAGGCGCGCGAACTGTTGGGCTGGACGGCGAAGACCTCGCTGCAGGAACTGGTTGGGATGATGATCGAGGCGGATTTGAAGTTGGCGGAGCGGGAGTTGATTCTCAAGGAAGCGGGCCACGAAGATCTCCAGCGCACAGGCTACCGCTAGACTGGCTCCCTTCGCTGGTCGTCCAGCAAAGAGGCGGGACACGCCACTCGAAGAATTTGTTTTTGGAGATGGGTTGTGAAACCAGGCCCGCACGCAGGGCCGAAGTCGTGCGCTTCTTCCTGTTGGTGAACGCGCGGATGTAGTTGCGATACGCGATCCAGATCCACGCATGCCGCGCCAGCCAATCCCGCTCCTTGCTCACCCCCCACGATCGGCGAACGAGCCTGGACAGCCCATCTCGCAGCATGGCCAAGGTATGGTTGATCGGCCACAGCGGATTCGAAACCGTGCGCGCGGCTCGACCGGGATGGCGTTCGTGCGCGCACCTTCCGCCCATGACGGCCGACAGGACCGCAGAGTACGCGGGCTTCTGATCGGTCGCGAGGACAGCCCCGGTGCTTGGACCCAGCGCTGCAGCCAGAACTTCGAAGCAGCGCTTCACTGCCTCGCGCGATCCGGAACGACGTACGCCGACCTTGGCCTCCAGTTGCTTCTTGCGCACGAGGAGACGCGGGCTGAGTCCTCCGCGCGCCGCCAGGGCCACGGCTTCGACGTGCAGCACAAAGCGTGACTCCTCGTGGATGAGGACCGGCATCGTCACAGGGCACAATCGGCGGTCGCGCTCGAATGTCTCCAATTCGTCCAGCTGGAATCGCCCCCTCAATGATCCGCGAGCTCGTGCGCGCTTGAGCACCGCATCATGAAACTCGCGGGCGTGGCGTGACAGCAAGATCAGCCGACGCCGGACTGTCGCGCGCGTGCAGTTCTGGCAGCGAGCCGTCTGTCGCTGCGTGACCTTGGAAACGAATGCATCGAATACGGCCGCCGTCAATTCGGGGCGTTTGAGCTGGTAGTCGACGCGAAAGGTCTGAACGGAGAACGAGCGACAGCAGACATGGCAGTGAAACCGACGAACGATCCGGCGGTCACAGGCCCGGCGATAGCGCCCGCGTGAGCGGAAGCGGAATGCCGGGCCATCCCCGGCGCGCGATGGACAATCGACACGTGGGCAATAGGGCGGCCGAAAGTGCTGAATTCCAGCAGGGTAAGGGCATTCGAGTTCCATTCGTCAACCTTCTGCAGGGCGACACTTGTCGCCCGGCCAGGATGAGACGAATGGAAAGACAAGCGGTTGCGGATCTTGAAGCGCGAACTCGCGCTCGCAAGACCAGCGAACGTAGCCAGTACCCTGTTAGTGCATGCGGATCGCGATTCCGATCGGCACGATCGAGTCGAAGCTCTCGATGAACTCGTAGTTGTCCAATCCCGCCTTCAGCCGATTCCACACATCGAGCAACGAGGACTCCAGCCCCTCCGGCGAAGGCCGAATCGCCGCATATCGACTCGTCGCCCGGTCGCCCAGCGCCTCATCAGCCGTATCGACCAGGTCGTCGATCACGATCGCGCCGCCGATTGCGACGAACGGCAGCACATCCGTGACATCCCACCATGTTCCCAGGGCTGTGTGATCTCCGTCTACCGTCACCAGATCGAAGCTGCGGGGCGCATCTTCTCCCGCGCGCACGATGGATAGGTCCTCGAACTCTTGGACTTCGAGCGGCACACCTTGAAAGAACACCGGCAGCGTGTCGTGACTGTTGCCGGGGATGAAACGCAGACCGCCCGAGTGCTCGGGGGCGGCACGTCTCATCTCCTCGCGCACGAACTCCGGTCCGGGATTCTCGACTCCGCCGTAGCCCTCGACCCAACGGTCGAACGAGTACGCGCGCGCCGCACTCGATTCGCACAGCACCTGGGCCAGACTCCAGCCGCGGCGCGTCCCGATCTCGAGGTAGCTGCGAGGGCGAATCGCGTGTGAGAGCGCGCGCAGCGCGGAGCGGATCTCGTAGCGGCGATCCTTCGACTCGACCCCTGCTTGCAGCCATTCGATGAGCCGCGGCTTGTTGTTGGGGTCCGGAGCCAGAGTCTCCAGCGTTTGAATCGTCGCGGCGGTGAGGGCGGGATCCCCCAGCGTGCTGCGAATCGTCTCCAGGCGGCGCAGGGTGAAAGGGCAGGCTTCAGCTTGTCGCATCCACGATTCTTCGACTCATCCTCCCGAATCCTGAACGAGCAGTCGCCGTACAGGCCGCGTGTCCTCAAGTTTCCCGTCCACGAGTCGAAACACTGGAGGTGGCTACCCCCATTCACAAAGTCGCCGTCTGTTCCCTATTCCGCAACAGCGCCGCGACCATCGACTACTACCGGGCCGTCCTCTCCAGTCAAGCACGCCCGAACATCGAGCTGTGCTTCGCCTTCGTCGAAGGGGACTCGACGGACGACACGCTCGCGCGACTGGAAGCGTGGCGAGATGCAGATCCGCGCCTGAGCTTGACGAAGCTCGACGTCGAACCGGTCCGGGATTTCGACGAACGCGTCGTCCAGTGGGCGCGCCTCGGGAATGTCGCGATCGAGAGTGCACTCGAGCTCGATTGCACCCATATCCTGTGGTGCGAGAGCGACCTGGCGCTCCCGCACGACCTGCTCGAGCAACTCGTAGCCGACGACAAGGACATCGTGGCCCCCGCCATCTTCCTGGGCGGGATGTTCTACGACACGTGGGGATTCCGCGGGCTCGACGCCGTGCGCTTCACCAACGAAGCGCCCTACCACCGCGAGTTCCGCGCGCACGACCTGGTCGAACTCTCCAGCGTCGGCAGTACAGTGCTCTTCAAACGTCGTGTGTTCGAAGCGGGCGTGCGTTTCCGTGGCGAATACGCCAGCGGTCTGCTGGTCGGCGTGAACCACGATGCACGCGCACTCGGATTCCAGACCTTCATGGACTCGCGCGTCGCCGTCTTGCACCCGACGTCGGGTTGGCGCCGCCAGCAGTACGCGCTGGAACGGGTCGAAGTGATCTGTGCGGATCCGTCCGCACGCGCGGCCTGGAGCGACGTGGCCTGCGAGATCGAGAACAAGCTCACCGTGCAACTCGGCGGCCTGGATGTACCCGGAGATCACGCGGTGTTCGCGCCGTTGCACGCGATCGTGGCGCGCCGTATGCCGGGCCGGGCCCATCGGGTCAGCGTGCGCCTCGCCTCCGAAACCAAGAAGCGCTATGCGATCGTCATCGAGGACGGAGTCCTGAACACCGCATGATTCACTACCCCGTCACCGAACCCGATCTGGACGGCAATGATCGGGAGCATCTGCTCGCCGCGTTCGATTCCGGCTGGATCTCCTCTCAGGGTCCGTACCTGGCCCAGTTCGAGGCCGATTTCGCGCGTTTCACGGGCACGGCGCACGCCCTCGCGGCGTGCAACGGCACCATGGCCCTGCACCTGGCGCTGCTGGCTCTCGGCGTCCGACCCGGGGACGAAGTCATCGTGCCGACCTTCACGTACGTCGCCACCGCCAACGCCGTTCACTACTGCGGCGCAACGCCGGTCCTCGTCGACTGCGAGAGCGACACCTGGAACATGGATCCGGAGGCCGTCGCGAGTGCGATCACGCCGCGCACCGTCGGGATCTTGCCCGTGCACTTGTACGGGCTGCCGTGTGACATGCGCGCACTGACTTCACTCGCAGCGAAACACAAATTGTGGATCGTCGAAGACGCCGCCGAAGCGCACGGCGCGACGGTCGACAAGCAGCGCGTCGGCAGTTTCGGCGCCGTCGCGTGTTTCAGCCTGTACGGCAACAAGATCATCACGACCGGCGAGGGCGGCGTCCTCACCACCGACGACCACGAACTGGCGCGCAAGATCGCGCTGTTTCGCGGCCAGGGCATGGACCCCGAGCGACGCTACTGGTTTCCAACCGTCGGTTGGAACTACCGCATGACCAACCTGGCAGCGGCCCTGGGCGTGGCGCAACTGCAGAAGATCGAGCGCCTGATCGCAGCCCACAAGCGCGTCGCGAGCTGGTACCGCACGTACCTCGCAGGACAAGACGCGTTCGCCTGGCAAACCGAGCGCCACGGAATCGAGAGCGTGCATTGGCTCGCCAGCGTCCGCTGGCTCGCGGCCGAACATCGCCCCGAGCTCCGCGATGCGCTGATGAGCCGGCTCGCGTCCGACGGCATCGACACGCGCCCCTTCTTCTATCCGATGCACAGCATGCCGCCTTACGCATCCAAGGCGCGCTTCCCGGTTGCCGACCGCGTAGCGAGTTCAGGCCTCAACCTGCCCTCTTCGCCGCGCCTCGAGGAGAGTGACGTGCAGCACATCGCTTCGCGACTGACCTACCACGCGCGTGAACTCGCCGCCGGGGCCCTCTTCGGCTCTCGCCCAGCGCGTGCACGAACCCAGAACGGAGTGGCTACGACATGAAGCGGATCAAGATCGCGATTCTAGGTGCGGGCGGTTTCGCGCGCGAAGTGCTGTGGGCCCTGCGGGATGCCCGAGCGCACGCCAGTGGAGCGCGCTTCGAGCCCGTGGCCTTCGTCGACCGCGTGCGACGCACCGATCTCTTCAAGGGTCTGCCCGTCGTCACACTCGACGATGTTCGACCGGACACGTTTCTGATCTGCGGGATCGGCGGCATGACCGAGATCAAGGAGCGCGTGGTCAACGACGCCCTGGCACGCGGACATCGCTTCGCACCCGCTGTAATCGCCGAGGGCGCGCGTGTAGGTCCGGACATCGTGATCGGCGACGGCACGATCATCTGCGCGGGTTCGATCGCGACCTGCGACATCACGATCGGCGCGCACGTCGCCGTCAACCTCGATTGCACGATCGGTCACGACGCAGAGGTCGGTGATTTCACGACGATTTCTCCCGGTGTGCACGTCTCCGGCAACGTCAATATCGGCCACGCCGTGTACCTGGGCACCGCGTCGTCGATCCTCGAAGGGCTGCAACTCGGCGAGCGCTCCATCCTGGGAGCCGGGGCCGTGGCGACGCGTGACGTCCCGCGCCATGCGCTCGCAGTCGGCGTTCCAGCCGTCGTCAAGAAGGCCGTGCGCGAGTTCGCTTGCGCATTGCCCGCAGCGACCGCTCCCGAGTTCAGTCCGGCACGCTGAGCTATCGGGCCGGAAATCATTTCCGGCTCACAGATCGCGAATCTCTTCAGAAATTCGGGTTCGGTCCTCCGATGTAGGCCTCGGCTTGCAGTGAACATCTCGTGGCAGCGAGATCACTCGAGGAGAGGAACCCATGATGTTTGGCAGAAACTTGCGCGCCGGCAGGGCGTGCACGGCGGGACTTACCCTGATCGCGGCGTTCTCAGCAGCTTTGAGCGGCTGTTCGAGCGGTGAGAAGACAGGCGCCTTGAACTCCGGAGCGTCCGGAGGCGGCGGTGTCATCGTTCCGTCCGGCCCGGGTGTACCCAGTGTTCAGAAGCCGCCGATCAACGCGCTCGCCGATGTGGGCGACATCGTCGGCCAGTTCGAACTCACGGCCCCCACCGTCGCGGAGTTCACGCTGCACGGAACTCTGCCGGTTCCGCGCGGCACTTTCGTGCCCGGATCCGGCACCGAGCCCTTCGTGCTGGTCGACGCAGCAGGCGATGTGACGCCGGCTCAAGTCGAATCCGTCACGCGCTATCCGAGCGCGGCTGACGGCGCGGACGTCGTCGAAGTGATCGCGCGCGTGGCGCGTCCGGCAACGGCAGTCGGTGGACAGATGGTTCGCTACGACGTGCGCTACCAACCGCATCCGACCGCGAGCATGACTCCCACACCGCCCGTCCAGGACTTGCTGGCGCACGAGCGCGGCGTCGTGCTGCGCACGAAGGACGTCTTCGGTCATGCCTACTCAGCCGACCTGTTCCATGACGCACGCGAGAACGGACCGTCGCTGCGGACGCTGAAGAACGGCCGCTTCGAAAAGCAGATCGCGACGCACCACGTGATGCGTCCGACCGATCCTCTCGAGGGGCCGCAAGGCACGCTCAAGCACCATCTCGGTGTGCACGCTTACGCGACGACCTACGCGAGCGAGGACTTCGTGTCGCTGGACTTGCGCGTGCACAACGCATTCAGCGGTCTCGACGCCACGACCACCGACGACGATCCGCTCGGAAAGGTGTACTTCGAGAGCCTGGAACTCGTCGTTCCGATGGGTTGGACCCTCATCTCGTCGCTGCAGGACCCCTACCTGGGCACGCCTTACGACGAGGCCGGCATGCGCGTCTATCCGATCGTGCGCCGCATCGACGGCAGCGGTGTCGGTTCGTTGCACATGCTGCCGCGCATGGCGCAATTCCATCGGCGATTCGCACTGTGCCGTGAAGGCAGCGAGGCCGAAGCGAGCGCGGCGGTCATGCAGGAAGGACTGGCATTCTCGCGCTCAGGTATCAACGCGGACGGACGCGAGTGGTTCTCCTGGTGGAACAAGAACACGGGCCGCTGGTTCAGCCAACGTCACGTCTTGCCTTCGCTCGCGCCGGCGGACGAAACTCAGGTGCGCGGCGACTTGAGCGGCCGCATGGCGACTATGCGCGATCAGATCGCGACGGGCTCAGTCGGCGAGTTTCCGGTCGAGAACGCCAACATGGGTTGGGCTCATCCCTGGGGCACGAGCGCGGGCGGCATGGTCAGCGGCAGCGAGATCTACCTCTACGACGGCGTCGACGTCGCTTGGAGCGCTTCGCGTGACGGGTATCGGCTGAGCGAGATCACGCACCGCATGTACACGGACCGCCAGCCCAACGTGCTCTTCAATCGCGACGGCACGCACACGCAGGAGCACCAGTGGGTCGTCGCGACACCGAGCGGCGATACCATGCCGATCTGGTGGTACAACGAACCGATGTTCTGGGCCGCCGACCCGTTCGGTTACGGCCAGGCACCGACCTTCCAGGTCGAAGCGGTTGCGGCTTCGGGGCGCAAGCCCTGGTACGAAGATCAACTCGCGTCGTTTCAGGCGATCGACACACAGCACTTGATCCGATACACGCGCTCGGCCAAGACCCTGCTGTGGCTGGGCAACGATGCGCTGGCCAAGGAAGACCTGCGTGCCCAAGCCGAAGGTTTCCGCTTCAGCTACACGATGTTGCCGCAGGACATCTGGGGCGGGATCATCCCTACGGGTCTGTTGGCCGTGAAGAACTACACCACCGCCCACCCGAACAACGGCATCCCTTTCGGGCGCAGTGAAGGTTGGGGGCTGGACGTGGCATTGGTGGCCTATTCCACCGGTGACGATGCCTGGCGTGCGCGCCAATTGCCGTGGTTGGAGGCGATCCTGGGCGTGCTCGAGAAGGGCCAGACGAGTTGCTCGAACGTGATTCACTCCGTGCCGCTCTACAATGTGTTCGGAGCGAAGTACCGCTGTCGGCAATCGATCGAAGCCGCGATCGTAGAGAATTCACTCGTGGGCTTGCGCGAAACGGCATTCCTGGGACGCGACCCGGCGCGCACGGTCCTGCTCGACAACATCTTGCGTCGCGAGTTGTACTCGATGGTTTCGCCGCTCGTGTGGAGCACGACGCACCACGGTCCGTGGGCGATGATCGCGGTCGGCCCCTTCGACATGGCGCAAGCGCCTTACTGCTCGTGGATTCCCTCCGACGGCAACTACGGCATTCCGGATCACTACCAGATCTGGTCGTCGTTCGCGTACGGCTGGGAACTGACGCACGATCCGATCTTCCTCACGAAGGCCGCCGAAGCGATGGGCACTACCGACTTCGTGACCGGAGGACAGGCCTACCCGCTCTACAACTGGCAGAATCGTGCCGCGCTGATGGCGTTGGCCCAGAACATGGCGACAGAGGCTCCGTGAGCCGTCAACGGTCGGCGCGCGGCTGTGCGAGCGCGTCGATCAGGGGTCGCGTGACAGCGGTCCAGCCGTAGCGCGCTCGCACCAATTCCAAACCCGCGGCTGCGATGCGGCGCGCGCGAGCCTCGTCACGAAGGAGCGCTACGACGGCAGCGGCGAACGCGTGCGGGTCATCCGCGAGAACGATGTTCTCGTCAGCGGTGACGGCCAGGCCTTCGGCGCCCACCGTGGTCGAAACGACCGGAATCTCCTGCGACATCGCGTCGAGGATCTTGAGGCGTGTACCACCACCGATGCGCAGCGGACACACGAACACGCGCGCCTCGTTCATGTGCGGGCGGACGTCATCCACATAACCCGTGAATTCGATCGCACCTCTCTGCGCTCGCGCCGAGAGTGAGGGAGGCGGATCCTTGCCGACGACGCGCAACAGGACGTGCCCCACTTCCGCGCGCACGAGCGGGAGCACGGCATCCAAGAACCAACTCACGGCGTCGGCATTTGGGGCATAACCCATCGCACCGGTGAACACGACGAGCGGCGGTTCGCGCTCGGCCTTGCGCCGCCACTCGATCGGCGTGTAGTGATCCAGGTCGACGCCGTTCGGGACCACGAGCACGCGCTCGAGGCCCCACGTGTGCAACAGCTTGCGCTCGACCTCCGAACACACGAGCACGAGATCCATCTGCCGCATGATCTCACGCTCGTAGCGGCCCATCTTCATCCACTGCAAGCTGAGGAAGCCGCGCTTCAGCGCGCCCTTTGCCGTCGCATGGAAGCGCTCGTACATCGTCGTGAGCAGATTGTGCGTGTCGAATACGCACAAGACGCGCTCGCGCAGAGCCCCCAGATCCTCGACATATTGCGCCGAATCGAGGTGATTCAGGTGCAGGACACCCACGCCACCGGACTCGATGCGCCGCCGAATTTCGGTGAGGAGCGCCCGCGAACGGTTCTTGCGCATCGGGTACGGAGCACGCGTGAACGTCGAAAGTGCGGCGTAGAGCGGCGCGGTCCAGGAACTGGAACGCGCTCCGCGGCAGGCCACGTCGACGCCCAGCGCCTGAATGCGCGAGATTCCGCTCGGATCGCCGGGCGAATGCGCAACGAGCGCGGTGGCGCGCGCGCGGGCCAGTTCTTTGAGGACGTGGTAGGTGCGGGCCTGGCCGCCGTCGTCGACGGGCCAGGGGAACTTCTCGCTCACGAACAGAATTGTCCCGGTGCTCGTCATCAGGGCGTGCCGGAGTGTGCCATCCCCGGCGCCTCCGCGAGCGACGTCTGATTGCGTGTTCCTGATTTTTGACGTATCTTCGCCACCCTTGATTTCCTTCCTGGCAGTCCTCGGCCCGCTGTTGGCAGGCAGTGCGAGCCTCGTACCAGGACGAACGGTCGCGCGCGTGGAGTTGTTTCCGCCTGCCGACGCAGAGTTCGTCCTGCAGGCGACCATTCCGATTCCGCGTGGCACGTTTCCGCGCGCGGATGGCTTCTCCCCGTTCGCCATTCGCGACGTGGACGGAACGCTCGTGCCGACGCAGACCGAGTTGGTGTCACGCTACGCCGTCGACAGCGAAGGCGCCGACGTCGTCGAAATCGCGGCGCGTGTGGCGCGACCGCCGACCTTGCCGCTCGGCGGAGTCATGAACTACGACGTGGTGTTCTCACCGCACGCGCCGAGTCCGATTGCGATTCATCCGGCTGTGACGGAGTTCCTGAACACGGATCGTGCGCTCTTGTTCAAGGCACGCGACGTCTACGGCAACATCTACATGCTGGATCCGCTGCGAGAGAACCTGCCGTCGAAGGTCTTGCGCAACGGCTCGGCCGTCAAGGAATTCCGCACGCACGGGACGATGATGCCGATCGCGCCGCACGGCGCGCCCAATGCGACCCTGCCGCACTTCGTCGGCATTCACTCGTACGTGCGCGTATTCGATTCAGTGCCGGTGATCGAGCTCGACCTGCGCATCCACAACGGCCACAGCGGACTGTCGCAGACGGTCAGTTACGACGATCCGCTCGGGACGGTGTACTTCGACGGCCTCGAATTGGATCTGCCCCACGGATGGTGGGTGCGCGATGCCGATCCGGATTCGTTCACGGACGGGCCCGAAACGAACGGTGACCACGAGCGCTATTGGATCATCAAGCCGCTCCCGAACGGCAAGCTGCACGTCATGCACAGGCAGGCGCAGACGCTGCGGCGACTCGTCATCTATCGCCCCGCCGACGTCCGCCAGGCCGTGGGCTACGTGCGCGACCAGAACCTCGCCTTCGCCCGCGACGGACGCAACGCCGAGGGCGAACAGCTCTTTTCGTGGTGGAACAGGGATACAGCGCGCTATTTCCCGCAGAATCGGCGCATTCCCGACCTGCAGCACGTCCCGCTGAGCGAGTTGCGCGCCGAGCAACAAGCGCGCGCCGACCACCTCTCCTGGGCGCTGCGCACCGGCATCGCGCCCGGCTATCCGCTCCTCGGCGGCGCGTTGGGTTGGTGCAACCCTTACGGCGTCGCGCACGGCGGCATGGCCGGCGGCGACGGAATCGTGATGTACCACGGACTGCGCGCGCTCGCGGCCGGGACGAATGCCGGTTGGCGCGCGTTGGCGATGGAGCATCGCATGTACACCGATCGCCAGCCGGTCGCGTTGTACAACAACGACGGCGAGCCGACCGACTACCTGCAATGGACGGTCGTCGATTGGAGCGGACAGTGGCTTCCGGTGTGGTGCTTCTTGACGCCGCTCCTGTGGGCCGCAGATCCGTTCGGATTCACGACCGCGCCGACCTTTCAAGTGGACGAGGTCATCGCGCAGAATCTGCAACCGCCGTACGAGGCTCTGCTCGCGAGCTACCAGCCGATCGACTTCGAGCACTTCGTGCGCTACACCGCCCCGGCGAAGGCATTGGCTTGGATCGGCAACGACTCGCTGGCGAAGGACTCGCTGATGATGTCGGCTGCGCTCTTCCGCCTGAGCTACAACGAGTTCCCGAACTCGCAATGGGGCTACTACATTTCGACTGGCATGGGCGCGGACGAGCACTATGTCGCCGCCTACCCCGGCATCGGGTTCACGTTCGGACGCCTGGAGAGCTGGGGGCTCGACAGCGTGATCGCCGCTTTTGCGATGGCCGACCCGGAGTGGCGCAATCGCGTGCGACCGTGGTTCAGGCGCGTCGTCGACCTGGTCGATCGCGGTCAATCGCAGTGCAGCGGATTCATTCAATCGTACGTGTACGAACAGCTCTTCCAGGGCCAGTACCGCGCACGCCAGTCGATCGAACAGGCCATCACCGAGAACATGCTCGTCGGTTTGCGCGAGACCGTGATGCGCGACAACGACGCGCTGCGCACGGCCAAGATCAATTCCGTGCTCACGAAGTCCTTCAACGCGATGGTCACGGCCCCGGGCTGGAACGCCGCGGCCAACGCACCCTGGACAAAACTCGCCGTGGGCGACGCCGACTACACACACGTCCCCTTCTGCGGCGCGACGCCTGCGAACGGGTTCGCGGACGGCGGCGATTCGTACCAGTGCTGGAGTTCGTTCGCCTACGCGTACGACATCACGCGCGATCCGATCTACCTGCAGCGCGCGGCCCAGATGGCCGCCTCCTCGGGGTCACTGCTCGCCACGTTGCGCGCAGCCGGACTCGACAATCTCGAGAATCGCGCCGCGCTGCTGGCGCTCATGCAAGAGTTGCCCTGAAGCTCGGTCCCACCAGCCGCACGCCCGATCAGCGCTCCTTTTCCATCCACGCGATCCAGCGCACCCCGGGCCCCGGCATGCGCTCGAGTTCCATCAGCCGCCAACCCCTGGCGCGCAAAGACATCTGCGTCGGCCAGATTCGGGCGCGAACGAGCAAGTTCCCATCCGCATCGCTCTGTCCCAGCCTCGATCCGTTCGCCAGCACTCCGACACCCGGCAGCGCCGGCGCGGCCAGCACGCGCGCGAGATCGAAACCGTCGCGCGTGGAATCGAGCGCTTCGGGCTTCACGGCGCCGGCCTTCCGTGACCAGGGCTGAGCTGTCGTATCGAAGACGCGGAACGAGAGCGACACACCCCAGCCGGGTTGCGGGTGAATCGAAGCGACGCACTCGCCGTCGCGCTTCTGAAAGTCCTTGCCGCTGATCGCGACCGGCTCGCAGCCGGCGCGCCAGGCCGTGAACTGCACGTTCGAACGCGGAACCAGATCCCACGCAGTTGCAGCCCCGACTGCTTTCGTCGTCACCATGCAGCCGGACGGACCGGCCGTGATCACGAAGTCGTCGCGTGCTCGGTCTTGGTCGCGATCGAACCACTCGATGCGATGCGGGACAGTCGCCACTGCAGTCCAATCCGCAATGGGCTTCAACGCATCGGGCAGAATCTGCGCCACGGGCCAACCACTCGAGAGCGGCACGCGATCGACGCCGACGAGTTCGACTGTGTAGAAGCTGCGCGGGACGCCGCGACCATCGCGGCGCACGGCGCGGGGCCATTCGTAGACTTCCGCCCTGGACATATTCCCGCTCTCGGGTGTGCGCGCGCGCACGAACTGTTGCGTGCCTGCGTATTCGGCGCCGGGTGTCGTCGCATCCACGGTCGAGCCGACGGACTCGCCGGGAACGCGCACCAGGGTTCGGTCTTTGAGCGTCGTCCGCCGGCTGGCGCTGACACGGTTTTGAAGGACGGAGGGCAGGTATCCATCACTCCAGGCGACCAGAGTGAAGCTGTCGCTGCCGCGCACTTCGATCGTGAAGGAATCATCCCCGCTCTCCACTTCGCCCCAATCGGGTGGTTCGCCGAACGCTGCTTCGCGAGTGCGCGGCCGCGCCAGGACACGCACCGACTTGAGCGGTTGCCTGTCATTGGTCGAGAGTCGTCCTTCGAAGACCTGAATTCGCGTCGTGTCGAAGGCCGGATTGCGGTGCGTCCCGATCGTGTCCATCAGTTCGGCGCGTGCGACCAGCGACAGTCGATCCGAGCGTGCGCACAGGCGCGGGAAGAACCTGCGGTCTGCAGGGAACTCGATCGTGGGCCAGCGCGCAAAAACGGAAGCACCTTCGAAGCGCAGTTGGACGCTGGTCCATTCGCGCACATCGGCTCCGTCTGCGATCTGGAGAACTTCGTCGCGCACCGCGATCTCGCCGGCGCTGACATAGGGATAGGTCGACTCGACGATGCACAGCGACCACGCGTCCGCGGACCTGACGGGGCCTGAGCCGATGGAGTTCACGTACACCGTCGGTCCGATCGCGATCGGCAGGACGACGTAGGACAAGCTGCCGGAGGCTTGGAATTCGACGCTCTTGGAACCGTAAGACACTTCGCGGTCGAACACCTCGAGCCGCACGGTCCCGGGTGCAACAGCGGAGGTGCTCTCGAAGGTCCCGTCGGTGTTGGCGCGCACGCGGCACTCAGACGCAGCGCTTTGAATGTAGACGTCTACGAACGGCACCCCGTCGTTCGTGCGCGCATCGACGACACGTCCGCGCAGGCGGATCGCCCGGCTGTCGGCGACTCCGCTGGTGGTGACTGGAGGCGCCTCATCTCGCACCACGGGATCGAGCTGCACTCTTGCCGGCGACTCCAGCACCGTCGCCGGCGGAACTTCGGCGGACAGCGGTTCGAGCGGGTCACAACCGAAGCGGCGTTCGCGCGTCTCGAGCAGCGCCAAGATCAGGATCAAGACGACAACACTCGCACAAGCAATCAGCAGCTTGCGCGTACGGCCGTCTTCCCTGGCGCGCGAGGACATGACCGCTTGAGTCTACCCTCGCGCCCCTCCGCCGTCGGTCAGAACGAGATCGACAGCCCGATCCCAACCCCCTCCTCGCTCACGACGGGCACGATGCGCGCATCGACGTGTCGCCCGAAGAGTCCCGGGTGCTCGTCGTCGCCGAAGTGTGCATTCCACACCATGTGCGCGGTGAAGATGCCCAACGCAGCGCCGAACGTGATGTCGGACAGAAAGTGGCGCTCGCCCTCCAACCGCGTGACGCCGACATAGGCCGCGGGAACGTACAGGAGGTAGCCGAGCGAATCGCCTTCGTGTTCGTAGGCCCACCAGCGCGCGAGCAGCGTCGCGCCGCCGAACGCAAACGAGGTGTGCCCCGATGGAAAAGAATCTTCGCCGCCGCGGTCGGGGCGTTGCCGATTGACGGCGAGCTTCAGGATCTGCGTCTGGGCCGCAGTCAACAGCGTGGCTTCGGTCGCGACTTCGAAGAAGCGCGAATCACCGCTCGTCAGTCCAACCGCAGCGCCGATCGCGATCGGCGCCAGCCCCAACCCCATGGACCACTCGTCGCCGTAGCGCGCCTTGGTGTTGAACACCTTCTCTTCGACGCTGCTGATCGAGAGCGACTGGTCCACGCCGGCGAGGATCGGAGTAGCCGCGAGCGCGACGGCGGTGGGTACCCACTGAACCGGCGCTTTCGAGAACTGAGCGAAGCTCTCGCGCCACGGCCTCGAGTCGAGATGCTTGTGGGAAGTTGCACACGCTCCGCAGAGCGCCGACGACGCTGCGATGAGCAGTACCCCAACTCGCACGCGCATCATCCTCGGAGCGTACGCCCCGGGCGCGCGCCTCGAATGACGCGGACGTTACGGCGGCCGATTCACCGGGGCGTTTCGGACCTCAGAACGAGATCGACAAGGCCAGACCGACGCGGTCTTCGTCGACCACAGGCAAGAGCTGCGCGGCGACGTCGCGGCCGAACAGGCCGCCGTGCGCGTCGTCGCCGAAGTGCGCGTTCCAGACCATGTGCGCCGTGAACATCCCCAGCGCAGCGCCGAACGTGATGTCCGAAAGGAAATGGCGGTCGCCCTCGAGGCGTGAGATGCCGACGTAGGACGCCGGCAAATACAGCAGGTAGCCGAGTGGGCTGCCGTCGTTCTCTTCCGCGTACCAACGCGCGAGCAGCGTCGCGCCGCAAAAGGTGAACGACGTGTGACCCGAAGGAAACGAATCCTGCGCTGAACCGTCGGGCCGTTTGCGGTTCACGGCGATCTTCAAGAGCTGAGTCTGGGCCGCCGTGAGCGCCGTGGCCTCGGTCGCGACGTGGAACACGCGTGCGTCGCCCGTCGCGAGCCCCAGCGCACCGCCGAGCACGACCGGGGCGAATCCGATTCCGAGCGCGAGTTCGTCGCCGTACTTCGTGTTGCTGTTGAACACGTGATCCTCGACGCTCTCGGCCGACGTCGAACGGTCGATCATGATCGCGATCGGCGTGGCCGCGACCGCTACCGCAGTCGGCACCCACTGGTAGGGAGCGCGCGAGAACTGATCGAACCCGCCGCGCCAGTGTTCGCGCTCGAAGTGCTGTCCCGTGCTCGAGCAGGAGGCGAGCGCCGCGAACAGTGCAGACGCGAGGATCGCAGCCATGCGGAGGAGGAGCACCACCCAAGACTAGGAGATCGCGGCACGCCGATAAAGGTTGCGCAGCGTGCGTCTCCACCGAGCGATGTGCCCCGCGCCCGGGACCGGAACTGGAGGCGGCACCCGGATTTGAACCGGGGATGGTGGATTTGCAATCCACTGCCTTACCACTTGGCTATGCCGCCGCAGATCGGGTGGAAGAGCTTATCTCGCTTGGATCAGGGGTCAAGCCGCCGCATCGGTCTGTCGCAGCGCTATCCTCAATCCTGCTGAGGAAGTGGCGAAATCGGCAGACGCATCGGACTTAAAATCCGAAGCCTTCGGGCGTGGGGGTTCGAGTCCCCCCTTCCTCACCAGCACCACAGATCGCCTGTAGCGAGTCGACAGCGCCACTCAGCGTGCGCCGAGCCAGCGCAACAACAAGCGTGCGCCGAACCCTGAACCCATCGAGCCGCCGACCCAGTCGCGCGCGCTTCCGCCCCACGCCGTGCCGGCGATGTCGAGGTGCGCCCAGTTCATGCCGCTCGGCACGAACGGTGCGAGGAACGCAGCACCCGCACTGGAGCCCGCGCCCAGATCGCCGCCGGAGATGTTCTTCAGATCGGCGAACGTGCCTTTCATCGCGTCCTTGTGCACGTCGATGAGCGGCAGCGGCCACAAGCGCTCGCCGGCCGCGTCACCCGCCGCGCGCAGTTCGCGCTCGAGTCCTTCGTTCGACGCGAACATGCCCGCCATCTCGTGGCCGAGCGCAGTGACGACGGCACCCGTCAGCGTCGCCAGATCGACGAGCGTGTCGGGTTTCACTTTCGCCTTCGCGTAGCAGATCACGTCCGCCAGAACGAGACGTCCTTCGGCGTCGGTGTTGAGCACTTCAACCGTCGTCCCGTCCATCGCGACGTGGATGTCGCCCGGTTTCGTCGCGCGATTGCCGGGCATGTTCTCCGTCGCGCCGACGAGACCGTGCACTTCGTAGGGCACATCCAGCGAACGCAGTCCGTGAAACGCGCCCAACACGGCGGCGCCGCCGGACATGTCGAAGCGCATCTCGTCCATCTTGGCCGACGGCTTGATGCTGATGCCGCCCGAGTCGAAGGTCAGACCCTTGCCGACCAGCGCGATGCGGCCTTTGGATTTGCCCTTCGGCTTGTACACGAGGTGAATCAAGCGCGGCGGTTCGCTGGAGCCCGCGGCGACGCCGAGCAAGAGGCCCATGCCGAGTTTCTTCATGGCCTTCTCGTCGAGCACCGTGCACTTGATACGGCCCGCCTTCGCGAGACCCTTGGCGGCCTGCGCCATGTCGATCGGCGTCAGGCGATTGGCCGGCTCGTTCTGCAGATCGCGAGCGAACATGCACGCGTCGGCGGTGGCGCGGCCCAGCGTGACGGCGGCGGCCAGGTTCTTCGGTCCGTGCAAGGTCACCGCCGTGAGTTTCGCGACCTTGGGTTTGCTCTTACCTTTCTGCCACGTGTACGCGCCTAGGAGCGCACCTTCGGTGAGCGCGAGTCCAAGATCGAGCGCGTCCGCGAGTTTCGCGACGGCGGTATCGACGTGCAGCGTGCACGTCGTCGCCTGCGCCGCCTCCGCGCGCGTCACCGCGACCGCCGCGACACGCCGCAGGCGCTCGGCGTCGACTTGTGCTTTCTTGCCCAGGCCCACGCACAAGACGCGCCGCGCGGGACCGCTCACCGCATCGCACAGGCGCGCTTCACGGAACTCGCCCTTGAAACCCTCGAGGGCGTGCTTCGTCAGCGTGATGCCCCCCGGGAGCGCGGGCTTTTCGCCTTCGAGTGTGAAGACGACGAGCACGTCGGTGTCGGTGAGCTTGGAAGTGGAATCTTTGTGAGTCAGTTTCATGGAGTAGATCCGGGGTCTGGCGAGAGTTCGGCGCCGAGCGGCGTCAGCCGAAGTCGAGCGGTGTCAGCCGAAGGCTCACATGCCGTGGTACTTGGGACCGCCGCCGCCTTCTGGCACGACCCATTCGATGTTCTCGTACGGATCGGCGATGTCGCACGTCTTGCAGTGCACGCAGTTGCTGAAGTTGACGGTCGGGCCCTTGGGCTCGCCTTCGCTCGGCCATTCGTACACGGCGGCGGGACAGAAGTGCTGGCAGGGGTTTCCGAATTCCTTGGTGCAGCGGTCGACGCAGATCGTCGTGTCGAGCACGAGCAGGTGCGCCGGCTGGTCTTCTTCGTGGATCGTGCCCGAGTGAAACACGTCGGTCAGTTTGTCGAGCGAGCCCTTGTCGTCGAACTTGGGCTTTTCGAAGCGCGATTCGCCGATGCGACGTGTCGTCGTGTGATCGGCATGACCGCTGCGACGCTTCACGAGCCCGCGGCCACCGGTGATCATCTGGAACGCGGAGTCGATCATTCCCGCCAGGAAGCCCTGGTCGAAGGCCTGACGCCAGTTGCGCACGCCGTAGAGTTCGTCGCGCGCCCAGGAGGCCTCGAAGAGTTCCTCGTAGCGCTTCAACTGCGCGGCGCTCGTCTGACCGGCGACGATTGCATCCGCGATCGCTTCGGCGGCGAGCATCCCCGACTTGATCGAGAGGTGGATGCCTTTCAAGGTCGAGCTGTTCAGGAATCCAGCCGTGTCACCGACGAGCACGTAACCGTTGCCGTACAGCCTCGGCATCGCAAAGTAGCCGCCTTCGGGCACGGTCTTCGCGCCGTAGCGCACGACCTTGCCGCCCTCGAGCACGCGCGCGATCGCCGGATGTTGTTTCCACTTCACGAACAACGCGTGCGGATCGAGCTTCGCGTCGTGGTGATCGAGGCCGACGACGTAACCGATCGAGAGCTGATTGTCGGCGAGCCCGTAGATCCAGCTGCCGCCGTAGCCGTCGAAGCCCAGTGGGTAGCCGCCGGTGTGGACGACGCGGTTCTTCCACTCCGCTCCGGTCGCGGCAGGGACTTCCCAGATCTCCTTGATGCCCGTGCCGTAGGTCTGCGGATTCTTGCCGGCGTCGAGCTTGTGACGCTTGATCAGGTGCTTCGCGAGATGACCGCGCGGGCCTTCGCCGAACACCGTGATCGGAGCGCGAACGTTCATCCCCGGCTGGAAGCCGGCCTTCGCCGCGCCGTGCTTGTCGATGCCCGCATCGCGCGTCTGCACGCCCACGACCTTCTCGACGCCCTGCGCGTCCGTTTCGAACAGGATCTCTGCCGCGGCAAAGCCGGGGTAGACCTGCACACCGAGTTCTTCGGCCTGCGACTTCATCCAGCCGACGACCTTGTTCAGCGCGACGATTACGTTGCCGTGGTTCTTGAGCTGCGGCGGACAGAGCGCGCCCTCGAACTGGCTGTGCTTGCCGTTCTTCTTCAGCCACCACATCGCGTCGCGCCCGACGTCGCCTTCGATCGGGCAACCGCGCTCGCGCCAATCGGGAAACAGCTCAGCCATGCCGCGCGGGTTCATCACGGCGCCGGAGAGCGTGTGATTGCCGATCTCTTCGGATTTCTCCAGGACGAGGATCGTCTTGTCCTCGATGCCGCGCGCCTTCAACAGGCGCGCGAGATGAATGGCGCACGCGATGTTCGCGGCGCCGGCGCCGATGAGGAGGACGTCGACGGGCAGCTCCTCGCGCTCGATGTTCGGGAGATTCAGGGAGTGCTGTTTCATGCTCGGGGGGCCGCCCATCCTAGTGTCCGCGGGATGCGATTGCTCAAGAGCGATCTCCGATCCAGTGGTGCCCGTCGGAGTAGATTTCCTTCTTCCAGATCGGCAGCGTGCGCTTGAGCTCGTCGATCAGGAAGCGACAGGCCCGGAAGGCCGCGTCACGGTGCGGGCTCGCGACCGCGATCAAGACGGAAGGCTCGCCCACCGCCACCGTGCCGGTGCGATGGGCGCACAGCATGCGCACCTTGACCTCGGCACCCAGTTCCGCGCGGCAACGCGCGAAAATGCGCGCCATTTCCGGCCCTGTCATCGCTTCGAAGGCTTCGTAGTCGAGACGGACGACCGTGGAGTCGCGGTTCGTGTCGCGCGTCGTCCCGACGAAGGTGCACACCGCGCCGCAGCTTGCGTGCCACACGCGGTCGGCGAGTGCCTGCACGTCCAGCGGCTCCGCCACGAGCAGGAACACTCCGCGCGCGAGCGCTGCGTCGTCGTCTTGCCCGCCGCCGGAGACGGGCGGCAGCAAGCTCACTTCGTCGTCCGCGTGCAGTTCTCGCTCGTCGCGTGCGTACTCCGTGCCGACCACGCCCGAAATGTGCGCGAGCGAGCCGAGTTCAGGCCGTCGCCGCGCGATCTCGCGCTTGAGATCGCCCAGCGTGAGCGCCTCAGGCAGATCGTCGAGCACGATCTCGCGCGCGCCGGCCTTCTCGGCCAGGAGCGCGAACAAGCGGACCTTGAGACGCATCTGGGCTGAGCGCGAGTTCGCGCTCAGAACGGCGTGTCGTCGGCCTGCTGGTACTCGGGCTCGCCTTGCGAACTCGAACCGCCGCCCTGGGTGTCGCTCTGCGAGAATCCGCCGCGATCCGAACCGCCGCCCTCGGAACGTCCGCCGCCCGAACCGACGAATTCCCACGAGTCCGCGACGACGTACAGCTTGCTGCGCTTGCCGCCGCCGTTCTTGTCTTCCCAGGTGTCCATGCGCAGCGTGCCTTCGATGAACGCCTGCTTGCCCTTCTGGTGGTACTTGGCGAACGGTTCGGCGCGCGAACCGAAGATCGTCACGTCGACGAAGGTGGCTTCTTCCTTCCACTCGCCGCTCTGTCCGTCCTTGAAGCGACGGTTGACCGCCAGTCCGAACTTGCAGATCGGCATGTTGCTGGGCGTGAAGCGCAATTCGGGATCTCGCGTGAGATTCCCCATCAAAATCACTCGGTTGAAGCTGGCCATCGGGATACTCGAGGGGTGTCTGGGTGGGAACGGACCGTGCGCGGCGAGATCGCCGTGGCAGCGGGAAGTGCCTGAGATTATCAAGCTTGCGCCCAGCATGGAAACGCGAGCGATCGCGCGCGGATAATTCGAGTCACGGCCAGATCCTGCTCCCAGGGACCCCGCGGCTCGTTTACGATCTTCCGCATCCTTTCCCCCCACGCGAGCGAATCCGCCATGGTGTCCCAACCCTCCCCCCGTCCTTCGAACTCCGCCGGCAGCGCAGCCGATCGCCGGCGCTGGGCGCGTGCGCAATCCGACCTGCCGATCACGGTCGCGGTCGCGGGCTCGAAGAACCCGGCGCGCGTGCGCGACGTCTCGCGCGCGGGCGTGTGCTTCTTCCTCGATCGGCCGATTCCGCTGATGACCGTGCTCGAAGTCACGCTCGAGATGAAGACGGCGAAAGGCAAGCAGGCGATCCACGGACACGGCGCCGTCGTGCGCTGCGAGCGCATCGCGAAGGGCGTCGAGCACTTCGAGATCGCGGTCTTCCTGCACGAGATGTCGGAAGCTGATCGCGGACTGATGGAAGCCTACGTCGGTACGCGCCCGCCGCAGCCCTGAGACGGCGTCGCCCGCTTCAGCGCGGAACTGCGTCGAGCAGTTGCCCGAGTTTGTCGATCAGGTCCGGCCGTTCGAGCACGCTGCGCCGGCCTTCGAAATCGCACACGGCCGTCCGCACCCCGTCGAGTTCGACGTAGCCGAAATCGAGGACGCTTTGCGCCTGGCTCAGCGTCCAGCGCACGCGCAACGGCTCCGCGATGGGCGGCGCGAGCGACGACAGATGCCTCTCGGCGCGCAAGAAGAGCAGCGGATCGAGCAGCGGGTGCAACTCCTTGGCCTCGCTCGTCCGGCCCTTCTCGACCCACAATCCGGCGCGGTCGCGCTCGAACACGCGTTCGACCGGACCGCGTGAAAGTGTCAGGGACACGACCGAGATCTCGGCCGTCTCCAGGATCGTCGTGCTCCAGAAGGACTGCGCGCGCCGGCCGAGGAGTTCCAGCGCGGCTTCGTCGACGACGCCGATGACGTCGTCGCCTGCGCGTTGGAATCGCACGCCACCGCTAGGGTGCGCGCCGCCGAACGAACACGCGCTGACCGCGCCGGCGGGCGTCGTGATGCGCAGCGTGACCTGCGTTTCTTCAGGTGTGAGCGCGCTGCGCTCGACGATGAAGGTGCGGATCTCGAGCTGGTGCAAGCGGCCCAGGAAGTCCGCGACACGCTTCGAATCGGCCATCCGTACCGGACCGAACACTTTCGAACCGGGGTTGGCCTCCGAGACCGCCCAACCCAGGCGCGAACTCTGGAGGCGCACTTCGCCGTGCGCGCTCGACAGCTGGATCTCCGCCATCTCCTCGCGCCCGAGGCGATGGATGCGGTGGTCGAGCAGATCGTCGATCCTGGTCGCCAGCGCGAGCGCCAGATCCGACGGGATGCGCCAGACGGTGTTCTCGCCGACGCGTGTTCCGTTCCATTGCGCCGGGCGCAGCGGATCGCTCGGACCGAGCAGCAGCGTGGCGCTCTCGCCCCGTGCCTCTTGAAACTCGATCTGGAATGCCGGCGGATCCAGACCCAACGCTGCGAGCGGCGCGCCGCCCGTGGGCACCAGATGATCGAACTGCAGGCTCGCCCCGCCTTGCGCGAGGATCGCCATGCCTACGGGATCGAGCAGCGCGTGGACCGGAGCGGTCGAGCGCCATTGCCCGTCGTCGAGCAGCGCATCCAAGGTCACGTCGACCTCTTCCGTGCTGCCCGGGAAACGCATCGTCCCGCGCCGGTGCAACTCGGCGATGTTGCGCGCGTCGAGCGTCGTCGCGTAGTGCGATTGGTATTCCTCGGCGCCCAGGTCGAGCATCGTCTCGAAGTCGCGCACGGCGCGCATGATCTTGCCGCCGATGCGCACGTAGACGCGGTTGCGATCCAGATCCGCCGCTCCCACGTCGATGCGGCTGCGCTCGCCTGTGGCGGTGATGAACTCGAGCACGAAGCGCGGCGGCTCGAAGCCGAGTCGCTGCGTGTCGATCTCGGATTCCGCGATCGGCGTGGCTCTGCGCTCGACGGCGCTCTTCACGAGCAGGTCGAGGATGCCGCTCTCGGCCCGGACGCGCACCGGATCGACCATCATCCACCCGAGTTTGGCATCGCGCTCGAAACGCATCTGCGCCCCGCGCTCGAGATTGTCGATGCGCACGGCGGCGACGTCGTTCACGGCCAACCCAGGGAAGAGCGGGACGTCGTTGTCCTTGACCCAGGTCGCGTCCGCTTGCGATTGGCGCCACGCGAGGTAACCGAGACCTGCGACCAGCACCAAGAGCAGCAGCAATGTCAGACGACTCATCGGCGGTTCCTCCGCCACACGGTGGCGATCCCGAGCACGGCAGAGATCAGCGGCAATCCGAACAGCGCAATCCACGTCACCCGCGCGAGACTGCCTTCGCTCTTGACGTCGATACGGCGCGCTTCGGGGTTCGTCTTCGACACTTTGACGCGGTATTCGCGCGAGCCGGCCCAGTTGAAGCAGTTCAAGATGAAGTCGCGGTTGCTCGGCAACAGATAATTCTGGAACGAATCCTTGGAGCCGATGACGACGATGCGGGACTCCGGACGCGAACGCCCGTCGTCGTTCGCGCGCTCGGGCGGCTTCGCGCGCGGCGAGAACGAGGCCTGCAACGCCACCAGGAAACGGCCGCGTTCGCTGTCGTTCTCGGGCTTCCAATCGAAGCGATCCTCGGTGCCGGGGAGCGGCAACTCGTGCCAGGAATCTTCGGGCGAGCGCAGCAGATCGCGCACCGAAACCGGCGTCGCACCGTCGGACTCCGCGCGCTCCAAGACGTGGGCGCCGCGCATGAGCACGCGCCTCCCCGAGCGCCGCAGAGGTTCGGTGATCGGATTCAATGCCGGCATGCCTTCGAAGCCGATCGCCAGATCACCGCACTCTTCGAGTCCGTAGTGCGGCGCTCCGCCCGCCGTCGCGGGCAGCGGATAGGCCACGACGCCGCGCGCTAAGAGACGCACGCCGTAGTCGGCGAGAAGCGCAGCGAGGCTGCCCTCGCCCGCGAGCGGTCGCACGCCGGGCGCTGCGATCAGGCGCCCGCCGGCGTCGACGAACTTGCGCACGTCGGCGCTCTCCGCACTCGTGAGGACCTGTTCGGGACCGAGCACGACGAGCACATCACAATCCGCCGGCAGAGGTCCGGCGCGCGCACCGTCCCACGTGACGACCTCGAAGCCGTCGCCTTCGAGTTCACCTTTCAAGAGCGACAGACCGTAATGATCGACGGACACGAGATCGGGCTCGCCGTGTCCTTGCGTGAAGACGACCTTCTTCGTCGTGGCCAGACTGACCTTCAAGAGCGCGCTCATCAGCGCCTCTTCCCCGCGAAAACTCACGGTGCGCGGCGGCTGGTAGTGGACGCCCGGTCCACCCGGCTGACCTGGATCCAGATCGGCGATGTCGGGACGCAACCGCACGAGTTCGCGGCGCGTGCCGGCGGAGACGACCAGCATCCCGCCGGGCTCGAGCGCCGTGATCTTCAACTCCCCCATCCGCGCCTGCGCGCGCGCGGGCAGGCGGGCGACGTTCGACAGGTCGTGGTCTTCGATCACGATACGCCCGCCCGATTCGTCGGCTGCGCGCCGCAAGAGCTTGCGCATGCGGTTCTGCGCCTTGGCGACTTCTCCGCTCAACGGCGGATCGGCGCCGCGGAAGAAGACGTCGATCGCGATCTCGACGGGCAGCTTCTCGATCACGGACACCGAGACCGGATCGAGCGTGTTCTCGGCCGAGCGCGTGAGGTCGAAGCGCGCGCGGAATCCACGGCGCTCGGAGAGCCACGTGATGAGCAATACGGCAGCCAACGCCAACAGCGCCGCCAGCGCGACCTGTGCCAACGTCGCGAGACGCGCACGCCGCGCGCGCCGCTTCTCGAAAGCGCTCGATTGGATCGTCACGCCCATCGCCGCGTCTCCAGCGCTCGCACCGTCAGGAACAAGACGAGCGCCGTCCAGGCCACGAAGAACAGCGCATACGCCGTGTCGAATACCCCGAGCAGGAAGGAGTTCGAGTGGTGGTCGATCACGTCGATGTGACGAATCGCGCGGCGCACGACCGGATCGTCCGCGAGGTTCGACAAGAGCGGCGCGATCACGATGGCGAGATTCGCGAGCACGGCCGCGAAGGCCGACAACACCGGCGTGTTCGTCAGCGAACTCGCGAGCAACCCGACGGCGGTGAACAAGGCCGAAGCCAGCACGGCACCGGTGTAGCCGCCGATCAAGACTCCGGGGTCCACGGACACGCCCAAGGACGCCGTGACGGCGGCGTACAGGAAAACGCTCGCCCACAGGATCGCCATGAAGCTCGTGGCCGCCAGGAACTTGCCGGTGACGACGGCCGCATCCGAGATCGGCGCGGTCAACAGGAACTCGAGGATGCCGCTGCGTGATTCCTCGCTGATCATCCGCATCGTCAAGAGCGGCGGCACGAGGATCAACAACATCCAGAACGCCCACGATTCACCCAACGCGAGACGCACGGCCACGTCGACGTCGCCGGCCTGGCTCTTCAGGTAGAGCACGAACAGATAGCCGTTCAAGCAGAACGCCAGCGCCAATACGGCCCAGGCCAGCGGCCCGAAGAACAGCCCGGCCATTTCGCGCCGGTAGATGGCGAACACACCTCTCATGCTGCGTTCATTCGCCGCCGGATTCGCGCGCGCGTTGTTCGGCGGCGCTGGGTGTCTGGCCTTCGACGGCCTTGGGTGTGCCGAGATGGCGCGTTGCGCCCTGATCGAAGGGATTGAGGTTGTAGACGATCTTCGCCGGCGCGGACTTACCGGGTTGCGGGGCGGCACTCGAGAGCGGGAGTGAGACGTGCAGCGGCACGGACGCCGTGCCTGCGGTTGTCGCGGGGTCCGCGGTCCCCGCGGAACTGCCGGGTGGGTGCGCCGCAGTCACTGCCGATCCGCCGATCGCGATACGGCTGAAGAGCTGCTCCAATGTGGGCCGTCGCCACGAGAGTTCGCGCAGCGCCCACTTGCGCGCCGCGGCCAGTGCACCGACGTCTTCGCGCAGATCTTCGTCGCACACGATGTCGAATTGATGGTGGATGCCCAGGCGCCCGCGGTCCACGACCTCGCGCACGCCCGCGATGGCGCGCAGGAACTTCGCGGCATTCGGCGCGTCGGCGCCGAGCACGGCTTCGAGGCGCACGTGGCTGATCTCGCTGTGCGCGCGCACCAATTGGTCGGGGGTTCCGTCGGCGACGAGCCGGCCTTCGTGCAAGATCACGACGCGCGGACAGGTGGCCTCGATCTCGGGCAGGATGTGCGACGAGAGAATGACCGTGTGCTTGGTAGCCAATTCGCGCACCAGCGCGCGCACTTCGATGCGCTGCAGGGGATCGAGTCCGCTGGTCGGCTCGTCGAGGATCAGGACCTCGGGGTCGGGCAACAGCGCGACCGCCAGACCCGCGCGCTGACGCAGGCCGCGCGAGAGATGCCCCACGAGGTCGCGGCTGCGGTCCGTGAGGCCGACCTGTTGCAACACCTCACCCACGCGGCGCCGCGTGTCCGCGCGCGACATGCCGTGCAGACGCGCCTGGAATTCGAGCATCTCGATCACGCGGTGTTCGCGGTAGAGCGGGACGGACTCGGGCAGGTACCCGATGCGCCGGCGCACTTCGATCGAGTCGCGCAGGACGTCGAATCCGGCGACGCGCGCCGTGCCCGAGGTCGCCGGCAGATACCCGGCCAGGATGCGCAACGTCGTGGTCTTGCCTGCGCCGTTCGGCCCCAGGAAACCGACGACCTCGCCCTTCGCGATCTCGAAGGAGACATCGTCGAGCGCGGTGAAGTCGCCGAACGTGCGCGTGAGGTGAGATACGGAGATCACGCGGACACAGTAGCGGTGCGAGGGTGCGCCCTCAAACGCGACTCAACACGAAAGAGAGCGGCGCGAGGGAATGAAACTGGGGATCGCCGGCGAACCGGACCTGGCAGACAAGGCTCACCGACGATCCCCGAGGGTTTCGTGCGTGCGGAAGCAAAGCCTGTACCAGTTGCTGCAGTCCATGTGGCGCGCGCCAGGGACACACACGTTCCCAGTCCCTCGTGCGCTTCCGCTCGTGCGCTCGGTTGCGACCGCACGCCGTGTGCAAGTCCGCCGACGCCGCGGCGAAGAGCGCTCGCGCCGTCGCGGCCGCCCTTGAGTCAGACCCGCAGGACTAGCGGCGGAACTGCCGGCAAACGAGCGCGCGCGGCCCCGGTCCTAGACCGGCGCCGCGCGCGGACTTCAGGTGCCCGAAGCGCTCAGGCCTTGACTTCGAAATCGGCGTCGACCGGTTCGTCGTCGCTCTTCGAGCCCGACTTGCCCTCAGCCCGCGGGGGTGCTTCGTCGCCGCTCGCCGCCTGAGCTTGTGCGTTGACCGCGGCGCCGATCTTCTGCGCCTTCGTCTGCAGGTCGGACAGCGCCGTTTGCAGCGCGGCCTTGTCCGCACCTTGCGCAGCCGTCTTCAAGGCGTCGCGCGCCGCTTCGATCTCGGACACGACATCGGCGGGCAGCTTGGCTTTGTGCTCCGTGAGCTGCTTCTCGATTTCGTGCACGGCGTGATCGGCCTGATTCTTCAGATCGACCATCTCGCGCTTCGCCTTGTCCTCAGCCGCGTGCGTTTCGGCATCGCGGCGCATGCGCTCGATCTCTTCCTTCGACAAGCCCGAGGAGGCTTCGAGGCGGATCGACTGCTGCTTGCCGGTGCCCTTGTCGACGGCCTTGACGTTCAAGATGCCGTTGGCGTCGATGTCGAAGGTCACTTCGATCTGCGGCATCCCGCGCGGTGCCGAAGCGATGCCGTCGAGGTGGAACTTGCCCAGCGTGCGGTTGTCGCGCGCGAACTCGCGCTCGCCCTGCAAGACGTGGATCTCGACACTCGGCTGGTTGTCGCTCGCGGTCGAGAACACCTGGCTCTTGCTGGACGGGATCGTGGTGTTCTTCTCGATGAGTTTCGTGCACACGCCACCCAGCGTCTCGATACCTAGCGAGAGCGGCGTGACGTCGAGCAGGACGACGTCCTTGACCTCGCCCGCCAGCACCGCGCCTTGGATCGCGGCGCCCAGGGCCACGACTTCGTCCGGGTTGACGCCGCGGTTCGGTTCGCGGTTGAAGATCTTCTTGGCGAGCGCCTGCACGGCGGGAACGCGCGTCGATCCGCCGACGAGGATCACGTCGTCGATCTTGCTCGTGTCGATGCCGGCGTCCTTCAAGGCCTGCAAGCACGGGCCTTTGGCGCGGTCGATGAGGCCGTCGATCAGCGCTTCGAATTTCGAGCGCGTGATGCCGACCTGAAGGTGCTTGGGACCCGACGCATCCGCCGTGATGAACGGCAGGTTGATGTCGGTCTGCGGCATCGAGGACAGGTCGATCTTGGCCTTCTCGCAGGCTTCCTTGAGGCGCTGCATGGCCATCGGGTCCTTGCGGACGTCGATGCCCGAGGACTTCTTGAACTCTTCAGCCACGTGATCGATCAGCGCCTTGTCGAAGTCGTCGCCACCGAGATGCGTGTCGCCGTTCGTGGCGAGCACTTCGAACACGCCGTCGCCGATCTCGAGGATCGAGATGTCGAACGTGCCGCCGCCGAAGTCGAACACCGCGATGCGGCCCGACTTCTGCTTGTCCAGACCGAAGGCGAGCGCGGACGCCGTCGGCTCGTTGATGATGCGCTCGACGGTGAGACCGGCGATGGTGCCGGCGTCCTTCGTCGCCTGGCGCTGTGCGTCGTTGAAGTACGCAGGCACGGTGATGACCGCGCGCGTGACCTTCTCGCCGAGATAGGACTCGGCCGCTTCCTTCAAGTAACCGAGGACCTTGGCGCTGATCTCGGGCGGCGTCAGGCGCTTCGAGTCGATCTCGACCTTGACGAGTTCGTCCGCTCCGCCGACGAGCTTGTACGCCACGTTCTTTTCTTCCATCGCGACTTCGTGGTGGCGACGCCCCATGAAGCGCTTGATCGAAGCGATCGTGCGCGTGGGGTTCGTGACCGCCTGACGCTTCGCCGGCGCGCCGACCAGGACGGCACCGTCGGGTTGGAACGCGACGACCGACGGGGTGGTACGACCGCCCTCGGCGTTGGGGATGACGACGGGGGCGCCGCCCTCCATCACGCACACGACGGAGTTGGTCGTGCCGAGGTCGATTCCGATGATCTTGCCTTGTTGAGCCATGAGTCTTGGGTGTCCTTTCGCCTCCCCCCTTAGACAAACGGCGTGCCACCCTCGGAGGCGACAGAAGTCATTACTGCATAAGGCCTTACCGCGTCACCGTCGCCGGGCCCTTCCTGCCGGACTGGCAGGCTCCCCGGCTCGTTCCGCGCGGGTCTGCCGCGCTGGCAGGGGTTCAGGAGAGCCCGTATTCCTTCAGCTTGCGGTACAGCGTGCGCTCGCCCATCCCCAGGATCTTGGCGGCTTTCTCGCGGTTGCCGCCCGAGAGTTCGAGGTTCGCGGCGATCAACGCGCGCTCGACTTCGGCCAACGAGCGGCCGGCCAGGTCGAACCCGTGGCCCGTGAACCTGGCCGGAGCCGACTGGTTCACCTGCTCGGGCACGTCGTCGGCTTCGAGCACGTCGCCGCGCGCGAGCAACACCATGTTCTCCATCACGTTGCGCAGCTCTCGCACGTTGCCGGGCCATTCGTAGCGCGCCAGGAGCGTGCGCGCTTCGGGTGAGATCCCGCGCACGTTGCGTCCGTGCGTGCGCGCGAACTCGACGATGAAATGGTCGATCAAGAGCGGCAGATCGAGTTTGCGTTCGCGCAAGCTCGGGAGCTTCAGTGTCACGACGCGCAGACGGTAGAGCAGGTCCTCGCGGAAAGTCCCCTCCTTGACCATCGCGTCCAGATCGCGGTTCGTCGCCGACAGCAGGCGGATGTCGACCTTGTGCACCTGATTGCCGCCCACCGGCTGGACTTCGCGCGTCTCGAGGACGCGCAGGAGCTTGGCTTGCGTCGCGAGCGGCATGTCGCCGACTTCGTCGAGGAACAACGTGCCCTCGTCGGCGTACACGATGCGCCCGTCCTTGGCCGATACGGCGCCGGTGAATGCGCCTTTGACGTGACCGAACAACTCGGACTCGATCAACCCCTCCGACAGCGCCGCGCAGTTGACCGCGACGAAATTCTTCTTCGCGCGCGGACTGTTCTGGTGGATCGCGCGCGCGACGAGTTCCTTGCCGGTGCCGCTCTCGCCCAGGATCAGCACGGTGGCGCTGGTGCCCGAGACCTGGCCCAAGACGTCGAACACGCGCTGCATCTCCGGCGATTGGCCCAAAATGCCCTCGAAACCGAAGCGTTTGTCGATCTGCCGCTGCAGTTCGGTGTTGGTCCGGCGCAAGCGCACCGATTCGATCGCGCGCGCGAGGCGTGTGCGCAACTCGCCGATGTCGACGGGTTTGGCGAGGTAGTCGGCCGCACCGTTGCGCATCGCGTCGACGGCAGTGCGCACGGATTCGTGACCCGTGACGAGCAGGACGGCCACGTCGGGTTGCAGCTTCATCGCGGCCTGCAAGACCTCGATCCCCGAACGATCGGGCATCACGAGGTCCGTCAGCACCGCGTCGAAAGTCGATTCGGAGATCTTGGCGATGCCGTCCTCGCCCGACGTCGCGATCGTCGAGGTGTAGCCCTCGACTTCGAGCGCGTCGGCCAGCGCCTCGGCGTGATCTTCGTCGTCGTCGACGATCAGGATGCGCAACGCTTTGTCGCTCTCCCCACTCATGCTCTTTCCTCAGGTCCGCGCTGCTTGTGAATCTCGACGATCAGCGGCAGGAAGATCGAGAAGCTCGTGCCGCGCGTGGGCTCGGAGATGACCGTGATGTGCCCGCCGTGCTCTTCCACGATGCGGCGCGTCGTCGAGAGCCCGAGACCCGTACCGCCCTTCTTGGTGGACCAGTAGACGTCGAAGCAGCGCTCGAGCGCGTCCGGCGGCATCCCCACGCCCGTGTCGGTGACCGACAGTTCGACCTGATTCCCGCTGCGTTGCACGCGCACGATCAATTCGCCGCCCATGGGCATCGCGTGGCGCGCGTTCACGAACAGGTTCAAGAGCGCCTGGCGGAAGGCGCCGTCGTCCAGCATCACGAGCGGCAACCCCACCGGCAGTTCCGCGTGGTGGCGAATGCCCTGCAGGGTGTCTTCCGGCTCGACGAACTCCAGCGTCTCGCGCACGACCTGGCACAGATCGCGGGGCGAGCGATTGACCACGCCGCCGCGCGCGTAGCGCAGAAAATCCTCGACGATGGTCTCGAGGCGCGAGATCTCGCGCTGCAGCGTGGCGACGCGCTTCAAGGCGCGCTTCTCGCGCGCACTGGGCTCCCCCCCCTCGCGCCCGCGCCCCCATTCCTCCTCCAGGAGCGCCAGATTGATCGCCATCGTGGACAAGGGATTCTTGATTTCGTGGGCCAGGCCCGCCGCGAGGCTCGCGAGCATGCGCTCCGTCGCGGCCGAGCGCTCGACCGTGCGAGCGACCTCCGCGGCGCGCTCGACGCTCTCCGGCTCGGGGTTCGCGCGCTTGTCGTCTTTCGAAACCTCCATGATGGTTCGGGTGAAAGCCCGTCGATCGTCCGATAGGCTAACGCTGCCGCTTGCGCGCGACCACGCCCGAGCCGAGCGCCCCACGATGAGCACTGCTCGAGAACGCGCCCGCGTCCTGGACGAGACGCCCGCCCCCGAAATCGTCCGCCGCGTGCGCGACGTGCTCGAACGGGGCGGTCTGGCGGCGCTGCCCACGGAGACCGTGTACGGTCTCGCGGTGCGCGCGGACGACGCCGCGGCGCTCGCGCGCCTGGTCGAAGCCAAGGACCGCCCGACGGACATGGCGCTGACCTGGCACGCCGGCGATGCGCGTGCCTTGGACGCCTTCCCCGCGCTGTCGCCCATGGCGCGCCGGCTGGCGGAGCGCTACTGGCCCGGCCCGCTGACGCTGGTCTTGCCCGGAGTTCCGTCCGGGCTGGAACGGGTGGCGCGCGACGATTGGACCGGCGTGCGCGTGCCCGCGCACAAGGCCACGAGCGCCATCCTCGCGGACCTGCCCTTCCCGGTCGTGATGACGAGCGCGAATCGCCACGGCAGCGCGCCCGCCACCGACGCGGATGCAGTCGAAGCGCAGTTCGAATCCGCCGTGGAGATCGTCGTCGACGGCGGGCCCTCGCGCATGGGCGAGGCTTCGAGCGTGCTGCGGCTCGGACGCGGCCGTTTCGAACTGCTGCGGGCGGGCCTTTTCACTCCAGAGCAACTGCGCGCCGTCGCAGGCTTGAAGCTCGCGTTCGTGTGCACCGGCAACACCTGCCGCAGTCCGATGGCCGAGGCGCTGGCGCGCGAACTGCTCGCGAAACGCTTGATGACCGATCCCAAGGGACTGGCGGACTTCGGTTTCAGCGTCCAGTCGATGGGCGTCCAAGCCGCGAACGGCGCGCCGGCCTCGCAGTTCTCCGTCGACGTCCTGGCCGACGACGGCATCGATCTGTCGGGACACCGCTCGCGCTCCGCGACGCTCGAGGAAACCACGCGCATGGACCGTGTGTACGGACTCACCGCGAGTCACGTCGACGAGTTGCGCCGCATCCTCCCGCCCGGGCGCTCGAAGCTCGTCCTGCTGCTCGATCCGAACGGAGTGAACATCTCCGATCCGATCGGCGGCACGCGCGCCGACTACGAACGCACGGCGCGCCAGATCCGCGCGGCGATCGAGGCGCGCCTGCCGGAGTGGGCCTAGGAGCCCGTAGAAAAAGTCGCTGCGGCGGCCAGGCGCGTCAGCGCTGGCGCGACAACCAGATCAGGAACCGGCCTTCGAGCGACTCCTTGTCCGCATCGGGGGCGGACAGGGCTGCGCCGTCGTACACGTCCTTGAACACGGACTCGAAATCGACCGCCATGTTGGGATCGTCGAGCTTCCTGAGGAGCAGTGCGAACTTTTCGCGGGAAGCCTTCTCATTGCTCTGCGATTTGGTCTGCAACCAGTAGATGAAGGCGCTCTTGTACGCACGCAGGAACTCGGCGTAGTCGCCTTCGAACTTGGCGGCCGGCTTGTGCTCCGGCCCGGCCTCGCTGAAGAACGGCGCGATCGCCGCCCACTTGTCGCCGCCGTCGTCGGAGCGGACCGCGAAGACGAGGTTCTTCTGCTTCGAGTCCTTGGCCAGCTTGTTGCCGTCTTCCTGGGCGGCACGCAGCGTCGGGATGAAGTGGTCGCGTCCCCCGTTCTCGCGCCACTTCGTCTCGGCCGAGTTCTTGGCCAGGAAGCCGCCTTCGCTGGCGCCGCCGGCGACGAAGACGTCGCGCTTCTGCGTGACCTTGGAGCGCGTGTCGCCGTCGACGCGCGTCTGCACGCTGCCGTAGGTGTCGATCACGAGGTTCATCGACAAGCCGCCGATGAAGGCGCCCGGGACGCGCTCCTTGTAGTGCGCGAGCAGCAGCGAATTGGTCCCGAGCTGCGCGACTTGTTGCTGAAGCAGGAGGTCCATCGAGGTGCCCGAGGTGTAGTCGTTCGGCGGACGGTTCGCGATGCCGTACTCGAGCGCGATGAGCTGATCGTCGACGACGTAGCACTGCGTCCAGTCGGGCACGTTCTCGAGCCAGAACAAGCCGCGCATGTCGCTCGCGATCCAGCCGGTGAAGAACACGAACTCGCTGAACAGCTTGCGCGTCGGCAAGAGGATCAACCGCGGATGCAACGCAACCTCGCGCGCGGGGCCCAGCGCTTCGCCTTTCGCCAAGGCGTTGAACAAGTGCTTGGACGCCTCCAATTGCGCGGGTGTGGCGCCGACGAGTTTGGCAACGTCGCTCTCTTCGCCCGACTTGCCGCGCGCCAGCGACTGCGTGCGCCAGGATTTGACCCAGGCCGTGAGAACCTTGAGATCGTCGCGCAGCGCCTTGTCCACCGTGTTCGGGTTGAGCCAGTCGACGAATTCCTCCTGCGCGGCGACGAGTGCCGCGGCGCAGGTCTTGAACTCTTCACCGTGCGTGGCGAGCGCGGAGCGCGGGAAGCGCACGTCGAAGGCGCCCAGCTCGAGCTTCACGAAACTCTTCGCCAGCACGTCCTCGTACTTGAGCGACTCCGGCGCAGCGTCGCCGAGCCCGTTGGCCGCCGCGAAATCGCGCGCGATCTTCTCGTACGGGAGTTCGGGGCGCGCGAAGCCGAAGGCGAGTCCGGCGAACGCCAGGCCGACGATGAGTGTGTTGCGTGTGCGCATGATCGATTCCAGGGAAGGGTCGCGACGTTCGTGATCTTGCCCCTTGGGCCCGACGATAGACAGGGGCACATCGGGGTTGAACTCAAAGCGAACAGGCAGCGTTCAACGGGCTGTTATTTCGGCCTGCGCGCGCGCTTCGAGCGCAGCGGATAGTCCGAGCTGCCGTGCGATGCGAGCCTCATTCGTGCGCGCGAGTCCGGGACACAGCTCCAGCGCCAGTTTCAAAGCTTCCAAAGCGATAGCTTCCGCACCCGCGCGATCCAGAGCCACGGCGGCGTACAGATGCACGTCCGCTCGCTCGGGCCGCAGTTTTGCCGCCGCGATGAGCGGCCGGCGCGCGGCCTCGGCGTGGACTCGATCCGAACCCGCGCCCAGCGCAGCCAACCCGCGCTGCAACTCGGCCACGAACGCGACCTCGTCCACGAAACGGGCGAGATCGGGATCGTCGCCCAGGAGGCGGCGCGCGGCGGCGAGCAGCGCGTCGAACTCCGGAGCGGTCGACTCCGGTGCGTAGGCCTGACGCAGTTCGGCTTCGGCGAAGGCGTGCGCACGCCGCGCGCCGCGCAACGCCCGCTGACCGGCGGCGGCGTGCAGCGCGCCCGCGCGCTGGTCACGACACCAGTCGCTGGGGAGCGCATGTTCGACCGCATCGGTCTGCGCGAGGTTCTGCGGCAGATCCAGCAGCAACGCTGCGCCGCGTCTGCGCGGGCGGTACACGATCCACGGGTCGGCGTCGCTCAAACTGCGCGCGCTCGCATCCGGTTCGGGCGCCGGACCGCACCAGCGCGCGGCAACTTCTAGCGCGGAACCGAGGCCTAGCCTCTGCAAGGCGGAGTCCAAGCGCTCATCATGGCCGCTCCAGCGCGCCGCCTCGAGTTCAGGTTCGTGCGCCGCCCCGATGAGCACGACCTGCGTGCCGAACACCCACACTCCCGACCATTCGAACGCGCCGCCGAAGGCGCGCAGCACCGCGTCGAAAGTCACAGGTTCGAGCGCGTGCGGCGGCACCCATTGACACACGATTCCACCGGCGCGCAGCGCGCGACGCGCGATGGCGTAGAACTCGCGCGTGTACAGGTAGACCGCGAACGGCGAGTCCGGCAGGAGCGGCTCCATCGTGATCACGTCGTACGTGTCGGGCGCGGTAGCGAGGCTTCGCCGACCGTCGCCGAGGCGCACGACGACGCGCGCCACGCCGTCGTCGTCCGCGCACAGGCCGGGCAGGCCTTCGCTGAGCGCGCCGTGATTCTTCTCGATGAAAAACGGCGCAGCCTCCACCACCGCGCGCGAGATCTCGAGCACGTCGATGCGCTCGACTTCCGTGTGCAGCGCGACCGAGCCGAGCGTCGTCCCCGTCCCCAACGCCAACACGGCCACTCGGCGCGGCGCGGGGTGCAGGAGCAGCGGCAGGTGTCCGAGCGCTTCCATGTACAGGTACTCGCGCCCGGTTCCGGCCGCGCGGAATCCGTCGGTCAACAACGTGCGCTCACCCAGACGGCCGTCGTCGACCACGGCGACCGCGAACTCGCGATCCTCGCGCAACGAGAGCAAGGTGAAGGCCGGATTCGCGAGCGGCGCCGAAGCTCGCGCGGGCGTCGGCAGTTGCGTCGCGAGCGCGGCGAGAAGGAGGATCGGTACGACGATGAGGCGCACCGCTCTGCCGCCGGCCGCGGCCCAGAGAGCCGTCGCACCGAACACGAGGCCCAGGGCGAGCGCGCCGTTCAGACCGAACTGCGGCACCACCACGAAGTGCACGAGCGGAATGCCGAGGACCGCTCCCCAGGCTTCGTGCAACAGGAGTCGCGCGAGACGGTCGCCGCTGTCTCCGCTCGCGGCGACGCGCGCGTGCACCAACGGAATCACGGCACCGAATCCGAGCAGCGCCGGACCGCACAGGACCAGCGCGCGCACGAACACGGGGCTCTGGGCCAGAGATGCTAGAGCCGGCGCCGCGACGAAAGGCCACAGCGACCCGAGCGCACACACGCAGAGCAGCGTGGGCAAGGCGTGACGCCGGCGCGCGACCAGGGGCGGCAAGCAGGCCGCACCCAGCGCCAGGGCGAGGAGCGACGCGCACAACACCACATTGAGTGCGTTCTGCATGCCGCCGAACCACAGGACTCCGAGACGCAAGAGCAGCCACTCGAGCGCCGACATCCACGCCACCGCCAACCCCACGACCAGCGCGGCGCGCACCGGCGACAGCTGGTCTGCGTGCGCCCTCGGCGCGACACTCGCGGACGAGCTCGCGCGCACAGCGGCGAGCGCGCAGAGTCCCGCAGCCAGACCGGCGACTCCGGCTGTTGCCGCCGCCCACAGTCGCCCGCCCTCGCCCACGACCCCATCGGCGATCCCGTACGCGCCCGCGAAGCAGCCCAGCAGGTTGAGCGCGAACAGACCCCCGACCTGCGCCGTGCCGCGCGCCAGGATCGGCAGGAAGAAGCCCTGCAGAAACGCCGGCACGCTCAGAGCGCAAGCGGCGACGAGCAGCGCGGATCCGCGGCCGGCGAGCTCGGATCCGGCCCACAACACGGCCCAGACCGACGCCGGTGCGACCACGAGCAGAGCGGTTCCGATCCAAAGCGGCGCGTGCGCGTGCGCGCCCCAACTCCGGCGCGAGCAAAAGGCGCCCACCGCCCAGGCCGCGAGCCACAACGCGAGTCCGATCGCGACCGAGCCCCCGTAGCCGAGCGCGAGGCCGCCGGCGGAGACGAGCAGGCTCTGCAGGGCGAGTCCGGAGGCACCGGCGAGAAAGGCGGCCGCGCCGCGCAGCATCCAGGGACTTCCGCGCGCGCCCACGACCAGGGTCGAGTTCAACCGCGCTTGGCGGCGTCGCCTTCGGCCAGCGCCGCCCAGGCTTCGGCGCTCGTGCCGGCGGCGATCAACTGCTCGCGCACCGCATCGCGGTGCAGCACGCGCGCGATGTCCGCGAGCGTGCGGATGTGCAACAACTTTTGCGACTTCGGAATCACGAGCAGGACGACGACCCGCGCCGGTCTGCCGTCGATGCTCTCGAACGGGAGGCCCTCGGGTGCGGCCACGATGCCCATGCACGCGACCACGCTGTCGACCGCGTCGACGGCTGCGTGCGGAATGGCGATGCCGTGCTCCATCCCGGTCGACATCGAACGCTCGCGGGCGATCACCGCTTCGGTGATGACCGCTCCCGCATCGGCCTTGAGACGGCCGCGCTGCACGAGATGATCGACCATCTGCCGGATCGCTCCCCACTTGTCGGGAGGCGCGAAGCCGACCAGGACGTCCTCGGCTCGGAAGAGTTCGCTGAGGCGCATGACGAGCGGTCGAGAATACAATGGCGCACGCTCGGAGGGAATCGGGCGGGCGCGTAGGCAGGAAAGAATGACCCGATCGCAGGCTGCGACCGATGTCGGGGAAGTTCTCGCTCCAGTCGCCGTCCCAACCCTCCGATTCAGCCGGCGTGCTACTTTCCCTGTTTCGCCTGTTTGACTCCTACATCTCGCGGACCTAGAGTGCGCGCCACACGGCTCCCCGAGCGTAGGATCTAACCCATGGTGCATCAACGGGATAGAGCGCTACGGCCGGCCCCACAAACCGCCCAGTTGGAATGCTCATGATCGCTTTCGCCGCCGCGCTCGCCCTGCTCGCCTCTCCGGCTCTCGCCCAGGCGCCGAATCGCCCCGCCCAAGCTCAGCCCCAACCGGGCGGCGCGCAAGCCGGCGGCAAGGTCCCGAACATCCAGCAGACGGGCGATTTCTACGTCCTCAATTTCGACGAGACCGGCGGTGCGGATGCGCTGACGCTCGAGCAGTTCGTGAAGCAGTGCCAGGAAGTCACCGGCATCAACTTCACCTACACGATCGAGACGGCCGCGCAGCTCGGTCGATTGCCGCTGCGCATGTACGGCAACAAGACGATCCCGAAGAGCGACTTCTACCCGTTCTTCCAGATCATGATGATCATCAACGACTACGTCTGCACGAAGATCGGGCCCGACCACCTCGCGGTCGTCCTGATCCAGTCGACGCAGCCGCAAGGCAACCGCGGAGCCGGCGTGCGCAAGGACGCGGTCTACGTGTTGGCGAGCGATCTCGACAAGTACACCGATCAACCCGCCGTTCCGATCACGACCGTCGTCGACCTGCCGCACACGAACGTGCGCGACCTGTCGAACTCGATGCGGCAGATGTTCACCGATCCGACCTCGCAACAGATCATCCCGGTCGGCAACAGCAACAGCCTGATCATCACCGGCTTCGGCAGCAACGTCGTTTCGATCGTGCGGATGCTGAAGTTCGTCGACGACGCCTCCAGCGTGACGAATCTGGTCTCGCCCGAATTCGAAGTCTTGCCGCTCGAGTTCGCTTCGGCCGAAGAGATCTCCGAGGTGATCGCCGACCTGCTCGACGCCAGCAAGCGCGCCACGCAAGCGCGTACCGCACAACAAGCCAGCAATACCGGCGTGACCGCGCCGCTCGCAACAGGTCAGGCCGAATCGAAGATCCTGGTCGATTCGCGCACGAACTCGCTGCTCGTGATGGCGATGCCCGAGGACATGCCGCGCATCAAGGAACTCGTCGCGCGCCTCGACGTCGAGGTGATCCAGGGCGAGCGCACCTACCACACCTACAGCCTCGACAACGTCGACGCCGAGGAACTGGCCAAGACGCTCGACGACTTCATCCGCAATGCGAGCCGCGTCAGCACGGGCGCCGGCACCGGCGGTCAGGCCCGGCCCGGCGGCACGGGTGCGACCGGATCGACGGCCGCGCGCAACGAAGTCGTCGTCGTGGCCGACAAGTCCACCAACTCGCTCCTGATCGCAGCCAACCGCTCGCGCTACGAAGAGATCCTGCAACTGATCCGGCGCCTCGACCAGCGCCAGGAACAAGTGCTGATCGAGACCGCGCTCGTCGAGTTGTCCGACCAGGACTCGTACAACCTGACGGTCGAATTGGGTCTGGCCGACATCTCGGGCAGCGGTAACGGCCAGTTCGGCGTGTCGTCGTTCGGCCTCTCGACCTTCCAGGACACGAACAGCGACGGCATCCCCGACATCCGCCTCGTGCAGGGCGCGGACGGCGGCACACCGCTCGGCGGCATCACGGCCGGCATCTTGCGCGGCGACGATTTCTCGCTGCCGATCTTGATCAACGCGCTCAAGACGCGCCGCGACACGAACGTCTTGAACGTGCCGAGCGTGCTCGTGAACAACAACAAGAGCGCGAAGGTGACTTCCAAGGATGAACAGCCGACCACGACGATCACCGCGACGGGCGGCGTCGGCAACCAGACGCAGACGAACTTCAAGGAGTACGTCGAGGCCGGGATCACGATGGAGATCTCCCCCACGATCAGCGCGTCGCACTACCTGCGACTCATGGTCTCGCTTGAGGTCTCGAACTTCCTCGGCTCGGTCAGCGGCGCGATCCCGCCGCCGCGCACGACGCGCACGATCCAGACGACGATCAACGTGCCGGACGGCGACACGATGGTCATCGGCGGCATCATCACCGACAACAAGGGCTCGGAGCGGCGCTCGATCCCCTTCTTCGGGGATCTGCCGATCATCGGCGCCCTGTTCGGCAGCAACAGCACTTCGGGCTCGAAGACGACGCTGTACTTCTTCGTGACGCCACACATCATGCGCGACCATGACTTCGCCGACCTGGCCGAGTATTCCTACAAGCGCAAGCTGGCGGCCGCCGACGCGATCGGTGCGACGCGCATCCGTGTGATCGATCCGACCTTCGGCCGCGAGACCACCGGCGTCGACATGCGCGGATTCGAGGTCCCGCTCTACCGCGGCCCCGAGCGCGGCGAGGTCAAGGACTCGGCGATCGGGCTCGATCCGGCCAAGGTCGAAGATCTCCTGAAGAGCGAGGAGCGCGCGTCCAAAGACCGAGGTGCGTCCGCCACGCACGAAGGCAATCGATGAGCTCGGGTCCGAACTCTCCGATGGCCGGACCGAAGGCTGCGGCACCGGGTGCGGTCGGCAGCCTGGGTGAGATGCTCGTCGACGCCGGGCTCTCGCGCGAGCGCCTCGAAGAATGTCGGCGCGCCGCGGCGACGTCCGGGGAGTCGCTCGACCGCGTGATCCTCGCGAAGGACTACCTCGACGAAGTCACGCTGCTGTCGATCTATGCCAAGCACCTCGGATTCGAGTTCCGCAAGTCCCTGGACGGGACGCAGGTGCCGGCCGAATTCGTGTCCGTGGTGCCTGTGCACTTCGCGCGCAATTACAACCTCGTCGCGCTCGAGACATCGGGCGACAACGTGTTCAAGGTCGCGACCTGCACACCGATGCAGCCGCACCCGATGGACGATCTGTCGGCGATGCTCGGAGCCGAGATCGATCCGGTGCTCGCACCGCGCTTCGAGATCACGACGCTGCTCGGTCGCGCGTACCGCCACAAGGCGGACGGCGTCGACGAAGCGCTGGCCGACGTGGCCGAAGACGGGAACTTCGCCGGTCTCGCCGATCAGATCGACGAAGGCGAGGACGTGCTCGACGTCGCCAACAAGGCGCCGATCATCAAGCTCGTCAACACGATCCTGTTCCAGGCGCTGAAGCTGCGCGCCTCGGACGTGCACTTCCAGAGCTACCCCGACCGCATGCAGGTGCGCTTTCGCATCGACGGCATCCTCTACGACATGGATCCGATCCCGCGCAAAGCGCAGGACGCCATCGTCAGCCGCGTCAAGGTCATGGGCAAGATGGACATCGCCGAGCGTCGTCTGCCGCAGGACGGCCGCGCCACGATCAAGATCGGCGACGGCGAGGTCGACGTGCGTATCAGTTCGGTGCCGACCACGAACGGCGAGCGCATCGTCATGCGTCTCCTGGACAAGACCTCCAAGGTCTACACGCTCGAGGAAATCGGGCTCGCGCCGAAGAACCTCGCGATGCTGCGCGAGTACCTGAACTACAGCCACGGCATCATCCTCGTCACCGGTCCGACCGGTTCGGGCAAGACGACGACGCTCTACGCCGGCATGAGCGAGGTCGACACCACGCAGAAGAACGTGCTGACGATCGAAGACCCGGTCGAATACTCGCTGCCGGGCATCAGCCAGGTGCAGGTCAACGTCAAGAAGGGCCTGACTTTCGCGCACGGTCTGCGCTCGTTTCTGCGCCAAGACCCCGACGTCATGATGGTCGGCGAAATCCGCGACCTCGAGACGGCCGAAGTCGCGATCCGCGCCGCGCTCACGGGTCACCTGGTGTTCTCGACGGTGCACACGAACGACGCGCCGAGCACGATCCAGCGCATGGTCGACCAGGGCGTCGAACCGTACCTGGTCTCGAGTTCGCTCGTGCTCGTCATCGCGCAGCGCCTGGTGCGCACGATCTGCAAGCACTGTCACACCTACGGACCGATCAACGACGAATGGGCTGCGAAGCTGCACAAGGTCGGCCTCGATCCCGAGCAGATGGGCGGGCGCGTGGCCTTCGGCAAGGGCTGCGACGAGTGCTTCCAGTCGGGCTACGCCGGCCGGACCGCGATCTACGAATTCATGCCGATCGACGAGGTGCTGCGCACGCAGATCATGAACAACGCCACCGCCGCGCAGATGAAGCGCGGCGCGGTCGAGCGCGGCATGATCACGCTGCGCGAGGACGGTCGTCTGAAGGTCATGTCCGGACAAACGACACCGGACGAAGTCCTGCGCGTCACGCAACTCGATCTCGACTGACAGGCTGAACCCACATGCCGATCTTCGAGTACAAGGCCTACGCTCCCGGCGGTGCCGTGCAAGCCGGCGTGATCGACGCCGACACGCCGCGCGAGGCACGCGTACGTCTGCGGCGCGAGAACCTGCTCGTCAGCGAGATCGTCGAGATGAAGGGCGGGCGCCGCTCGCTGAAGACGAAGAAGGGCGTCAAGATCGGCTTCCTCGAGAACATGCGCCGGAAGCGCGCCGCGAGCGCGACGCCGAGCATGCGCAACCTCGAGATCCTGACCGGCGCGACGCGTCAGATGGGCACGCTCCTGGCTTCGGGCATCCCGCTCGCGGAGACGCTCAAGGCGATGATCGAACAGGCCGAGCAGCGCTCGACCGAAACGATGTTCCGCGAGATCCGCGAGCGCATCAACCAGGGTGCCTCCCTGGCCGACGCTTTGTCCGATCACCCGTCGATGTTCGGCGAGCTGTACGTGAACATGGTGCGCGCCGGCGAAGCGACCGGAAACGTGGACGTCGTGTTGCGTCGTCTGGCGGACTATCTCCAGTCGCAGCGCGCCTTGCGCCGCAAGATCGTGTCGGCGCTCACCTATCCGGTGATGATGATCGGCATCGGCCTCATCGTCGTCAGCATCCTGATGACGGTCGTCGTGCCGAAGATCACGCAGATGTTGCTCGACCAGGGCCAGACCTTGCCGACGCCGACGCGGATCCTGATCGTCATCAGCGATCTCTTCAAGAACTACTGGTGGGCCGCCGGCCTGCTCGTCGCCCTCGTCTTCTTCATCCTGGAGCGCGTGTACAAGACCGACAAGGGCCGGCTCTGGCTGGACACGACCGTCTTGCGCATCCCGATCCTGGGCGACCTGATGCGCAAGCAGGCCGTGGCGCGCTTCACGCGCACCCTCTCGACGCTGCTCCAGAGCGGCGTCCCAGCCGTGAACAGCCTGGAGATCACGCGCAAGGTCGTCGGCAACCGGGTCATCGCGGACGCCACCGAGCACGTCCGGGTGCGCATCCTGGAGGGTACGGACATCGCTACCCCCCTCAAACAGACCGGTGCCTTCCCCCCTCTGGTAGGCTACATGGTCTCGGTAGGCGAGCAATCGGGCGAGCTGGAGCAGATGCTCGACCGGGTCGCGATCGCCTACGACGAGGAGATCGACATCGCCACGGAGCGCATGACCGCCGTGATCGAGCCGATCATGATCATCTTTTTGGCGGTTGTGGTCGGGTACATCGTGGTTTCGATCGTCCTACCCATCCTGCAGATCGGACAGGTCAAATAGGCCTGGATCAACCTGAGATCGGCGCCGTGGATGCGCCGAAGCGAGTGCGAAACATGAAGACCTCCCAAACCCAACGCCGCAAAGGCTTCACGCTGGCCGAGATGATGGTCGTGATCGTCATCATCGGCATCCTGGCGACGATCGTCGTGCCCAACGTCTGGCAGAAGTTCTTCCAAGGCCAGAAGGCCAAGGTCAAGGCCGACATCACCGTCATCAAGGACGCCCTGGATCAGTTCGCGATGTCGAACAACGGGCAGTACCCCGACTCCCTCGAGCGCCTGGTGCAGCCCGACTTGAACGGCCACCGCTACCTGAACCAGTCCAAGGTCCCCAAGGATCCGTGGAACGAGGAGTACCAATACGAGCCGCCGTCACCCGGTCAGCCCCAGCCGCGCATCTTCACGATGGGCCGGGACAAGTCGCTCGGCGGTGAGGGCGAAGACGCCGACATCGATTACCAGAGCATCGTTGACGGCGGCTGAAAAAGCGCGCGGACGTACCATGCAATCCTTCCAGCCTCGGTCCGCTCGCCGCGCTGCGCGAGCACAGGCTGGGTTCAGCCTGATCGAGATGATGGGCGTGCTCGTGATCCTGGCGCTCGTCGCCACGATCGTGAGCATCAACTGGAACGCGATTCTGCCCAAGTCGGATCTGCACTCGGCCGTGCGCATCCTTTCGTCGTCGCTGTCGGGCACGCGCTCGGAAGCGATCGCGCGCAACGCGACCTTCCAGATCCAGTACGACCTCGACGAGCATCGTCACCGCGTCGTGACGCCGTTCCGCGTGGACGGTTCCGGCCTGGCCGTCGGCGAAGAAGACCGCCTCGCCTTGCAGTGGACGCCCCTCCCGAAGAGCGTGCGGTTCGAGGCGATCACGATCGACGGCATCGAGTACAAGAAGGGCATCGTCTACGTGCGCTTCGACGCGCTCGGAACCGCCTCGGGGCACACCATCGTGCTGGTCCAGGTCCCCTACGAAAACCGCTACACGATCGAGGTCCAGGGTCTCTTGGGCCTGATCGACTACTACGAAGGCGTCTACACGCGCCCCCCGCCCAAGGAGGCGGACTTCCGCTGATGCGCGCACGTCAGCAGGCACGCGGCGGTTTCACGCTGGCTGAGGTCGCGGTCACGATCGTGATCGTGGGCATCGGGCTCGTCCTCGTGCTCCAGGGTCTGAACAACGCCAAGACCACGGCAGCACACACGCGCAATTCCAAGCTGGCGCGCGAACTCGCGCTCTACACGCTCGGCCAGGTCGAGTCGGGGTTGTACCAGGACGACATCAAGCTCGGTCTGCAGGGCAACTATTCCGATCAGGGCTACGCTGCGTTCGTGTACGACGTCGTCGTCGGTGACGAGGCTTTCGTCGAGTCCGATCCGAACGGCGGCTTCGATTCCTGGAAACCGCGCACGCAGAAGGAACTCGACCTGCAGAAGCAGAAAGAAGAGGAAGACCTGCCCGAGCCCTACGAAAAGGTGAAGATCAGGATCACCTTCCCGAAGTACGCCGAGTATCCCAACGAACTCGTGCTCGAGCGTTGGATCCCCTGGAAACAGGTCTACGGCGACACGGAAGCGGACAGCTCGAGCAGCAAGACAGCGGGAACGACCAGCGGGACGACGGCGAAATGAAGCACAACATCCGATTCTCGGTTGGTTCCAAGACGGCGAGGCGCGCCGGTTTCACGCTCGTCGAAGTGCTCGTCACTCTGGTGATCATGGGCGGGATCATGGTCTCGATGACCCAGATCCTGACGGCCGCGCGCAACACGCGCGACATGATCCACAACATCGAAGAGACGCAACTCGCGGGCCCTGCGATCCTGGACCTGCTCGAGCGCGACATTCGCGGGGTCGTCACCTACGACCGCACGAAACAACTCCACCTGCGCGTCAAGAACCGCGTGCTGCTCGGCATGGACGCCGACAGCATCGATTTCGTCACCACTGCAGACAGCCTCTCGCTGACGAATCTCAGCGATCGCTTCGTGAAGGCCGACATCAACGAGGTCGGCTACAGGCTGCGGCCGAGCACGGAATTCTCCGACCAGTTCCTCGAAATCTACCGGCGCGAAGACTTCGGCGTCGACGACGACCCGTTCGAGGACGGCGTGTTCATGTTCCTGCACGACCGCGTGAAGAGTTTCGACATCCAGTGCTTCGCCGCCGACGGCCGCGACGAGCAGCCGATCGACGAATGGGGCTCCGAAGTCAATGCCGAGCACATCGGACTGCCCGCGCGCATCGAAGTGACGCTGATCCTCGAACTCGCGCCGCGACTCGTGAACGAACAGATGATCATCCTGCCCAGCGAACGCCGCACGCTCACCTACCGGCGCGTGATCCGCTTTCCCGAGGGCCTGCGCGGCGTCGAAGAAGAGATTCCGGTGCCGAAGATCCCGACCGCGCCCGCAGCGGGCGCCCAGCCGGGCCAGGCGAACAACGCGACGAGCGCAACCGGCGGCGCCGCGACTGGCGCAGGCGGCGGCGGGCGCGGCGGCGGCGGTGGCGGCGGGCGCGGCCTGGACGGCCTCGGCACGCTGCCGCAGCAGGGTTCGAATCCGCTCGGCGGCGGCAAGCAGTAGTCGCATCCGCGGCGTGTGAGGCCAGGGCGTGCCCGGGTTCAGGCGATCGGACGACCGATCGCCTCGCGACCGCCCATGTAGGGACGCAGCGCCGGCGGCAGGTAGACCGTTCCGTCGCGGCGCTGGTGGTTCTCGAGCAGCGCGATGAGCATGCGCACGCTGGCCGCGACGGTGTTGTTCAGCGTGTGACACACGTGCACCGTCCCTTCCGCTGTGCGGTAGCGCATGTTCAGCCGGCGTGCCTGGAAGTCGTGGAAGCGCGAGGCGCTGTGCGTCTCGCCATAATTCCCGCGCGACGGCATCCAGGTCTCGATGTCGAATTTCTGGATCTGCGGCTGTCCCAGATCTCCGCCGCACACGTTGACGATGCGGTACGGCAACTCGAGCGCCTGCAGGACTTCCTCCGCGTTCGCCACGATCGCGTGATGGTGCGCGAGCGAGCGCTCGGCGTCGGCGACGTCGACGATCACCTGCTCGACTTTCTGGAACTGGTGCACGCGGTACAAGCCGCGCGTGTCCTTCCCGTACGTGCCCGCCTCGCGTCGATAGCAGGAAGACTGCGCGACGTAGCGCTTGGGCAGGTCGGCGGCGTTCATGATTTCGTCCTGGTGCAGCGCGGTCACCGGCACTTCGGACGTTCCGACGAGGCATAGATCATCGCGCTCGTCACAGCGGTAGGCCTGGTCTTCGCCGCCTGGAAAATAACCCGTGCCGACCATGATCTCGCTGCGCACGAGGGTCGGCACCGACAGCGGCATGAAGCCCTTCTTGACCATCAGGTCGAGCGCGTAGCGCATGACGGCGCCTTCGAGGAGCGAGAGATCGCCCTTCAGGAAGTAGTTGCGCGACCCGGCGATGCGCGCCCCCGCCAGGACGTCGAGCCAGCCTTGCGCTTCACCGATCGCGATGTGGTCGCGCGCCTCGAAGTCGAAGGTACGCGGCGTTCCGAAGCGCTTGATCTCGACGTTCTCGCTGTCGTCCTTGCCCTCCGGCACTTCTTCCGCCGGTACGTTGGGCACGCGCAGCAGGAGTTCGTGCAGCGCCTTGTAGTGGACTTCCACCGCTGCTTCGCGCTGCTTGAGCAGTTCCTTCTTCTGCTTCTGCTCCTCCGCGAGTCGTGGACGATCCGCGGGCGCGGCCGCGCCGATCAACTTGCTGGCGTTCTTCTGTTCCTGTCGCAGCGAGTCGACTTCCACCGTCATCTCGCGCCACTCGCGATCGAGGGCCAGGATCTTGTCGATGTCGCACGCGATGCGCTTTTTTGCGGCACCCGCACGGACGACGTCGGGATGCGCACGAATGAATTTGATGTCGAGCACGTAGGCGTACCTTATTTCCAGTCTGATTCGACCTTGCCGAACAGGTCGTGCTTCTTGTCGATGAGCTGAACCTCGACCTCATCCGCACCCTTGACCTCCATCTCGTGGTCGAGCGGGAACCAGGCCGATTCCCAGCCGTGCTTCTCGATGCTGTCGTAGCCCATCGCGGGCGGCATTTTGGACGTGTGTGCGGCCTTCTTCGCGCCCTTCTTGCGCCAACCGGCCTCGGGGTGCGCGACGGATTGCCACGGGCGCTCGTAGCGTTCGCCGATCGAGCCGGTGACGACGACACTCTGTCCGACCACGGTGAGCTTGTTCTCCTCGTAGCGATAGGTGAAGTCGAAACCGAAGGGCGCGCCGAGGGTGACCACGGTCGTCCCGCCTTTCGTCACGTCGTAATTGATCGCACTCTTCGGCGGCACGATGACGCACTTCTCCATCTGGCGCTTTTTGCCTTTGCGAATCTCACCGTAGTACAGCGTGTAGCGACCGACAGGCACTTGTACGCCCTTCGAGCCGGCTTCGGTGATGTCGAAGAAGCTGTCCTTCAATTTGTCCGTGCCGCGCATGATCAAGCAGTTGGGTGCGTTCGGGCCCTTGAACTCGAGCTTGAGGAGCCCCGTGTCGGTCTTGATCGGCGTCGCGCTGATCTTCTCGCCCGTCACGCCCATGTCGAACTTCCACCACTTGCCGTTGACCTCCGCGATCTCGCTCCAGGGGCGCGCACGCTTCGAGTTGCCGACCACGAACGAGTCCACGTCGGGCTGGTAGAAGCCTTTCGTCAGACCGACGAAGCCGTAGGTCTGCGGCACGCTGCCGTACACACCATCCATCGAATCGTCGATGATCCGAATCGCTTGCCCGTCGAGGGTCCCCGTCAGACTCGCCGCCGACAGCCCGTAGAGCACGAGCTGGTTGTCCGTCGGCGACATGTTGACCTGGATGCCCTGGTACAGCTCCTGCTGGCCGGCCGTCACCGCGAAGAAGGCCCACGGGCGTGCCGCCGCACCCGTCCCCAGGCTGAGCTTCACCGGCAGGACGGAGCCCGTCAGCATGACCTTGATGTCGTTCGGTCCGTCCGCCTTGCCGTCGCCGTCGGCATCGATGCGCACGTCGGCCGCTCCCAGGCGATAGAAGTTCGGCCCGTCCGTCAATCCCTCGAGCGTGGCGCTCGAGTCGTTGCCCTTGAGCCCGACGTTGCGCCACAGCACGAAGAAATCGTCGGCGTGGTAGTTGGGGCGCTGAAACGCGTCCGGACTCGCGAGCATGTCGAATGTGAGCGGAACGTTGATCGGATTGGCGGTCGGTGTCGGGCCCTCACCGGGCGCGTCGGCGGAAGGCTTCGCGCCGCTCTTCGCAGAGAGCACGGCCTTGCGCTTCTCGGCTGCCTCCTTCTTGTCGTCCGTCAACTCGAGCTTCGCGCGCGCGGCGATCGCGCGTTCCAGGCTCGCGATGGTGCGCTTCGTATCCGCGCCCGGGCCGCGCAGTTCCTCGTCGTGGCAGGCTGCGAACACGAGCCACATCTCGGAGGCGAAGTATTGATCGCCGATCTGCTCGAACGCGAAGCCGAGGATCTCCATCTCCTCGATCATCTGCGTGTACAGGTACGCATCCTTCTTTTCGGCGTTGCTCTCGAACTCACCGATCACCTTGTCGAAGCGGCGACGTAGATCGACGCGGTCGTCCTTGTTGTTCCCGGTGAGGCCGTCGAAGTAGGCCTTTTGCTTTTCGGGGTAGGCGGTCTTCTGCGCCGCATTCCAGGCGAGCGTGAGTTGCTCCAGGAACGGCCCCATCTCGGGATCGTCCGGGCGCGCAAAGAGAATCTCGTTGGCGCGGTTGATCCAGGCCGACGCATGAGAACTCTCGCTCTTGACGAGCTTCTCCATGTCGGACTTCTGGTCCTTCTCCATCAGCTTCTTGAACTTCTCGCGAAACGCCGCGTCCGGAGCGCCGAGGACCGCGACCAGGGGCTCTGCGAATGCGCGCGCCGTGCCGGACGGGACCAGCGCGAGCGGCAGGGCGAAGGTGAGCGCGAAGAGGATCCGGTGGAATTTCATGGGGGTGCGCGCGAGTCGCGCGCGGCCTTTCTGCTGCACCTCGAAGCGTGCGGGTGAACCGGTTGGAGCCCCGCGTTCAGGTGAAGGGCGATCAGTCTACAGGGTCCGAAAACCCCGGACAATCACTGCGCCTCAGCGCCGCGACGACATGCGCTTCAAGAATTCCTTCTCGGAGCGCGTGAGGGCGGCCATCCCCTCGGAGTGGATCTTCTCCAGCAAGCGATCCATGCGGACTTCGTCGTCGGCCTCACGCGCGACCTGCATCACGGCGCGCTTGCGCTCGAGGATCTGGATCGGGTCCTTCTGGATCAATCCGAAGCGCACGGCCAGGAATCCGTAGGCGGCCCCGCCGAGGTGCACGAGGTGCGCGATGCCGTCCGAGCCTTGCTTGAAATCGACGAGCGCCGCGAAGGCTTCGAGCCCGACGATGCCGATTGCGAGCCACTTCATCTTCACCGGGATAAAGAAGATGAAGACGCGCTGATTCGGAAACAGCGTTGCGGCTGCGATCATCACGCCGAAGACCGCACCCGAGGCCCCGATCGCGAGCGAGCCCGACATTCCGAAGAAGGCCGGCACGACGAACAACAACGCGCCGACGATCTGGGCCGCCATGTACGTCAGGAAGAACCTGCGTCCGCCGAGGCGCTCCTCCAGCATCGTGCCGAAGAAGTACAGCATCAGCATGTTGCCGAGGAGGTGCCACGCGGTATTCGGCGTGTGCAGGAACCCGTACGTGAGGATCTGCCAGCCCGGCGCGAGCGGGAAGCTCTCGACCCAGCGCCCGGAGTCCATCCCCAGCTGACGCACGGCATCGAAGTACGTCAGCCCGAAGATGCTGCCCTCGGTGTACCACCACAGGAAGAAGGGCACGAAGACCGCCACGTTCGCGATCATGATCCGGCGCACGACCTTGGTCAGGCGCGGCAGCACGAACTGCGGCATCCCGGTCTGCATGCGGTGTTCGTCTTCGTAGGGCGGAACCATGTGGGCGTGAGTCAGCCGCCTGCGGCGCGCGCCGCGGAGGCGAGCGTGTTCGAAAGCAGCATCGCTATCGTCATCGGCCCGACGCCGCCCGGAACCGGAGTGATCCAGCCTGCGCGCTCGCGTGCGGACTCGAAATCGACATCGCCCTGAATTCGTCCGTTTTCAAGCCGGTTGATGCCTACGTCCAGCACCGCCGCCCCGGGTTTGATCCAAGCGCCGCGCACGAGTCCTGCGCGGCCGACGGCGGCCACGACGATGTCTGCTCGAGCCACGACTGCCGCCAGGTCGCGCGTCTTGCTGTGCGCGATCGTGACGGTGGCGTTGCGCTCCAACGCGAGCAGCAGGAAAGGCTTTCCGACCAGCATCGAGCGCCCGAGCACCACCACGTCGCGGCCTTCCAGCGCGATGTCGTGGCGATCGAGCAACACGAGGCAACCTGCAGGTGTGCACGGGCGGTGCCCCGCGCGTCCGAGCGCGAGCGCGGCGACGTTCGTCGGCGTCAGGCCGTCCACGTCTTTGTCGGGATCGATCGCGTCGATGATCGCGCGCGCATCCAGCCCCTGCGGCAGCGGCATCTGCACCAGGATCCCGTGCACCGAGCGGTCTTCGTTCAACTCACCTACGACGCGTTCCAGGTCGCGCTGCGTCGTCGTCGCCGACAACTGCACCGTCCGCACCGCGAAGCCGGCTTCGACCGCGGCTTTGTCCTTATTGCGCACGTAGACGTGGCTCGCGGGATCGTCCCCGACGAGTACGACGACGAGCGAGGGCCGCACGCCGCGCGCGATCAGGACCGCCGCATCGCGCTTGATCTCGCTGCGTACGTCTGCGGCGATCTGTTTGCCGTCGATCAGCCGGGCCGGGCTCATCGCGCTTCTTTGGGAGCGGGCTCGACTCGGGCTTGCTCTTCCGCCGGCGCCGGACCGGCCTGACCTTCCTGCGGCACCACGCCGTCGTCGGTGTAGCGGTGCAGGCTCTTCTGGCTGTCGGGCAGGTAGCCGAACAACTGGAACGTCAAGAACACCGAGGCCGCACCGCCGACGAGCACCGACATCGCTTTCGAGCCGCGGTAGCCGCCCAACATGCGCAGGTGGATGTACAGGACGTAGACGAGCCAGGTGATCAGCGCCGAGTTCTCCTTGCTGTCCCAGCCCCAGTAATTGGCCCAGGCTTCCTGCGCCCAGAAGGCCCCCATCCAGAGGCCGGCCGTGAGGAACGGGAATCCGACGGCGAAGGTGCGGAAGGACACGTCGTCGAAGCTCTTCTCGAGCTTCTCGAGTTCGGCGCCGTGCGGCATCTTGCCGCTCTTGACCACGAACCAGAAAACCAGCCCCGAGAGCGCCAGGATCGGCAGCGTGACGATGTGCACGAACGGGATCAGGATCAGCGCCGCCGCCGTCAGGATCTGTGTCTTCTTCGACTGGCCGCCGAGGAACACTCCGCTCCAAAAGCGCGTGACGAAGTAGAGCAGGCACACGAAGGCCGCGATCGCCATCGTGGCGTAGCTGAAGATCAACGCGGTCAAGTGGAACGGAAACCAGTACGACTGCAGCGCCGGCGGCAAGTCACGTTGCGCGGTCGACAGACCGCGGATCCAGGCGTGCGTCGCGAACGAACCCGCGAAGACCAACAGGATCAACATGTCGTCGAGGATCGCCCACCCGCCCCCGCGCCGCGCGAGGCCGAGCGCGTAGTGCAGGACGACCATCGCTCCCAAGAGCGCGAACGAGAACATCGTCAGCACTTCGGACATCGTCTGCGAAGGGAAGTGATTGACCTCGCGCCAGCGCGCCGCGACGACGGCGACCATGACTGCGAGCGCGACCGTCAAGAACTGGATCGGCAGGCGCGTCACGAACGAGGCACCGACCAGCCCACGCTTCGCGCGCGATCGACGCACGAACGCGGCGACGACCGCAGCCACGATTCCAAGCAGGCACAGCACGTCGACTGCGATCAGCAAACGGGCCGAAGTCGAGATGTCCGAGTGCAAGAAAGATTGGATCGGATTCATGGTTCAAACCGCCTGCGGAGGCGCCTCGGATTCCTTCTTCTTCTTGCCGTAGGCCTCGGCGATGGGCCTGAGGATGAAGGCCAGCAGTGTCCCCAGGATGGTCAGGTACATGCCGACCAGCACGGTCGGGATGCCGGGGTCGTACACGACTCCGATGCCGGAGTACGTCGGCAGTTGCGGCACGGCATTGGTTTGAAAGAACCTGTACCCGGCGTACTTGAAGTAATCGTTCACACGGATTTCGCGCTCGGCCTCGGACCCCGCGTCGCGCACCGACAGCTTCCCGTTGGCGTCGCGCCCCCACACCGACAGGACACTGCGCCATTCGAAGGGCTGCGCGCGGTCGTTCTCGAAGTAGTGCAGGTAGAAGCGCTTGTCGGGCGAGGACCAGTAGTTGGCGAAGACCGTTTCAGTCGAGGCCAGCGTGACCACTTCCGAACGCTCGGAGGGTGTCTCGGGATTCGTCGTGACGCGCACTTCCACGCCCGTCGGATCCGTCGAATAGAAGGACGAGTCGAAGTGCGGCCCGTCGATGATGGGTGCAGCCGGGTCGAGCACGATGTTGCGCTCGACACGCGCGTTGAGCATGACCTTCTCGAGGTGGACGCGCGTGTCCCCAGGGAGCGGCAACACGGTCCCGACCGCCACGGGCACGGCACTCCCGTCGGGCGCGACGATCGTCGCGCGTCCGCTCTTGTCCCAGTGAAACACCCGCCGCTCGGGCCCGGGCGCGTTCCACGGATCCCACACGAAATTGACGGCCAGTTCGCTGAAGCGGAAGCCCTTCTGCAGCCCGGCGTCCTCGTAGTCCAGACGCTCGAGGATCGGACGCTCCTCGGGGACTCCGCCGTCCTTGTGCGTGATCTCCAGGATCACGGCCGGATTCGACGGGTACTGCTCGGCGATCGGCTGGTCGTCGATCACTTCCTTCATCGTGTTGCGATCAAAGCGGAAGGTCGGTGTCGCGCGCGTCACGCGCAGCGAATAGCCGCCCGGTCCGGCCACCGTGTCTCCGACCTTGATCGGCACGCGCATGGGCTCGACGCCTCCAGCGGCAGCCACGCGCATCTGCAGCCACCCGACGCGTCCGTCGTCGACTTCGCGCAGGAGTTTGTGCGCCGTGGCGATGTCGTCGCTGAAATCCGACGACATCCGGAAGCGCACGGCCGGATCGAACATCAGGCGCAGTTCACTGCGCTCGGGCGAGAGGAAGTACTTGCGTGTGCTCGCACCGCTCGCGCCGGTCCCGTCCGACTGCGGCGTCGTCACGGACAGAGTCGCGATCGGCCCCAGCGAATCGGCTGCATCCGGGCCGCCTTCGACCAATTCGCTGGGCTCGACGCGTGCGCGCTCGTGCACGGACAAGACCTCGAGCCGAATGCGCGGACGCTCGACGCCCTTCGCGTCAGGCGCGAAATCCAGGTCGACCTTGCGGCCCGGCCAGAGTGTGTACTGCGGCGGCTGCGAGGAGAACGACTCGGCCGGGAAGCCGACTTCGAGCGTCTTCCAATCGCGCCGGGCGAAGCGGTCCAGCTTCAAGTGGAACGGCAGGCCGCGCAGTTTCGTGCGATCGAAATAGGCCCAGAATTCATCGGTGGGACCTTCGCGCAGGTCCATGTGCATGATGCCGCGCACCGTGTAGATCTTGCTGATCGCGCCGCCGATCAAGAGCGTCATCACACCCAGGTGCACGGTGAAGAAGCCGATCTTGCGCATCGAGATCCAGGTCGATGGACGGCCCTTGAACGTGTTGAAGAACACTCCGACGAACAGCATCCCGAGCAGCGTCGCGAACCAGTGCGACTTGTACGCGCGGTTCAAGTGCAGCGTCGTGGAGATGTCGAAGGCGCTGCGGAAGAGGCTCTCGTTGCGCCGGATCATGGCGCCGATCTCCTGCGACACGGTGCGCCCGTTGAACGCCGCCTTCATCTGTTTCTCGCGGTTGTCGCGCTCCTCGCGGCCGTACTTCTTGCCGTAGCGATCCAGGCCGTCGACGACCTGCGCGGGCAGCGGAGCGGGCTTGGGCATCCCGATCCCGTACGGATGCACGAGGTGGTAGATGAAGTAGCCCTCGGCCCAGCGGAACGCGTTGTAGCCGGCTCGGTACTTGCGCAGACGCGCGCGCTGATCGCCGTCGAGCCCCTTCAAGACCTCGTCGGCGCGCGCTTGGGCCTTCGCGCGCTGTTCCGGGCTCAAGTTGGCATCGGTCTCGTCGGGCAACGCCAGGTACGCGTAGAACAAGTCGTCGGAGATGTCGCTGATCGACGGCACGCGCTCCGTCGAATCCTCGAAGTTGTCGATCTGCGGCACGAGCACGCCCGCGAACACGGCCAGGAGCGAGATCGAGACGAGGGACACGCCCACGTTCATCGTGCGGAAGAAGCGCAGCACGGCGCTCCACTGCATGACGACGAAAGCAGCGCTGGAAACGACGAAGCCCGCGAGCACCGCCGCGAGCAGCTTCTCGCGGCCGCCCCACTCCCCGGGCTGCCGGAGACCCTCGATGATCGTGCCCACGAACTGGCCCGCGATCATGATCGTGAAGATCACGAGTGCGGCCGAGGCGAAGCCCCACTTGAAAGGCTTCTTGGGCGTAGGCGTTGCGATGGCGTCGGTCATGATTCTCTAGGTTCTCGTGTGGGCGCTCCGGGCTCGCCCTCGTGTTGCTTGTGCCGAGTAGTATGGCCCCAGCGCCGTGCCGCCGTCACGCTGCGTCGCCGATAGAGGCTTCGTAGACCTTCACCAGCGCCGTTCGAGCACGAATGCCGCCAGTTCGGCGAGGCCGTCGCGGGCCGGCCCTGCCTCCAGGAGGCCGAGGCGCGCGCGCGCGCGGTCGACGAGTTCGGTAGCACGCTCCATGGAGTACTCGACGCCCCCTTGAAGGTCACACACGGATTTCAAGCCTTCGAGCCTGCGTCCCTCGAGCCCCACCGTCGTGTAGATATCGCGCATCCTGGCCCGGCGGGTCTCGTCGGCGCGCGCGTAGGTCCACAAGACCGGCAGCGTGATCTTGCCGTCCTCGACGTCGTTGCCGACCGGCTTGCCGACGACTTCCGCGTCGCCGACGACGTCGAGGCAGTCGTCGACGATCTGGAACGCGAGGCCGATCTCGTAGCCGAATTGGGCCAGTTCCTTCCCGAGGTCCTCGCGGCCGCCGGGATACCGCGCACCGAGTTCGCACGCGGCCGAGTACAGCGTCGCGGTCTTCGCGCCGGCGATCGATTCGTAGGTGGCCTGCGTGAGTTCGAAATCGAAGCGCTTCGTGCTCTGCTCGATTTCGCCGACACACAGACGCCGCGTCGTCTCGGCCAGCAGGCGACTCGCGAGGCGCGAGCTGAGGTCCGCGGAGAGCGCGAAAGCACGCGCGTACAGGAAATCGCCGAGGAGCACGGCGGTCTGGTTGTCCCAACGCTGGTTGACGCTCGCGACGCGACGCCGCGTGCGCGCCCCGTCGAGCACATCGTCGTGCACCAGCGTCGCGAGATGGATCATCTCGACGATCGCGGCGACCGAGGGATGTTCGTCCGTGCTGTTGCCGGTCGCGTCGCCCGAGAGGAGCACGAGTGCTCCGCGCAATTGTTTGCCACGGAAGCGCTGTACGTGGCCGGTCATGTCGGACACGGCATTCGAAGACTCGAGGATCTGCCCGACGAGCACTTCGCGCATGCGCGACAGCCCTTCTTTGACCGGCGCGACGATGCGCTCCAGGCGCTGGTCGGTGGAACTCATGCTTCGTCTCCGCCGCCGCGATCCTGGCGCTCGCGGGCCAGGTCGGCGGGCGTGTTGACGTTCGCGACGCACCCGGCGTCGTCCACGTCGACGTAGCCGACCTTCGGCAGCGTGCCGTCGTCGAGTTGCTCGTCGAATGCGCGCACGACGCGTCGCTCGCCGCGCGCCAGCGTGCGCCGGACCGCGCCGAGCATCGAATGCCGCCAGACGCCGCACAGAGGTTCCACTCCGCGCGCCGAGCGCAACACGCACACGTCGAGCGCCTGCGACTGCGCCGTGTCGACGATCCGACTCAGCGCGCGTGCCTCCAGACGGGGCATGTCGGTCGCCACGGCCAGCACCCAATCGGCGCTCGCGGTGGCCAAGGCTGCTTCGAGACCGCCCAGCGGTCCCAGATCGCGCTCGCGATCCAATACGAGTTCGAAGCCGGCCTGCGCGTAGCGCGCTTCGGCGCCGCAGGCGATGCGGACGTCGTCGGTCACCGCCAGCAAGGTTTGCGTCGCGTGTTCGAGCAAGGTCCGCCCGCCGATTTCGATCTCGGCCTTGTCGCGCCCCATGCGCGAACTGCGCCCTCCGCACAGAACGATACCGAGCACGCGCACCGCCTGCTCGTTCATCCCACGCGGCCTCGACACCGTTGTCGAGCGCGCATCACCCGGAGGTGTCGCCACCAAAGCACATTCCAGAGCGGACCCTAGAAGTCCTTGCCGTTGTGCGGGCGGTTCGGCGTGCGCACTTCGGTCGTGCCCTTGTCGTCCTTGGCGCCTTCAGCCGCGCCCTTCTTGAACTCGTTGACGCTGCTGCCGAGCGACCGCGCGAGGTCAGGCAGTTTCTTGGCTCCGAAGAGGAGCACGACGATGATGAGAATGGGCCACCATTCTCCGAGGCCCATGAGTGCGAATTGAGACATGTGTGTGTCCAGCCCGGGTTGTCGCGCCGACCGGTTCAAGCGGTCCGTGTCGCGTCCCTCGGGGCCGGCGAGGGAGATGGAAATCTGTTCCGACTCAAAGTCTAGATCAAGCGTCGTCCGGAAACCCGGACGCGGGCCGGAATTCGGGTCGGAATCCGTCCGCGCGCGCCAAACGTGCCTCCAGGCGCCGCATTGTTTTCGCGTCCAGCGGCAAAGGCTCGCGGTCGGGGCTCGCCAGCGTTCCGGCGGCCTTGGTCAAGACGGCTGCGCCGCACCCGACCTTCAATCCGGCGCGCGCCAGTGCCGCGCGCACACCCAGCGAGACGGTGTAGGTCGAGAGCATGCTCCCCGGGGCCATGCGCCGCGCGATCTCTGCGAGGAACTGCGCTTCCCACAGGCTCGCATCGACACCGGGCGAGAACGGGTCCAGGAACACGGCGTCGAAGCGCGCCGACGGATCCAGCGTGCGCAAGCTCTCACGGCCATCACCGAGGTAGAGGCGCAGCGTTCCACCCGCGCATTCCACAGGGGTCCCCGACGGGGCGCGCAATGCTCCCGCCAGGGCGACGCGCACGGGTGCATGCCAGCGTTCCAGGTCGGCGAGCGTCGCGACCCCCTGTGCGAGCGTCGCTTCGATCACGCTGCGATCGATCTCGAGCGTGTCGGCGTCGAGTGTGAGCCCAGTACCGCTCAGCGCCTCCAGCGCGGCCGCGAGGTTCAGGCCCAGACCGGTGCCGACGTCGAGCAGCCGGAAGGAAGTCGCGCCGGCTGCCTTGATCTCGAGCGCGCGCTCGCGCACGCGACAGGCGACGGCGTAGCGTTCGCGCGACTCGGTCCACGCTCCGGCTTTCGAGTGGCAGGTCTGTCCGTGCACGGGGTGCGCGAAGGTGAGCGAGCCGTCGCCCGTCACCACCGGCATCCAGCTCGCGCGCGCCGAGTTCACACGAGTTGCTTCGCCTTGGCGCGGTCGAGCAGCCCCTTCTCCTTGAGCGCGAGCTCCATCGTCTCACCGAGGCGCGACGGGCTCTTCGTCATGCGCACACCGGCCGCCTCGAGCGCCTTGATCTTGTCCGCGGCCGTGCCCTGCCCGCCCGAGATGATCGCACCCGCGTGGCCCATGCGGCGGCCCGGCGGAGCGGTCTGACCGGCGATGAAACCGACCATCGGCTTCTTGATGTTGGCCTTGATGTACTCGGCCGCACGTTCCTCGGCGTTGCCGCCGATCTCACCGATCATCACGATCGCGTCGGTATCGGGGTCGTTGTTGAACGCCGTGAGCACGTCGACGAAGTTCGTGCCGTTGACCGGATCGCCGCCGATGCCGACGCAGGTCGATTGACCGATGCCGCGCGACGTGAGTTGCCACACGGCTTCGTACGTGAGCGTGCCCGAGCGCGAAACGACGCCGACGCGGCCGGGCTTGTGGATGTAGCCCGGCATGATGCCGATCTTGCACTCGCCCGGCGTGATGACTCCCGGGCAGTTGGGCCCGATCAAACGCGACTTGCAGTTCTTGTCCGACAGGCGCTCGACGACGCGGACCATGTCCATCACCGGGATGCCTTCGGTGATCGTGACGATCAGTTCGATGCCGGCGTCGATCGCTTCCAAAATGGCTTCGGCAGCCGAGGGCGGCGGGACGTAGAGCACGGTGGCGTTGCAACCGGTCTTCTCACGCGCCTCTTTGCAGGAGCCGAAGACCGGCAGGCCCAGGTGTTTGGTTCCGGCCTTGGTCGGGTGGACGCCGCCGACCATGTGGGTGCCGTACTCGATGGCCTGTTCGCTGTGGAACGTGCCGGTCTTGCCGGTGAAACCCTGGCAGATGACCTTGGTGTGCTTGTTGACGTAGATGCTCATCGTTGCCTCACTTCTTGCCTGCGACGGCGTTGCAGATCTTTTGAGCCGCGTCGTCGAGATCGTTCGCGGACACGATCGGGAGTTTGGACTCGGCCAGCATTTTCTTGCCCAGCTCGACGTTCGTGCCTTCGAGACGCACGACCAGCGGCACGTTCAAGTTGACCTGTTTGACGGCGGCGATGACGCCCTCGGCGATCGTGTCGCACTTCATGATGCCGCCGAAGATGTTGATCAGGACACCCTTGACCTTCTTGTCCGAGAGCAGGATGCGGAACGCCGCCGTGACTTTTTCAGCCGTGGCTCCGCCGCCGACGTCCAGGAAGTTGGCCGGCGAGGCGCCGTACAGCTCGATCACGTCCATGGTCGCCATCGCGAGGCCCGCGCCGTTGACCATGCAACCGATGTTGCCGTCGAGCGCGATGTAGGAGAGATCGAATTTCGAGGCCTCGATCTCCTTGGCGTCTTCCTCGTGCAGGTCGCGCAGCGGCACGAGTTCCTCGTGGCGGAACAGCGCGTTGCTGTCGAAGTTGATCTTGCCGTCGAGTGCGATGACCTTGTTGTCGGTCGTCACGATCAGCGGATTGATCTCGGCGATCGCGCAGTCGAGTTCGACATACATCTTCGCGAGCGCCTGCAGGAGCGGCACGGTCTGCGGCTCCAGGCCAGGCGACAGGCGCACGCCGCGCACGAGCTTCTGCGCTTCGAACACCTGCAACCCCTTGCTCGGAGAGAAGGCGCACTTGACGATCTTGTCGGGGTGCTTGGCCGCGACTTCCTCGATGTCCATGCCGCCCTCGGACGACATCATCATCACCGGCTTCTTGAGTTCGCGGTCGAGCGCGATGCCGAGGTAGTACTCCTTGGCGATCGCCGAACCCTTCTCGACCCACAGCGTGCGCACGAGCTGACCCTCGGGCCCGGTCTGGTGCGTCTTCAACTGCATGCCGAGGATGCTCTTCGCCGCCGCACGGCATTCGTCGGCGCTCTTCACGAGCTTCACACCGCCGCCCTTGCCGCGGCCGCCGGCGTGGATCTGCGCCTTGACGACGCACAACGGGCTCTTGAGCGCTTCGTAGGCGGCGACGGCTTCCTCGACGGTGACGGCGACGCGCCCTTCGGGAACGGCGACGCCGTAGCGCGCGAGCAGCTGTTTGGCCTGGTACTCGTGGATCTTCATGGGGTTCTTTCGCGCTTCGCAGGTTCAGGAAAATCGAGCTGAAGAGTGTAGCGGCGGAGTGTGCGCGGGACCACGGTATGGCCGATGCGCGCGGAACCTGCTTCAATCTCCGGCCCGATGAGCGCACCTCTACCGCACGCAGCGCATTCCAAGGGCTTCCTGCTCGTCGATCACGAGCTCGAAGCCCTGTTCGGCACGGCGTTGCGCGCGAGCGGGGGCGCCGCGGCGCTCACGCGCGCACAGGTCTCCCCCGCCAGCGTCGATCTGCGCCTAGGCCGCTACGCGTGGCGCATCCGCGCGGGCTTCTTGCCCGGGAGCGGCTCGATCGAAGAGCGCGTCGAGGAATTGGCCGTGTCGAAACTCGATCTCGAGGGCGAAGGAGCCGTGCTCGAACGCGGACTGGCCTACCTCGTGCCGCTCGAGGAAGAACTGGCGTTGCCCGCCGACATGCGCGCGCGCTTCAACCCGCGCAGTTCGACAGGACGCTGCGACATCTTCACGCGCATCCTGTGCGACGGACATCCGCGCTTCGACGAGGCGCCCGCCGGCTACCACGGACGCCTGTGGATCGAGATCGCGCCTCTGTCGTTCCCGGTGCGCCTGCGCCGCGGAGATCGCCTCGCACAACTGCGCTTGTCGCGCGGCGACGCAGCGTTGTCGGTGTCGGAGTTGCGCGTGCTGCACGCGCACACGCCGCTCGTCTACGACGAAGGACGCGCCTTGGAAGACAGCGAAGTCACGATCGACAGCGACGGCTGCCTCGCGCTCTCGCTCGGTCTCGTCGGCCGCGATCCGAGCGGCTGGCGCGCGGCGACGCAGACCGACGTCGTGGAGTTTGCGCAAGAAGGCGCGCACGATCCGCGCGAATACTGGGAGCCCGTGCACGCGCACCAGGGCCGCGCGATCCTGGCCCCCGGCAGCTTCTACATCTTCGCCAGCAAGGAACGCCTGTGCGTTCCGCCCGACTACGCGGCCGAGATGCTGCCGATCGACGTCGGCATCGGCGAACTGCGCAACAACTACGCCGGCTTCTTCGACAACGGCTTCGGCTGGAACGCCGACAAGTCCGCGCGCCGAGGCACGCCCGCCGTGCTCGAAGTGCGCGCGCACGACGTGCCCTTCCTGGTCGAAGACGGCCAGCCCTTCTGCCGCCTGAGCTTCTTCCGCACGAGCGGCCGCCCCTCACGCCTCTACGGCGAAGGCCGCGCGGCGAGCTACCGCGACCAGGACCTGACGCTGGCGCGGTGTTTTTCCCGGCGCTGACTCGCGTCAGCGCGGATCGAGCACACTCCCGCCGGAGCGCGACAAGAGCACGTCGGCTGCGGCGAGGTATTGCGCGTTGAACGCGAACGGCGCATTCCACGGCAGCGGATCGAGGTCCGCGACCGAACCCAGCGCGCGCACCGCGTGCGTGCGCACACCCAGACTCACTTTTTCCGCCGTCGCCAGTTCCGCGAGCGGACTCAGGCTGCGTGCGTCACCGACGAGCGCGAGGGCTTCGGCGAAGGCCGCCTTGTCGGCCTGCGTCGGCGCCTCGGCCAGCGCGCGGACGAGTTCTTCGGTCAAGCTGGCGTCTCCGAGCAGCGCGAGCGACGTGACGATCTCGCGCAACAAGGTCGGCCGATTGGCCGTCCCCGCCACGAGTTCGCGCAGCGTCGTGCCTGCGTCGCAGTCGAGCATCAAGCCCAACGCCAGCGCGTAGCGGCCGCGGACTTCGTCCGCACCGGTAGCAAGCACGCGCTCGCGCAACGCCTCTTTGACCTGCAGATCACGTCGCATTCCCAGCGCCAACGCGGCGGCGCCCGAATCACTCTGGTTGCGGTCGCTCGCGAACACCGCACGCAGCGCCGCGTTGCCGCGTTGCACGTCGAGCAGGCCGTGCGCATCGCCCAGGATGCCCAGGCCGATCGCCGCCCAACCCGGCGCCCCGCTCTTGCCGCGCGTCAACGCCTCGAGGAGCAATTCCTCCATCTCGAGCGCGCCCGCGCGCTCTTCGCTGCGCCACGCGGCGCGTCCGATGCGCCCGGCCGAGATCAAGGCGAAGCCGCGCGCCGAACGTTCGCCGACGCGCGCGGTATCGGCGAGCAGCGCTCGCGCCGTGCGGTCGTGCGGCGTATCGAGCGGCAGAACGATCGTGCCCAGAGCCAGCATCACGCCGGCCGTGATCTCGCGCTGTTTCACCCCGGATTTCAGGATGCGCACGAACTCGCGCACGCACTCGGCGCGCAACGTTTCTTCCGCGCCCTGAATCACGTTGGCGATGGCGGTCGGGATCTGCGCCCGCGCTTCGGTCGGACGCTTCTCGTCGGCGAGCAGCGTGAACATGTCCGCGACGAGCGCCACGGCGGCGGCGGTGGCGGGCATGCGTTCACCGGCGTTCAACAGGTCGCGTTTGAACGACACGACGCGATCGAAGTAGGCCGAGTACGGGTCCAGACGCGCGAGCCCCAGCGCCGCCACGACTGCGCCTTGCAGGTCGCGCGACGATCCGCGCACCGCGCCGTTGGCCGCGACGAGCGCATGCACGATCCAGCGCCGCAGGTCTTCGCTCTCGGCCCGGCGTGCGCACAATCCCAGTCCGAAGGCCGCGAAAGCGCGCGTGCGCTCGGGCACGCTGTGGCGCGCGACACGCTCGCGACCGAGTTCGTTGTCGATGACGACGGACTCCAGGATGCGTGCGCCCGCTTCGCGACCGCGGATGCCGAGCGCGAGCGCGGCGGCTTCGCTGACTTGCAGTTGCTGGTGCGCGAGGAACGAAGCCAGAACTTCGTCCAGATCCTGGTCCCACTGCGCCAATGCGCCTTCCGTGGGTCCGTCGATGCGCGCCAGCGCGATCAGGCACGAGCGCAGTATCTCGGGATTCGACTCCTCGTGCAAGACGCGCATCAAGGCCGGTGCCGCGATCGAGACGACCTGGGCCGCATCCGGTCGCGCACTGCGCGCCGCGAGACGCGCGAGCTCGTCCGACAAGGTCGTGCGCGACTGCGGGTCGAGTTGTGCGCGCGCGTCGATGAAGAGATCGCGGTTGAGCTGCCACCACGTCTCCCAGCTCGTGCTGTCCACCGCTACATCCGCGGGCGTGCGCGGACCGAGCCTGCCCGCACCACCGGTGGCCGCACCACGCGGTCCCGTCGGCGAGCCGGCCGAAGTGCCCGTCGCGGGTGCGGCAGGCGCGCTCGCCCCGGGAGCGCCGGTGGTCGGAGATGTTCCTTCGATTCCGCCCTCGCGTCCGCCGGGGGCGATCACGCCTGGATTGGGCCTCCCCCAACTGGGGGGCACGACCATGCCGGGTCACCCGAATGCGGAGGCCTGCGAAGCGAGGGCTGGAAGCGCGACGAGCACCAGTGTGAGCGAGAGTTGCGTGGACATGCTTTCCCTTTCAGCCGGGGCGCACCAGATGCGGGCGCCATGGAGGCTTTGCTAGCGCGCACGTTCGGACACGACTACAGCCGCGGAGCGAAAGGACGGTGCCGGTCGAACGAAGTTGAGGGTCCGCGCGGCCGGCGCTACCGTCGCGCCTCATGCAACCGGACTACGAGAAGCTCGGCATCTTCTACCTGGGCAAGACCTACGACCTCGCAGCCGGGCAACGCCACGACGTACCGCTGCTCTACGAGAGCCAGGACCTCGTCACGCACGCTCTGTGCGTCGGCATGACGGGCAGCGGCAAGACGGGATTGTGCCTGGCCTTGCTCGAGGAAGCCGCCATCGACGGCATCCCCGCGATCGTGATCGATCCGAAGGGCGATCTCACGAACCTGCTGTTGCAGTTCCCTGATCTCGCGGCGCGTGATTTCGCGCCGTGGATCGACCCCGAAGAAGCGCGCCGCAACAACGTCGAGCCGGCTCTGTTCGCAGCGAGCGAGGCCGCGAAGTGGAAGCAGGGCATCGAAGGCTGGCAGCAGGATGGCGCACGCATCCAGCGCTTGAAGGATTCGGCCGAATTCACGATCTACACGCCGGGCAGCAACGCCGGTGTGCCGGTCTCGATCCTGCGCTCGTTCTCGGCGCCGCCGCGCGCGGTGCTCGACGACGCGGAGATTTTCCAAGCACGCATCGCGAGCACCGTGACTTCGCTGCTCGGGTTGATCGGCGTCGACGCGGATCCGTTGCAGAGCCGCGAGCACATCTTGCTCTCGAACATCCTCGATGCCGCCTGGCGCGAGGGGCGCGACCTGGATCTCGCGGCCTTGATCGGCGCGATCCAGGCGCCGCCCATGCAGCGCATCGGAGTGTTCGAGCTGGAAGCGTTTTTTCCGGCCAAGGACCGCTTCGCCCTGGCGATGCGCCTGAACAATTTGCTCGCTTCTCCGTCGTTCTCGGGTTGGCTCGAAGGCGAAGGGCTCGACATCGGTCGCGCGTTGTGGACCGACACCGGCAAGCCGCGGGTGTCGATCTTCTCGATCGCGCACTTGTCGGACGCGGAGCGCATGTTCTTCGTGTCGCTGCTCTTGAACCAGACCTTGTCGTGGATGCGCACGCAGAGCGGCACATCGTCTCTGCGCGCACTGCTCTACATGGACGAGATCTTCGGCTACTTCCCGCCGGTCGCGAATCCGCCGTCCAAGCAGCCGCTCTTGACGCTCTTGAAGCAGGCGCGCGCCTTCGGACTCGGCGTCGTGCTCGCCACGCAGAACCCCGTCGACCTCGACTACAAAGGTCTCGCGAACTGCGGCAGTTGGTTCATCGGACGGTTGCAGACCGAGCGCGACAAAGCCCGTCTTCTGGAGGGCCTGGAAGGCGCCTCGCAGACAGCCGGCGCGGGTTTCGATCGCGCACGGATGGACCAGATCCTCTCCAGCCTCAAGAAGCGCGTGTTCCTGCTCAACAACGTGCACGCCAAGGCGCCCGTGATCTTCGAGACGCGCTGGGTGCTCTCGTACCTGCGCGGACCTTTGACGCGCGAACAGATCAAGACGTTGATGGCGCCGCGACGCGTCACGTTACCGGCTGCAGCCGCGGCCGCCGCTCCCGCGGCACGCGCGAGCGCTCCGATTCGATCCGCCGCCGGGGGCAGTGCGAACATGCCCGTGCTGCCGCCCGACATTCCGCAGTACTTCAAGATCGGTCTGGCAGCGAACAGCGCGCTGCGACCGGCGGTGCTCGGCTGCGCCAAGGTGTATTTCAACGACACGAAGACCGGCATCGCGTGCGAGGTTGCGAGCAACCTGCTGGCTCCGTTCGGTGAAGCGCCCAATGTGATCGACTGGCAAGCCGCGGACGAGGTCGACATCGACGACTCGGGATTGACTCCGGCGGCGCCTGAAGGCGCGACCTTCGCGCCGCTCGTGGGCGAGGCGCAGAAGAAGAAGAGTTACGACGTCTGGAAGAAGGCCTTGATCGACCACCTGGTGCGCACCGAGGAACTCCATCTCTTGCGCTGCAAGGAACTCAACTTGCTCTCGAAGCCCTTCGAGCCCGAGCGCGATTTCCGCATCCGCATGGCGCAGACGGCGCGCGAGACGAAGGACTTCGAGAAGGAGAAGTTGCGCGCCAAATACGGCCCCAAGAAGGCCGTGCTCGAGGAACGCCTGCGCAAGGCCGAACAAGCCGTGCAGAAGGAGGCTGCGCAAGCTCGCGACTCGAAAGTCGGCGCGGCGCTTTCCTTCGGCTCCGCGCTGCTCAGCGCCTTTCTCGGCAAGAAGGCCGTCAGCGCCACGAGCATGTCACGCACCGCGACCGGCATGCGCGGCGTGGGGAAAGCGCTGCGCGACTCCGGCGACGTCGACCGCGCCGAAGAGAACGTCGAGTCGATCAGCGCGAAGATCAAGGAACTCGATGCGAGCCTGGAAGCCGAGCTGAGCGCGATGGACGCGCGTTTCGATCCGCTGCTCGTGCCGCTCGAAGACCTGGCACTCAAGCCCAAGAAGACGAACGTCACCGTCAGCTTCATCGGGCTGGTGTGGATCGACTGACGCCACGGCTTGGAACCACCGGCGAGGCCGGCGTGGCACAATGGACGGCATGAGTCCCGCAGGCGAATCGGCGCCAGGCGACCTCTCGGTCGAACTCGTTCACCGCATCCAGGGCGGCGACAGCACCGCATTCGAGGATCTCTACCGGCGCTACCACGACCCGCTCCTGTTCGCGATCCGCGCGCGACTCGGGACGCACCTGCGCACTGCCCTCGAATCGGAGGACGTGCTGCAGAGCGTGTTCAAGGACGCCTTGAGCGACATTCAGCGCTTCGAAGCCCGCGGTGGCGATTCGCTCGCGCATTGGCTGCACGTGTGTGTATTGAACAAGATCCGCGCGAAGGCTGAATTCCACGGTGCCGCAAAACGCAGCGGAGCAGAGCCGCTCACGGCTACCGTGGCCGACGGACTCGCGGCACCGAGTCTTGAGCCGCAGTACTTCGACGCCGAGCGCTGGGGCAGTCTGGAGCCGGCCTTGGCCCGACTGGCCGACGATGCGCGCGAGGTCGTGATCTTGCGCTCGGTCGAAGGCCTCTCGAACGAAGACGCGGCGCGCGCCCTCGGGCGCACTCCTGCTGCGACGTCGAAACTCTACACGCGGGCTCTCGCACGCCTCGGCGTGTTGCTCGCGGCGCAGAAAGGAAGCGCGTGAGCACGCTCGAAGATCTGGTCGAAGATTTTCTGGTGCGACGGGAGCACGAACCCGATCTCACGCCGGAACAATTCGCTGCTGTGCACGGCGGCGCCGGCAGCGAACTCCTCTCCGCCTTGAGCGCGGCGCTGGATGCGGAGGCACTGCTCGGAACGGTCGCGCTCCCCCGGCCGGATTGGATCGGCCCCTACCGCATCGTGCGCGAACTCGGCCGCGGCGGCATGGGTGTGGTGTACGAAGCGGAGCGCGACGGCGAGCGCGCGGCGGTCAAAGTCCTGCTGCACGCTCACATGCGCGGACCGCGCGCGCTCGAGCGATTCCGGCGCGAGGCGGCGGCGCTGCGTCGCGTCGAGCACACAGGCGTCGTGCGCGTGCGCGACGAGGGTGTGGTCGAAGGCGCGCCCTGGCTGGCGATGGATCTCGTCCTCGGACGGCCGTTGACCGAACTCGTCGGGCGCACCGAGCCGCGCGCCGCAGCCGAGGTGCTGCGCGCGATGGCCGTCGCACTTCAGGCCGTTCACTCGAGCGGGGTGTTGCATCGCGACCTCAAGCCGTCGAACGTCCTGCTCGACGCGGACGACAAGCCCGTGTTGTGCGACTTCGGACTCGTGCAGTCGGAGGACGAAGGCAGCCTCACTTCGACCGGCGAATTGCTCGGCACGCCGCGCTACATGGCGCCCGAACAAGTGTTGGGACAGGCCTGTGATGCGCGCACCGATGTGCACGCGCTCGGCTTGATCCTGTTCGAACTCGTCTGCGGCCAGCATGCGCACGAAGGCCACAGCCGGGAGGAGATCTTGAGCGGCGTCTTGCGCGGCGTCGTGCGCCGTCCGCGCAGCATCGCGCCCGGCATTCCGCGCGCGCTGGAGAAGATCATCTTGCAGGCGACGGCGCTGGAACCCGCGCGCCGCTACGCGACGGCGCATGCGCTCGCCGAGGATCTGGCGCGCTTCTTGGCGGGTGAACCCGTACACGCACGTCCACCGGGAATCGCAGCTCGGGCGTGGCGCACTGCGCGCACGGCACCGCGACGGACGTTGGCGATCGGGAGCGCAATCGCGGCGACGGTGTTCGTGGTCGGGTATCTGGCATCACGGCCCGCCCCGGTGAGTGTGGGGCCTGAGGTCGTGCGGGCCTTGGATCGCTCGGCCTGGGCCTGGGTGGACGGACACGAACGTCTCGCGCGTCGGCACGCGCTGATCGCGCGCGGGCTGGCGCCTACGGACACGGATGTCGCGGCCCTCTCGGCGAGCATCGAACGAGGGCCGTTCGACGCACTCGCGACACCGACGCCGCGATCCGGATTGGCAGAAGCGGCCGGCGCCTTGGAGCGCGCGCGGGCGGCGCGTATCGCAGGGCGCGTATCGGAAGCCGGCGCGATCTTGCAGAGTGCCCTGGCCGCGCATCCGCAATCCGCCGCACTCGCGGCAGAAAGCGCATGGCTGCATTCCGAGAGCGGCGATTTCACCGAGGCGCGCGCGCGTTTCGAGCGTGCGATCAACTTGGACGCGGACAATCCGTTGGCGCACGAAGCTCTGGCGACCTGGTGTTTCGAGCGCGGCGAGACGCGCTCGGCCGTCGAAGCCGCGCACACGGCCGCTTTGCTCGCGTCGCGCGAAGGCGAGCCGCCGACGCGTCTGCCCAAGCTCCTCGAGCGCTCGACGGATCACGCTGCGTTGCAGGCGATCCTGCGCGAGCGGCTCGCCGTTGACCCCGATGACGACTACACACGCTTCGCGCTCGCGGTCTCGCTCGATTCCGATCACCTGCTGGGCGCAGCCGCCGTCGAGTACGCAGACCTCGTCCGCCGCCGTCCGGATCACGCCTTCGCGCTGGCCTACCTGGGTTACCTGCAACTCGGCGCACTGGGCGATCGCTGTGCGCGTTGCGTCGAAGCGTTTCAGCATGCACCCGAGGTGCCTGATCGCGCGCAGGGCAGCGAGCATCTCGTGCGCGCGCTGCACATCGACGCCGGACGCGACGAAGACCTGTTGCGCACCATCGTCTCGATCGCCCTCGACAAAGGCCTGCGCGAGCCCGTCAGCGTCGAGTTGCGTTCGCTCTTGGACGTGCGCGAGCGCAGCGCGCGAACCGCGAGGCTCGAAAGCGCGCTGCGCCGGCTGGAGTGATCTCCCTCAGATCCCCCACGGAACGCGGACCGCGTTCGTCAAGTTGTAGGTCGAACTGCTGCAGTAATCCGCTGCGTCGCGGTACCAGGCCTGGTAGTAGCGCTCACCGCCGCCGCCCGGCACCAGACCCAAGACACTAAGCGTCGGATCACCCGCGTGCGGCAGGTAGGCGAAGTGATCCGTCGAGAACTTCACGCCCAGGCGCGTGATCGTCCCGCCGACGCACAAGAGGCCGTCCCCGAAGGTGATGCCCGCGCCGCCGTTCACGAGCGCCGTGCCTTGGAAGAAGAGGCATGGCGCGCCGATCGTCATCTCGAGGACGGTGAGCGTCGCTGAGTCGAACGAGGTGCGCGGCGAGCCCCGTACGGTGAGCTGCGCGCCGACGTTTCTGGAGTTCTTGCAGCCACCCTCCCAACTGACCGGGCCTTCGTTCGAGCACGGGCAAGCCGTGCCCGACCCGTCGCCGAAGCACGCGCCGTCGAAGGTCCACTGTGCGATTTCGGTCAAGCTGTGCGCGTGCAACCAGGCCACCTCGGGCGGGGTGAGTGCGTAGCCGAACAGTCCGACCTCATCGATGATGCCGGACCAGTAATTCGGTGCTCCGACCGTGTGGCTGTGGCCGATCGTGCTCTTCGATTGCACGCCGCCCAGGTACGGCGGGATGCCGGGCAAGGTCCCCACCAGAGCGCCGTCGAAGTAGAGCTTCATGCCCGCACCCGGTTCGAGTGTGCCTGCGATGTGGTGCCATCCGCCGTCGGTGGGGACGAACGGGTGCGTCAAGGTGTGCCAGAATCCCGAGCCGCACGCCGGACTCGTCGAGTCGTAGATCGCGAACGTCAATCCCGGCATCGATCCGGGGCGCAGTTCGATGCCGAGCCAGAAAATGTTGAACTCGCACATGTCGCGTTCGGAGTAGATCACGTGCTGACGCGGGGCCGGCGACATCGGGAATTTGAACCAGGCCGAGACGGTGGAGGTCGGGCGCGACGCGAGAATGCCGCCTTCGCTCACGACGACGCGATCGTTGATGCCGTCGAACCCGCGGTAGAAGTTGAACGGGTACAGGAACGGACCGGGCGAACCCCACGGAGCGGTGGAGAAATTCTCGAGTGTGCCTGTCTGCAGGCCGAAGCGATCGATCGTGATCGTGCCCGAGCCCTCGTCGAAGACCCATCCCATCCAAGGCTTGTCGGGTTCCGTCAGGCCGGGCCCGCCTGCGCGGGCGAGCGCGACGGGGACGAAAGCGGTGAGGGCGGTCAGAACGAGCGCGGAAAGTGCTGAGTGGAAGGTGTTCATGGTTGTCTCCTGGACCGGTTCCGGGCGCGTCGAGCACGCGCTGCTTTGAGGTCCAGTAGCGGGAGAAGGGAGCGCCTCTCGCGCGAGACACGAATCTCGGAGAAATTCGCGCAGGCTCTCGTTGCGACCGCGCGGCCTGGAATACAAACGCGAGCGGGCGGGACGTCAGCCGTCCCGCCCGCTCGCATATCTCAGTGCCGGCGCTTCTCAGCGATTCGCCATCGACGGATCCGTCTTGACCGGTTTGTCGTCGCCGGTGGTCGGCTGATCGGCCTTCGGCGCGCCGTTGGCGGCGAAGAGGTAGCTCGCCTTCGCGACGCCTTTTTCGTCGGTGAAGCTGAGCGTGGCATCGCCCTTGTCGTCGATCGCGAGTTTGGCGCGCTCGCGGCCGGACTTGTCGTGCAGGGTGAGACCGGGGAGTTCGGTGCGGTAGGCGTCGATGCCGACGCGCGCGCGTCCGGTGTGGTCGCGGATCACGAGGCGCTCACCGGTGACGATGTCGCACACGATCGGAGCGGCGAAGCCCACGAGGGCGAGTGTGCAGAGCGCGCCGCTCGCGATGGCGCCCCACTTTTTCAGACGGCGGTTTTCGCGCTCGAGTTGAGTGAGGCGGGCGTTGAGGGTGTTGAAGTCGGAGTTCATTTGGAAGGTCTCCCAGAGTTCAAGTGCGCGCGGGGCGCAGACACAAGGTGAGTACGGTCGCCGGTCGGTCGATCCCGTGCGGCGGATCGAGCGAGGCTGAGGGGCATTGTGCACCTCGAGCTGGAAGTGAGGGCGGAGAAATTCGGCGGGCGCGTGTTTGGAGTGGGTTGGAGGGAGGTTGTGGAGTGGGCAGAGGGCAGGAGGAAGCGAGAGGGAGCTGGGAAAGAGAGCGGAGGAGGATGGGAGCGTGCCGTGAGGGGTGGGAGAGAGGTCGCGAAGGGTATCTCCCTCTACTGCTGGCGCGCGGCTCACCGCGCGCGGGACGACGGCGACGACCTCGACACGTGCGGCTGAGGCGTCGGTTGTGATTCACGGTACGGAGTCAGGCTCCACTCCGCCGTTTTCGTCGCCGCTGTTGCGGAAGCTGGTTGAGTTTGACCGTACGGAGCCAGGCTCCTGTG
>JAEUIA010000096.1 GCA_016795245.1 Planctomycetota bacterium | reverse complement strand
CGCGCGCCATGCGTGGATCTGGATCGCGTACCGCAACTACATCCGCTGCTTCACGAACAAGCACAAGAAGCTGACTTCCGCCCTGCGCGCTGGGCTGGTGTCGCGGGCCATCCCGAAAACGAAATTTTTCGAATGGCGGGTGCTCCGCGGCCTTTGAACGACCAGCGAGAGGGGCCAGTATTCCTCAACGATCCAGGACGGCCTTGAGGGCGCGTTCGATCTCGGCCCAGTGATCCGGCGACAGACGCGCCCCGCTCTTCGCTTCGTCCAGCAGCGTAAGCGCATGACGCAACTCGGTGCGGACAGCGTCGGACAAGTTCGCGACGGTCAAGCGCTCACCGGCCTTGTCCACGGCATCGAAGGTGACGGCGTAGTGCGGTATCGTCGACAGCGGTGTCCCGAGTTTCTCGAGCAAGCTCCTGATCGCGGCCTGCACCATCGGGTCGTCCTCGTAGTCGTCGCCCTCGGGGAAGGCGGCGCCGCGATCGTCTTGCGCGCGGCCGCGCACTTCGCGGCGCAGGAGGTAGCGCACGTCGGCCTTGGACAGCGTGGTCTGAAGGCTCGTGTACAACTCGTCGAAGCCGGGGTAGCGGCTCGTGTCGTCCAGGTCGCCCTTGACGATCTCGGCGAATGCGGCCTGGTGGGTCTTGTAGTTCTGGTCGAGGTAGTCGCGGATCTTGCGCTCGCTCAGGATGCGCCGGAACTCCTCGAGCTTCCAGGCGTCGAAGCGACGCGGATCAGCTTTGACGTCGGGCACCACGCCGCCTTCGGAGACGAGCTTGCCCTCTTCGTCGAACTCGCGGTGGATCGAGCGGCCTGAAGGCAGCTTGTAGCGCGAGATCGTCATGCGCGCGCGCGGACCGAAATCGAATTCGCCGTTGCCGTTCCAGTCTTTCTTCAGCACTTCCCAAGAGTCAAAGTGATCGTTCTGGTTCTCGTCGACGAACTGGTCGTCGTCTTCACCGGGGATCTTCAGGAGCTGTTGCACCGAACCCTTGCCGTAGGTCCGCTGCCCGACGATCACCGCGCGTTGGTAGTCCTGCAGCGCACCTGACACGATTTCGGAAGCGGACGCGCTGAAGCGGCTGACGAGCACCGCGACCGGCATGTCCTCGGGGATCAGCGGATCCTTCTGGGTGTAGTAGGGGATCGGATCTTCGACGCGGCTCTCGGTTGTGACCACGAGTTTGCGCTTCGGAAGGAAGATGTTGGCCACGTCGCGCGCCTGGTCGAGCAATCCGCCCGAATTCTGGCGGAGGTCGAGGATCACGGCGCGCATGCCTGCCGCTTTGAACTCGCGCAACTGCTTGACGACTTCCGCCGTTGCGACGCGCGAGAACGTGGTGAGTTCGATGTGGGCGATGCCGCCCGGCAGGAGGTCGGCCTTGACCGGCGGGATCGTGATCTCTTCGCGCACGATTTCGACGGCCATGTCCTCAGTCGGGCGCTCGATCAGTGCCGAGTCCATGCCGCGGCGCCAGACGTAGAGTTTGACCGTCGTGCCGGGCTTGCCCTTCAGGCGCTTGATGATGTCTTCGAGCGGACGCGAGCCGCGCGAGGTAAACGTCGGCCAGTCGTCGATGCGGACGATCTTGTCGTCGGAGTGCAAACCGGCGCGGTAGGCGGGCCCGGAGTAGATCGGCTGGCGAATGGTGAACAGGCCGTCGTCGCGATCCTCGCCGACGTAGGCACCGATCCCGCCGTAGTCCGGATTCAAGAGATCCTGCGCCATGTCCTTGAAGGCCTTCGGCGTCAGGTAGCTCGAGTGTTCGTCGAGGCTGCGCATCATCCCGTCGAGCGCCGCCGTGATCAGATCATCGCGCGTCTTCTTCTCGCCTTCGAGCGAAGTCGTCTCGATCAGGCGCATGAGTTGTTCCATGCGCTGCATGTCGGGATTGCCGTTGAGGTTGGTCTCTCCGGCGGCCTTCTTCGCGTACTCGAGGATGTTCTTTTGGCGTCGGTCGTAGATGCGGCGGAGTTCGTCCTGCTTGAGGTAGCTCGCAGCCAGGCGCCCGTTGTCGTCGGGAATCTCAGCCAGGCGCTCCAGTTCGGTGCGCGGCGTCTCGGTGTCGCCGGTCTGCGCCAGCGCCAGCGCGCCGAGCGCACGCAGGCGCGGCTGACTGGATTTCAAGAACTCGCCCATGACCGCCCGCGCTTCACGCTGGGCCGAACCGCCGCCTTGCGCGTGCAGCGTCGACGCGGCCGCGAGGCGCACTTCCGGCGCGCGGTTGCCGTCGGCGGCGATCTCCGAGATCTTCTTGGCGAGTGCCTCGCGATCGTCGTCGCGCAGCGTGAAGAAAGTGCGGTCGGCGAACAGCAGCACGGCCGCCTTGACGATCTGTTCGTCGCCCGCGTCGAGCAGCGGCGCGAGGCGCGTGTTCAAGCGTGCGGCATCCGGTTCCGTCCCGGCGAGCCGGACAGCCGCAAGGAACAGCACCGCGCGCGGGCTGAGGTCGCGCTCCGCGGCGAGTTCATGGTCGAGCGCCTTCTCGAGCGCACCCTGGTCCGCTTCGCCCGCGGCGGCGGGCAGTGCGACCGCCGCCTGCCAGACCTCTTCGAGCGAGAGCGACTGCACCGCGGCGAGGCGCTCGGCGACGAGCGCGGCGAGGTCGAGCGGATCCTCGCGCAGCGGGATCGGAGCGGAGAGAGCGAGAGTCAGGAGCAGGGCGGATACGTTCGTCATGGATCGCTCGCGGGCGGACTTGTTGGCGGTGATACGGGGCTTGGGACGCTCACTCTACGGTGAGGACCGGCGACCCGGCGGTGTGCGAACCCAAAACATACGGGTCGACCATTCGGGTCGCGGGTCTCAAGATCCCTCCTAGTTCAGGCGGGTGGGAACTACCCCGGTCCGGTCAAAGTTTCGACATCGGCCGCGCGACCGATAGAGTCAAGGGTTCGCACACGCGCCGAGCCGCCGTGCGCACGCCCCATGGCCCAAGCCCGTTCCAAAACCAAAACCAGGCGCCCCTCGGCCCCGAACTCCGCCGACTGGAAGTCCACGGTCAGGAACTCCGCCGCCAGAAACCGCGCCGTCCAGAAGTCCACGGTCCAAAGTTCCGCTGCCCGCACCCGGCCCGCGCCGAAGGCCCGAGCGGTGACGCATGTCGTCGGCGGCGCGGGCGGCGCGCGCTCGCGCATGGTGGACGTCGGTGCCAAGGCCGTCACGGAACGCACGGCCGAAGCGCGCGCCTTGGTGCGCTTCCCGAACGCGGACGCCGCGCGCCTCGTGCAGCACGGCGGGCCCAAAGGACCGATCACCGAGATCGCGCGCGCTGCGGCCTTGTTGGCCGCAAAGCGCACGAGTGCGCTGATCCCCATGTGTCATCCGCTGGCGCTCGATGCGATCGACGTCACGTTCACGCCGCGCGGCAAGCGCGTGCTCGAAGTGCGCTGCACGGCGCGCTGCACCGGCAAGACCGGCGTCGAGATGGAGGCCATGCTGGGGGCTGCGATCGCGGCCTTGACCGTGTACGACATGACCAAGGCGCTCGACCACGGCATCACGATCACGGACCTGCAACTCCTGGAAAAACGCGGCGGAAAGAGCGGCCTGTGGCGAGCCGCCAAGAGGAAGAAAGCGTGAGTTCGAAGACACCGGGCAAGGCCCACGAAAACAGCACCCAGGCGGCCGAAGCGTACGGCTGGACAGCGGCCCACCGCGCGCAGAAGGTCGGCGTCGTGGGCGCGACCGGTGCGACCGGACTGGAATTGCTGGACATCCTGATGGCCGCCGGACACAAGTCCGAGAACGTGCGCGCGTTCGCCCGTCGCGATGGCGCACTGCGCGTGCGCGACACGGATTTTCGCGTGACGGCCCTCGCGCGCGCCGACTGGGACGATTGCGACGTCGTGTTCCTGTGCACACCGTCCGACCTCAGCCGCGAACTGGCGCCGAAGCTCGTCGCGGCGCGCCTCCCGGTGATCGACCTCTCCAGCGCCTACCGCATGCAGGCCGACGTGCCGCTGGTCGTGCCCGAGATCAACGGTGACGTGCTCACGCGGGATCACCTGCTGATCGCGAACCCCAACTGCACGACCGCGATCGCGTGCCTGCCGCTCGCGGTGATCGAAGCCGTGTGCGGGCTCGCCGAAGTGATCGTGGTCAGCTTCCAGGCCGCCTCGGGCGCCGGCGTTCCGGGTTTGAAGACGCTGCAGTACGAGATGCGCGCGGCCGCGGGCGTCCCGGCCGCGGAGGAAAAGCCCGCCAGCCCCTTCGCCGCCCCCCTGGCCTTGAACGTGATCCCGGCGATCGCCGACGTGGGCCCCGACGGGATCAGCGGCGAGGAGCGCAAGGTGATCGACGAGACGCGCCGCATCCTGCGCCGCCCGGACCTCGTGGTCGAGGTCACGACCACGCGCGTGCCGGTCGAGCGCTGCCACTCGGTGGCCGTGCACGTGCGGACGCAGCGCGATTTTTCGCTGCCCGACCTGGTAGCCCGCATGGCCGCGGCCCCCGGGATTTCCGTCACGGACGATCCCCACGGGCCGCGCCCGCGCGAGTGCGCCGGGACCGACGCCGTGGCCGTGGGCCGAATTCGCGCGGGAACGCGCGGGAAGGGCTCGCTATGCTTCTTCGCCGTCGGCGACCAGATCCGCAAGGGCGCGTCCCTGAACGCTCTGCAGGTCGCCGCGCGCCTCTCGCCCCGCGCGGGTGGGGTGCGCGGGCGGCCCGCGTAGGCCGGCCACGTCCCATTCATTTCACCCCAAGCCCTCTTCGATACCCCGGGAACCGGTTGCATGGACCTGAAGCTCATCCAACGACTCATCGCGATGATGAACCGCGGCGGTCTGGCCGAGATCGACCTCGAGGATCAGAAGGACGGCTTCAAGCTGCGCCTCAAACGCGCCGCGCCCGAAGCCGCGCCCCAGGCGCCGCCCGTCGTCCACGTCGTGACCAGCGGCGGCGGCCCGGTCATGAGTGCCGCACCGAGTGCAGCTCCGGCGGCTCCGGTCACCGGCTCGCCGGCCTCGGATGCGCCGGCCAAGAAGGAGCCGATCGGAACGCCGATCCCTTCGCCGATGGTCGGGACCTTCTACCGCTCCGCCTCGCCTGAGTCCGAGCCCTTCGTGAGCGTGGGCAAGCGCATCACGGTCGATTCGGTGCTGTGCATCATCGAGGCCATGAAGGTGATGAACGAGATCAAGTCCGAAGTCAGCGGCGAGATCGTCGAGATCCTGGTCGAGAACGGCGAGCCGGTCGAGTTCGGTCAGCCGCTGTTCCTCGTGAAGGTGAACTGACGCGCTCATGTTCCGCCGCATCCTCATCGCCAACCGCGGCGAGATCGCGCAGCGCGTGATCCGCGCGTGCCGCGAACTCGGTATCGAAACCGTGGCCGTGTATTCGACGGCCGACGCCGACGCGATCTACTTGCGCCAAGCCGACGAGACGATCTGCATCGGGCCGCCGGCGAGCAACAAGAGCTACCTCAGCATCCCGTCGATCATCGCGGCTGCTGAAGTCGCCGACGCCGACGCGATCCACCCCGGCTACGGATTCCTGTCGGAGAACGAGCACTTCGCCGAAGTCTGCCGCTCGTGCAAGATCACGTTCATCGGGCCCGAACCCGAGACCATCGCGAAGCTCGGCGACAAGGTCGCAGCGCGCACCTTGGCGCGCGAAGCGGGCGTGCCGATCGTCCCCGGGTCCGACGGACCGGTCGAGGACGAATCCAAGGCGCTCAGCGTCGCGGGCAAGATCGGCTACCCGATCATGATCAAGGCGGCGGCCGGCGGCGGCGGGCGCGGCATGCGCATCGCGCGCAACGAACCCTCGCTCATCACCGGATTTCACGCGGCGAGCAGCGAAGCCAAGGCGGCCTTCGGTGACGGCACGGTGTACCTCGAACGCTACGTCGAGAACCCGCGTCACATCGAAGTGCAGATCCTCGCCGACAACCACGGCAAGGTGATCCACCTCGGCGAGCGCGACTGCTCGATCCAGCGCCGGCACCAGAAGCTGATCGAGGAATCGCCTTCGCCCGCGTTGACGCCAGAACTGCGCGAGCGCATCTGCGCGTCGGCGGTCGCGGTGGCGCGCCACGCCGGCTATCACAACGCCGGCACCGTCGAATTCCTGCTCGGCCGCGACGGCAACTACTACTTCATCGAGGTCAACGCGCGCATCCAGGTCGAACACTGCGTCACGGAGCTCGTCACCGGCATCGATCTGGTGCAGATGCAGATCAAGATCGCCGCGGGCGAGAAGATCCCGTTCGAGCAAAGCGACGTGCGCTTCAACGGTCACGCGATCGAGTGCCGCATCAACGCCGAGGATCCCGACCGCGATTTCCAGCCCTCGCCCGGGAAAATCGAGCTGTTCGTGCCCCCCGGCGGCCCGGGCGTGCGCCTCGACAGCCACGGCTACAGTGGCTACCGGATTCCGCCGAACTACGATTCGATGATCGGCAAGCTCCTCGCGCACCGTTCGCGCCGCGACCTCGCGATCCGCACCATGGTGCGCGCGCTGGACGAGTTCGTGATCCAAGGTCCGAAGACGACGATTCCGCTGTTGCGCAACGTGCTCAATCACTCCGACTTCCGCGCCGGGGACCACGACACGAGCTTCATCGAGCGCTACTACGGACATCACCCGGCGGTGCCGCAAGGTGCCAAGGAACGCGCGTGAAAGTCCTCATCCCCTTGGTCTTCGTCTGCGGCGGGCTCGCGAGTTGCGCCGGTTGGACGCGTTGGCCCTGGGGTTCGACGCAGCGCTGGCCGGCGCCGATGGAGAACGCGACGAATCCGCTGCCCGCGGGCGAAGCGCGACTCTTCGAGGAAGGACCGGAGGAAGTGACCGTGCTGCGTCACGCCGATCCGGTGAAAGTCCGCCCCGCCGGACTCAGCGCGGGCTATCCGCTGACGTTCTACCGCAAGAGCGTGCGCGTGCACTCCGGTTCGGGCGTGTCGAGCGCGCCGGGCGGCCGCATCGAAGTCATCTGGTCGAACGGCAACTCGATCGTCTTGTTCGACGGCGGCGCAGGTGTCGTCGGTTCGCCTTCGAAGGGTCAGCCGTGCTTTAAGTTCGTGACCTGCGAGCGCGCGCACGTCAACTTGAAGGTGCGCGACGAGGTCGAGCTGATGATCGGTGCGCGCTTGACGGCCGCCTCCGGGCCGTTCGTGCTCGAACGCGTGCGCGAAGACGTCTTGCGCGTCGCGAATCAATCGAAAGGCAGCGGAGAAGTGCTCTATCGCGACGCCGTGATCCGCCTCGACCCGGGTCAGCAGGTCGATCTCGCGCTGCTCTCCGCCGGCGGCAAGCCGCTGCAGAGCGATCCCGGCGCGCAGGTCGCGACCGGCGATGGCTTCGAAGTCAGCTGGTCGGGCGCGGTCGAGGTCGCGCGCGAAGGCTCGGCCGTGCGCCTGCGCGCGTTGGGCGATCACGAGATCCAAGGCAACGGCATCCGCGTGCGCATGGGCAAGGACGAGACCGTGCGCTTCGAGGGCCTCGACGGCGGTCGTTAGGTCGCACGCTGTGTCCGAAGCTCAATCCAGGCCGCGCGTCCTGATCACCGGCGGTGCCGGGTTCCTGGGCAGTCATCTGTGCCGACGTTTCTTGAACGAAGGCCACGAGGTGATCTGCATGGACAATCTGATCACCGGCGACGTCAAGAACGTCGAGGAACTGTTCGAGAACCGCTGGTTTCATTTCGAGCACCGCGACGTCACCGAGTACATCCACGTCGGCGGGCGGCTCGACGGCATCCTGCACTTCGCTTCGCCGGCTTCGCCGATCGATTACCTCGAGTTGCCGATCCAGACCTTGAAGGTCGGATCGCTAGGCACGCACAAGGCGCTCGGACTCGCGCACGCCAAGCGTTCGCGTTTCCTGCTCGCGAGCACCAGCGAATGCTACGGCGACCCGCTCGTGCACCCGCAGAGCGAGGACTACTGGGGCAACGTCAACCCGGTCGGACCGCGCGGCGTGTACGACGAGGCCAAGCGCTTCGCCGAGGCCATGACGATGGCCTACCACCGCTTCCACAAGGTCGACACGCGCATCGTGCGCATCTTCAACACCTACGGACCGCGCATGCGCCTGCGCGACGGCCGCGCGCTGCCCGCGTTTATGGGTCAGGCGCTCGCGAACGAACCGTTGACCGTGTTCGGCGACGGGTCGCAGACGCGTTCGTTCTGCTACGTCGACGACCTGGTCGAAGGCATCTGGCGGCTCTACAACTCGGCCGAGACTCTGCCGGTGAACATCGGCAACCCGAGCGAGATGACGATCCTCCAGTTCGCCGAGGCGGTGCTGAAGGTCACGGGTTCGACGGCGCCGATCACCTTCAAGCCGCTGCCGGTCGACGATCCCAAGGTGCGGCGCCCGGACATCACCAAGGCGCGCAAGCTGCTCGGGTGGGAGCCCTCCGTCGCGCTCGCCGACGGATTGAAACGCACGGTCGACTATTTCCGCGCGAAACTGGCTCTGGACGGGCCGGCGAGCGGCCGAAGAGGATCCTAGTCATGTGCGGAATCGTCGGTGCGTTGGTGAATGAAGGCTCGGTCGTCTCGGACCTGATCGAAGGTCTGCGCCTGCTCGAGTACCGCGGCTACGATTCCGCCGGTGTCGCGCTGATGGACGCTCGCGGCATCACCATCCGTCGTCGCGCGGGTCGCATCGAGCGCCTCGAGGCGGCGCTGGCCGAGAACGAGGCTTCGAGCGCGCGCGCCGGCATCGGCCACACGCGCTGGGCCACGCACGGCGTGCCCAGCGACACGAACGCGCATCCGCACACGGACACCGAAGGGCGCATCGCGCTGGTGCACAACGGGATCATCGAGAACTACGCCGAGTTGAAGGCCGAACTGGTCGCCTCGGGCGTGAAGTTCCAATCCGAGACGGACACGGAAGTGCTCGCGCACTTGATCGGCCGCGAGCTCTCGCGCGGGAACGATCTATTGCAGGCGGTACTCGCCAGTCTGTCGCGCGTGCGCGGTTACTACGCGATCGCGGCGATCACGAAGACGCCTGAAGGCCCGCGCCTCGTGTGTGCGCGTCAAGGTCCGCCGCTGGCTGTCGCGGTGACGAAGGACGGCGCCTATCTCGCTTCCGACGTGCTGGCGTTGATCAAGCACACGCGCGACGTGACCTTCCTCGAAGACGGCGACGTGGCCGATCTGCACATCGGGCGCGCCGACGTGTGGCGCACCGACGGCACGAGCGTCGTGCGCGTGCCGAAGCGCGTCGAGTGGGACCCGGAAGAGGCCGCCAAGGGTACTTTTCCGCACTACATGCTGAAGGAGATCCACGAGCAGCCCGACGTGCTCGCGCACACCGCCTTCGACAAGATCAAGGAAGAGAAGGGCGACATCGATTTCGGTGTGCCCGGATTCTCGGACTCCGACCTGCGCGGCATCGAGCGCATCGCCGTGGTCGCGTGCGGCACGGCGCTGCACGCGGGCTACATCGCGCGCTACATGTTCGAGGGGCTCGCACGGCTGCCGGTCGACATCGACTACGCCAGCGAGTTCCGCTACCGCGACCCGGTGATCGCGCGCAACACGCTGGCGATCGCGATCTCGCAGTCGGGCGAGACGGCCGACACGCTGGCGGCGCTGCGCAAGGCCAAGGAACTGGGCGCGCGCACCGCGGCGATCTGCAACGTCGAAGGCAGCACGCTGGTGCGCGAAGCGGACGCGACGATCCTGACGCGCGCCGGCCCCGAGATCGGCGTCGCGAGCACCAAGGCGTTCACGGCGCAAGTCGCGGCCGCGTACATGCTGGCCGTGCGGCTGGCGCGCGCGCGCGGCGTCTTGACGCCGGAAGCAGGACGCGAACTGGTGCTCGAATTGCGCCTTCTGCGGCCGCGCATGGAACAGATGCTGGGCGAGCGCATCGTGTCGGAAGTGCGCGAAGTGGCCGAGAAGAATCAGCACCAGAAGGGATTCTTGTTCCTGGGCCGCGGCATCAACTACCCGGTCGCGCTCGAAGGCGCGCTGAAGCTCAAGGAGATCAGCTACGTGCACGCCGAGGGTTATCCGGCGGGGGAGATGAAGCACGGGCCGATCGCGCTGATCGAGCCGTCGATGTCGATCGTGGCGCTCAATTCGACGGGACTCGTGCACGAGAAGGTGCGCTCGAACATCGAGCAGGTGCGCGCGCGCGGCGGCCGTGTGATCAGCATCGGCTCCGACCGTGAGAGCTGGGCGATCAGCGACGAGCATGTCGAGGTGCCCGAATCGAGCGAGTGGCTCTCGCCGATCTTGAACGTGATCCCGTTGCAACTCCTGGCCTACCACATGGCGAGCCTGAAGGGCTGCGACATCGACAAACCGCGCAACCTGGCGAAAAGCGTCACGGTCGAGTGACGCGAGACACCTGACGAGTCATGACCAAGGTCCTGATCACCGGCGGCGCCGGCTTCATCGGTTCGCACGTGGCGACAACACTCGCCGCGCGCGGTGATGCGGTGACGGTGCTGGACAATTTCAACGACTTCTACGACCCGGCGATCAAGCGCGCGAACGCGAAGGATCTGGTCGGCGTGACGGTCGTGACCGGCGATATCCGCGATCAAGCTCTGGTCGCCCGACTGTTCGCGCAAGGGGAGTTCGATGCGGTGATCCACCTCGCGGCGATGGCGGGCGTGCGGCCGTCGTTGCTCGATCCTCTGCACTACGCCGACGTCAACGTGCGCGGCACGCTGATCCTCTTGGAGGAACTGAAGAGTCGGCCCAATACACGCTTCGTGTTCGCGTCCAGTTCGAGCGTCTACGGCGCGAACGACAAGGTGCCCTTCGCCGAAACCGACGACATCCACCAACCCGTTTCACCCTACGCCGCGACGAAGCGCGCCGGTGAATTGCTGTGCTTCACGCACCATCACCTGTACGGCATCCCGACGAGTTGCCTGCGCTTCTTCACGGTCTACGGACCGCGTCAACGGCCCGAGATGGCGATCCACAAGTTCGTGGCCGCCGCACTCGCCGGCCGGTCGATCCCGTTCTTCGGGGACGGCACGACGCGCCGCGATTACACCTACATCGACGACATCGTCGACGGCGTGGTGCGCGCCCTCGATCGCTGCCAGGGTTACGAGATCTACAACCTCGGTGAGTCCGCCACGACCTCGCTCTCCGAACTCGTCGGCATGATCGGCGAAGCTTGCGGCGTGAAGCCCGTGCTCGACCGCCGGCCGATGCAGCCGGGCGATGTGTTGATCACCTACGCTGACGTGTCGAAGGCGCAGCGCCTGCTCGGCTACGAACCCAAGGTGCCGGTGCGCGAGGGAATCGAGCGTTTCGTGCGCTGGTTTCGCGCGCGCAATCCCTGAAGACACGCGGCGCCCCGTCCAGAGCGGAGCGCCCTGCTCGCGCTGATTGCCGGCCCGTGCGCGTTGCGAGCCGGGGACCCCGCAGGTATCCTGCTCACCCCCAAACTCCAGTCTCCGATCTCGCCCCTACACCCCCTGAAAACAACGGTCCGAAGCAGCACATCATGAAAGGCGTCATCCTCGCCGGGGGCCTCGGCACCCGCTTGTTCCCGTTGACCAAGATCACGAACAAGCACCTCCTGCCGGTCTACGACCGGCCGATGATCTACTACCCGATCCAGACGCTCGTGAAGGCCGGCATCGACGACATCATGATCGTCACCGGTGGGCGCAAGTCGGGCGATTTCCTCTCGCTGCTCGGCAACGGCAAGGACTTCGGCCTCAAGCACCTGAACTACACCTACCAAGAAGGCGAAGGCGGCATCGCGGAGGCGTTGGGTCTCGCGGAGCACTGGGCCAAGGGTGATTCGGTGTGCGTGATCCTGGGCGACAACATCATCGAGAAGAACATCAAGAAGGCCGCCGACGATTTCAAGGCGCAGAAGAAGGGCGCCAAGATCATGCTCAAGGAAGTGCCCGACCCCGAGCGCTTCGGCGTCGCGACGGTCGCCGGCGGCAAGGTCACGCGCATCGTCGAGAAACCGCAGAACCCGCAGTCGAATTTCGCGGTGATCGGCATCTACATGTACGACGGCCGCGTGTGGGACATCATCAAGACGCTCAAGCCTTCCGACCGCGGCGAGCTCGAGATCACCGACGTCAACAATTGGTACCTGGCTGACGGTTCGATGACGTACGAGATCCTCGACGGCTGGTGGACGGACGCGGGCACGTTCAAGTCTCTGCACCACTCGGCCACACTCGTGGCTCAGGGCGGCGCCAACAACTAGCGTGGCCACGCGCCCGTCACGCCGCGTGAGCAACGCCGGACAGCAGTCATGAAACGCGTCCTCGTCACCGGTGCTTCCGGAATGCTGGGCAGCGAACTCATGCTGCGCGCGCCCTCAGGCACCACGGCGATCGGGACCGATCTGCGCGCGGATGCGCCGGTGGACGTCCCCGGCATCGATCTCGCGGACGAAAGCGGCGTCGCTGCGCTGTTCGCGTCGCGCGGTCCCTTCACCGGCGTGATCCACGGCGCGGCGTTCACCGCCGTCGACCTGGCCGAGGAGAAGGAGAGCGAAGCGCGGCGTGCCAACGAGGACGCGGCGCGCGTGATCGCGACGCACTGTGCGCGCCTCTCCATTCCGCTCGTCGTCGTCTCGACCGACTTCGTGTTCGACGGTGCCGGAACAAGACCTTACCGGGAAGACGACGCGACGCGTCCCTTGTCGGCCTACGGCCGCACGAAGCTCGCGGGCGAGAAGGCGGCGGTTGCCGCGCATCCGAATGGCACGCGCATCGTGCGCACGCAGTGGCTCTACGGGCCGCGCGGCAAGCACTTTCCAGGCACGATCCTGAAGCTCGCTTCCGAGCGCAGCGAGCTGAAAGTGGTGCACGATCAGGTCGGCGCCCCGACTTCGACCTTGGAACTCGCACCGGCGCTGTGGGACGTGCTCGCGCGCGGCGAGGCCGGCATCTACCACGCCGCTTGCGCCGGACAGGCTTCGTGGTACGAGTTCGCGCGCGCGACGCTCGAACTGTCCGGCGTGAAGGGCGTCACGGTCCTGCCGTGTTCGACCGCCGAGTTCCCGCGTCCTGCAGTGCGGCCGCGTTACTCCGTGCTCGATTGTTCACGCCTCGCCGCGCTGCGTGGTCGCACGCTGGCGCCGTGGCGCGCCGCGCTAGCTCAATTCATCGAAAGTCAGAACTCATGAAAACGACGTGCATCGTCACCGGCGGAGCCGGCTTCATCGGCAGCAACTTCGTCCACATGCTCTGCGAGATCCGTCCGGAGTGGAACGTGGTCAACATCGACGCGCTGACCTACGCCGGGAACCGCGAGAATCTGACCGCGGTCGAAAAGAACAAGAACTACAGCTTCGTCCACGGCGATATCCGCAAGCACGCGGACGTCGAAACCGCGTTCACCACCGCCAAGAAATTCGGCGGGCGGATCGTGGTCGTGCATTTCGCGGCCGAGAGCCACGTCGATCGCTCGATCCAATCCGGCCTGCCGTTCGTCGAGACGAACGTCGTCGGTACCCAGGTCCTGCTCGACGCGTCGCGGCAGCACGAGGTGACGCGCTTCGTGCACGTCTCGACCGACGAGGTCTACGGAAGCCTCGGAGACAAGGGCTTCTTTCGCGAGGACACGCCGCTCGCGCCCAATTCGCCCTACAGCTCCAGCAAGGCCGGCAGCGATCTGCTGGTGCGCGCCGCGGTCCACACGCACGGCTTCGACGCCTGCATCACGCGCTGCTCGAACAACTACGGGCCCTACCAGTTCCCCGAGAAATTCCTTCCGCTCATGCTCGCCAACGCGAGCGAGGACAAGCCGATTCCCGTCTATGGGGACGGACTCTACGTCCGCGACTGGTTGTACGTGCGCGACCACTGTGAAGCGATTCTCTGCGTGCTCGAGAAGGGCGCGAAGGGCGATGTCTACAACATCGGCGGCAACAACGAGCTGGCGAACATCACGCTAGTGAAGCGGGTTTTGAAGGAAATCGGAAAGCCCGAGAGCCTGATCACCTACGTCAAGGACCGCCCCGGACACGACCGCCGCTACGCCATCGACGCCGCGAAGATCAAGGCCGAGCTGGGCTGGAGCCCGCGCTTCACCTTCGACGACGCGCTGCCGCTCACGATCCGCTGGTATCAGACCCAAAAGGAATGGTTGCAAAGGGTTAGGAGCGGAGCCTACCGTGAGTACTACGGCCGGCAATACGGCAGTGGAGCCTGACCGTCAACCTGCGTCCCCATCCAGTCGATGAGCACGTTTCGCGCCTCCATGCGCCCGGACCGTCGGGTGGGTGAAGGTCCCCGAGGAATCCGTTTCATGATCCCGACCCCGATTCGACTGGCCTGGCTGTGCGTCGCCGTGGCCCTGTGCCTCTCCGCGTGCAACACCACGCCGGACAAGCGCATCTTCCAGTACCTGAATACGGACGGCTTCGGCAACCGTTACCAGGGCAACGCGGAGGAAGAGAACTGGCTGGCGCTCGGTGACACGCTGGTCATGACGGACTCCTACCACGAGGAGCTCAACCTGGGCGCGGCCGTCGACATCGACGGCACGATCCTCCTGCCCGAGCTCGGCGCCGTGCTCGTGGCCGGCCTGACGCGGACGGAGATCGAAGCCCTGTTGATGGAGAAGTACAGCCCGTACTACGACCTGCTCGACATCCGCGTCAAGATCACGACGCGCGGCAAGCGCTACTTCATCTTCGGCGAAGTCGCACAGCAGGGCGCGCAGGACTTCTCCGGCGACCTGACGATCTTCGAGGCCGTGACGCGCGCCGTTCCGCAGAAGGATTCGGCCAACCTCGGTCGTGTGCGCTTGATCCGCGCCGATCCGCGCGATCCGCTGATCCAGACCGTCGACCTGGGCGACATCATCGAGCGTGGTGATTCGACGTTCAACGTGCTCGTGCGCGAGCGCGACATCATCTACGTGCCGCCCACGATGCTCGCGCAACTGGGATACTTCCTGGACGCGATCCTGTTCCCGGTGAAACAGGTCGTCACCGGACTGGCGTCGGCGTTCTACCTGAACGACCGCGCGCAGGGTCGCAACACGTTCATCGGCACCGGCACCGGGGGCATTTTCTAGTCACTCGAATGGCGACTCAGGTCGAGAGTCAAAGTCAGCTCCAGGATTTCCTGGAGATCCTGAAACGGCGCAAGTGGCAGGTCATGCTGCCGGCGCTGATCGTGCTTTCCCTGGGGATCGCGTTCGCGGTCATCGTGCCCAAGAAGTACGTCGCGCGCACGCAGATCGAGTTGCGCCCGGTCGGAACCTCGATCAGCAACAAGGACGGCGCGAACGCCGCCTTCCAGATCCGCTCGTGGAACCGGCTCAAGAAGATCCTCCAGGAGCGCGAGAACGAGGAGTTCCTGGCGCTCTCGTTGGAGGATCAAGCCACTTTCCTGAAGCGCGTGTACGACGACGTGCGCGTCACGACTTCCGGCGGCGCGCAGAGTGCGACCTTCGTCAACATCGAATACGTGGACGTGGATCGCGCGTGGGCCATGACCTACTTGCGCGCCCTGCGCACGGATTGGATCGAGGACGTCGTCAAGCGCGACCGCAACAAGGCCGACGACGAGCTGCGCAAGCTGCAGATCGAGAAGACGCGCTTCGAGAGGCAGCTGCGCGACGAAGAGAGTCAGCTGACAGAGCTGCGCCGTGTCAACAATCTGTCGCCGACACAACCGACGCCGGGATCGTCCACCACGCGCGCCGAGGACCCGCTGTACGAGCGCCTCAAGGCCGCCGAGGCGGAGCGCAAGGCGATCGAGCGCGAGATTCCCGTGCTCAAGGTCAAGCTCGAGATCCTGCAACGCCAGTACGACGAAGCGCCCGCGACACTGAAGCGCGAGAACGTGCTGGAAGCGCAGACCAACGAAGGGGAGTTGCGCGACCTCGAGATCCGGATCACCGATCTGAACGAACAGATGCGCGGCATCAAGCCGCAACATCCGCGGTTCCGCCGCCTCTCGGACGAGTTGGAGGCCAAGCTCGCTCGGCGCGACCAGTTGCAGCGCCTGGTGACGAAGGGCAGCATCGAGACCACGACGGTCGAAAACCCCGAGCGCGCCGTGCTCTTGAAGGCGATCGATGCCCTGCAGCTCGAACTGGCACAAAAGCGCGCGACGGTCGGTGTGCTCACGGCCGCGATCGAGGCCGATTCCGCGCGCGTCGCGGAAGTGCACGACATCTACCGCGACGAGCGCGAACTGGTCGAACGCATCGGCCGACTGCACGTGAGTCTCGCCGACGCCACCAAGGCCTACAACGAGCAGGCGCGCCTCGTCGACCAACTGGCGAGCCCCTTGGCGAACCCGTTCGAGATCACGTCGGACGTGCTGGCCGATTCGAAGCCGACCGAGCCGAACCCGTGGCTGATCATCGGCCTCGCCGTCGTCGGCGGTTTGGGCCTCGGCCTCGCGATCGCCGTCGTGGCGGAATTCAGTCGCAGTTGCTTCCGCAACGTGGCCGACATCAGCCGCAGCATGGCGATCCCGATCCTGGGCGCCATCAGCCCGATCGAGACCCTGCGCGAGCGCCGCAACGACCGCCTGCGCCGCGCCGTCGTCGCCGTGTCCAGCCTCTCGCTGGTCTTCGCGATCCTGTTCGTGACCTGGGCCTGGGCCAAGGACGCTCAGCTCTTGTCCCAGGGCTTGCGCGATGCGATCGAGAGCCTGCGCTACAAACTGAGGTGACTTGTCGGGGCGAGACGAGGCCCTGAAAGAGTTCCATGCGCGACCTGATCGTCAGCCTGTTCATCATCGGAAGCCTGCCGATCTGCTTTCGCAGACCGTTCTTCGGCCTGTTGATGTTCACCCTGCTCGCGTACATGCGCGTGCAGGACTTGACCTGGGGTTTCGCGCGCGTGCAGCGCTGGTCGTACTACGTCGCGCTCGTGACCATCGCCGGCTTCGTGATCTCGCGCGAGAACCGCAAGTTCATGGAGTTCAACCTGCGCACGTGGGCGATGATCGGACTGGTGATCTTCGTCGGCGCGTCGATGTTGGGTTCGCCGTACCTGGTGCCGCGCGACTTCGAGATCTTCCTCGAATTCTGCAAGATCATCGGGATCGCCCTGTTCACGACCGGCGTCGTGCGGACGCGCGAACACCTGCGCGTGCTCCTGTGGGTGATCGCGCTCTCCTTCGGCTTTTACGGCGTGAAGAACGGGCTGGCGTTCATCATCTCCGGAGGCGGACTCGTCATCATCCAAGGCCCGGGCGGCATGTTGTCGGACAACAACGACTTCGCCCTGGCGCTGTGCATGGGCATCCCGATGCTGATGCACCTCGCACTGGCGGAGAAGGACAACCTCGTGCGGCGCACCACGCTGGCGATGATCCCGCTGACGGCGATGACGATCATCGCCACCCACTCGCGCGGCGCCTTCCTGGCTTTGTCGATCACAGTGCTGCTCCTTGTCTGGCGCTCGAGCAACCGCATCGCCGGTTTCGCGCTGCTCTTCTTTCTGGCCTTCGCGGGAGTGCTGGCTGCACCCAAGGACTACAAGGAGCGCATCAGCACGATCGGTTCCTACGAAGAAGACGCATCGGCGCGCGGCCGCATCGAGGCCTGGAAGGTGGCCGGAAACATGATCGTCGCGAATCCGATCCTGGGCGTCGGTTACGCGAAATTCCAGCACAACTACAAGACCTACGATCCGCGCGCGATCGAGATGAACGTCGCGGAGGCCCACCAGATGGGAACGCGCGTCGCCCACAACAGCTATCTGCAGATCTGGGCCGAGTGCGGCACGCCCGCCTTCTTCCTGTACCTGTCGCTGATCGGACTGTCTTTCTGGGATCTGTGGGCTGTGCGACGAGCAGCGAAAAAGCGCTACTACTCGAGTTGGATCCTTTCTTACACCACGATGTTCGAGGCTTCGCTGTTGGCCTTCGTCGTGGGCAGCGTGTTCTTGAACCGCGCGCAGTTCGATCTCTTCTATCACTTCGTCGCGCTCATCGTCGTGTTCGGGCGCGTGGCGCGCGAAGCGATGGCCGACGCCCCCGAATTGGATGCCGGCCACGCGACCCGCGGCAGCCTGCAGCACGTGCGCGGCAGCGGGTTCGGAACCCGCGCGCAGCGCGGCGGATTCCAGCGTCCGGAGCGGCCGGGCGGATTCCGGAAGGATCCGGCTTACGGTTCCTCTTGAATGAGGGCACCGGGGTTCGATTCATAGTTGCATGTGCGGCTTCACAGGTATCGCTTCGTCCGATCCGCGCGCGCCGGTCGATACTGACCTGCTGCGCGCGATGACGCGTACGCTCGAGCACCGCGGGCCTGACGACGAAGGACTGCACGTGATGGGCGGCGTCGGTCTGGGATTCCGCAGACTCTCGATCATCGACCTCGCAGGCGGCCATCAACCGATCTTGAACGAGACCGGTGACATCGCAGTCGTGTGCAACGGCGAGATCTACAACTTCGAGGAACTGCGCGCCCGCCTGACGGCGCGCGGACATCGCTTCCGCACCGGGTCCGACGTCGAGACCATCGTGCACCTGTACGAGGACATGGGGGCGGACCTGGCGCGCGAGCTCGTCGGGATGTTCGCCTTCTGCGTGCTCGACGCACGCGATCCGGCGCGGCCGAAGATCGTGCTCGGGCGCGATCGGCTCGGGATCAAGCCGTTGTACTACGCGCGCACCGAGGGGGGACTCGTGTTCGGCAGCGAAGCCAAGGCGATCCTCGCGAGTCGGCGCGTGCCGCGCAACATGCGTGCACACGCGCTCGTCGACTACCTCGTGCAAGGCTATTGCTCGGGCGCGGATTCGGCCTGGGAAGACATCGCGCGCCTGCCGCAGGCCTCCACGCTGACCTGGAGCCCGGGCGCGGAGCCCAGAGTGCAGACGTACTGGGATCTGCCGCTGGACGAGGCGCGCGAGCCGGCGTCCGCAGCCGAAATCCTGGAGTGGGTCGATCGCGTCGTGCGCGATCACCTCGTCGCGGACGTGCCTTTGGGCGCGTTCCTCTCGGGCGGCATCGACAGCAGCGCCGTGCTCGACGCGATGGCGCGCGCGCGTGGTACGGAAGGACGTGCGGCGCGCTCCCTGGACGGCGGGTTGGTCGCGTGTTCGGTCGGATTCGAAGAGAAGGAATTCGACGAGCTCGTACGCGCACGCGCGACCGCCGAGCGCCTGGGTGCACAGCACCACACGCGCGTCCTGCAACCCGATCCGGCACTGGCGGTCGACGTCCTGCCGTGGTTCTACGACGAACCGTTGGCGGATCCGTCGACGGTTCCGACCTACCTCGTCTCCAAGATGGCGCGCGAGCACGTGACCGTGGCGTTGTCGGGTGACGGCGGTGACGAAGTCTTCGCCGGCTACAGGCGCTACGTGTTCGACGTCGCCGAGAACCGCACGCGCGCCCTGGTCGGACCTGCGGGGCGGCGCACGCTCGCCTTCGTCGGCAGACATTATCCGAAGCTCGATTGGGCGCCGCGTTTCCTGCGCGCCAAGTCGACGCTGGAGAATTTCGGCGCCGATCCGGCGCGCGCGTACTGGAACTCCGTGACGCAGATCCCGCTTGCGGAGGTGCGCGCCGTGCTCGCGCCCGAACTCGCCGCCGCCGTGGCTGCGCACGATCCGTTCACGGCTTTCGAAGCGCACTACAGCAGACCGCGCCGCGACGATCCGCTCTACCGTGCGCAGTACGCCGACGTGCACGGGTTCTTGCCGGATCAGATCCTCGTCAAGAGCGATCGCGCGGCGATGGCGAATTCGCTCGAAGTGCGTCCGCCGCTGCTCGATCACCGTTTCGTCGAACGCTTCATCCACCTGCCCGCGCACGAAAAGGTCCGCGGCGGGCGCGGCAAGCACGCGCTGCGCGAAGCCCTGCGCTCGCGCCTGCCGGCGGAGATCCTCGACGGACGCAAGATGGGGTTCGACGTGCCGCTGCGCGCCTGGTTGCGCGGGCCGCTCGCGGGGGCTGTGAGCGAAGCGATCGAGACCCTGCCCGAGAGCTGGTTCTCGCGCGCCGCGCTGCGCACGCGCCTCGCCGAGCACGTCGCGGGGTCGCGCGACCGATCGCATCTCCTGTGGAGTCTGCTCGTCCTCGAACATTGGCGCCGTCGGCACGACGTGCGCGATATCGTGGTGGGAGCATGAAGCACGAACGTCTGTTGCACGCCTTGTCGTTCGACGTGGAAGAGTACTTCCAGGTCGCGAATCTGCGTGAGACCTTCGACCGCGCCGACTGGGACCGCGTGCCCTCGCGCCTCGCCGTCGGCATGGACGCCATCCTGGGTGCGCTCGAGGCGCACGGCGCACGCGCGACCTTCTTCTTCCTGGGTTGGATCGCCGAACGGCATCCCGATCTGGTGCGCCGCTGCCTGGCCGCGGGACACGAGGTCGCGAGTCACGGCTACGAGCACTCGTTCTTGCAGGACATCGGCAGCAAGGCGGCCTTGGCTCTGGATCTCGCGCGCACCGAAGACGCGCTGATGGCCGCCGGTGCGCCGCGTCCCTTGGGCTTTCGCGCCTCGACCTTCACGCTGACGCGCGACACGTGGTGGGCGTTCGACGTGCTGGCGGAGCGCGGCTATCGCTACGACTCGAGCGTTCACCCCGTGCGCCACCCGGTCTACGGAGTCCCCGATTTCGATCCGGGAATTTCCAGCGTGCGCACGGCCTCCGGCGACGTGGTCGAATTCCCGGTGTCGACCTACCCGTTCCTGGGACGCAATCTGCCGGTCGGCGGCGGCGGCTACTTTCGACTGTTGCCCGTGCGCATCACGCGCGCCGCGCTGAACTCACTCGAGAAGCGCGGGCGTCCCGCCGCCTTCTACTTGCATCCGTGGGAGTTCGATCCCGCTCAACCGCGTCACAGCGCCGCCTGGCACAAGCGTTTCCGTCACTACTTGAACCTGGAGCGCACGCTGCCGCGGCTCGAGTACCTGCTCACACACTTCCGTTTCGGGACGATGCTCGAAGTGCTGGACGCTCAAGGCGCGCCGGCGAGCCCGCGCAGCGCGTCGACGAAGGTCGCCACGTAGGGATCGAGTTCGGTACGCGCTTTGAGGCGATCAAGCGCGGGGCGCGCGGCCGTCAGATCGGTGGGCCGCCCGCGCATGATGTATCCGGTGGCGAGCAGGAGATCGTGCTCGGCCGCCAGCTCTGGCGGCAGTTGCGCGACGTCGGGCACGCGCGCGAGCAGGTTCGCCACACGCTCCAAGGAGCGCGGACCCTGATTCATCATTCCGCGCGCGGCGAGGATCAGGAGTTCGGCGTCCGGGGCGTGCAGTCCTTCGTTGGCCACGATGTCGCTCAGCGCGGCGTCGATCTCTTCGGCGGGGACTTCACGCTGCGTGCGCAAGCGCAGGATTTCGCGTCGCACGGCACCGCTAGGAGAAAGGCGTGCCGTCAGTTCGTGTTGCAGCAGAGCGCCCTTGATGTCGCCCTCGGCTTCGAGCGCGCGCGCCAGTTCGATCCAGGTTTCGAGGTTTGTCGGCGCCAGTGCCAGTTCCGCTTGCAGGAAGCGCCGCGCGCGCGTGGGGTCCAACTTGATGTAGAAGCGCGACCAGCCGCGCACCGAGCCGCGGCCCAGGCTCTCGATGGACTGCCCCTTGTGCGCGCTGCGGAAATTGTCGAGGCGCGAGTAGGCGCGTGCCACGCCCAGAGTCGGATTGCGGTGGTCTTGTTGCAGATCGAGTTCCGCCGCCGCGAGCGCGACGTGCGGATCGTGGGGGAGGACCTTGCCCAGCTCCGCGATCAAGGTCGCAGCTCGATCCCAGGTCACGACACCGTTCGCGAGCTTGCGCGCGGCCTCGATCGCGCCCAGGTACGTGGCGACGAAGTCCGCACCGGCGGGACCCAACCCCAGGCCCGATCTCGAGCGCGCGTTGAGCAGCGTGCGCAGCGCGGTGATCGCCGGCACGGGCTGACCCGTCTGCAATTGAATGCGTGCGCCGGCGACGGCGACCTCCACCGACGTGGGCTCGAGCGCGGCAGCCTCCTCGACTGCGACCAGCGCTTCGGCGTAGAGCCCGGCCGTGGCACGCTCGGCGGCATCGTCGAGCAGACGTTGCGTGCGCGTGCCCGCGAGCGCACCGAGTGCACCCACGCGCCGTGCGCGAGCTGCTTGCAACTCGGCCTGTGTGCGCACGGTCGCAGACAGAATCGCTTCTTCGAGGTTCCAGGCCGGACCGAAGTCGGCCGCGCGCGAGCGAATGCGACGCGCCGACGTCAAGGCCGGGCCGTCCAGGCCCCACTGCGCATCGAGCGTCGTCCGGATCCATTCGGTCCACAGACTCGGGACTGGAGCCCCGGAACTCTCGCGCGCGAGCCAGGCGCGCACGAAGGGCGCTGCGATCTGTTGTCGCACGGCGCTGATCCAGACCAAGGCCAGACGCGGATCGGACTTTCCGTCGGCGCCGTTGAACAAGAGCTCGGCCGCCGTCGCCGCGCTGCGCCCCAAGAAGGGCGAGAACTGGAACGCGTCGGCGCGCGAGCGCAGCGTGTGACCCGCATAACCGGTCAGATTCCACCAGGGATCGTCGGCGAAATCGCGAGCCAGTCCGGCGTCGAGCGTGACGGCCGCATCCTCGATGCGGTCTGCGAGCAGCAGGAACTGCGCGTTGAGCAGCGGTCCGGCCGTGTAGCCGGCGGACGAGGCGACGCCGGCCTGGTAGCGCAAGTCGTCGACGCGACCCTCGAAAGCCGCGAGCAGGAGCGCCAGATATTCGGCGGCGCCGCGCGTGTCGAAGGCCTGGGCGCGCTCGATGGCCAGGCGCGCCGCGCGCACGTCGCCAAGCAACACCGCCGCACCGGCGAGGCGCAAGCTGACGTCGCCGCCGCGCAGGCGCGGGCTCGCATCCATCGCATCGAGCAAGGCCTGCGCCGCTTCGCCCTCGCCGGCCGCGAGGAACTGATCGGCGACCCACAGCGCGCGCGCGCGACTCAGGACGAAGCCGTCGTGCAAGGCCTGACGGGTCGGGTCCGGCGTCAGCGCGAGGACGTCGGCGAGATCGCGTCCGAGTTGCAGCATGCGCTCGTGATCCCCGGCGCCGAGTCCAGCGCGCACGAAGAGCTCCAGTCCCTGGGGTTGCTCGAACAACCCGGGCGCGAGCGGCGCGAGCACGGCCAGCGCGCGCACGGGTTCGCGCAGCGCGAGATGCAGGCGGCCGATCAAGAGCTGGCCCTCGTCTCCCAGGGTTTCGCGCGGCAGCGACTGGATCAACCCCAACGCCTCTTCGGCGCGGCCCTTGAGCGCAAGCCCTTCCGCCAGCGCGAGACGCCCCGAGCGGTCCGGGTCGGCGCGCATCAGCGCCAGCAGATCCTCTGGAGCGGGATCGGCCAGCGGCAACTCGCGCAGGATCTTGTCGATCACCGGCGTTCGGCCCGCGCGTTGGACGCGCGCCAGAACGTAGCTCATCCGCTCTTTCGTCCTGCCTTGCAGATCCGCGATCCGGATCGCGAGGTCGAGCGCCGGGACGAAGTTCGGCACCTTTTCCAGGAGCTTGCGCACGTGCAGTGAGGCGCGCAGGTAATCCCCGTAGTCCGCGTGCACCTCCGCCAGGCGGTAGAGCTCGTAGGGTGAAGCATCGGCCGACGGCGTCCAGATCCGGTTGTGCGCGAGATCCGTGCGCACCGCCGCCAGGTCCAAGCCGACGGAGCGCAACTCGAGCACGCCGATCTCGTGCCAGCGGGGGAGCAACTCCGATGTGCGTTCCGGTGCGAGGCTCATGCCGTACGCGAAGCGCATCTCCGGCTCGCGGTAGCCGCCGTGCGGAGCCGCCATCATCAACTCGGCGAGGCGCAACCAGGCGCCCGGATCGAGTTCGGGTTCCAAGTCGACGAGCCCCTGCAGCGCTGTGCGCTCGGGGATCGGCTCGCCCAATTGGCGGCACGTGCGCGCGATGTACTGCCAGGCGTACGCGCGCGCCTTCGGGAACGGGTCGGGCGTGTCGGTCGCCGCGAAATAGTGCAGGTATTGGCGACCTTCCTGCGGCAGTCCTTGTTCGATGAACGAGAATCCCAGGTACAGGTTAGCGGCCACGATCTGCGACGTGTTGCCGATGCTGCGCAGCATGTCCGAGCCTTGCTGCAACGCCGGCCAGCGTTTGGCGTTCCACAAGATCACGCAGCACTCGGCGCAGAAATCCGGCTCGATCGGCGTCTGGCTCTGCACCCAGGTCGTGGCCAGGTCGGCCGCATAGCGCAGCCGTCCGAGCCGGACCAGGCCGGACAACAGCGCGCGGCCGAACAACGGGTTCGCGCGCAGCGAGCCGAGGCGCACCGTGGTGGTTCCGAGGTCGACTCCGAGCGAGGTCTTGCCCGCGCGCTCGTAGAGCGAGATCAAGCCGGCGAGCGCTTCGGGGTCGACGCTGCGCTGGAGCGAGCGCGTGAAGGCCTCGCGTGCGTTGTTGAGTTCGATGCTCGCCTGGTCGGTCGAGTTGTTCGCGGACTCGATCAAGGTCTCGTCACGGCTCGCGAGCAGATCGCGCAATTCCTGCGACAGCGCTACGCGCCGCGGATCGCCCGGCTGCAGGGCGCTCGAGTGCTCGAGGATGCCGCGTGCGCGTGCGATGTTCTCGGGCACGAGCGATCGGCTCAGGAGTTCGAGCGTGCGCTCGATGATGCGGTCGGCGGCTTGTCGGTGCAGGCGACCGAGGCGCACGTAGGCGCTGGTGTTGCCGGGGTCGCGCTGGATCATGCGTGCGACGCGCGCCTGGGCGGCGGGGAAGTCGCCCGAGCGCGCCTCCAACTCGGCCAGATCGTTCTCGACGCCCACGTCGCCGGGCCGCGCCGCGGCGACCGCCGTGAGGTCTTCGCGCGCCCGGTCGTAGGCACCCAGTTCCATCAGCAGTCGACCGCGCTTCATCTGCACGCGCGTCCCCAGTTCGACGTCGCCGACGTCGATGGCGCGGTCGAGCACCTGGCTGAAGCTGGCGATCAGCTGCTCGCGATCCTGGTAGCCGTCCGCCGCGCGCTTTTCGACGGCGGCGAATTGCTCTGCGATCGACAGCGTGCGCTGGCGCAAGACCATCGCACCGACGCCCAGGACGAGAGCGACGGCGAGGCCGAAGAGGATCCACGATGTGATCTTCATGAGGTGCGAACGAGGACCGCTCTTTTTACTCCGAATCGCACTGGAACTCCATCAGGTTGTACTTCCGCATCTTGTTGAAGAGCGTCGTGCGGTTGATGTCGAGTGCGCGCGCGGCCTCCTTGCGGTTTCCTCCGGAATGGCGCAAGGCGGCCGCGATGATCGCGCGTTCCGGTGCTTCGAGCGCGGTGCGCAAGGGCGTGCCGGGCCGGTAGGGAGCACCGGACTCGCCCGTCCCGTCGCTAGCTACGGCGTTACCTGCCGACTCCGGTTGCGCAGCTTCGAATCCGAGGTCGGCCTCCGTGATGACGGAGTCTCGCGACAAGAGTACGGCGCGTTCGACCGCGTGTTCGAGTTCGCGAATGTTGCCGGGCCAGGTGTGGGCGACGAGCGTCGCGAGAGCGCCGGGCCCCAGTGATTTCGGGCCGCGCGCGTGTTCGGCGGCGAAGCGCGCGACGAATTGCTCCGCCAGCAAGGCCACATCGCTGGGTCGCGCGCGCAAGGGCGGCAATTCGAAGGCGATCACGCGCAGGCGCCAGTAGAGGTCCTCGCGGAAAGTCCCGGCGCGTACGGCTTCGAGCAGCTTCGCGTTCGTGGCGGCGATGACGCGCACGTCGCATTCGCGTACCTGCGTATCACCCAGGCGTTCGAACACACGGTCCTGCAACACGCGCAGGAGTTTGACTTGCAGTTCGGGCGTGGCCGTGCCGATCTCGTCCAGGAAGATCGTGCCGTGATCGGCGGCTTCGAACTTGCCGATCTTGTCGCGCGAGGCTCCGGTGAAGGCACCCTTCACGTGTCCGAACAACTCGCTCTCGAGCAACGTGTCCGGCAGCGCGCCGCAGTTGACCTCGACGAACGGCCCGTCGCGCCGCCCGGAGAGCTGGTGGACCGTGCGCGCGAGCAAGGTCTTGCCCGTGCCGCTCTCGCCCTCGATCAGGATCGTCGCGCGCGTGTCGGCGACGGCTTCGATCGACTGCAGGATGCGGTGCACCACCGGATCGCGGGTCACGAGCTTGCCGATCCCGAAACGGTCCGCGAGGCGTTCCTTGAGCGACTTGTTCTCGCTGCGCAGCGCGCGTTGTTCCAGAGCGCGGGCGACGGCGAGCAAGACCTGCTCGTCGGAGAACGGCTTGCAGATGTAGTCGGCCGCACCGCGCCGCACGGCTTCGACTGCGTCCTCGACGGATCCGAATCCGGCCAGTTCGATCCACGCCGGTGCATCGGCGACGTCGCGTCCGACGCTGTCGATGTGGAATTCGACCGCCTGCGGATCGCACAGGACCGCGCCGAAGCTGTGCTCGGCCAGCAGCCTGCGCGCAGCCTCACCCTCGTGGCAGACCTCGACGCTGTAGCCGGCGCCGGCGAGGCAGTTCGACAACTCCTCCGCACCGCCCTCCGCGTCGACCACGAGGATCGGTCCAAGACTGCCGCTGGGGCTCATGTTCATTCCTTTCGACATGGCGCGAGGTGCGGGTTGAACGCTCCCGACTCCAGGACCGCCGCGCCGTCGAATCTGGACCACACGCGTTCGCGATCAAGGAAAAGCCTTCCGGGTCCGATGCAAGAGCATGAGCCAACTCCTCATCGGGCGGCCCGACAGCCGGGCCGGCACGGCGCGCGACGCACGCCTGGCGCTGCGCTTCGAAGGTGCCCTGTTCGCGCACCATTCGCTCGCCGTCGTGAATCGCGAGCTGGCTGCGCGCCTGTTCGCGCGCGGTCACCGCATCGAATTCGCGCGCAACGAACCCGACCGGTTCGTGCCCGACAACACAGCCTTCGCCGCGCTCGGCGCTCACGTCGAGAGGACCCGGCTCGCGCGCCCCGACGTCACCATCCGTCACCACTGGCCTCCGAACTTCGAACCCTGCGCACACGGCCGATTGATCCTCATCCAGCCGTGGGAGTACGGTTCGCTGCCGCGCGACTGGGTCGCACCTCTCCAGCGCAACGTCGACGAAGTCTGGGTGCCGTCCAACTGGGTGCGCAACACCTATCTCGCCGCGGGCATCGATCCGCGCCGCGTGCACGTCGTCCCGAACGGTGTCGACACGCGTCGCTTTCATCCGGGTGCCGAGGCGCATCCGCTGGTGCGCTCCGACAAGTTCAAGTTCCTGTTCGTCGGTGGTGCCTTGCCGCGCAAGGGCGTGCACATCCTCCTCGAAGCCTGGAAGCGCGCGTTTACGAGCGCCGATTCTGTGATGCTCGTCATCAAGAACTTCGGCTCCGCCGACGTGTACCAGGGTCAGACGCTCGTCGACCAGGTCTCCCGCGCAGCCGCGCGCTCGGATTCGGCCGAGATCGTCTATCGCGACGACACGCTGAGCGACCTGGAGATGCCGGGCCTCTTCACCGCCTGTGATGCGCTGGTCCATCCGTTCCTGGCGGAAGGCTTCGGCCTGCCGATCGCCGAAGCGATGTCCGCCGGTCTGCCGGTGATCGTGACGAACGGCGGACCCGCGCCGGATTTCTGCGATGACGACACAGCCTTCCTGATCCCGGCGCGCGAGACGCGCATGAATCACGCACATGTCGGCGACATCCAGATGTTGGAGAAGGGGATCGTGTTCGAACCCGACGTGGACGCGCTGGCAACGCTGCTGCGCGCCGTCGCATCGGATCCGGACGCCGCGCGGGCCAAGGGACGGCTCGCACGCCAGAAGATTCGCGCCGCCTTCACCTGGGATCACGCCGCGGACCGCGCACAGGAGCGATTGAACGCAACCTGGATTCCGCGCGAGCAGCAACTCGCGCACACGAGTTCGCCGCGGCCTGAGGTCCTGGCGACGCCGAGCACCGGCGCGGTACGCGCGGATGCCGACGCGCCCGCGACCTCCGTCCCGGTTCTGTTCGGAGCTGCGCCCTTCAACTGGAGCGGGTACGCACGCATCACGCGCATGCTCCTGCCCGCGCTCGAACAGCGCGGCGTCGCAGTCGGCTTGCAGGCCTACGCGAGCGATCCTGCATTCCTGAAGCAGCAATCGCCGGAGTTCCTCACCACCTGGCGCGCCTTGCTCGCGCGGCGCGCGGAGAACAGCGTCCACGTCGCGTTTCATCCGCCTGTAGGTTGGGATCAGTACCGCTTCCTGTCGAACGCGCGTGCGCAGAACCCGGGTTCGATCGCCCACGTCGGCTTCACCATGTTCGAAACCGACCGGCTGCCGGAAGGCTGGGCGGCTGAACTGTCGCGCATGGACGAGGTGTTCGTACCGTGCCGGTTCAACGTCGAGACCTTCGCCTTCGCCGGCGTTCCGCGTGAGAAGATCCGCTTGTTCCAACCAGGGCTGGATCTCTCGGGTTTCAAGCCCGGCCTTCAGCCGTACGCGCTCGCCGGCGAACCGGCGTTCACGTTCTTGTCGGTGTTCCAGTGGACCCTGCGCAAAGGCTGGGACGTCTTGATCGAGAGCTACTTGCGCGCGTTCAGCCGCAAGGATGCCGTGCGACTCGTGATCCGCGCGTACCCGGGCGAGCGCAAGGACCCGCCTTTGCGCGTGCGCATCGCCGAGCACCTCGCACGCCTGGGCGCGAAGCCTGAGGACGCTCCACGCATCGAGCTGGTCGAGGAGTTCGTCGGCGAAAGCGAACTCCCGTCGCTCTACGCGGCCGCCGATGCGTTCGTCCTGCCGACGCGCGGAGAGGGCTTCGGCTTGCCGTTCCTCGAAGCCATGGCCGCCGGATTGCCGACGATCGGTACACGCTACGGCGGCCACCTCGACTTCCTCGACGACGAAGTCGGCTACTTGATCGATTGCGACGGACTCGAGCCCGTGCACGCCGAACAGACGGCCGAGAATCCCTACTACGCTGCCGACCAACTGTGGGCGCGGCCCAGCGTCGATCACACAGCGCGCTTGATGCGCACCGTGTTCGATGACCGCGACGCCGCCCGCGCGAAAGGTCGCTCCGCTCGCGAGCGGGCATTCAGCCACTGGAGCGCCGAGAAGGGTGCCGAGCGTTTCGCGGCGCTCACACGCGATCTGCACGCGCGCTCGACGCAGCGCGCGCCGCGTGCCACGGGTGAATCGCACATGGCCACGCCGCCCGTTTTGTGGCGCGGACCGCTGCTCGACATGAGCGGCTACGCCGACGAAGGACGCGACCTGGTGTTGGGCCTCGACGCAGCAGGAGTGCGCGTGCGCGCGCTGCCGGTCCAGTGGGGGACGCCGATCGCGCTGGGGCCGGCTGCGGCCGAGCGACTTGCGCGCATCGCCTCTGCGATCCTGTTCGAGCCCGCAGTCGCCGTTCAACACGGGTTCGGGCACGACATGAAGCCGGTCGTGGGCGCGCTGGCCAATGTCGGGCGCACCATGTTCGAGACCGATCGCGCACCCACGTCGTGGATCGCGCCGCTCTCACGGCTGGATGAGATCTGGGTGCCCAGTCACTGGCAACTCGAAGGGTTCGCGCGTTCGGGCATCGAGCGCTCGAAACTGCGCGTGATTCCCGGGACAGTGGACGCCGGACGCTTCGAGCGCGGGGCGGATCCGCTCGCGATCGACGGTGCGCGCGGATTCAATTTCCTGTCGATCTTCGATTGGAGCCGTCGCAAGGGCTGGGACGTGCTCGTGCGCGCCTTCGTCGAGTCCTTCGCGCCAGAGGCGGATGTCGCGCTGGTACTCAAGGTCCACAGTTCGTTGGGGCTGAAGCCCGAGCAGATCGCGGCCGAGATGCGCGCGTTCATCGAGCGCGACCTGGGCCGCACGACGGATTCGATTCCGACGATCCTGCTCTTGACGGCGCGCATCGCGAGCACCGATCTGCCGCGGCTCTACGCCGCCGCCGATGCCTACGTGATGCCCAGTCGCGGCGAGGGTTGGGGCCGACCGCTGCTCGAAGCGATGGCGAGCGGTCTGCCGGTGATCGGCACGCGCTTCGGCGGCAATCTGGAGTTCATGGACGACGAGACCAGTCTGCTGGTCGACGCGGATCTCGTGGACGTCCCCGCGGACGCCGTACGCGAACAGCCGCTCTACGCCGGCCACAAGTGGGGCGAGCCGCGCGTCGAACACCTGAAAGAACATCTCCGGCGCGTCTTCTGCGATCCGGCCGGCACGCGAGCCATCGCGGCGCGCGGTCGCGAGCAGGCCCTGTCGAAGTTCGATGCGCGCGTCGTGGCGCGCGAGATGGTCGCGCGCGTGCGCGAGTTGGGAGCCAAACAGCGATGAGTCACACACAGCGCATCACTTGGATCGGGCCGGTCAGCGACGACGCGAGTGCGGGCTTCGTCGCGCGTCAATTCGTTGACGGGCTGACGGAGGAGGGCGTGAAGGTGCAGGTCCTCGACACCGGGGACGGCACGCACCCGGTGGATTTCGACGTGGACGGTCCGGTGAACGCCGCGGGCACACTGATCGTGCGCCAGGCAAACCTGTCGCAAATCGCGCGCACGAGTTCCCTGGTGCCGCTCTCGCGCACGGGAGTCAACGCCGCCTACGTCGTCGTCGACTCGCTCGCCGATGCAGCCGGCACGGCGTTCCTGGCCGAGTGCGACGAAGTCTGGGCGCCGTCGTTTTTCCAGGCCGAGATCCTGGCCTCGCTGGGAGTCCCACGTTCACGCCTGTTCGTGGTCGCGCCCGGACTCGGACGCGACGCGCGCGGCGTGCCTGCGACTGCCGGCACAGGTCCGATCCTGGTCGTCGGCGCGGTCGAGCGTGCAGCGATCGGCGCGGCTCGCGTCGTCGAGTCGCAAGCCCGGCCCGGCTCGCGAGCCTTCGTGCGCGAGTTGGATGCAGCCGCGGGGATCATCGTGGCCGAAGACCTGGATCCCTGGGGCGCGACTGCGCTGCTCACGGCGCGCACCTCTGCTCCGCTGGCGCACGTCGAGAGCGGCACGGCCCTCGAGTTCATCGAAGCGGCGGAGTGCCACTGGTTCGACGCCGACAGCCTGCGCGAACCCGCGCGGCTCGAGGAGATCACGGCGCGCCTCGCCGCGGAGCCGGCGGAAGTTGCACGCGCACGCAGCGCCCGATTGATCGGCAGCGAGAGCAACGCGCGCGCCGCACGCGCCCTGCTCGAGCGTCACGCCGCGCAACGCACGTTGCCCACGGAGCGGCTGGCGCTCGTCCTGGCCGACCTGGGGCTGCCCACGCCCGCGGACCGCTTGCACGGTTCGCGCCCGAGCGTGGAGATCCTGCCGGTGCACTCCGCTGCCGGTGCGTGGATCGAGATCCTGGCTGAGCGACTGGCGCGCACGTCGAGCAACACGACGATCGTCCTGTGGCTGGACGAGTCGGCGGCCGACGAGAGTGCGCGCATCGGTGATCTGGCGCAGACCGTGATCGCGCGCTCGGGTCGCGACGAGGGCGAGATCGACGTCCTGATCGTCGTCGCGCCTCTCGCACACGCGCCGCGCGACAAGTGGATCAAGTCCGGCGGGTGACGACCGTCGTGCTCGCCTGCGCGGCGGCCCACATCACGATCTCGCCGATGTTGACGTGCGCGGGGCGCGTCACGGCCCACACGATCGCCTCGGCGACGTCGTCGGGCGTGAGCGGCGTCACGCCCTGGTACACAGCGGCTGCCCGCGCCGTGTCGCCGCGGAAACGCACGCGACTGAAATCCGTCTGCACCATGCCCGGATCGACGGTCGTGAAACGCACGCCGCTGCCGGCCATGTCGAGTCGCGCGGTTTCGTACAGCGCGCGCACGGCGTGCTTCGTTGCGCAGTACACGCTTCCGCCGGGGTAGACCTGGCGTCCGGCGACGCTGCCGAGGAACACGTGGTCGCCGCGCTGCTTCTTGACCAGAGCGGGCAGCGTCGCGTGCATGACGTTGAGGACGCCGTTCACGTTGGTGGCGACCACCGTGCTCCATTCCTCGGGATCACCCTCCGGCAGCTTGTCCGATCCGAGCGCGAGCCCGGCGTTGTTCACGATCAGATCCAGGTCCAGCGGCGAGAGCGCGCGCTCGACCGCGCGTGCGTCACGCACGTCGAGTTCGATCACGGTCGACCCCGGGCAGCGGGATCTGGTCTGTTCGAGTCGGGGCCGATCTCGGCCCACGAGGACGACGCGGGCACCGGCGCGCGCCAATTGAACGGCCGTGCTCGCTCCGATGCCGGAAGAAGCGCCGGTCACCAGCGCCAATCGATCCGTGAGAGAAGTCATGGACGGAAAATAACAACCGAAGCGCGCGGCCACACGGCGGAAGGTATTTCGCGGCTGTGAAGCCACAGCGGGTTTGTTCCAGTGAAGCGACCCATCCGTCCGATTCCAGGAGCCACGGCTTCCCCATGACGAACGCTATCTCCCGCGTCTTCTGCGCAACTCTGTTCGCACTCATCGGTGCTGCGGCGGCCCAAGCGCAATCCACCTCGACCCTGTTTCACAACGGCCGCATCGTGCTCCACGACGTGAAGGGCAGCGTCGTCGATGCGTTGCTCGTTTCCAACGGGAGCGTCGTCGCGGCCGGAACGTACGCGGCCTTGTCCGTGCGGCCGGACGCGCGCAACGCGGTCTTGGAGGACCTCCAGGGCGCGACCGCCGTGCCCGGACTGCAGGACGCGCACGGCAGCCTTGCGGGTCTCGCCTCGTCCTTCGACACGCTCGATCTCTCCGGTACGACTTCGTACGCCGATCTGATCGCACGCGTCGTCGAGCGCGCAGCGCAACAGAAGGAGGGCACGTGGATTCGCGGGCGGGGCTGGAACCAGAACAACTGGAGCACGCCGGAGTACCCGCACCACTTCCTGCTCTCGACCGCGGTTCCGAAGCACCTCGTCTACCTGGAGCGTGTCGACGGCAACGTCGCGCTCGTGAACAGCGCGGCGCTCGAGGCCGCCAAACTCGGCGGTCAGCTCGAGCCCGCGCCGAAGATCAAGGGCGGGCGCGTCGTGCTCGACGAGTCCAAACGCGCGACGGGAATCCTGCTCGACACGGCCTGTCGCACGGTCGAGCGTTTGATCCCCGATCCCGATGCGCCGACCCGCGTGCGTCAGTTCATGGCTGCGCAGGCGCTGCTGCTCGAGAACGGCGTGACCTGCGTGCACGACATGGGCACTTCGCGCTCGACCTTGGCGCTCCTCGAAGAGTTGCGCCGTACGCAGAAGCTCATGTTGCGCGTCGTCGCTTACATCGACGGCCGTGAAGAGTTGAAGGCCGAGACGCTCGCCGGCTTGCCCAAACCGCCGGATCCGCTCGACATGCTGTCCGTTCCCGGCGTGTACCTCGTGATCGACGGTGCTCTCGACTCCTACGGTGCGGCGCTGCTCGACGACTACTCAGACGCCAAGAACGAGCGCGGACGGCTGCTGCTCACCGAGGATGAACTCAGCGTGCGCCTCGCGCTGGTGGCGCGCGCCGGTCTGCAACCCGCCGTGCGCGCCGTCGGCGACCGCGCGAACCGCATGGCGCTCGACGCGTTCGCCCGCATGGCTGTCGCGGTGCCGGGATTCCGCGAACTGCGCCCGCGCGTCGAACAAGCACTCGTCGTCGCACCCAAGGATTGGCCGCGCTTCCCCGAACTGGGCGTGATCCCCTCGATGCAGCCGGCGCACGCGGCTGCCGATCTTTCGTGGGTGCCCGAGCGCCTCGGCGCCGAACGCGCGCGCGGTGCGTACGCCTGGCGCGCGCTGGCGCCTGAACTCGGACGACTGGCCTTCGGCAGCGATTTCCCGCACGAAACTCCCGATCCCTTGCGCGGCCTCTTCGCGGCGCGCACACGGCGCACGCTGGACCTGAGCGATCAACCGGTGGTCCTCGATCAACGCCTCGAAGGCGCCGCTGCACTTTCGGGGTTCACGAGCGGTGCCGCCTTCGCCGTGTTCCAAGACGATCGCCGTGGGCGCCTGGAGCCGGGCTTCGCCTGCGACATGACCGTGTTGAGTGTAGACCCGACCTCGGCCGCGCCGGACGAGATCTTGAAGGCCACGGTGCGCGCGACCGTGATCAACGGCGTAGTTGTCTGGCGCGCGCGCTGAGCGAATCCGTACACTGATCCGCGACGCAAACAGGAGGCGTCGCGTGTGGTCGAGATCAGAATGAAGTACGAAGGCGCGCTGCGCTGCCAGGCCGTTCACTCTCCGTCGCAGACGGCCGTCTTGACCGATGCACCGGTCGACAACCAGGGCAAGGGCGAGAGCTTCTCGCCGACCGATCTGGTCGCGACCGCGCTCGGAACCTGCGTCCTGACGACGATGGCGATCGTGGCCGAACGCCACGGCTGGCGCATGATCGGATCCGAGATCAAGGTCGTGAAGCACATGGTCGCCGATCCGGCGCGACGCATCGGCAAGCTCGCCGTCGAGATCAAGATGCGCGGTGCGTTCGACCAGCGTGCACGCGAGACGCTCGAGCGCACGGCACACACCTGCCCGGTGCACAAGAGTCTGGCGCCCAACGTCGAGATCCCGATGAGCTTCGAATGGGACGCGACCGGCGTGCGGGCTTGAGCGACGCCGCGAGCGCGCCCGGCCGGACGCTCCTCTCGGGGGCCGGTCTGGAGTACACCTACCCGCTCGGCGAGCGCGCACTGTGCGGCGTGGATGTGACAGTGCAGGACGGTGAGCTGGTCGTCGTGTCGGGGCCCAACGGTTCGGGCAAGAGCACGCTCGTGAAGGCCCTGGCCGGGTTGCTGCCGCTCGCGGCGGGTCGCGTCGAGTTGGAGGGCCGCGCGCTCAGCGCCCTCGGCCCGCGCGCGCGCGCGCAGCAGATCGCGCTCGTGCCCCAATATCTGCCGGCCCTCCCGGATGTGAGTGTGCGCGAGTTCGTGACCAGCGGCCGCTACGCCCATGCGCAGGCGGGCTTCGCCGCGGCTCTCTTCGGCCGCACGCTGGGTGCGCACGACGAGACCGCTGTGCTGGAGGCGCTCGTGGCCTGCGATGCGTCGGAACTCTCCGAACGCGCGATGACGGCCCTTTCCGGCGGTCAGCGACAGCGCATCCTGATCGCGCGCGCCGTCGCGCAGGCCGCGCGGGTCCTGCTCGTCGACGAGCCGACGAGCGCGCTCGATCCCGAACATCAGATCCAGGTGTTCGAACTCCTCTACGGTCTGTGCGCGCGCTCGCACGCTGCCCTGGTCGTCACGCACGACCTGAATCTGGCGGCTCAATTCGCGACGCGCATCGTGCTGCTCCACGCCGGACGCGTTGTCGCCGACGGAGTGCCGGCTGAAGTCCTGACACCGCGGGTACTCGAACCCGTGTACGGCAGACACCTGCAATTCATCGCGCCTCGCGACGAGATCGATCACCGCGGACCGATCGTCGTGGCGTCACGTCGTCGAAGCTGAACGCCCCTGAGAGTTCCCATGTCGTCGCAGTCATCCACCGTCACCGCCGCCCACTTCGACTACATCGCGAGACGCACGCGCGCGGATGATCCATTCCTCGTTGAGTTGAAGGCCGCGGCAAGTGCGCGCGGGATCCCCGCGATCTGGATCGCGCCCGAACAGGCGGCTTTCCTGCGCATCCTGCTCGCGGCGTCGAAAGTGCGCGAGGTCGTGGAGGTCGGCACCTTGGCCGGTTACTCGGCGATCCAGATGGCGCGCGCCTTGACCGGCGGGGGACGCGTGCGCACGATCGACTTGGAGCCCGCGCACGTGCAGTTCGCGCGCGAGTGGATCGCGAAGAGCGACGTCGCCGAACGCATCACCGTGATCGAGGGACGCGCGCGCGACGTGCTCGCGACCTTCGCCTCGAATTCGGCCGACGCCGCCTTCCTGGACGCCGACAAGTCGAACTACCCGCTCTACCTGGAAGAGTCGCTGCGCATCGTGAAGCCGGGCGGGCTCGTGCTGGTCGACAACGCGTTCGCGTTCGGGCAAGTGCTCGAAGCGCATCCGCGCGACCGTGAAGCACCCGCGATCCAGCGCTTCAACGAGCTGATGGCGCGCGAAACTCGCCTCGAGAGCGTGATCGTCCCGCTCGGCGACGGCCTGTGGGTCGCGGTGAAGCGCTGAGACAGGCCGAGGCCGGGCCCGGGAAGATTCCCGGCCCGGCCTCGCCGAGTAGAGCAGCGTTTGGACCCGTCAGCGAGCGCTGACAGGTCGCTGACTGGCCGGGTGGGCCGAGGAGATTACTCTCCCCGGCCTCCCACAGATCCGGACTTGCGCGACTCACGCATCCGGCTCGTCAGGTCGAGGGTTTGCAGCAGCGGGGTGGGGCCGGGCCGTGGACGAGGTGGGGACGCGGGAG
>JAEUIA010000095.1 GCA_016795245.1 Planctomycetota bacterium | reverse complement strand
CGCGCGCCATGCGTGGATCTGGATCGCGTACCGCAACTACATCCGCTGCTTCACGAACAAGCACAAGAAGCTGACTTCCGCCCTGCGCGCTGGGCTGGTGTCGCGGGCCATCCCGAAAACGAAATTTTTCGAATGGCGGGTTCTCCGCAGCCCTTGAACGACCAGCGAGAGGGGCCAGTATCCCGGAAAGGTGAAAATACCGCTTGCACCGATGTTCGGTATCCGTTAGGGTCCTTCCAACGAAGGAGCCCGATGCCGTCTCCCGCCGAGAACGCACTCCCCACCTCGGACCGGCGCCACACCCACACCCGGGGCGGTTCGACAGGAGACGGTTCGGGCGACCTTCGCACTCACGCGGGCGGGCGCGACCGCCACCTGCCGCCGCGCACGCGGCGCATCCTGCACGTCGATGTCGACGCTTTTCTGGCTTCCGTCGAGCAGGCGGTGCATCCCGAACTGCGCGGGCTGCCGGTCGTGATCGGTGGACTGCCGACCGACCGCAACCTGGTCATGTCGTGCTCGTACCCGGCGCGCGCGTACGGCGTGAAGCCGGGAATGCTCTTGCCCGAGGCGTACCGACGGTGTCCGCAAGCGATTTTTCGGCGCGGCGATTCGCAGGCGGCGAAGCGTCTGCGCGAGGCGCTTGCGCACGTGCTCATGCGCGCGACGCCGATCGTCGAGGTCGCTTCGATCGACGATTTCTTCGCCGACCTGACCGGCACGACGCGCGCTCAAGGCGATGCGTTCGCCGTCGCCGAGCGCGCGCGCGCGGCCATCCACTCCGAGCTGTCGTTGCCGGTCACGATCGGCATCGGCACGAACCGCACGCTCGCGCGTCTCGCCGGCAAGCTCGCGAAGCCCGGCGGTATCGCCGAGATCCTGCCCGGGCACGAACGCGGTTTCCTGCACACGTTGCCGCTCACGCACCTGCCCGGCGCGGGCCACGTCATGGGCCGTATGCTCGAGCGTTTCGGCCTCACGCGCGTCGGTGAGCTCACGCTCGTGCCGCGCGAAGTGCTGTTCGCGAGTTTCGGCGCGCTCGGACTCGTGATCCACGAACGCGCGCACGGCCGTGATCCGACGCCGGTCGAAGCCACCTTCACGCAAGATGCCTCCGGATCGTGGATCGAACGCATGCCCCGTTCCATCCGCCGCGACAGCACATTCGAGCCCGAGGAAGGCCGGCGCGAGATCGTCGAGGCGATGTTCGCGTACCTCGTCGAGCGCGCGACACACGTGTTGCGCAAACACAAGGCCGTCGTGAAGTCCGTCGCCGTGCGCATCTTGTACGTCGACACGCGCCCCAAGCCGACCGATCGACCGCGCGCGGAGAACGTGGAGCACGAAAAGCGCGCCCGGCTGTCGTCCCCCACCGATTCGACCGACGCGATCCTGCAACGCGTGCTGGCGACGTGGCACGAGTTGCCGCGCCGGCGCGCGCTCGTGAAGCGCGTCGGTATCACGCTCGTCGATCTCACGCGCGGACAGGGTTGGCAACGGACGCTGTTCGACGACGTTCCGACTGCCGCGCCCGCCGACACCGCCGATCCCAACCGCGCGAGCCGCGCGGATCGAGAGCGGCGCCTCGATCGAGCACTCGACGAGCTGCGCGCACGCCACGGCTTCGGGCGCATCCTGCGCGGCTCGAGCGTGCCTTTGAAGGGCGATCACGAACTGACGCCAGACGGTTTCCGGCTGCGCACGCCGTCGCTCAACCAGTGACGGCGCTATCATCGGCACGATGAGCCGATCACGACCGCCTCGTCAGCAGGACCTTCACGACATCGCTCGCCGCGCGATGATGCAACGCGGACTGTGGCCCGATTTTTCGCCCGGAGCCCTGGCCGAGACCAAGCGCATCGCCAACACTCCGCTGCGTGTGGAGGCGGACATGCGCGATCTGCGCGGCTTGTCGTGGTGCTCGATCGACAACGACGATTCGAAGGACCTCGACCAGCTGTCCGTGGCGCAGCGCGGCAACGGCGACCGCACCAAGATCCTGATCGCGATCGCCGATGTCGCCTCGCGCGTCGACAAGGGTTCGGAGATCGACCAGCACGCGCGCACGAACACGACGTCGGTGTACACGGCCGCGGGCATTTTTCCGATGCTGCCGACGCCGCTCTCGACCGACATCACGTCGCTCAATCCGGGCGTCGAACGCGCGGCGGTCGTGATCGAGCTGTCGGTCGATGCCGAAGGCGACGTCGAAGAATCGGACGTGTATCGCGCGCTCGTCGTGAACCACGCACAGTTGGCCTACAACTCGGTCGCGGCGTGGCTGGACGGGAAAGAGCGCGCGCCGGCGGCCTTGACTGCGATCCAGGGGCTAGACGAGAACCTGCGGCTGCAGGATCGGATCGCTCAGCGCATGAAGACGCGCCGGCACGCGGGCGGTGCCTTGAGCCTGGAGTCGACCGAAGCGCGCCCGGTGTTCGACGGCGACACGCTGCTCGATCTGCAGCGCGACGAGAAAAACCGCGCCAAGGAGCTGATCGAGGACTTCATGATCGCGGCCAACGGCGTCACGGCGCGCTTCCTGGAAAAGAAGCGCTTTCCCTCTCTGCGCCGCGTGCTCGACACGCCTGAGCGTTGGGACCGGATCGTCGAAGTCTGTGCCGGCGAAGGCGGTCGCTTGCCGGCGATCCCGAGCGGCCCTGCGCTGGAGGAGTGCTTGACGAAACTCAAGCAATCACAGCCGGACCGCTTCCCCGACATCTCGCTCTCGATCGTGAAGCTGCTCGGCCGCGGCAAGTACGTGCTCGAGCTGCCCGGCCAAGACAGCGCCGGTCACTTCGGCCTCGCGGTGCGCGACTACACGCACTCGACGGCACCGAACCGGCGCTTTCCGGACCTCATCACGCAACGCTTGTTGCAGGCCGCGATCAGCGGTGAACCCGTGCCCTACAGACGCGACGAACTCGACGCGCTGGCGCAGCATTGCACGCAGCAAGAAGACAACGCGACCAAAGTCGAGCGCCAGGTCTCCAAGTCCGCGGCCGCGATGCTGCTCGAAGGCCGCGTCGGCGAACAATTCGACGCCATCGTCACGGGTGCGTCGGACAAGGGCACATGGGTGCGCATCTTCCATCCCGCGGTCGAAGGCAAGGTCGTGCGCGGCTTCGAGGACATCGACGTCGGCGATCACGTGCGCGTGAAGCTCCTCGGCACGGACGTCGATCGCGGGTACATCGACTTCGCGCTCGTGCGCTGAGGAGCGCAAAAGAGTTGGGGCCGAGAGCGCGCTCGACGCGATCTCGGCCCCGGTTTTCTGCCTTTTCATTGCCCGCGCGGTGCTTCCCTTTTCCCTCCGAGGAGGGCCCGGAAGAGGACGCGCTGCACACCTGCCCGTGGCAACGCGCCCTTCCGGGTCTGAAACCCGCTGGTTGCGACCGTCACGCCCCGAGGTACCCAAGGGACGCCGATCGCGCTCGTTGTGCCCCGCGTGTCCGATGCGCGTGATCCCTGGGACACGTGCTCGCGGAGCGGAGCCCGAATTTTCGATCCGTCGTGTGAGCGCTTGCCTTCGCTCGCTCGCCGCATCCAAAACTCGTGCACGCATGATGCTGCCAGGGCATGACGAGCCCCTGAAATCGGGGTGAAAAGTCACTCATTCGGATGACGAATCGCTGATGCCCTGGGCAGCCGCTCCACCTCGGCGTAGCCTTGCTGTGGAGGATCAAGAACCCTTCACGAGAGCACCGATGCGCATCCTGGTCATCGAAGACAACCCCAAGATGGCGGCCGCCATCCAAAAAGGCCTCAGCGAACAAGGCTGGATCGTCGACGCCGTCCACACCGGATTCGAGGGCGAAGAGCGCGCCGTCGAGAACGGCTACGACGCCATCGTGCTCGATCTGATGCTGCCTGATCGCGACGGCGTCGAGGTCTGTCGCAACTTGCGGCGGCGCGGGATCCAGACGCCGCTCCTGATGCTCACTGCGCTGTCGGGCACACGCGAGAAAGTGAACGGCCTGGATGCCGGTGCCGACGACTACATCGCGAAGCCGTTCGAATTCGAGGAACTGATCGCGCGCATGCGTGCGCTCTTGCGCCGCGGCCAGGCGACCGAGTCGCGCACGTTGCGCTACGAAGATCTGGAACTCGATCTGTCGAAGCGCTCCGCGATGCGCGCCGGCGTCAAGATCAAGCTCTCGCCCAAGGAGTTCTCCCTGCTCGAATTCCTGATGCGCAATCCCAACCGCGTGCTCCCGCGGATGACCATCGTCGAGAAGGTCTGGGACATGAACTACGAGCCGTCGTCGAACGTGATCGACGTCTACATCAGTGCGCTGCGCAAGAAGATCGATCGCGATCACGAGCGCGCGCTCATCCACACCGTCGTCGCCAGTGGCTACCGATTCGGGCTGCTGGAATCCGCCTGATCGAAATGGATGAATGGCGATGACCCGCTCGTTCATCCCGTTGCGTCTGAAACTGACGCTCTGGTCAGTCCTGGTCTTCCTGGTCATCCTGCTCACGCTCTACTTCGGAGCCTGGCTCTTCACGCAGGCGCGACGCGGCAGGGATGGTGAGACCGAGTTGCGCGCCAAGATCGCGGCGGTGGTGAAACGACTGTCGGAGCCGGAAACCGCGCTGCGCTCGCCGGTCGATCTGGACGGCATCGCGCGGCGGCTCTCGACATCGCCGCTGGTCGAGCGCTACACGATTCGACTCTGGACCGAGGACGGCACGCTGTACGCGCGTTCGGCCGAGGACGACGCGCTGCGCGAGGTCCCGTTCACGCGGACTCTGTCGCCGGACGAAGTGCTCGTCGCCAGCCACAAGGTGCAGCACGCCGAGGGCCCTGACGCCCAACTGCTGGTCGCGACGCGCGCATTCACCACGGAAACCGGGCAGAAACTGTTCGTCGAACTCGCGACGACGGCCGTCCCGCGCAACGAAGATGTGATCGCCCTGCGCAATTTCGCGCTCTACATGTTGCCGTTCGGCGTGCTGGCCGCGGCCGTGGCGGCGTGGATCATGGCCGGTCGTATCGTGTCGCCGATTCGCAGGCTGGTGTCGGCGGCGCGGGCGGTTTCGCCGTCGACGTTGGAAGGCCCGATCGACGTCGAGCCGGACGATCCCGAGATCGCGCGCCTGCAACACGAACTGAATGACGCGTTCGGACGCTTGGAAAAAGCCTACCGCGAACAGGGTTCGTTCATCAGCAACGTCAGTCACGAATTGAAGACGCCGATCGCCGTGCTGCTGAGCCAGGCGCAGGTATTGAAGCAAGGCGACCGTAATCCGACCGAGTACCGGCGTTTCTTGACCGTGGTCGAAGACGAAATGCGCGGTCTCGGGCGGCTGGTCGAGAGCTTCCTGGTCCTCGCGCGCGTGGGCCACGGCAAGGAACTCGTGCGCCGCGACCGCATGACGATCAACGACGTCGTGCTCGAAGTGGCCGAGCATTGCGCGCCGCTGTCGCGCCACCACGAAGTCCCGCTCGTGACGCTCCTGCACCTCTCTGACGACGGCGAGCACGACCCGGAGATCGAAGGCGACCCGGAGTTGTTGCGCACGATGTTCGAGAACCTGGTCCGCAATGCGCTGCGCTTCTCCCCCAGCGGCGAGCCGGTCGATCTGCGTGTGACGTGCACGAAGGACCGCGCGTCGATCCTCGTGCGCGACCGCGGCCCGGGTATCGCGCCTGAGCACCTGCCGCGCGTCTTCGATCGCTTCTACACGGTGAGCAACGCCGAAGTCGGCGGACGCGGCAGCGGATTGGGTCTCGCGATCGCAAAGAGTGTGGCGGAATTGCACAACGGCACGATCAGCGTGAAGAATTGCCCCGACCGCGGCTGCGAATTCGAAGTGCTGCTGCCCTTGTGCAAGCCGCAGCCGGTCATCGAACTCGCGGCCGACGCGTACGTGTCCGATCCCAAGCCGATCGAGGATCCGTTCGCGGCGCCGGATGACGAGCTGGTCGAGGAAATGCCGACAAAGTCAGCGCCGCAGGATCCGGTCGTGCGCGATGAAACGGCCCCGAAACCCACACCGCCACGCTCGGCCGGTACACTTCCGCCGCGGTTCGAAGGCTACCCCGCGACCGAGTGAGCGCAAGCGACGATTCCGATCCCAAGGCACGCTCACCGTCGACGACCACGATCGTCGTGTTGGTCGCGTTGTTGTGCCTCGTGTGGGGAAGCACGTGGTTCGTGATCGGCGCCGGCTTGAGAGACTTGCCGCCGTTCACGTCGGCGGCGATACGTTTCGTCGTCGCGGCGGCGATCATGACCGCGCTCGCGCCGGTGCTGTCGCGCAAGGAAGGCGGAACGAAGCCACCGTTCATCGCGTGGTTCTGGGTGGGCCTGCTCAACTTCGGTGCGTCGTACGCGATCGTGTACTGGAGCGAGACGCACATCCCGAGCGGCTTGACCAGCGTCTTGTGGTCGGTGTTCCCGATGATGATGGCCGTGTCGGGCACGCTGTTCCTCGCCGGCGAGAAGCTGCGCGCGCGTCAAGGCGTTGGATTCGTGCTCGGTTTCGCAGGCGTCGCCCTGCTGTTCGCGACCGACCTGCGCGCCTTGAGCGCGGAAACGGTGACGGCCGGCCTGGTGCTGCTCTTGAGTCCGCTCGTGTCGGCGGTGGGCACGACGATCCAGAAAAAGCACGGCGGCCAGTCGAGTTCGGTGCTGATGAACCGCAATGCGATGTGGGTCGGAGCCCTCGTGCTGTGCACGCTGGCCGTCGTGCTCGAGCGCGACGCACCGAGCGCGTGGACAGCGAGTGCACTCGGCAGCATCGCGTACCTGTCCGTGTTCGGCACCGCGCTGACCTTCTCGCTCTACTTCTGGCTCCTGCGCCACATCGCCGCGTACCGATTGTCGATGATCGCGTACATCACGCCGGCGATCGCGCTGACCATCGGCACGCTCGTCGGCAAGGAACCGTTGACGGAATGGACGGTGCTTGGGAGCCTGACGATCCTGGTCGGTGTCGCGCTCGTCGTCGTGAGACCTCGCCTTCGCCGCACGAGCTGACCGAGTTCACGGACATGCACTGGATCCGGATCATCGCTGTTCCACCGGGAGACCCACCCGAGCACATTCGCTCGGCCTGGGTCGGCGTCGTGATCCCGATCGCGGAGGGCTGGCCGTGTTCACCTCAACGACATCGAGTGCTCGTCGGTTCGCTCAACCAGCCGCGCGGAGCATTTTGGCGGTGGTGGGCCACGCATGTGAAACGACGCGAGGAGATGTTCGGCTACATGGTGGACGGGATCTCCGCCATTGATGCGCTACGAGAGCAAGATCCGATCGCGGCGCACTGGTGGGAAGAACGCTGGCTGGGAGTGTGGCCGATGCCGAATATGGTGTTCGCCGCGGAAGCCTGCGAAATCCTGCATGAGGTGCCCACGGACGCCCACGCGGGACAGGACCCAACCGCTGCTGAACAGCGCAAGGGAATCCCACCCCATACCGTGTTCATGGACATCGAGCGAGCGCTTGAACCGATCCTCAACAACGCAGGTCTGCAACGGATTGAGCATGTCCATGACCCTGAATCGCCCGGTCGTGAGTCAGTCACTTACGGTGCGGAAGCCTTCCGCTTGCGCCTCCTCTGGGATGGGATGGATCAGTGCTTCGTGCTGGATGCTGATCGTTGGGCAAATGAACCGGCCAACGGAACTTGGGTCGAACTCGCCCGCGAGTCGTATCTCAATTGGATGGCGAGCCCGTATTGGGCGAAAGAAGTCAGTGAGCGAATTCGACTCGTCGTCGAGCAATTCCTGGCGTCCTGGAATCCCACTTGAGTGCCGAGGCGCGGCATCGGAGGTCGCCCCATTGTCGTCTGCACTACCGCGGATCGGGCGTCTCGACCGGCGTGAGGAGTGACTGCCGGCGCCGGGGCTCTGCGTGAGCCCCTCAGCTTGTTTGATGCGTAAGACGACTCGGGCGTTCGGCGGTTCAACTGCTCCGTGGAAACGCGCCGGGTCGACGTAGTCAGCGCACCGAAGTCGAATTCGGAGACGGGCATTCTGCTGTCGATTGGCCGGCTCCACGTCCATCGCCCGGCACCGCATGAACGCATTCCGTGGACGCCGAAGCCACCAGCCGGCGAACGGCCGGGACTTGTGTCGGCCGGGCACGAGCATCACCCTGTGCGGATGCAGATCCTCCGTGTCGCGTGGCTGTCGATCATCTCTACCCTCGGACTCGCGGCGTGCGGCAACAAGGCTCCGACGCAGCCGTTGTCGCAGTTGTTGTCGAGCACAGAGGAGGGTTGGGCCGATCTTGCACTCACGCTTCAATCGCGAGAACGCGTCTCTGGTGGAGGCGAACGTCTGGTCGCTGCCGCACTTCATGGAACGGAAGAAGTCGCCTTCATGATCACGTTGGGGCCGAAGTGGACAGCCGGTTCATTCGGCCCTGGAATCAAGACCCACACTGGAGTTGTGACGGTCGGATCGGTCGGGTCGCGCAGCGATGCATTTGTGCGCGCAGTCGATTCTGCGTACGCAACAGGACTCACACCGCAGTCGATGCCGGCCGCGATCCAGTTCACGGGCATTTCACTCGAAGGTGATCCCAGCGCCCTCGATGCCGGTCCGACGAAGATCAAGTTGTTCTTCGAGAGCGAGGGCGATGAGCGCTACGCCGAGCTCTACCTGAACATCGACGCGAGTGCGGGGCGAGTCGAATGGGCCGAGAAGGACCAGGAATACCGCAAGGCGATCGTGCAGGCGCTGAGTGGAGCGTAGGCAGTATCGATCCCTGCGTGGAATTACGGGCGAACCAGCGCAATTCCGGCGACCGGGCCTCCGGTGCAATCGACTCTCTGAATCACCTGGTTCATGTCGGTGCCGAATCCGATGTCACTGAAATTGAGTGCGCTGACGAAGTACGTGTCCGGCGCCAGATCTTCGATGCGGAAGGCGCCGTCGGGACCGACCTCGATCACGCGGACATCCGCAGCCTCCTTGCGCTTGCCATCCGTGAATCGGATCCACACGTTGCCGCGCCGCGGTTGCCCAGCGGAATCGCGCAGGACGCCTGAGATGCTCACTGATCGCTTGAGTTGAACCGTGAGGGAGTTGTCGATGTCGGGCGCGAGTGTGATGCGCAATTCGCTTGCAGCGTACCCCGCGGCCTCGACGCGCACGTCGATATCGGCCGGCAACAGGTCCCGCGCGACAAACCTGCCGGACGCATCGCTGACACCCTTGACGGTGTCTGCCGCAGGCCAGGTCAGCGTCAACCGTGCGCCCGCGATCAGCCTGGCGTCGCCCTCACTCTCGACGCGCAGTTCCAGACTGCACTGAGCTGCGTGGAGATCGGCGACCGAGAGTGTCAGGGACACACTCCGTTGACCGAATGGCACGAACTGAGCGGCTTGCACGACCTGGTCGAGCACGACTCCGCACCAGACGGCGGTGTCGGACTGCGTGTCGATCTGGGCCCACGCGCCGTCGGCTTCGGCGGCGACATGCCTCGACTTGAACGACAGCAGGCCGCGTCCATCGAATCGCTCACCTGCGCGCGGCAATTCCGTCGCGCTCACGACGATCCGCAGCGCATCGATCCGCGAAGCCGTCGCACGATCGACTGCCTGGGCCAGGTTCCTGCCTTTCGTGTCGAAGAGTGACAGACGGAAGGACTGCGTCGGTTCCAGATCGAAGTCGCAGCGCACGCTCTGCCCCGCTTCCGTCAGCTCGACCTCTCGCACGGCGCTGACGGCGCGCGGCGCCTTGCAGGTCACCCGCCATCGCCCCAATGCAATCGCTCCCGTCGCGAAGGTGCCGTCGGCATTCACGCTCACGCTGTCGGGGCGTTCGGTGAGCCGCGTGCCGCTCGACTGCCGACCGCTGGAACTCGGCGTGAGTCGTTCGAACTCGACGGCAGCGGACACAGGTTCATCCGCATGCCGCCCCACCACGCGAACCCTGCCCGCGATCGAACCTGTTCCTGATCGCGTTGCTTGCGCGGATGCCGACGCGATCGGCGACGTCGCTGGTGCGATCGGCTCGGTCGCGGTCGCGCGCGCTGCGCTCACTTCGTGCTCCGGCGCAGTGAGGACAGGCGCGTCTTCCGCGACGACCGCCGCGGCGACGGCCGCTTCGATCTCGAGCACGTCGACCGGCGTGGACGGCGTGCGCAGCGCGAGCCAGGCGAGCCCGACCACCGCCACGAGCACGAGCAGCGCAAGTAGCTGTGAGCGGTGGGCTTGCAGCGAGTTCATGCCGCCCCAGCCTGACCGCCCGCCCGGATTCCGTCCAGGTGCGCCGACTGCGCAGCCACGGACCCCTGGTCTTTTTGTTCGGTATCCGTTAGGGTCTCGCTCATGGACCCGCGCGCCAACTTCGACACCTGGAGCTGCAACACGGCGCGCGCGGGCTCTTCTTCCGTGAGGGACCGCGGGGACGGCGTGCACTCCGCCGTCCCCGCGGCGACCTGGTGAGGCCCGCGAGCGTGAGATGTACGTCCCCCTGCGTGTCCACGGGCATCATTCGATGCTCACCGGCGTCGACGCGCCGCGCGCGTTGCTCGAGCGCGCGCGCGAGTTGCGGCTCACGGCGTTGGCCTTGTGCGATGTCGACACGCTGACCGGCGTCGTCGAGTTCTTGCACGCGGCCAGGCACGTCGAGACGGTGCGCGCGATCGTCGGCGCGGAAATTTCGGATCCGAGCGGACTGCCGGGCCGCCTCGTGGCCTTGGTCGAGAACGCGACCGGATGGAAGAGCCTGTGCAAGCTCGTCAGCGCGCGCCAGCTCGGCGCGGATCCGGGCGTCGTCGGCGCCGTGTTGGAAGGCCCCGAACATTTCGATCTCGTGCGGCAAGCGGTGCTGCACCAGGACGGGCTCATCTTCCTGGTCGATCACCCGCGCCTCGCGATCGCGCTCGCGGGGCGAGTCGACGCGCGCTCGTTGTTCATGGCGATTTCTCCGGCGAATCTGCGCGTGAAGAGCGCGCGCTCGGGGCGCACGGACATCCCGCGCAACGTCGCGCTCGCACCACGCGAAGCAGGCATCGAAGCGCGTGCACGGCGCAGCGCACGCGATCTGGACGATGTTCCACGCGACGAGGAAGAGCTGCTCGACACGCCCAAAGTCCCCGCGCCCGAGCGCCCGCTCGCAGCCAGCGATCTCGTCGAGGCTGCGCGCGCCGTCGGCATCGCGACCCTGGCCGTGCCGGACGTGTACTGCGCACGACGCGATCACTTCGGCGACCACCGCGTGCGCGTCGCCATCAAACACAACGCTTTGCTCGCCGATCTGCCCGACGCATTCACGGCGCAAGCACCGACGCATTTGCTCACCGCGACCGAGATTGCAGCCTTCTACGCCGGAATCCCTGAATGCGCCGGGCCTTTCGACCCGCAGGGCGGCGACCTCGTCGTGCGCACGAACCAGGTCGCCGAGCGTTGCACGTTCACGCCCGCCTTGGGCGGCATCCTGTTCCCCACCATCGCGCTCGCGCCCGACGAAACGGCCTATTCGAAGCTCGTCGCCATGGCCTTCCGCGGCGCGAGCGAGCGTTACCGGCCGCTCAAACCCGAAGCGGTGCGACGCCTCGACTACGAGCTGTCGACGATCGACAAGCTGGGTTTCGCGCCCTACTTCCTGCTCGTCGAGCAGATCGCCGCGTTCGCGCGTGAACGCGGCATTCCGTCCGTCGGGCGCGGCTCGGCGGCCGACAGCCTGGTCGCGTACTGCTTGCGGCTGACCGACGCGGATCCGCTGCGCTACAAGCTGATCTTCGAGCGTTTCTTGAACCCGTCGCGCCGCGATCGGCCCGACATCGACCTCGACTTCTGCTGGCGGCGGCGCGACGAGGTGTTGGACCACGTGTACGGGCTCTTCGGCACGGAACGCACGGCGATGATCGCCACCATCGCGACCTGCGGCGTGCGCTCGGCGTTCCGGGAGGCAGCTTTGGTCGAGGGCTTGCCGCCGGCCGAAGTGAACCGTTGGTCGCGGCGCCTGCCGTACTACTTCGACGCGCAGCGCGAAGAGGACCCCCGCAAGAACCCGATCGCTCGGTGTCTGCGCGAGACGCCCGAAGCCGCCGGTTTTCCGTTCGAGGATCCGCGCATGCAGCGCGTGCTCACGAGCGCCGCGCGCCTCGTCAACGCGCCGCGGCACTACGGCCTGCACCCCGGCGGCGTCGTCGTCGCGCCCGGACCGATCACCGATTTCGTGTCGTGCCAACGCGCGACCAAGGGCTGCATCGTCACGCAATTCGACAAGGACGCGGTCGAGGCGATCGGCCTCGTCAAGATGGACCTGCTCGGGAACCGCGCATTGACGGTCGTCGACGACTGCGTCAAGGCGCTCAGCGACCGCGGTGTCGAAGTCGATGTCATGACGCTGGCCGAGGACGACCCGCGCACGGCCGAGACGCTGCAAAAAGGCCTGACTTTGGCCTGTTTTCAGGTCGAATCGCCCGGCATGCGCCACCTCTTGCAGCAGATCGGCGCGCGCGACATGGACGACGTCATCCAGGCCGTCGCGCTGATCCGTCCGGGCCCGGCGGGATCGGGCATGAAGGACGCGTACGTGCGCCGCTACCGCGAGCTCGAGCCGCCGACGCCGCCGCACCCGCGCTTGACCGAAGTGTTGTGGGACACGCACGGTGTGCTGCTCTACCAGGAGGATGTGATGCAGGTCGCGTCGACGTTGGCGGGCATGGACCTCGCCGAAGCGGATTCGTTGCGGCGTGCGCTGCAGAAACATCGCTCGCACGACATGCAGGCTCTGTACGAGCGCTTCGTCGCCGGCTGCAGCGAACAAGGCGTCGCGCGCGAGGACGCTGTGCGCGCGTGGGATCTGGTCGCGAACTTCGCGTCCTTCGGCTTCTGCAAGGCGCACGCGGTCACGTACGGACGCATCGCGTACCGCGCGGTATGGCTCAAGACGCACTACCCGGCGGAGTACATCGCTGCGTTCTTGGCGAGCGACACGGGTTACTACGCGACGCGCGTGTACGTCGAGGAGGCGCGGCGCCTGGGTGTGCCGATCCTGGGGCCGGACGTGAACAAGAGCGCGCGCGAGTTTTGCGTCGAGCGCGGCGCGTTGCGCGTCGGTTTGGCTCAGGTCAAGGGCGTGCAGGAGCGCACGTTGGATGCGTTGTTCGCCGCGCGCGAGAAGGACGGACCCTTCGTGTCGCTGCCGGAGTTCCTCGAGCGCACGCAAGCGCACACCGACGAGTGCGAACGCTTGATCCAATGCGGCGCGTTCGACGCCTTCGACCGCACGATTCCCGAGTTGCTGTGGCGGCTGCACCTCTTGCGTGCGCCTGATCGCCAGTTGCCGCGCGCGGAAGGCGGCGACGCGGGATTGGATGCGGAGGTTCTGGCCGCTTGTCGCGCGACACCACGCTCACGCGACGCCGTGCGCGCGGCGCGCGAGCGTTCGCAGGGCTGGACCGGCAAGGGCATCGGGTTGGGAGCGGCGGAATTGAAGCCGGGCGAGACGGCAGCGCTGTTTCCCGAGCGCGAGGCGCAAGCTTTGGCGTTGCCGCGGCTGGCGGATTTGGATCCGTTGGTGCGTGGGCGCATCGAGCACGAGTTTTTGGGCCTGACGGTGCGCGCGCACCCGACGACCTTGTTTCCGTGTCCGGCGGATGAACGCATGACGAGCGCAGGAGCGGTGGCTCGGCGCACGATCGCGTGCGGTGAGATCGCGCGGTTTCAGGGTGCGCGCGTGACGTTGCGGGGCTGGCCGGCGGCGACGCGACATGTGCCGACGAGCGACGGGAGGACGATGCGGTTCTTGACGTTGGAGGACGAGACCGGGTTGGCGGAGTGCGTGATCTTCCCGGATGTGTATGAGCGCGATGGAGCGCGACTGGCGGAGTTTGGGACGCTGTGTGTGAGTGGAGTAGTGCAGAACCAGATGGGCGCGTGCACGTTGCAGGCGGAGCGGGTGCATTGAGGGAGAGGGAGAGATGGACGGATGTCGCAAGTCCCTCCATGGCTGGTCCCGGCGAATTCGCCGGGACGTGCGAAAACGTGAGCATGCGCTACAAGAAGAATCCGGTCTGGCCTTCGGTCGGCAACGGTTGAATGCGCTGCCAGAACTGTTGAATACGGTGCCAGAGCAGTTTCATCACACCTGGCCGCGGATTACGGAGCCTGACCAGGTGTTATGAAACTGCTCTGGCACCGTATTCAACAGTTTTGAGGGAGGAGGGACGGACGGATGTCGCAAGTCCCTCCATTGCTGGTCCCGGCGAATTCGCCGGGACGCGCGGAAAAATGAGCAATCGCTACAACAAGAATCAGGTGGTGGGGGATTTCAACGAAGAACGGGTTGTTATTGTTACGCCTGCGGACGTGTTA
>JAEUIA010000063.1 GCA_016795245.1 Planctomycetota bacterium | reverse complement strand
ACGGTCCACGGTACGGTCACACTCGACCAGCCACCGCAACGACGGCGGCGAAGACGGCGGAGCGGAGCCTGACTCCGTACGAACGCACCGCGATCAAGGACTCGTGTCGCCGCTCAACCCAATCGGCAGCAAGTCCCCGTTCGTCTGCGTGCACAACTCGAAAGGCAGGTCTGATGTCGAGAAGGCACCGCGATTCTCGACCAGCACGGCCAGGACCGCCGGATCGTTGATGACGGTGGTGGTCGAGTTGGCCACGCGGCCGTCGATGCGCAGCCAGCCGGTTTCAGTGCCGGTGTCGCCGAGCACTTCATTCGGCGCGTGTTGAGACTGTTGCAGGACCGAGTTCGCGAACATGTTGCTGATCGACAAGAGCGGCACCTTGGCCCAGCAGCGGAACGTGTACTGCGACGAGAACGGATCTTCGTTGTCGTTGAATATCTGCAGGTCGACCGTGGTCGTGAATTGCACGCCGCCCGAGAGTCCGATGAAGATCAGGCTGCCGCGGGTGGTGGCGTCCTGGCCCATGAAGCGCGGGATCAGGATCACGTCCGGGCACGGCTCGTATTCGAAAGCGTTCAAGTCGCGAATCCCGTCGTTGTCCAGGTCGGTCAACTGCTTCCACGCCGGGATCGCGCGCCAGGTGAAGGCGCTCGAGCCGTAGTCGATCGCGTCGACGCCGTCGAAGCGAATGGAGTCACCGATCAGGAAGTTGTGGCTGATCGGTCGATTGAAGTTGTCGACCGCGTAGGCGTACACGTAGCCGCGATTGGTGTTGCCCTGGTGCACGCGCGTCAGCGCGGCAAACGTGTCGTTTGGAGACAGGAACTCGGTGCGGTTCGTCTCCAGGCAGGTCGTACCGTCGATGTACCGGAACTCGACGCGCACGGCGCCCTCGATGTACATCCGGTTGACGTTGGTGACCGAAATCAGCGAGACCTGGCCCTGGCCGTTGTCGAATTCGGGCCACAAGAGCAGGCTCGCGGGCTGGCGCCGATCGACGCGTACACAATTGCACTGGTCCGGCAGCCCGTCCTGATCGATGTCCGTCAGGACGCCGCCCGCGAGATCACACTCGTCGGGGATCCCGTTGTGATTGCAATCGTTGCCCAACTGTTCGCATTCGTCAGGAATGCCGTTCAGATTGCAGTCGGGGCTCGTGTGGTTGGCGAGGTCGATCGAGTCGACGATCCCGTTGCCGTTGCAGTCCTGGATGAACGGCGGCGTGAAGAAGTAGGTGACGGTGAACGTCGCCGAAGCCTTCTGCGAGAAGCTCGACACCAGGTTGCCGGCGCCCGTGGCCGACGTCTGCCCGTTGGCCGCGACGGTGAACACGACGTTGCCCGCGCCGACGAACAGCGCAGTGTCAGCCGGATTGAGCGGGAACGGCGGCGTGAATTGCCCGGTCGAGTCCGACGAGATCGCGTTGTACGTCGCGCCCGACGTGCCGCCGAAGTCCAGCGTCCCATCGTAGGCCGCCACCGTGTCGACACGATGGAAGAGCGGCGACGACGAGAGCAGCACGACGTTGTTGTCGGGTCGGCGCACCGTCAGATTCGCCGCGAAGTCGATCACGATCTGCGCCGGCTGCGTGTCGAGGCTCTCGTAACGCGCCGTGCCTTCGATGTGACCGGTCATGGCGACGCTCACACTGCCGAGCGTGCCGAGCACGGGATTGAAGCGCGGCACGGTGACCGTGCGCGACCAGTTCGTGTTCTGGAGCGGGACTGTCGCGGTGTGAACCTGAAAGTCGGCGTACGCCGAAACGGCGAAGCCTTGGAGCGCGAGACACAGGGCGGCGATTCGTGCCGTCGTCGAGCGGATCAGCATCGCGATTCTCCTGCGGGTGTCGTGCGGCGTTGCCACGCTGTCGCGACGGCCCGATCAAGTGTTGCTGCGCGGCGGGGGATGCGACCCGCCGGGTCGAAGTAGGAAATCTCAATCCACGATGGCATGCCGAGTCCATCTGCGCAACACCCCAGCAGCGCTATGTCGTGCCGGTCGGTGAGGCGGGGTCGCACGCGCTGCGGTCGGGCTGTCTTGCGCGAGCCACGTGCAGGCCGGATCGCTCGCGCGGCGCGAGGCCCTTGATGCACAGGGCTTCGCGCCGAGTACGAAAAAGCGGCAGACGGGATCAGCCCGCCTGCCGCTCGTTTCGATCACCCGCGCGCAGCGGGGATCACTCTCCAGCACTCAGGATCAGAAGTTTCCGTGGACGCTGTTCGGCAGCAGCGCGCCGTTGTCCTGCGAGCACAGCTCGAAGGGCAGAGCAGCGGCGGCGAAGATGCCGAAGCGCTCGACGAGCACGGCGTAGATGGCCGGGTCGGGGATGAACGCGGCAGTGGATGCTGCGCCCAGACCGTCGACCTTGAACCAACCGGCTTCCTTGATCGGACGACCGATGATCTCGAGCGGATCGTTGTTCGTCGTGTCGAGGAAGGTCTCGAGGAACGCGCTGTTGATGTCGCCCAGGCGCGGGAAGGCCCAGCAACGGAACGAGTACTGCGCAGAGAACGCCTCTTCGTTGTCGTTGTAGATCAGGAAGTTCACGGTCGTCGTGAACTGCGTTCCGCCCGACAGACCGATCAGGATCAGGTGGCTGTTGAACGCCGGGTTCGGGCCGGCCGGATCTTGGCCGAGGAAGCGCGGGATCAACAGTTCGTCGGGAGCACGGCTGTACTCGACGTTGTTGAGGTCGCGGATGCCGTCGTTGTCATGGTCGGTCGGCGTGCGATCCGCACCGATGCCGAGGAACGGAATCGCCTGGACCGAGTCGCGCAGCGTGTCCGTGCTGCTGAAGATGACCAGGTCGCCGATCAGGTGGTTCCACACGATCGCCTTGCCCGTGATGGGGCTCTTGGCGAAGGCGTAGACGTAACCCTGAGCCGCGTTGGGGTTGTCGGCGCTGGTCCAGATCGTGATCGTGTCACACGGCGTCAGGCGACGCGTGCGGTTCGTCTCGAGGCACGGCAGGTCCTGATCGTTCGGGCCGTAGCGCGCGATGTAGACGAACTCGACGTCGACGGTGCCGGACAGGAATCCGTTGCCGAGCGAGCTCATGTCGCAGTTCGTGTTCGTCAGCGAGATCAACGTGATGTTGTTCTGACGGTTGTCGAAGATCGGGTAGATCAGGAGGCTCGCCGGGCGGTTGTGGCCCACCGGTTCGCACTCGGGGCAGGGCACGTCGCAGTCGTTCGGGATGCCGTTGCCGTCGCAGTCCGGCTCGCACACGTCCGGGATGCCGTCATTGTCGCAGTCGGGCTGGCACTCGTCCGGCACGCCGTTCGAATCGCAGTCCTGGCTGAAGCCCGAAGCGATGTCGAGGTTGTCGGCGATGAGGTTGCCGTTGCAGTCGATGATCGGCGGGGTGTACAGGTAGCGGACCGTGACGACCGCCGCCGCTTTCGTGGCGAACGAGGTCGTGACGTTGCCCGAGCCGACGGCTTGCGACGTGCCGCGCGCGGTGACCGGGAGCACGATGTTGCCCGGGCCCGAGAACAGCACGAGGTCGCTGGCCGGGGGCGGCGAGACGACCGACTGCTGCGCGCTCTGCATCAGGTTCGCGAACGTCATGCCCGAGGGACCGGCGAAGTCCAACGTGCCGTCGAAGGGCTGCAGGTTGGCGACGTTGTCGACTTGCGGGATGACGACCGCGAGCACCGACGTGTCGGGACGCGCGAGCGTGATGTCGGCCTTGAACTGCGTGGTGATCGTGATGGGCGACGAGTCCGAGCTCTCGACGGCCGCCTGGCCTTCGATGCGCCCGTCGAGCGTCAGCGTCACGGAGATCAACGACCCGAGGGCCGGATCAAACTTGGGCAAGGTGACCGTGCGATCCCAGTTCGTCGTGGTCAAGATCACGGCGTCGGAGAACTGAACGGTCGCCGTTTGCGCCGAGGCCTGGCCAATGAGGGCCGCCCCGAGGAAGAGGGCGGGCAGAGCCCGACCGCAGATGGAATGAAGAAGCATGGCAAGTCCCGGTTGTTGCTGTCTGAGGTGGTGCTTCCCGCGTGTGTCTGGTGGGCACAAGCGGCGAGCGTTTGGAGGGGGGATTCGCCGGACGAGCAGGAAGCCGCATCCGGTGGGAATCTTCTTCCAGTTTTGCAGCATCGTAGGAAATCGTCAAGCTGATGTGGAAAATTACGCGCTATGACCTCGTTTCAAGGGCCTGGATGGGGGCTGATTCGAGCGATTTCCCGGGCTGGCCGATTCGCGGCGCCCCCGGCGTGGCGCGCGCCCCCTCGGCGGCGGATACTTCCTCCAGGAAGGTCCACCGCCGGGCACCGCCTCCGCGTACAGCCCGCCGTGGGCCCACCTCTTTTCTCCGTCTTCTCGTCCGCGTCTGACACCCTCGCACCGCCAGCCATGAAACGACTCCTCGTTCTGCTCCTGCTCCTCTCCGTCGCACCCCTCCAGAGCGGCTGCGATCCCGAACCGGTCGCCGTCCAGGTCACGCCTTTGGCCCAGGCCGAAGAGCTGATCGGGAAGCGCGACTACCCGGCCGCCATCGCGGTGCTCGAGGCCGTGCGCGAGTCCGGCGGCCACGACCCGGCCGTCGTGAAGCGCCTGATGGAACTCCACAAGGCCCAAGGCGACACCGCGAAAGGGATTTTGTGCGGTCGCGCCGGCATCGCCGCGCATCCTGAAGCGCGCGAGCTGTACGCCCCGCTGGCGCTCTTCTATTTCGAGGTCAATCAAGTGGACGAAGCGCGCACGCTGCTGATCGAAGCGCGCCGCCTGGGAGTCGGAGACGCCGAAGTCGGACTGCCGCTCGGCGCATGCCTCGCGCGGGCGGGCGACTCCGAAGGCGCGCGTCGCGAGTTCGAACTCGCGCAAGCAGCGGGCGCGGACGAGAAGGTCGTGCAGATGAACATCGGGCTTCTCCACGTGCAGCAGAACGAAACCGCCAAGGCGCTCGCTGCGTTCGAGGCGCTCTCAGCCAAGTACCCCGCGCTGCCCGGACCGAAGCGCGAGATCGCGCGCTTGTGGTTGCAGCAGGCCACGACCGACGCACGCGACAGCGGGAAGGTCGACGAGGCGCTCGTCAACCGTGCGATGGACATGCTCTGGAACATCAAGGACGAATTGAAGACCGACTGGCGCATGTACGAAGCGATGGGCGACGGTTGGCTGCTCCTCGGTGAGTTCGAAGCCAGTGTCGCCGCCTACACCGATGCGCTGCGCCACGGCCACAACCCGAAGTCGGTGGAGGACCGCTACCGCGTCGCCAAGCAGCAGCTGAACGATGCGCTGAAGGCCGCTGCCGAAGCCGCCGAAGCGCAGCCCAAGTAGTCACCGCAGTGAGCGCGAATGCGGAATCGTGATTCCGCCGCTCTCAGAAGTTTCTTCCTGCAGTAGTGCCGCCAACCGCGGCGCTCCTGCGTCATTTTTTCCGGACTCGGAACGAATATCCGGCTGATTGCAAGTGGAATCCGTAGAAAGTTGCAATCGCGATCAGCCGCGGCCGAGGTCGGTGATACGTTTCGAGTGGATCTCCCTCCGCGCCTGCATTCCGGTACGTGAACCAGGCGTCGGCCGAGAACGATCCGCGCTCCAAGCCTCCAGCTCTACTCCGATCCACTCAGCGAAATCGACTTCACCATGAACGACTCCAAGCCTCAGCACACCTCGATCCGCGCGCGCTTCCAGACCGCCGTCGGCACGGCGCTGATCGCGGCGCTCGGCGCCCTGGCGGGTTGCAACAAGAACATGACCCCGCGCGGCGGCGGCGACGACGGCGGCTCCTCGGTGGGCGGCGTCGAGGTCCAATCGGTCGCGCCCGCGAGCGGCCCCTTCATCGGCGGAACCCTGCTCACCATCCGGGGCGCCGAGTTCCTCACGGGCGAAGTCCACGACGTCACGATCGGCGGACAGCCGGCGACCGACGTCAGCGTCATCGACGCCACCACGCTCTCCTGCCGCACTCCTCCGGGAACGGCCGGTGCCAGCGTCGCCGTGGTGGTCACGAACCGCCTGGGACACGGTCGACTCAACTCCGGGTTCACCTACCTTGCGGTGCAGGCTGCGCAGACCGACGTGAACGGCGACGGCATCGCGGACCTGATCGTGGCCGCGCCCAGTGACTCTATCGTCGGTGCCAACGCCGGCGCGGTGTACGTGTTCTTCGGAAGCGACGACCCGACGCATCTGCAGAATCGCACGACGGCACAAGCCGATCTGCGCATCACCGGTCAGAACGCGGGGGACGCGTTCGGCACCGACATCTCGATCGGCGACGTGACCGGCGACGGGATCGCAGATTTGATCGTGGGCGCGAACCGCGTGAACGGAGTCGGCGTCAGCGAATCCGGCGCGGTCTACGTCTTCCGCGGACCGCTCGCCGCGGCTGCTTCGGTCGGCGCGCTGTCGGCGAACGTGCGCCTCGCAGGCGAGTCCGTTCTGTCGGGCGATCGCTTCGGCACCAAGCTGGCCCTCGGCGATCTCGACGGCGACGGCGTGTTGGACATCATGGTCGGTGCGGACGGTCACGACGCGCCCGGCAAGGTCGACGCGGGCTGCGTGTACGTTTTCCGCGGCGGTTCCACGCTGGTTTCGAAGGGCGCGGCGCTCGCGGACATGAGTTTCGACGGAGACGCGCTCAACGACCGCGCCGGCGACGCCGTCACCTGCGGCGATCTCAACGGCGACGGTTTCGTCGACCTCGTGGTCTGCACGCAGTACGCCGATCCGATGGCACCCACGTTGACCGCCAACGGCGGCAAGGTGTTCGTCGTGTGGGGCGGCCCGAGCCTCAGCACGCGGCCGCTGACCGATGCGAGCGCCGTGTTCTACGGCAGCAACGCCGAAGATCGCTTCGGCGCCGCGGCCGCGGTCGCGGACTTGAACAACGACGGCATCAAGGACCTCATCGTCGGCGCTCCGCTCGCGGACGGGACCGACGTCGACGCGGGCAAGGTCTACGTGTTCTTCGGTGGCTCAGGTCTCGTCGGCGGCGCCGACGTCACCGCCAACGCGATTCTCGCCGGGCAACCGACGCACAACTCCTTCGGCAGCAGCCTCAGCACCGGCGACGTGAACGGTGACGGGATCGCGGATCTCGTGATCGGTGCTCCGCTCGCGGACTACTTGAACGACGACAACGGTCGCGCGTACTTGTTCCAGGGGGGCGCGGGATTCGGCGACGCCTTCGCGTACCAGGCGACGGCGACCTTCAACGGTGAACTGATCCAAGGCGAGCACTTCGGAGCCGCGGTCGCGCTGCTCGACTTCAACGACGACGGTCTCGCCGACCTGGTGAGCGCTGCTCCGCGTCACGCCTTCGGCGCCGGCCGCGCGTACATGTGGATGGGGCGCACCACCGGTCCCGTCGGTTCCCATCTCGCGAGCCAGTCGGACTTGCGCGTGGACGGCGCGGAGCAGGGCGCGCTCTTCGGCGCCCAGCTCTCCAAGTAGGGTCCGCGCGCCCTGTTCCGCCTGTCGCGCACAGCGCGACACGCTCCGGAGCCGAGTCTCTTCGCGAGCTCGAGACTCCTTCAGTCCGCACCCATCGCAGAGGGCCGGTATCACTCCAAGTGATGCCGGCCCTCTGCGTTCAGCGCGCCTGTGACCCCTCGATCGAGTCGCAACAGCGCAGGTCCACAGCGCAACCAGGCTGCGTGAAGTCCGCCTCCTCCGTCGCGCGCAGCTCAGCGACCGACCGGCGGCCCGCACACGGGCGCGTGGCTTGCGCTCCGCGCTACTTCCAAACCGCCGGTCGATTCAAGAGCACCCGCAGGCTACCCGCGTTCGGCTTGCCCTTGTCCGCGCCCGTCGAAACGAACACGTCCAAGAACCCGTCGCCATCGACGTCGCCCAGCGTCGCCGTGCACTTCCCGTGCACGCCCGCGAGTCTCCCGATGGCCTTGAACGCGCCGCCGCCGAGTCCCTTGTACACCACACCGCCTGCGTCCGGCGTCATCGCGACGAGGTCGGGCTTGCCGTCCTTGTCGAGGTCACCGACCGCGACGTCGCGGTAGGTCCACGCACGCGTCAAACCCGTGTCGATGTGCGACCACTCCTTGTGGTCCGGGTTCCACTGGTACACGCCGATGCCGTTGCGATCTTCGCCCACGTCACCCGGATCCGCGAGCAGCGTCATGACGACTTGCGGCCAGCCGCCGTCGACGAACCGCGCGACGCGCGCGGCGGTGATCGAGTTGCCGATGCTCGGATTCGGCAGGCCGCGCGACACGTCTTCCCAACTCATCGGGTCGCCCTTGCGCGTCAAGAACACCTTCAAGCCGGCGTTGCTCGTGACGACGATGTCGTCGATGCCGTCGCCGTCCATGTCGGCGAGTTCGATGACCTTGCCCATGCGCTCACGCGACAGGATCGAGGCCGATTCCTTGAGGCGTGTGAAGCCGCCCTGGCCGTCGCCGAGGTAGACGGCGACCCCGCCCTCGAAATGCGCGATGCCGACCACGTCCTTGTGCGCGTCGCCGTTCAGATTGCCGACGGCGACGTCGAGCAGCAGAAAAGGATTCTCGACTTCGGCCGGCGAACGAGTCCAGTTCATCTTGCCGTCGTTGAAGTAGACGTGCAGGGCGTCGGTGTGAGCGGAGAGGATCAGGTCGTCGTGCCCGTCCTCGTTCATGTCGGCGGCGCGCGCGGGGCCGTAGGCCATGTCGCGCGGCACGAGGCCTTCGATGCGCCGGATCCAGGGACCTTTTTTCTGGGCCTCCCAGGCGTTGTACCCGTCTTCCTCGCGGTTGCTGACCACGATGTCCGCCAGGCCGTCGTGCGTGAAATCGTGGAGCAGGGGATAGCCGCGCCAGGTGCCGGTCGTCGGCAACCCCTCGGAGTGCTCCTCGAAGGGCAACTCCGGCAGGCTGAAGACGACCGCGGGGGTCTCGTCCGCGCCACCCAGCAGGGTCAGGGGGTCGATCTGGCCCGCCTGCATGGGCTGGTTCGGGTCGAGGAGCGCGTCCGTGGCGGACTTCTGGGTGGGCTGGGCGGGCGGGGGCGGAACGGGCTCAGCCTTCGAGCAACGCCAGAACATTCCTCCGGCGACGAGGGCAGCGCTGACCCCAAGGAGGGGCCAAAGACGGGAAGTGGGGGACTGGGCCATGGAGTTCTCCAAACGGTTTCTTCGCTTTCCGCCCGAGGAGCGGGGTATCTTTCATACGGTCCTAGAGGCGCGCGGTGAGACCGCAGGCCGGACGGCATCGTCGCAGTTTCCACAGGGAACTTCGACCGATTCCTCCTCCGACCCCCAGTTTTCCCTTGCGCGTTCAAGGTTCCTGAGTTCAAATGCGTCTTCCTGCGGCGCACGCAGGATCCAGCGTCTCTTGTCTCGAGAAGGGCGTCCGTGCGGAGGAATTTTCTCCAATCGGTCGACTCTCTTGCGGCGCACGGTGGGATGATGATAAGCATCGTCTCCGCCGAGCCGCGGAGAGTTGTGTCTCGCTCCCCCGAGCTCCAGGCGCCGATCCCGCGCGAGCTCATCCAAGTTCCAAGCCTCGGACTGGTCGCTGTGGCCAACCGATTCGACCTGACCTCGCTCCAACCTCCCACCAGAGACAAAGCACCATGAGAATCAACAAGTTCCTCCTCGCGGGCGTGACCGCGCTGGGCCTGGCCTCGACGGCCATGGCGGGCGGCCGCAATCCCGGCAGCCTTCTCCTCTTCCCGGAGTTCGACAACCGTCAAGCGAACTTGACACTCCTCACCGTCACCAACACGAACGCCGACACCGTGAACGGCACGATCAACGTCGAGTTCGTGTACATCGGCAAGTACGCGCCGAACAACATCACCCTCGACTGCCTCGAGTTCAACCGCACGCACACGCTGACGCCGAACGACACGTTGAGCGTCATCACGTCGGCGCACAACCCGGGCCAGGAGCAGGGTTACGTGTACGTGTTCGCGAAGGACAAGAACACGGGCATCGCCAAGGTGTTCAACCACCTGATCGGCAACGAGATGACGATCATGGGCATCGAAGCCCTCGACTACTCGCTGAACCCGGTCTCCTACAAGGCGATCGGTCAAGGCACGAACGCCGATCTCGACGGTGACCAGAACCGCGATCTCGACGGCAACGAGTACGAGACCTCGCCGGACGAGGTCTACATCCCGCGCTTCCTCGGCCAGGGCGGTCAGTACCGCAGCGAACTGATTCTCCTCGGTCTGTCGGGCGGCGCCGCGTTCACGACGATCGTGAACTTCTGGATCTACAACGACAACGAAGAGGCCTTCTCGGCTCAGTACAGCTTCAAGTGCTGGGATCGCGTCCGTCTCGAGACGATCAACGGCGCCTTCACGGAGACCTTCCTCGACACGACGAACAACGCTCCGAACGAAATCGTCGGCGCGAGCACGCGCGAGTCGGGTTGGTTCCGCGTCTACGGCGGCACTGCCTTCAGCACGGCCGAGCAGATCATCGACCCGGCCGTGTACGCGGTCCTCGTCGAGAAGATCGCCTCGCACGGCGCTTCTGACCTGCCCTTCGAGTCGGTCGCCCGTCAGGCCAACGGTTCGCTCTTGCCGCGCGGTATCTTCGGCGACGGCAACCCGGTTCCGGTCAACGGCGACAACCGCTGATCGGCACGGGGATCCAGCATCCCCGGACCGGTTCACCGGATAGAGTTTGGGGTCGGGAGGATTCGTCCTCCCGGCCCCTCTTGCTTTTCCTGACCGACCCTTTCTTCCGATAACCCCTGCGCGCCGACCACGAATCGCGCGATCCGAACCAACGCTCACTCCGGTTGACTCCGTAGACTCGCTCGCACCCTCAGCCGGACAACGACAGGACCCTCCCATGAAGACGATGCACACCGCCGCCCTCTCGCTCCTCCTCGCCGCTACCCTCTGCGTCGGCTCCGCTTGCGATCCCAAGGAAGAGGCGCCGCCGCCTGCGCCGGTCGTTCCGGCCGCACCCGTGCACGCTCCGACCGCCGAGCGCCTGATGGTCCGCGCGCAGGAGCGCTGGGACAAGGGCGTGAAGTCCGACTGGGTCGCGACCTACACCTTCAGCGCGCCGGAGGTCAAACGCGAGCAGCCGCTCGCGACCTACCTCGCCGGCATGTCGATCCACAAGTACGAGAACATGCGCCCCGTCGAGGTGCTCAGCGTGAGCGCGGACAAGGCCTACGTGCGCACCGCCGGGCTGTGGACGCCCATCGCTCCGCAGGTCCAGCGCGTCAAGCTGGAGCCCGGGCAGAGCCTCACCCAGGACATCGAGATGATCGAGACCTGGCGCTGGGTCGACGGCGACTGGTACTTCGTCCGCCCGCAGCGCGACACGGATTTCTACGCCGAGCACCCCGACCTCCTGAAGGCCACCCCGCCTGCGGAAGAAGTGTCCAAGTAGACCTGCCGATACGGTCCAGAACCTGCACCCCGCCCCGCGCGGGGTGCCGTCATTTACGGGCTTTCTCCTCGCCAGCTCGGGCTCGATCAGGAAGTTTCTTCTTCCCGTAATTGGGAAAAGGCGTCATCCTGAACCTATCCGGCAGCACCGCCCCGGGCCGTCCCTTCGTCGGCCGGGCGCGTGCGGGTCGGTCTGAATCCAATTCGAGAGCACAGAGGAGTCAAGGCATGAATCGACGCGGCATCGCAGCCCTCGTGGCGTGGGCAGCCTGCACGGCAGGATCCGCCGTCGCGGACGGGCGCAACCCCGGGAGCCTCCTGGTCTACCCCGAGTTCGACTCCACCCCCGGCCGGGCGGCACTGCTCACGCTCACCAACGTGAACCCCGACATCAAGTCGGGCCTCGTGCGCGTGGAGATCGTGTTCGTGAACGGCACGGCGGCGACCGGCGGCGTGTGTCTGGAGACCAACGCCACGGTCCAGTTGACGCCCAACGACACGCTCACGCTGCTCGCGAGTGCGCTGAATCCCAACGTGCAGAAGGGCTACGCCTACGCCTTCGCCAAGAACGCACAGGGTGCTGCGATCTCGTTCAACTGGCTCATCGGCGACAACCTGCTGTTCGACGGCGTCGACGCGCTCGACTACACGATCAACCCGTACTCGTTCCGCGCGATTCGGCCGCAAGGTCAGCCGACCGACGCCGACGCCGACGGTGTGCGCGATCTGAACGGCATCGAGTACGAGATGGCGCCGGCGAAGATCATCGTCCCGCGCTTTTTCGGACAGAGCGGTGTGTACCAGAGCGACCTCGTGCTCATCGCGTTGACCGGCGGAGGGCAGTTCACTTCGACGATCAACTTCCTGATCTACAACGACAACGAAGAGGTCTTCTCCGGCAACTACGCGTTCCGTTGCTGGACGAAGACGCCGCTCACGACGATCACGAACGTATTCACGCAGTCGTTCCTGGCGAACTTCACGAGTCACGCACCGAACGAGACGATCGGAGCGACGACGGTCGAGACGGGCTGGTTCGAGATGGACGGCGGGACAGCCTACTCCACGAGCACGCAGTTCGCGGACCCGGCGTTCCTCGCGTTCCTCGTCGAACGCACGGGACCGCGCTCGGGCGCCGAGTTGTCGTTCGAGATGGGCCGTCAATCGAACGGCGACCTGTTGCCGCTCTCGATCAACGGCGACACGAATTGATCTTCCCCGCACGCTTCTGCACCAGCACTACGAGTTCAGCATCATGATTCACTTCCGCTCGCTCCGCCGCGCCGCTCTCTGCGCGCTCATCGCCCTGGGGCTGAGCGTCGCCGGGTACGCGCAGACGACCCCGCCGCCGCTGCAGCAGTGCTTCAACGCCAGCGTTCCGTTGCAGACGACGCAGTGGTCTACCACTGTCTCGATTCCGAAATTCGATCCGGCGCTAGGCATCCTCGAGCGCGTCGAGTACACGCTCGCCTCGCAGATTCAGGGCCTGGCGCGATTCGAGAGCCAGGACAAACAGCCCGCGGTCGTCATGCTGCAATTCTCGGCCACGTGCACGCTGCAGCGGCCGAACACGACGGTGCTCTTGACCGTCAATCCGTCCTTCAATGCGACGCAACCCGTGACCTCGTTCGACGGCACGATCGACTTCGGAGGCACCTCGGGTGCGACCTATCCGAACATCGTCGCGAACCAGAGCGCGATGGGCTTCGCGCCGCCGCCGCCCAGCGATCTCGTCTTGTTCACCGGACCGGCGGGCAACCCCGGGACGATCGTGTTGCCCGTCACCACGCTCGGAACGAGCGTCGCGACCGGAACGGGAAACATCATCTCGCAGTTCCAGCAATCGGCCTCGGCGGTCGTCACCGTCTGTTACTTCTATCGCCCCGACTGCAACGGCAACGGAATCCCCGACTTCCAGGACATCATCAACGGCGCGCCCGACATCTACGGCGTCGTGGGCGCGACGATCACGTGTGCTCCGGACGGCATTCCCGACAGTTGCCAGCCTGTGCCGGATTGCGACAACGACGGCATCCCGAACTTCTGCGAGATCCAGTCGGGTGCCGCGGACATCTACGGCGTCGTCGGCGCGACGATCACCTGTGCACCCGACGGCATCCCCGACAGTTGCCAGCCGGTTCCGGATTGCGACAACGACGGGATCCCGAACTTCTGCGAGATCCAGGCCGGTGCCGTCGACCTCTACGGCGTCGTCGGCGCGACGATCACGTGCACGCCGGACGGCATCCCCGACAGTTGCCAACCGGTTCCGGACTGCGACAACGACGGCATTCCGAACTTCTGCGAGATCCAGACCGGTGCCGCGGACATCTACGGCGTCGTCGGTGCGACGATCACGTGCGTACCGGACGGCATCCCCGACAGTTGCCAACCGGTTCCGGATTGCGACAACGACGGCATCCCGAACTTCTGCGAGATCCAGACCGGTGCGGCCGACATCTACGGCGTCGTCGGCGCGACGGTCACGTGCGCACCGGACGGCATCCCCGACAGTTGCCAACCGGTTCCTGATTGCGACAACGACGGCATCCCGAACTTCTGCGAGATCCAGACTGGTGCCGCGGACATCTACGGCGTCGTCGGTGCGACGATCACGTGTGCACCCGACGGCATTCCCGACAGCTGTCAACCGGTTCCGGACTGCGACAACGACGGCATCCCGAACTTCTGCGAGATCCAGGCCGGAGCCGTAGACATCTACGGCGTCGCAGGCGCGACGATCACATGCGTGCCGGACGGTGTCCCTGACAGTTGCCAGCCGGTTCCCGACTGTGACAACGACGGCATCCCGAACTTCTGTGAGATCGCGACAGGCGCCGTCGACATCTACGGTATCAGCGGAACGACGGTGACCTGTGCTCCGGACGGCATCCCCGACAGCTGCCAGCCGGTGCGCGACTGCGACAACGACGGCATCCCGGATCGTTGCGAGATCCTGGCGGGCGCGCTCGACCTCTACGGCGTCGTCGGTGCGACGATCACCTGCGCACCGGACGGCATCCCGGACAGTTGCCAACCGGTCGCCGATTGCGACAACGACGGCATCCCGGATCGCTGCGAGATCCTGACGGGCGCTGCGGACATCTACGGTGTCGTCGGCGCGACGATCACGTGCGTGCCGGACGGCATCCCCGACAGTTGCCAGCCGGTGCCGGACTGCGACAACGACGGCATCCCGAACTTCTGCGAGATCCAGACCGGAGCGGCGGACATCTACGGTGTCGTGGGCACGACGATCACGTGTGCTCCGGACGGCATCCCCGACATTTGCCAACCGACGCGCGACTGCGACAACGACGGAATTCCGAACCTGTGCGAGATCCTGGCCGGCGCTCCGGACATCTACGGCGTGAACGGCGCGACGATCACGTGCGCACCGGACGGCGTGCCCGACAGTTGCCAACCGGTTCCTGATTGCGACAACGACGGGATCCCGAATTTCTGCGAGATCCAATCGGGCGCCGTGGACCTCTACGGCGTCGCGGGCGCCACCATCACGTGCGTGCCGGACGGAATTCCGGACAGCTGTCAGCCGGTTCCCGACTGCGACAACGACGGGATCCCCAACTTCTGCGAGATCGCTTCCGGCTCGCCCGACGTGTACGGCGTGAGCGGTGCGACGATCACGTGCGTACCGGACGGAATTCCGGACAGCTGCCAGCCCGTTGCTGATTGTGACAACGACGGCATCCCCGACTTCTGCGAGATCCAAGCGGGTGCGGCCGACAGCTACGGTGTCGTTGGCGCGGTCATCACCTGTGTTCCGGACGGCATCCCCGACAGTTGCCAGCCGACGCGCGACTGCGACAACGACGGAATTCCGAACATCTGCGAGATCCAGGGCGGCGCTCTCGACCTCTACGGTGTCGTCGGTGCGACGATCACCTGTGCTCCGGACGGCGTCCCCGACAGTTGCCAGCCGGTGCCGGATTGTGACAACGACGGGATCCCGAACTTCTGCGAGATCCAGTCCGGTGCGATCGACCTGTACGGCGTCGTCGCCGGCGTGGTGACGTGTGCTCCGGACGGTGTGCCGGATGTGTGTCAGCCGGTCGCGGACTGCGACAGCGACGGCATCCCTGACGTGTGCGAGATCCTCGCGGGTGCTTCGGACTGCGATCTGAACGGCGTGCCCGACACGTGCCAGCCCGACTGCAACGCGGACGGCACGATCGACGCGTGCGAGGTCGATTGCAACCAGGACGGAATCCCGGACGAGTGTCAGACGCTGCCCGATTGCAACGCCAACGGCATCCCGGACGTGTGCGACCTGGCCGGTGGGGGCTCGCTCGACTGCAACGCGAACGGCGTCCCGGACGAGTGCGAACCGGACTGCGACGGCAACGGGAAGCCCGACGACTGCGACATCGCGCTGGATCCGACGCTCGACAGCGACGGCAACGGCGTGCTCGACGTGTGCGACTGTCTGCCGCGGCACCGGCGCGAGCCGGGCAGCCTGTTGCTGTACACCGAGTACGACAACCGCGCTGCGGCGCGCACCGTACTGACGGCGACGAACGTACACCCGACGCAATCGGTCGACGTGCACTTCGTATTCATCGACAAGGACACGTGCCTCGAATTCAACTTCACGCGTCGTCTCACGGCGAAAGACACGGTGTCGATGTTGACGCGGTTCGTGAATCCGAGCTTGTCGCAGGGCTACGTGTACGCCTACGCACAGGACATCGCGACCGGTCGTCCGATCGTGTTCGACTTCCTGGTCGGGCAGACGCACGCGATGGACGGCATCTCGGCGTTCTCGTTCTCGCTGAGCGCCGTGGCGTTCAAGGGCATCGGCGACGGTCAGTTCACGGACGTCGACAACGACGGACACCGCGACCTGAACGGCATCGAGTACTCCGAACCGCCGGATCAGATCCTGATCCCGCGCTTCCTCGGCCAGAGCCCGACCATCAGCAGCGAGCTGGTGCTGATCGGCTTGTCGGGCGGGCGCGCGTTCACGACGACGCTCGACTTCCTGATCTACAACGACAACGAAGAGGTGCTGTCGGCGCAGTACACGTTCCGTTGCTGGGAGCGCGTCAATCTGTTGACGATCTCGAACGCGTTCTCCAACAACTTCTTGAAGGACTCGACGCTGCACAACCGGCTCGAGATCCTCGGGATGCCGGGTTGGGAATCGGGCTGGATCCGGATCGACGGCAGGATCGCGTTCTCGCCGAACAAGACGATCCAGGACCCGTCCTTCTATGCGGTGTTGATCGAACGCAACGGCATCTACGCAGTGGCGGACCTGCCGTTCGAATTGTGCTCGCAGGCGCGCGGCTCGTTGTTGCCGCAGGGTCTGAACGGCGATAACTCGGACTGAGACTCTCTCTCAGATGTGGTGCACGGGTCGGCTGCGCTGCGGCGCGGTTCGCACCGTGCACCACACGTATTTTCTGAGACTGTGCGTCGATCAAGATCTCGGTACTCGCGGTTGGCGGCGGGTCTCGCTCGCGTTCGCTCCACGGATCCGTCCGCTCTCCGTGTCTTCAAGGCGCGCGCGGGAGATGAGAAGCGCGAAGCAGAAGGGAAGCAACGGCTTTGGACGCGTGCTCCGCAGCGCGGCCTCCAGGTTCGCTGTTCGCGCGGTGGCGTTCGTTCGAGTTTGACCGTACCGAGCCAGGCTCGTGTGGTGCATCTTCGCCGGCGTAGAGCC
>JAEUIA010000034.1 GCA_016795245.1 Planctomycetota bacterium | reverse complement strand
TGGATGTCGGAGAACATCTCCCACGCGACACCACAGCCCGAGAGGCAGATGGGGAGGTCCCGGCAAACTGGAAAGCAACGGCATTCGACGCGTGCTCCGCAGCGCGGCCTCGGCGTTCGCGGTTCGCGCGGTGGCGCTCGTCCGAGTTTGACCGTACCGAGCCAGGCTCGTGTGGTGCATCTTCGCCGGCGTAAAGCCGCGCGCCGGCGCGCGGCTCTACGCCGGCGAAGATGCACCACACGAGCCTGGCTCGGTACGGTCACACTCGGACGAACGCCACTGCGCAAATCGCGAACCCCGAGGTCAACAATGGGGTGGGGACGACTGGGTCGCGTTCGGTGTCGGTATGGAAACGTTGCGGGGTGAGTTCGGTGTCGGTCTTGAAGCGTTGTGGGGCGGGGTTCGGTGTCGGTCTTGAAGCGTTGCGGAGTGTGTTCGGTGTCGGTCTTGCTGCATCGAGTGCCGGGGCCGTGTTGGATGCATCGATCCAGGATGGCGCAGGCGCTGCGGACTGCAGTTGTCGTCCTGCCGCTCGGGATTTGTGCGCACGAATCGGTAACCGTTCCGTCCTGCGTTCGTCGTGATCCGTGTGAGACTGCTGCACGCCATCGCGCCCTTGCTACCGCTCCTGCGTGAAGCCGCGGCCGCTCTGTATCCGGCCTTGTGCGCGATCTGCCGCGCGCCGGATCTGGGAGACGGTGTCGGGTGTGCGGAGCACCGGTTGCAGCTTCAGCTTGCAGGTCCGCGCTGCGGGCGGTGCGCGTTGCGACTCGCCGCCTTGTTGCCGGATGGAACGCCGTGTGTGAACTGCAGGTCCGAGTCGCCGCGCTTCAGGCGCGCGGCGTGTTTGCTCGACTACGGTCGCGATCCTGCGGCGCGCGCGTGGGTGTTGGCGTTGAAGCACGGCGGCCGGCGCGATCTGGCGGCGCCGCTCGGAGTGCTCCTGGGCGCGCGGCTGGAGTTGGAGCCGGCGTCGGAGTTGCCGCGCGTGCTCGTGCCCGTACCGCTGCACGCGACGCGCAGCCTCGAGCGCGGGTACGACCAGGCGCGACTGCTCGCGGACGCCGTCGCGGGCGCCACCGGTCTCGCGGTGGTGTGTGCGCTCGCCCGCGTGCGTGCCACGCCGCCTCAAGGGTCGGGTCTGGCCCCGCCGCGCGCTGCGAACGTGCGCGGGGCGTTTGCTCCGGCGCGGCAGATGTTTCTGGGTCGGGAGCGAGTGCTGCGGAAGATCCGCGGCGCCGAGGTGTGGCTCGTCGACGACGTCTTGACCTCCGGCGCGACGGCGAACGAGTGCGCGCGGGTGCTCAAGCGGCTCGGTGCGGCACGCGTTCACGTGTTGGCGCTCGCGCGCGCGTGACGGTGCGGATATCGTCTTCTGCCCCATGTCCGTGCTCTACATCGAACCGTTCTCCGGAATGGCCGGCGACATGTTCCTCGCCGCGCTGCTCGACCTGGACGACCCGCGCTTCAGCTTGAGCGATCTGCGCGCCGTGAGCGACGCGCTCGTGCCCGGCGAATGCCGCATCACAGTCGAGCGCGCGTGGCGCCAGAATTTGTCGGGCAATCTGCTCACGCTGGTCACCAGCGAGACCGAACACGCGCCGCACCGCGGGCTGAAGGAGATCACGGCGATCGTCGAGGCCGCGCCGTTTTCGAGCGCAGTCAAGGCGCGCGCTCTGTCCGTGTTCCAGCGCATCGCCGTCGCCGAGGGCCGGGTGCACGGATGTTCGCCCGAGGAGATCCATTTTCACGAGGTCGGCGCGGTCGACACGATCGTCGACGTGTGCGGCGCGGCGGTCGCGCTCGAAAAGCTCGGCGTCACGCGCGTCGTGGCGCACGCGCCGGTCACCGGCACGGGCACGGTGAAGTGCGCGCACGGCGTCATGCCGGTGCCGGCACCCGCCGTCGCGGAACTGTTGCGCGGACGCGCGATCGCGATCGAGGGCGGCGGCGGCGAGCGTCTCACGCCGACCGGCGCGGCCTTGCTCGTGGAGTTGTGCGCCGAGTTCGGCGCGCCGGGCGCCTTCGCTCCCGAACGCGTCGGCTACGGCGCCGGACACCGCGACCCCAAGGAAGGCCCGCCGAACATCCTGCGCGTGCAACTCGGCCGCGTCGATGCGCAGACGGAATCCGCGCGCGTCGTCCAGATCGACGTCAACCTCGACGACCTGACGGGCGAAGCGGCGGCGCACGCGGCCGAGAGCCTGCGCGCTCTGGGTGCGCTCGATGTCTGGTTGCAACCGGTCACGATGAAGAAGGGTCGGCCGGGCGTCGTGCTCTCCGTCCTGTGCAGGCCCGAACAGCGCGTGCAGTTCGAGAGCGCGATCTTCGCTTCGACGCCGACACTGGGCGTGCGTTGGACGGTTTACGAGCGCACGGAGTGCGCGCGCCGCTCGATTTCCGTCGAAGTGTTGGGCGCGAGTATCCGCGTCAAGCTGCGCCTCCGTCCGGGTGTGAAGGACCCCGGGTACGACGATCTGTCGCCTGAATACGACGACCTCGCCGCCTTGGCGTCGCGCACGGGGCGCTCCTTGCGCGAACTCGAAGCGCTGGCGATCACGGCCGCGCTCGCACAGCTCAAGTGAGCTCGAGCCGGTCGTAGAGCGCGACCATCTTCTGCATGCGCGCCGTGAACGACAGCTCGCGTTCGATGCGCGCGCGCGCCGCGTGTGCGAGCCGCGTGCGCAACTCCGGGTCGCGTGCGAGACACGCGATGCCGCGCTCGAGCGCCGCGACCGAATTCACGTCGACGAGCAGCATGTCTTGCTCGTCGCGCCCGAAGGCGCTCAAGCCTCCGCAGCGAGTCGCGACCACCGGGACGTCCATCGCCATCGCTTCCAACACGACGTTGGGCAGCCCTTCGCGCAGCGACGACAGCGCGAACACGTCGAAGGCCTCGAACAAGGCCAGCGTGTCCTTCTGGAATCCGAGCAAGCGCAAGCGGTCGTGGTATTTGGAGGCGCGCATGCGCGCCTCGAGGTGTTGCTGCTGATCGCCTTCGCCCGCGATCCAAAGCTCCAGGTCGAGGCCGTGCACCAGGCAGCGCTCGACCGCCTCGATCAGGATGTCGAAGCCCTTTTCGTTCGACAAGCGCCCGACCGCGCCGATCACGAGGCGTTCTGGGTGCGCGCGCCGCAGCGCGGAAGTATTCGCCGGCGCGCGGCGCACGAACTCGCGCGTGTCGATCGCGTTGTCGATCTGCACCACTCGCTCCGGCGCGACGCCGGCCGCGAGTGCCGCGTCGAACAGATCGCGCGACACGGCCGCGACCTGCTCGTAGCGCCGCAGGCACCAGCGATCGACCGCGAAGTAGAACGGCGTGCGGCTCGTGTGCTTGACCCAGCCGTGCATGGTCGTCACGAGGCGCACGTCGACGAGCTTCGCGAGCAGGATCCCGTACAGATTGGATTTGTAGTCGTGCCCGTGCCAGATGCGCACGTTCTCGCGCCGGCACAGCTCCGCCAATGCGCGCAGCGTGCCGATGTCGATCGGCCACGCGTCGGCGAGTGCCGTGAACGGACACTCCCGCGCCGCCGCGCGCTCGCGCAGGATCTCGATGCCCGCATCGCCGGGCGCGTGCAGGTACGCCGCCAGCGCGCGATAGCGCGTCCCGACGAGGTGCCGCGGTGAATTCAGGATCGTCTTCTCCGGCCCGCCGCCGGTGCCGCTGACGATCCGCGCGTGCAGGACGGTGATCGGCTCGCGGCTCGTCATCGCGAATTTTGCGCGCGGAAGGCGCGGATGCCGCGCTCGAGGCGCGCGAGGCCCTCGGTCAAGACCTGCGGCTCGACCCCGCACCCGACGCGCACGTGACCGGCGCGGCCGAAGTATTCGCCCGGCACGATGTCGACGCCGTGTTCGAGGACCAGGTACTCGGCGAGCGCGAGCGTGTCCTCGACGCCGACGACGCGCGGAAAGGCGATGATGCCGTGCGCCGGGACGTTGCACTGAACCAGGTCGGCGGTCCGCAGGAAGCGCTCCCATGCCGGTCTACACGCATCCGTCACGCGTCGCAGCGGTGCGAGCAATTCCGGCAGGCGCCCACACGCCGCGAGCGCCGCGCGCATCGAGAACGTGGGCGGATCGATGTGCGTCAGGTAGGTGAGATCGACGAGTCGCTCGCGCTCTTGCGCAAGGCCTGCGCCCAGGATCATCCAACCGATGCGCAAGGCACCCAGACCGTAAGCCTTGGTGAAGCTCCCGATCGTGACCGCGTTGGGCGCGACCGAATGCGTCCAGAGCGCCTCGGCGGGCGGTACGTACTCCATGTAGATGTCGCACGACACCAGCACGCCGCCCGTGCGCTCAGCCGCCCGCGCGAGGCGTGCGAGGGTCGCGCGGTCCAGAGCGGTGCCGCTAGGATTGTTGGGGTTCGACAGGAACACGTGACCGGGTCCGGTGCCGCGCGCGAGCGCCGCCTCCACCCGCTCCGGGTCGAGCGCGAACCCGTCCTCGACACGCCGTTCGACGACCTGCAGATCGGCACCGAAGAAGCGCGGCAGGGCGCGGAAGGGCTCGTAGGAAGGGGATTCGGTGACGACGCGGGCACCCGCTCGGAACCAGCGGCTCGCCGCCAGGTACATCCCGCCGGTCGCTCCGGTCGTGACGAGGACGCGCTCCCGCGGCACCCCGAAGCGCTCGGCGAGCGCCGCCTCCAGCGCCGGTTGCGCCGCCATCCCGGGGTGATCGAGGTCGCGCGCATGGCCCAACGCCTCCAGGAACCCCGGGTCCGCCGGCGGCATGCCGGACTGCGACAGGGTGTGCGACGTGCGGTGGGACTGCGTGTGCGCCCAGAACATGTACGGGAACCACAGCTCGGTTCGGGGTTCAGCACCTCCGGCCGAAGCGGAGCGAGGGCGCGCGGCGTCGAAGCTCATCGCCGCGGAGTCTGCCAAGCGCGGGCGTCGCGTTCACGGTTCACCCGCGCAGGAATTCCTTGGATTTGGCTCGTGGAACGGACCTCGGCGATTCCCTAGCATCGGCCGCGAAGGGGTCGAGTCGCTTTGCGAGGCACCGCGCGCGGTGCGCCGAGCGAGTTCGAGGACCTTCCGCGCCGCGCGCGCGCCCGTCGTCGTCCGATCGTCTCGCGTTCCATCCGCACTCTGCGTTCCTCGCGCACATACCCCACCTCGATTCCAACATGCTCCTCGCTCAACTGACTCAGAACATCACGAGCGGCCGCGTTGTCCGCTCGGCGCTCACCGCCGGCGCCATCGTCCTCGCTCTCTCGACCACCGCCTTCGCGTCGAGCACGCAAGACGCGAGCGCGCTGCGCTACGTCCGCGCCAAGGACACCGGCGCCAAACTCTTCAACCTGGCCGACAAGACGTCGATCGTCGTCGGCAGCGTGCCGAAACAAGGTCTGATGCAGGTCTACGACGAGAACTCCGGCTACCTCTCCGTCGAAACACCCGGCGGCATGGAAGTCTGGGTCTACGGTCAGTACCTGCGCACGACCAGCGTGCCCGGCATGGTCGAGGTCACGGGCAACGGCGTCTTCATGCGCCCGCTCCCGAAGAGCGACGAGTCCAGCTATCCGCTGCAACAACAACTGCACAAGGGCGATCGCCTGCGCGTCATCGGTCGCAACGATGCGGCCAAGCCCGTCGCCGAGGACTGGATCAAGGTCGTCTCGCCCGCCGGCACGCGCGCGTGGGTGGTGGCCGCCGACACGACCGCCGTCGACACCAAGGAAGACGTGCGCAGCGCGTGGAGCGCCGCCGTCAAGGACTCGATCGCGGTGCGTCCGATGTTCGACCTGAAGACCGGGACGACGGTCGCTGCCGAGCCGAAGAAGGCCGCCGGCGAAGCGGTCGGCGCGACGGCAGGTGAGAAGCGCGACGTGGCCTTTGCCACGGAGGCGAACGCGCGCAACGAAGAGAGCTTCGAAGGCGCCGAGCGCCTGTACGAAGCCGCGCGCTCGAGTTCGAATCCCGATTGGAACGGCGTGCGCGCCGCCTACCAGCGCTACCTGGAGAAGAACCCGAGCGGAACTTTCGCCGAGAAGGCGCGCGTGCAACTGCAGCGCGTCGAACTGCACGAAGAGATCCAGCGCATCCAGAACGATCGTTCGCTGCGCGAGGCACAGCGCAGCGAAACGCTGGCCGCCGCCGAGGCACGCTTGCGCGAAGCGAACGAGCGCGCTCAGGATCCCTTGTGGGGCCGCTTCCAGGCTCGCGGTTGGATCGTGCGCGAGCAGCCGGTCGCCGCGGAAGCACCGCGTTACGTGGTGTACTGGTCCGGCCGCGCTCAGGCCGAGATCGTGTGCTCGAGCGGCCGCTACGACCTCTCGAAATTCGCCGACTACGAGGTCGGCATCACGGGTGCGATGCTGCGGCAAGCCGTCAGCGGCACCGAGTTCAGCGGAGCCCGTCCGGCGCGCGTCGATGCCACTCGCATCGAAGTGTTGGGTGCGCGCGCAGTGAAGTGAGCGCGAACCGACTGCCTTGGTACCGGCGCATCGCGGAAGCGGTGCGCCGTATCTTTGCCGTGTCGTCCAAGCGTTACTTGTGCGACACGTGCAAGTGGGACTACGGCAATGCGTGCTCGCGGCCGGAGCGGCCGAACGCGCTCACGTGTCCGGACTACAAGAAGAAGTAGGCGTTCGGCGCGCTATCGTTCCTGCGAGTTTGACCGTACCGAGCCAGGCTCGTGGTGTGCAAACTCGCCGGCGCAAGCTCGCTCGCCGGCGCGCGATTCCAGGCCGGCGAGTTTGCACACCACGAGCCTGGCTCGGTACGGTCAAACTCGCAGGAACGATAGCGCGCCGAGCTGTCACAGGGATCGCAGCGTGCGCTCGCGCAACTCGGTGAATGTGCCGGTGAACACGGCTGCGCGGATGTCGATCATCAGGCGGTGGAAGTAGCGCAGGTTGTGCAACGAGAGGAGCATGCCGGCCAGCATCTCGTTCGATTGGCACAGATGGCGCAGCGTTCCGCGTGAGAACTGCGTGCAGGCGGTGCAGTCGCACGTGGTGTCCAGCGGCGACGGATCTTCGCGCCACGCGGAGTTGCGCAAGTTCACGCGGCCTTGGGCCGTGAACGCGTTGTGGTTGCGCGCGTGCCGCGTCGGGGTCACGCAGTCGAACAGGTCGATGCCGCGCTCGATCGCGTCGAAGAAATCCTCCGGCATGCCGACGCCCATGAGGTAGCGCGGTTTGTCCTCGGGCAAGAGCGGCGCCGCGATGTCGATCGCGGCGCGCATCTGCTCGCGATCCTCGCCGACCGAAACTCCGCCGACCGCGTAACCGACGAGGTCGTGCTCGACCGCGGTTTCGGCCGAGAGGCGGCGCAAGTGTTCGAACACGCCGCCTTGCACGATGCCGAAGAGCGCTTGGTCGGTGGCCTCGCCGCCGTGCGTGCGATGGCGCGCGACACAGCGATCGAGCCAACGCCGGGTGCGTTCGACGGCGGAAGCGCACTCGCGTTCGTCGGTCGGATTCGACGGACAGTGGTCGAAGGCCATCGCCACGTCGGCGCCGAGCTTGCGTTCGATGTCGATCACGCTTTCGGGCGTGAAGCGCACGTTCGCGCCGTCGACGACCGAGCGCATCGACACGCCGTCGTCGTCGATGGTGGTGCCTTCCTTGATCGAGAACACTTGATAGCCGCCCGAGTCGGTCAAGATCGGGCCGTCCCAGCCCATGAAACGGTGCAGCCCGCCGAGCGCGCGCACGACGAATTCGCCGGGCCGCAAGTGCAGGTGGTAGGTGTTCGCGAGGATCATCGTCGATCCGACCGCGCGCAAATCGCGCGGCAAGACGCCCTTGACGGTGCCGCGCGTGCCGACCGGCATGAACGCCGGCGTGGGAACGTCACCGTGCGGCGTGCGGAAGATTCCGGCGCGCGCGCGTGTGTGCGGATCGCGCGCCTGTAGATCGAACGAGAAGCGCTCGCGCGCCGAGTGCAAGAGGGGAGTGGTCACGCGCTCATTCGCCGTCGGCGGAACTAGAGCCCTGAGAAGAGTGTGCCGCTTGCACCGGGCACGGACTTCGCATCGATGCCCACAGCCGTGCAACCCTCCGCCGTGACGACGCGACCGCGCGCCGTTTTTTGCAGGAAACCTGAGCGCAACAGGTGCGGCTCGAACACTTCCTCGATCGTGTCTTCGGCCTCGCCGACGGCGGCGGCGATGGTCTTGATGCCGACCGGCGCCGGCGCGTTCGAAACGAGTACGCGCAGGATTCTGCGGTCGAGTTCTTCCAGTCCGTTTTCGTCCACACCCATGCGCTGCAGCGCTTCGTTCGCGAGCCGCTCGTCGACGGTTTCGGCTTGCAGTACTTGCGCCAGGTCGCGCACGCGCCGCAAGAAGCGGTTGGCGATGCGCGGCGTGCCGCGGCTGCGCTCGGCGATCAAGCGCGCGGCATGGCCGTCGATCTTCACGCTCAGGATCGCCGCGCTGCGGCGCACGATCTGCTCCAGGTCGGAAACCGGGTAGGGGTCGAGTCGCTCGGCGATGCCGAAGCGCCCGCGGAAAGGCGCCGTCAAGAGACCTTCGCGCGTCGTCGCGCCGATCAGCGTGAACGGTTGCAACGCGAGCGGCAGGATGCGCGCGTGCGGACCCTGGTCGAGCGTGACCTCGACCGTGAAATCTTCCATCGCGGTGTAGAGGAATTCCTCGACCGGCGCGGGGACGCGGTGCACTTCGTCGATGAACAACACGTCACAACGCTTGAGTTGCGTGAGGATGCCGACGAGATCGCGCGGCCGCTCGAGTGCCGGGCCGCTGGTCGCGTGCAGTTGCGTGTTCAGTTCCTTGGCGAGGATGCGCGCGAGGCTCGTCTTGCCGAGTCCCGGCGGACCGGAGAGCAGCACGTGGTCGAGCGGTTCGTTGCGCGCGCGCGCGGCTTGCAACGCCACCCCGAGGTTGTCTTGAACGCGCGCCTGCCCGACGAATTCACGAAAGCTCTGCGGCCGCAGCGAGATTTCGAGGTCGCGCTCGGGCGCGCGGGCGAACTCGAGGGCTTCCTCGTTCAGGGCTTCGGGGTCGAAGACATGGTCCGTGTTGCTCATCGAAGCCGGAGGGTAGCACGCGCGACGCGCGAGTCCCGCGCTGTGCACTCGGGCGCGACGCGATCGCCGAGGTCGGACACCGGGGGGTAGTGGCTACGTTTGCTGGTCGCGTCCTCGCCGAGCCCGCGCGCTGCTTCCCAGGGGGAGGTGAGCCGTCGGGCGCACGGGTTTCTGGAGCGGCCAGAGGGGTGTCCGGACGGAGGACCAGGGAACGGAGCCAGCATCCCCCCGATCCGCACAGGTGCGCGGCTCGAGCGCGCGAACCCGCACACCCGCGGGCTGCGCGGGCGCACTCCGGCCCCGCCGCCCGCCGCGGATCAGAGCCCGTGCAATTCCCCTAAGTCTCTCCGAAACCGCGCCTTACACCCCCTCTAGAGCCTGCCTCACGAGCCCTGACCCCGCCGGGGATGCACAGGGCATGTTTCTTGACCCGTTCCCTTCCGGAAGCCGCTCCACAGGCCATCCGCACGGACCCCGACCCCGCCGCGCGCGGTGAACGGTGCTCCAGGCTGGTCTGCGTCGCTGTTTCCTGGCAATCTACCCGGATCGTACAAGCTCGGAGGCGCGCCCCCCGACGACTTTCGAATCCGCTCGCCTGATTCCCGAAGTACACCCATCCCTCCGATAACTGTCGCAGACCTGAATGCGACTGGTGATACCCACGATGAACAACCACCGCCTGGCCCTCTTTCTCATCGGCAGCGCACTGATCCTCACACCCTCTTGCGGTAGCGGTGGAGGTGGTGGCGCGGGTTCCGGTGCAGGTTCTGCGATGGATCTGCAGCAGATCTCGAACGGCTTCGGGCAACTCGTGCCGTACACCGTGCTGAGGATCAACACCGATCCCACTTCTCCCACGTTTGGTCAACCGACGACGAACCTCGTCTCGATCCGCACGACCGCGGACCTGGTCAACAACGTCACGGCGACCAACCCGATTCAACCGGTGCCGCAATTCCCCGCGACGGCGACCTTGCCGAACGGCCAGCCGGGTAACCACTTTATCTACGCCGAGTTCTCGCAGGATCTCGACATCGATTCGATCCTCGACAACACGGCGAGCGCGCAGACCGCGGGCGGTCTCACGGGCGCGATCACGCTCGTCGCGCTCGACCCGACGACGGGCTTGACGTCGATCGTCCCCGCGCGGCCGTTCATCGGCAAGCGCATCTTCAACTCGTCGACGAGCCAGTTCGAGACTTTCGCGGTGACCTACGCCGGCACGGTCAGCGGCACGCCGCCGACGCTCCCGCTGCAACAGTGGGTCAAGGTCGATCCGACGACGGGCGCCTTCACCCTGGTCGACGTCAATGCGACGACGCCTGGTCTGGGATTCCCCGGCACGCAGTCGCAGTTCACCGGTTTCGGCAAGCTGATTTCGCCGCGCACGATCGTGTTCGTCGCCGACACGGACAACGATCTCGCGACGCCCGATACCTTCCCGAGTGCGCGTCAATTGCGCCTGCGTGTCACGACTTCCGTGCGCTCGACCGGCGGACGCCTGCAGCAGCGCACCGCGCTCGCCAGCACGACGGTCGGCAACGACACCCTGCGGCCTGAAGTGTCGACCACGCCGCCCCCGATCAACAGCCCGGTCATCACGCCCGGCAGCGGCGACACGAACGTCGACCCGATGACCACCATCCGCGTCGAGTTCACCGAGCCGGTGCAGCCGCTCTCGGTCGGTTCGCTCCCCACCGGTCAGGCCGCCGTCCTCTCGTCCTCGGTCAACGTCGAGTTCGGACCGTCCTCCGCGCGCGTGCGCGTGCCCTTCACGGCGCTGCCGCCGAGCGTGTTCGACCTCGCCACCTTCGACCTCACTCCGGTGTTCAACTTCCCGGGCGAGGGTCCGAGCCAGTTCCAATGCGGTGTCTTCAACCGCGTCGACGTCAGCGTCAACACGGGCCAGTTGCAGGATCTCGCGACGGTTCCGAACTTGAACCTGCTCGGCGCGACGACGTTCTTCAGCACCGGCGAAGGCCCCGGCATCGTCAATGCACCGGTCACGCCGGACGCGATCTACGTGTCGCGCTCGGGCGCGATCCCGGGCCTGTCGGTGATCGACCTGAACGGCTTCGGCCAGTCCACCGGCATCCCGACCTTCGATCCGACGTACCAGACTTTCGGTTCGGGTCCGCTGGAGCGCACGAACTTCCCGAACAACCCCAACGTCAAGCTGCAGGGCTCGACGCTGCGCCCGGCGCTCGTGCCGGGTACGTGCACGGTCAACGGCGGTTCGTCCGGCGTCTTCACGCTGACGCGCGACAGCACGCTCAACAACCTGCTCGTGCGCGCGCCGATCCTCTCGGCCGTGGGCGACATCATGGTCGGCCACGCGCTCGACGGCGCGTTCAACAACGGGCCTTCGCCCTTCGGTTGCCAATCCGGCGGCGGCACACTTTGCGCGCAGGACGGCAAGAAGCGGATCGCCCCGGCCAACATCGGCAACAACACCGAGGGCCCGGCCCAGGTCAACCAGTTCGGCAGCGTGCTCGACGGTGGTGAAAACCTCGCCGGCTGGGCACCGCACCCCAATCCGCCGCCGCTCGTCTTCCCGCCGATCTGCGCTTCGCCCTACATCGGCGGACAAGAGCCGACCTCGGTCGACACGCCCGCCACGAACATCCTGTCGCCGGGCGACCCGCTCGGGAACCCGCTCTCCGGTCTGCCGCCGACCGGCCTCCTGACGAAGGAGCAGAACTCCTTCTTCGTCGGCCCGTCGATCGAACAGCAGACGATCGCGGCCTGCCAGAACTTCATGATCCGCCAGCAGATCGGTCACTTCCTGTACGTGATCGACCGCGCGCGCCGCGAAGTCGTGATCCTGAACTCGAACCGCATGAGCGTCGTCGACCGGATCGTGACCTTCGACCCGACGAGCCTGGCGATGTCGCCGAACCTCTCGTACCTCGCGGTCGTGAACCAGCTGTCGAACCTGGTGTCGTTCATCGACATCGACCCGGCCTCGCCGACCTTCCACCAGGTCGTGACCGAGACGGTCGTCGGCCAGCGCCCGCGCGGCATCGCCTGGGACGGCGGCAACGAGGACGTGCTGGTCGCCAACGAAGGCGAGAACTCGGTGTCGGTCATCGGCGCCGCTTCGCTGCAAGTGCGCAAGATCGTGCGCTCGCAACTCGATCAGCCTTTCGAGGTCGCCCTCACGCCGCGCCAGCCGTGCTTCGGCTTCAGCCGCAACGTCTACTTCGGCTACATCCTGAACCGCAGCGGACGAGTCGCGATCTTCGAGTCGGGCCCGAACACCGTGAACGGTTGGGGCTACGACGACGTGATCGGCATCTCGAGCCAGACCTTCCGCAGCCCGAAGGCCATGCAGATCGACCAGGTCGACCTGCGCTCGGCGCTCTGGATCGCGCACGAGGGCCCGATCAACCCGTTGACCGGCGCGCCCGGCACGCTGGGTGTCGGTGCCATGTCCAAGCTCGTCACGTTCAGTGGCAGCCAGGGACAGTTGCCGCTGAACTTCAGCTCGCTCGCGATCCCGCAGTTCCGCGACATGTCCTACGCCGTCCAGGTCTCGATCGGGAACACGCAGCTCTCGGGCGTGCCGGTCGACATGGCCTTCGACAACCAGCGCATGTTCTCGGGCCAGCCGAACTTCGTCACCGTGTTCAACGTCGGACCGTCGACGCCCTCGAACGGCAAGAGCCCGATCCGCGGCAACTGCCAGGGTCCGTTCAACAACTCGGAGCCGAGCTACATGTTCGTGGCCGTCCCGAACTCCCAGAACGGCGTCGGCGTCGTGGACGTGATCGTGCTCGACGGCGCTTTCAGCCGCGTGGACACGAACAAGTTCCAGTCCGGCATCCAGTCGATTCCCTGCCCGAACGTCCAGGGCTTGAGCGACTACCTGCGCCAGTAGGAAGTCATCGAAACAGCCCCTCGGCTCGGTGCCGGGCGGAGCTTATGGTGTGGGCCCGGTCTCTGAGCGACCGGGCCTTTTCATGCCCGACCCTACACGAGTGCGCTCGATGTTCGCGCGCATCGCGAACAACTACGACTTGTTGAATCGCACCCTGTCGCTGGGGATCGATCAACGTTGGCGGCGTGCGCTCTTGAAGCGCGCCGGCGACGTGCGCGAGAAGACCGTCGTCGACAGTTGTTGCGGCACGGGTGACGTGTCCGTGCAATTCGCCGCCGCCGGAGCGCGCGTCCTCGGCGTCGATTTCACGCCCGAGATGCTGGTGCGCGCCGATTCGAAGGGGCTGCCGCGCCCTGGAGGCACAGCGCACAAGCGCCCGACCTTCGCGCACGGTGACGCGCTGGCGTTGCCGGTGAAGAGCGACACAGCCGACGTGTGCACCGTCGCTTTCGGGATTCGCAACGTCGCCGATCGGCGCGCGTGCCTGCGCGAGATGCAACGCGTCGTGCGGCCGGGGGGGCAGGTGCTCGTGCTCGAATTCACGATGCCGCCGGGGCCGATCCTGGGGCGCCTGTACCGCTTCTACTTCCTGCGCGTCCTGCCCAACGTGGGTCGCCTCGTGTCCAAGGACGAAGACGCCTACTCGTACCTGCCGCGCACCGTGATGGCCTGGCCCAGCCCGGCCGAATTCGAGCGCGAGATGCAGGAGGTCGGTCTCGTCGACTGCGGACATCGCCTGCTCTCGCGCGGCATCGCGTGCCTGCACTGGGGCCGGCGCGCGGAAGGAGCCGAAGCTTGAGCGCCGCCGCCGCACATGTCCCGCGGCCGCGCCGCAAGCAACCGGCTGATGAGTCGCGGCGGCTGGACGGGGCCGAAGCGCGCCCGGCACCGTCGGCGTCGCTGCAGCGCGGCATCTCGTTCGGCGTGCTGGCGATGCTGCCGCTTTTCGTCGGCTACGAGATCGCGCTCGCGGCGAGCGGCACGGGCTCGCACAACGCGGCGGAGTACGCGCTCACCTGGCCTCTGCGTCCGTTCGGCGATTACGCGCCGCTCGCGCGCCTGCTCGTGCTCCTTTTGATCGCAGGTGTGTGTGCGTACCGCTGTTTTCACTCGGAACTCGGGCTCGTGGCGCGCATCGGACGCGTGATCACGGAAGGCTTCGTGGCCGCGGTCGTGCTCGGGCCCGTGCTCTTGTTGTTGCAGAGCGTGTTCGCGCTGCCGATCCCGGCGTTGGGTGCGCACGGACACACCGTGCCCGACCTGGCGCAAGGCGTGTACCACGTCTCGGGCGCGGCTTTCGAAGAGATCGTCTTCCGCGTCGGATTGCAGAGCGCCTTCTTCGTGCTCGTCCTGCAAGTCGCGCTGTTCTTCAGCGAGCACGAGCGCGGCTCGCGCATCTTCGCGGAGATCGGTTCGATCGTGCTGGGTGCGTTCGTGTTCGCGGCGGCGCACCTCGCGCCCGTGGTGGGTCTGTTCGCGGCGGGTGGAGAGCCCTTCGACGCCGCCATCTTCGCGTGGCGCTTCCTCGCCGGGGTGATGCTCGGCGTGCTGTTCCGCATGCGCGGTCCGGGCGTCGCGGCCTGGACGCACGCCTTCTTCAACCTGGCGCTGTTCGTGGGCGCGGGACCGGATGTGTTCCTATGACACGCTTCTTCGTCGGCGTCACGGGCGGGTCCGGGCACGCCTACACCGATCGTCTGGTGCGCGCGCTCGTGCAGTGCGGTCACGACGTCGACATCTCCGTCACGTCCGCGGGCGCGAAAGTCATGCGCCACGAGTTGGGCGTGGACCCGGGCGACAGCGGCGAGTTGCTGGCACGCGATCCGGCCTTGTGGCTCGGACCTGAGATCGCGCAGCGTGTGCGCGCGTTCCGATCCGACGCCGTCGAAGCGCCGCCTTCCTCGGGCACTTCGCTCACGGGCGGCGTGATCTTGTGCCCGTGTTCGATGGGCACGCTCGCGCGCGTGTCGGTCGGTTTCAGCTCGAACCTGGTCGAACGCGCGGCGGACGTCGCACTGAAGGAAGGGAAGCGCCTCTTGATCGTGCCGCGTGAGACGCCGCTCTCCATCGTGCACCTCGAGAACATGCTGCGCCTCGCGCGCCTCGGAGCGATCGTGTTGCCGGCGATGCCGGGCTTCTACCACAGCCCGCGATCCATGGACGATCTCGTGAATCACGTCGTCGGCAAGATCCTCGATCGGCTCGGCGTCGAGAACCAGGTCGGCGCACGTTGGAAAGGTCTCCCGCGCCCCGACGAAGACGGCGGCCTCGGACAAGAGGCCGAGGAGCGGATTCGCGAGTGAGCGCGCCGACCGAGCGCGCGTCCGGGATCGGCGATTGGCTGTCGCTCGTGCGCTTCAGCCACTCCGTGTTCGCGTTGCCGTTCGCCTTGTGCGGGGCGTGGCTCGCGGCGGACGGCGTGCCCCCGGTGCTCACGCTGGTCTGGATCGTCGTGTGCGCCGTGTGCGCCCGCACCGCGGCGATGGGCTTCAATCGCCTGGTCGATCGGCAGATCGACGCGCGCAACCCGCGCACACAGCAGCGCGAGATCCCGAGCGGTCGGCTGTCGGTGGGGGCCGTGACGGCGCTCGTCGTCGGCGCGAGCAGCGCCTTCGTGCTCGCCGCCTACGCGCTGCATCCCCTGGCCGGTCACCTGTCGTTTCCGGTGCTCGCGATCCTGCTCTCGTACAGCTTCTTCAAACGCTTCAGCGCGTTCGCACATGTCGTGCTCGGCATCGCGCTCGCGCTCGCGCCGCTCGGCGCGTGGATCGCCGTGCGCGGTTCGTTCGAGGGCTCGCTCGCGCCGGTCTTGTGGCTGGCGCTGGCGGTGACCACCTGGGTCGCAGGCTTCGACCTGATCTACGCCTGCCAGGACGCCGAGTTCGACGTGCGCGCCGGCTTGCACTCGGTCCCGGCACGCTACGGCATCGGCAGCGCGCTGGTGCTGTCGAGTGCGCTGCACGTCGTCACCGTCGCGGCGCTGGCGGCCGTCGGGTGGAGCGGAGGTCTGGGCTGGATCTGGTACGCGGCCGTCTTGCTGTCGGCACTGCTGCTGGTCTACGAGCACAGTCTCGTGTCCAAGGACGATCTCTCGCGCGTCAACGCCGCGTTCTTCACCGTCAACGGCTGGCTGGGCGTCGGGTTGTTCGCCGGGATGGTCCTCGACCGCGCGCTGTGACTGGTAGACTGCGGCCATGGCGCAGAGAAAACCGCGTGAGGCGAGCCCCGGGGAGCAGGTTGCGAGCCTCGCCGCCACCCTGTCGCAGGGCGCTCCGCAGCGCGCGGTCGTGCTGCGCGGGGACGAGCGCTGGTTTCGTGAAGACGCGCTGCGACACGCCCTCGACGCCGCGCGCCGAGCCGCGATGGAGATCGAGAAGTACGATGCTTCCGATCCCGATTTCAACGCGCGCTCGCTGACCGATGCGTTGCTCGCGCCGCCCATGTTCGCGGCCGCGCGTTGCATCGTCGTGCGCAACGCGGCCGCGCTGTTCAAGAAGGACGCCGGCAACGAGTCCAGCGTGACGCGCGCCGTGCTCGGTTTCTTGAAGGACGCCGACACGAGCGGATTCCTCGTGCTCGACGCCGAGGGTTTGCGCGCCGATCACGCGGTCGTCAAGGCCGCGGTGGCGGCCGGCGGACTCTCGCTGGGCTTGCGGCGTTTGTACGATTCGCCGCCGCCGTGGGACAACGATCCGCGCAAAACGGAAGTCATGCAATGGCTCACGGCGCGTGCGCGCGAGCGCAAGATTCCGCTCACGCCCGACGACGCCTTGTACGTCGCGACGGCGACCGGCAACGACCTCTACCAACTCGATGCGGCCTTGGAGCGCCTGTCGCACAAGACCGGTGGATCGGTCAAGGGCATGATCGCGTGGTCCGCGGCCGGTTCACCGTTCGATGTGGCCGAATTCATGCTGCGCGGCGAAGTGGCGCGCTCGGTCGCCGGTATCGAAGCGCTGTTCAAGCTCGGCTTCGCCGACAAGAGCGGTGAACGCGAGATCGACCGCGGGGCTCTGCTCGCGATCACGCTGGGTGCGCTGCGCAACAAGTTGCGCGCTTCGGTCGCGGCCGCGCGCGTCATCGAACACGGCGGCGACGTGGAGAGCGCCGTCGCCGCGTCGGGCACGCCCGCCTACGCCAAGGCGCGCGAGGAATTCACCTTGCGGATGCGCGCGCGCGCGCCGCGGGCCTGGCGCGGGTTGCAAGAGGACCTTGCGGAACTCGAGCGCCGCACGCGCCGCGGCGGGACCACGGACGCGAACGACTTGTGCGCGCTCGCCCTGCGCTGGCGCGTCGCCGCCGGCGCACGCCCGGCACCCGTGGTACCGGGACGCGCGTCGGCGGCGCGCACGTCGCGCTTCAGCTCCCCCAGGTGATGGTCAGGCCGTCCGTCAGGTTGAACACGGCCGACGTGCAGTAGCCGACCACGGCATCGCGGTACCACGCCTGGTAGTGGCGCACGTCCGAAGGCGCGACCAGACCCTGCACCGAGATCAACGGGTCGACGCCGATCACCGGGAAGACCGAGCTGTTGTTGCCGGTCGAGAACTTCACGCCCAGGCGGACGATCGAACCGCCGACGCACAGGAGTCCGTCGCCGAACGAGGTGCCCGCGCCGCCGGCCTGTTGGCCCGAGCCTTGGAAGTAGAGCGCGGGTCCGTTCGGAACCTGCGTCGACTTCAAGAACAGCGTGTCGGCCGAGACGCTGGCCACGCCGGTAGCGCGCAGCTTGCCGCCGACGTTGAGCGAGCTCAGGCAGCCTTCGCCGGCACCGAGCGGGCTGGCGTTGCCGCACGGGCAGGCGGCGCCCGAGCCGTCGCCGGCGCAGAACGGCGTGCCGTTCGGGAGCAACTCGGGGAAGATCACGACCCAACCCCCAGGTTGTCCCACGCCTAGACCGCGCCCGACGATCGCGCCGCCGTCGGGGCTGATCGCGTACGGGAAGCCGATGTCCGGGAAGCCGCCCAGGCCGGCCGTACCCAGCGTGATGAGGTGACCGTACAAGCTCGTCGGGACGTTGTTTTCCCACAGGATCGCGCGCACGAAACCCAGGACGTTCTGACCGTTCGTGCCGACGATGCGCAGGCCGCCGTCGGCGATGCTCGTCGCCGTCGCGGGTGTCGTTTCACCGGCGAGGTTCGGCAGGGCCGTGACCGTGTCCGTGCCGGAGTCCCAACGCCACGCATTCGCGCCGCCGCTGTAGGTGCGCGTGCCGACGATGATCGTGCCGTCCGAACTCACCGCGTTCGCTTCACCGCACGGCTGACCGCTGAAGGTGAACAGCGTGCGCACGCCGCCGACCCAGCGCGCGCCCTGGCGCACGGAAGCGTCTTCCCAACCGGCGATCACCGCGCCGTCGTCGCTGACGCCGAACGCGCGGCTGGTCGGGCTGCTGAAGAAGGGCTGCAGATCGATCGTGCCGACGCCGTTCGTCCATTTGAAAGGGTGCGCGGCGTTGCTGGCCGAGTAGCCCAGGCCGACGATGACCGTGCCGTCGCCGTTGACATTGCCGAGGCGCGCCTTGACGGTGCCCGAAGACCCCGGGAGCGCGGGCACGGCGTTCCAGGTCGTGCCGCCGGCCCAGATCGCGGCCTGGCTCAAGCCGCCGAAGATGTCCTCACCCACGATCGTCGTGCCGTCGCGCGAGATGCGCACCAGGCCGCCGGCCGTCTGAACGGAACTCCCGATTTCGACCGCGCCGCCGAGGGGCGTCCACATGAAGGCACCGCCGGAACCGCTCGATGTGCCGACCACGACCACGTTGCCGTTGTGCGTCGAGACATCCGTCGGGACGAGCCCCGTGGGCAGCGGGATGAAGACCGGGGATTGCGCGAGTGCTGTGGTGGTCGAGAGGACCAACGCGGCGGCGACGAGGGTGATGGATTGTTTCATGAGGCGGGGTGATCCGGGCTTGGGAACGAAACGAAGCGGGCGCTGGAGGCGCGCCCGTAGCTCCACTACTGTAGAGGCCTCGCGCGCAGGGCGCACCCTGCCCAAAGGTGCAGTCCGGGCCAGTTTTTACCCGGCGAAAGCGGCTCAGCCGCTCCAGCGCGAACCGAGGCCGCCCGCACTCATGCACGCATCGCAGAAAATCGTCCATCCGCGCATCGCTGTGCTGTCGGAGCGCGTGCGCAATCAGATCGCCGCGGGCGAGGTGATCGAGCGCCCGGCTTCGGTCGTCAAGGAACTCGTCGAAAACGCGATCGACGCCGGTGCCACCGCCGTGCGCGTCGATCTGGAGGAGGGCGGAGCGCAACTCGTGCGCGTCAGCGACGATGGTTCCGGGATGGCGCAAGAGGATCTGCGGCTCGCGTTCGTCGCGCACGCCACGAGCAAGCTCTTCGAAGTCGACGATCTGGATCACATCGGCTCGCTGGGTTTCCGCGGCGAGGCGTTGGCTTCGATGGGAGCGATCGCACGCTGTTCGATCGTGACGCGCACGCGCGCATCCGAGACCGGCTGGAAGATCGAGTGCGCGGGTGCGGCGATCAGTGAGCCGCGTGAAGCGGGTGCCCCGGTCGGCACCACCGTCGAAGTGCGCGAGCTGTTCTACAACGTGCCCGCGCGCCGACGCTTCTTGAAGACCACCGCCACGGAACTCGGGCGCGCGCTCGACGTCGTGCAGCGCATCGCGCTGGCGCACGAGGGCATCGGCTTCACCGTGACGCACGACGGGAAGCGCGTCTTCGACGTCGAAGCGAACATGGATCTCCTGGCGCGCATCCGGCGCACGTTCGGCGCGGACCTCTCCGACGCGCTGGTCCGCGTCGACGGACGCGACGGCGACGTGCGCCTCTCGGGCTACGTCGCGCCGCCGCGCTTCGCACGTGGGGACACCGCGCGGCAGATGTGGTTTCTGAACTCGCGCACCGTGCGCGACAAGGTGCTCGTGCGCGCCTTGAAAGACAGCTACAAGGGCTTCCTCTTCGACAGCCGCCAACCGGTCGCGTTCCTGTCCTTGTCGATGGATCCGGCGAAGGTGGACGTGAACGTGCACCCGGCGAAGAGCGACGTGCGCTTCCGCGAGGAGCGGCGCTTGTTCGGTTTCATCGTGAACACGCTGCGCGAGGCCGTGCGGACCTGCGACATGGCGACGCCGGGCGCGCGCCTCGTCGAGCGCGCGGTCGAACGCGAGGCGCGCGCCTTGCCGTTCAGCGGATCGATCGCCGCACACTACCCGCCGCTGGGTGCGTCGTCGCATGTGCGCGAGCGCGAGCCGTTGCGCGTGGTCGACGTGCCGCGGCCCGCGGGAACAGCACCGCCAACCCCAGTCGCGAGCGACGAAGTGCGCGGACCGTTCCTGCAAGTCGCTCGCACCTACATCGTGCGGCCGCTCGGCGACGGCTTCGAGATCGTCGACCAACACGCGCTGCACGAACGCATCCAATTCGAGTCCCTGGTCGCCGAGATGCGCCGCGGCCGCATCGAGACGCAGCGCTTGCTGGTGCCCGAACTCGTCGAGCTCTCGCGCGCCGAAGTCTCCGCGCTGGAGCCGCACCTCGAACAGCTCTCAGGCATCGGCATCGAACTGGCCGCGTTCGGCGCGACCACGATCGCCGTGCACGGCTTGCCCGCGCGCCTCGCGCGCCCCAGGCCGAAGGACATCGTGCACGCCGTCCTGGCCGCGATCGAAGGCGCGCGCGCGCTCGAACCCGAGCAGCTCATGGAGGACGTGCTGCACCGCGCCGCCTGCCGCTCGTCCGTGATGGCGGGGGACGTCTTGAGCGACGAGGAGATGCGTTCGCTGCTCGTGCGCGGCAAGAGCCTCGTCTCCGATCAGACCTGTGTGCACGGACGCCCGACGCGCGTGCGCTTCGTCGGCGCGGATCTCGAGCGCGCGTTCGAGCGGCGCTGAGGCCGACGCACCGCCGGCTCCCGAATGCCGATGACGACACTCGCGCGGCGCTTGAGCGCCTCGTGCGGTGCCTACTTGGGCGGCGTCGGCGTCGGCGGCAAGAAGTCTTCGGGTTTGAGCGCCGGTCGCAGCGCCGCTTTCTTGAGCCACATGACCATCGCCTCGCGCGACATCCACTGCACGAGCGCCGCGCGCTGCTCCGCCGGCGGTTGCTCGGGCAGCCAGATCGCGATCTCGAACGGCACCTGGAAGCCGTCGACCGCTTTGTAGTTCTTGAGCCGCAGCGCCGCCGTGCTCGCGGTCAACGCGGGCGGAGCGCCGGCGTCGTCGAGGAGCACCAGTTCGACGCGGTTCGTGATCACATCCACGCCCAACGTGACGCGCGCCATCTCGGCACCCTGCTGCGACGACGGGCGCATGACGTAGAAGTCGGGGCTCTCCAATTCGAGCCACGCGAGCCGCTTCGCCGCTTCCTTCAGCGCTTCGGGCAAGATCTTCGGCGCCCCCGCCAGTTCCGTCAGCCGGCGCATGCGGATCGAATGCGGATCGGTGAGGCGCGCAAAGTTCGAGGCGACGGCGGCTTCCTCGTCGAGCTTGCGGCGCTCGAGGATGTTGTCGCGGCCGACGTCGAGCGAGACGATCTCGACGCGATCGGAGCGACTCTCGTCGATCAGGTACGAACCCTTCGGCCCGCGCAGGTGCACGCGCGAACGTCCCGTGTCGGCGCGCACGTAGCCCGGCGCGAGCCATTGGTAGCGCGCCGAAGGCAGGTCGTTCGTCTGGGCCGAGGACGCGCGGTACTGCAGATCGATCGAGAGATCGAAAGCCGTCACGGGCGCGCGCTCGCTCTCGCCCGGCAGACTCGCGGTCAGGATCTTCTGCCAGCGCTCGCGCGCGGCGGGCGTCGTGCCCTCGGGCAGCACGCCGGGCACGAGGTTTTGGACCGGGGTCGTTCCACCGGCCGCTTCGGGCAGCGGGGGCGGCGGCGGAAGATCGGGCGGACTTTGCGCGAGGAGCGCCAGCAGGCACAGCGCGTAGACGGGGATCGGCATGTTCCCAAGGGTAAGGAGTCACGGGCCGGACTGGCTATAGTCCCACACGCTTTGAACAGTCAGAGATCCGAAGACACCGCTGATCCGCTGCGCGGCACCGTGCTGCGCGCGATCGTGGGCCCGACCGCGGCGGGCAAGAGCGATCTCGCGCTGGAGATCGCCGAGCGCAGCGGGGCCGAGATCGTCGCGCTCGACTCGATGCAGGTCTACCGCGGGATGGACATCGGCACGGCCAAACCCACGGCCGCCGAGCGCGCGCGCGTGCGCCACCACATGCTCGACCTCGTGACGCCGGACGAGCGCTACGACGTGCAGCGTTTCCTGCGCGATCTCGCGCCCGTGCTCGACGATCTGCGCGCACGCGGCGTCGCGCCGCTCTTCGTCGGGGGCACGGGTTTTTATCTGAAGGTGCTCACGACCGGACTCTTCAGCGGACCGGACGTCGATCTCGAATTGCGCGCACGCCTGATGCAGCGCGCGCGCGTCGAAGGCGACAGCGTGCTGCACGGCGAACTGGCGCGTGTCGACCCGGCCGCTGCCGCGCGCATTCACCCCAACGACACGAAGCGCGTCGTGCGCGGACTCGAAGTGTACTTGCAGACCGGCGAGCCGCTCTCGAGCCGGCAGACGCAATGGGATCCCGCGAGCCCCGCGCGCGCGCGGCACCTCGTCGGCGTCACGGCCGAGCCCGAGGTGCTCGATCGGCGCATCCACGCCCGCGCGCTGGCGATGCTCACAGCCGGTTGGCCCGAAGAAGCCGCGCGTGTGCGCGCCACGACGGGCTTCGGCGAGTCGGCGGTGCAGGCGCTGGGCTACGCCGAAGCGCTCCTGGTGCACGACGGGAGCCTCTCGATCGCAGCCGCCGCCGATCAGATCGCGCGCGAGACGCGTCAGTTCGCGCGCCGCCAACGCACCTGGTACCGCAAGTTCGAGGACATCGTCTGGCTCACGCAGGAGGGCGAAAAAACACAGCGCGGCGACCTGGTGGCCGCCGCGCTGTCTCAACTGCATCTCGCTCCGACCTGAGCGCTGGGGTTCGCATCGCGCGCAGGCTGGCGATGGGGATCGCGTCTCGCGCCGGCTCGAGGGATGTGCCTGGGACCTCGCCCAGGCTCGCCCTCAGTCGAGCGGGGCGGCCGTGACCTGCATGCCGATCGCCTCGTGCAGGTAGCTCGCCGAGGCGGTGGCGCGCTCACTCATGAACGTGTCGCGGATGCCCTGGCCGAACTCGTCGCCGCCGCCCTCGGAGAGCGTGCCGATGACCGAATCGACCGGCAGCGGGAAGAACGCGCCGCCCGACGCGGCGATGATGCCGCCCATGGCCACGCCTTCGAAGTTGATGTATTCCCACGGGCGCGGGAGGATGCTGTGCACCGGCCGCGGGGCGTAGAAAGCTTCGTCTTCCGCCTGGAACGGATTCTCGGGGTTCTGGTTCAGAAGGTGACGCTTCATCGTCAGGTAGATCGACTTCTTGTTCCGGTACTGGTAATCGATGTAGCTGCCGTCACGATCCGCGTCGAAGCCGAGGACGGCGCGCGTGAAGCTCGGGCCGACGCCGCGCGCGTTCCAGTGGTCGTGCGTGTTGGTGTCGGGGCTGGCGTTGCAACCGGCGACGAAGCACGCGGCGGCGAGGGCGAGAGGCGAAAGGAGTTTCATGAGGTTCGACAAGCGCGCTAGCGCTGCAATCTGGGTCAGGGGAGGCGATTCCGTGACGCGATGGGGGGTGAATCGACCTGGAATGAGGAAGTCAGGGGGGGAGCGCCGCGGCGCGCGCGGCGGGGGCAGAGTGTCGCGAGACCGAGCCTCGAAGTCCAGCCTCTCGGGTCCGAGTCGGCCGTCCGAGCGCGCGGGCGCGCCGTCGGGGGCCCTCTATCCCGCTCCGGCGCGCGGTAACCGCGCCGGTTACTCGGGGTGGCCGGTTTGAAGCACGCCCAGGAAACCACCCCGCCGCGCCGCGTCGGGCTGTTCGGCGGCTCCTTCGACCCGGTCCACGCCGGTCACCTGCACGCGGCGCGCGCGGCGCTCGCGGCGTTTCGCCTGGACCGCGTCGTGTTCGTGCCGGCGGCCGTGTCGCCGCACAAGGTCGGTGTGCGACTCGCGAGCGCCGCGCACCGCACCGCGATGCTGCGCCTCGCCATCGCGGACGAGCCGCGCTTCGACGTGTCGGAGATCGAGATCGAGCGCGGCGGACGTTCGTACACGATCGACACGGTGCGCGATCTGCCGGCGCGGATCGGGGCCGCGCGCGAGTGTGAACTGTTCCTGATCATCGGGAGCGACAACCTCGCCTTGCTGCCGACGTGGCGCGAGGCCGAGGAACTGCTCGCGCGCGTGCAGCCGATCATCGTGCACCGCGCGGGGGAGCCGGCGGTCGTGTTGGATGCGATCGAAGCGCGCTTCGGCAGCGGTGTCGCCGAGAAACTGCGCGCCGGATACTTGCAACTGCCCCCGGTCGTCGTGTCGTCGACTGACTTGCGCGCGCGTTTGCCGCGCGGAGTTCCGCCGGGGACGGATCTGCCGGCCGCCGTGGCCGAGTACATCCGCGTGAACGGGCTGTACACGAGCGGCTCATGAGTCCGTTCGCGCTGATCTCGAGCAGAGACCTCGACGCGCTCGTGGTCGCAGGCGCTTTGTTCGTCGCGGCGACGCTCGCGACAGCGTTGCTCGTCGCGTGTGCGCCGCGGCTGGGCCTCGTCGACGACGCTTCGGATGCGCCTCTACGCAAGCTGCACCGGCGCGCCGTTCCGCTCGTCGGCGGCAGTGTGCTGGCGCTCGTGTTGGGCGCGTGGGTGCTGGTGCGCGGAGTCGAAGTCGTGGGCGGTGCGCTCGTCGGCGGCATCGCGTTCGATCCGCGCGCCGTGCTCGTCGCGTGCGCGCTGGCATTCGTGACGGGTCTCGTCGACGACATGGCACGCAAGGGCCTCGGGCCGCTCGCGAAGCTCGTCGGTCAGACCGCCGCCGGCATCGCGCTCGCGCGCGGACTGCAACTCGACGGCGAGAGTGCTGCGCTCCTGCCGCAAGCGCTCGCCGTGTTTTGCGCCGTGCTCGCGCAGAACGCCGCCAACACCTTCGACAACGCCGATGGAGCCTTGTGTGCCGTCGCGAGCGCGGGACTCGTGCTCGCGACTCCCTTCGCCGGCGCGACGCTGGCGTTTCTGCCGTGGAATCTGTTGCGCGCGCGCGGTTCCCACACGCCGCGCGCCTGGTTGGGTGATTCGGGCAGTCACCTGCTCGGAATTCTGCTGCTCACGACACCCGTCGCGTGGGGGGCCTTGATCTTGCCCGTCGCCGATCTCGCGCGCGTGGTCGCAGTGCGTCTCCGGGCCGGCGATCCAATCTGGCGCGGAGATCGCCGCCACCTCGCGCACGCGCTCGAGGCGCGCGGACACGGGCCCGCGCGGGTCGCCCTGCTGCTCGTGCTCGCGGCCCTGCCCGGCGTCGCGCTCGCTCGCTATTGGCCCGGCTGAAGCAATCTCCCTCGCATTGCTTGCCGCGCGCGGGGCGGAGGCGGATAATCCCCGGCCCATTTCGGGCCGCGGAGGCGGTTCCGTCGCATGACCTATCCGTTCACCGCCCTCATCTCCGATCTGCACGCCAACGTGCCGGCGCTGGAGACCGCCCTGGCCGACGCGCGCGCGCGTGGGGCGGAACGGTTCGTGTGTCTGGGCGACATGGTCGGTTACGGGGCGGATCCGTGTTTCGCGCTGGATTGGGTCATGCGGCTGTGCGTCGTGGGCGCCAACGATCCGGACAATCCGGGGCGCAAGCTCGCCGACGGGATCTGTCTGCGCGGAAACCACGAGGACGCCTTGCTCGAGAGTGCCGCGGATTTCAATCCCAAGGCCAAGGCGGCGATCGAGTGGACGCGCGAGGAACTCTTGCGCAAGAGCGACGGCGGCCCCGATTACTTCGACTTCATCGACGCGCTCGCGCCCTTCGACACGACCTCCGACGAAGTCGCGATGTTCGCGCACGGCAGTCCGTGTGACCCGGTGCGCGAGTACATGCTGCCGCGCGACATCCAGGACGCGGCCAAGATGGCGCGCAACTTCAAGGCGATGAAGCGCGACGTGTGCTTCGTCGGCCACAGTCACGTGCCCGCCGTCTACTACCAGGACGGGCGCATCTTCAGGCCGCAGGGCACCGACGGTCCCTACGACCTCGGTTTCTCGCCTGAAAACCGCGTGATCGTGAACGTCGGTTCCGTCGGGCAGCCGCGCGACGGCGACCCGCGACTCTCGTACGCGCTGTTCGACGGACGTGCGATCACGTTCGTGCGCTTGGAGTACGACCACGCGCGCGCCGCCGCGGCCATCCGCGCCGTCAAGGAACTCCCCGAATACCTGGCCGACCGCCTCGCGCTCGGCCGCTAGCACTGCCCGGAAGACAAAGAGATCCCTTGGACAAACGCCTCCTGATCGTCCTCCCCTTGTGTCTCGTCATCCTGCTCGGATGGCAGATGTTCTCGGACATGATGGGCTGGACCGTGAAGCCGCCGCCGCCGCCGGTCGCGACGCAACCCGTGGACGAGAGCGGTCAACCGCTCGCTCCGGCGCCCGCTGCAGCACCTTCAGGCGCCGCGCCCAAGAGCGCGGAGAAGCCGCTCGTCAGCACCGTCGTCGCCGACACGGAAGTGCGCCGCGATCTGGTCGAAGTCGGCACGCGCGGGACACCTGGGTACTACCGCGCGTGGTTTTCCAACCGCGGCGGCGTGCTGGAAGAGCTGCGCACCGGCAATTACTTCGACCGCGCTCAACTGACCGAGGCGGAGCAGGCGGATCACGAACACTGGACGCAACTCGTCGCGTTGCTTCCGAGCGGCGACGCTGCTCCGCGCTCGTTCTCGTTCCGGACTTCGGCTTCGAGCGCGGAGTACACGACCGAACCGCTCGACACCGCGCTGTGGACCGCCAAGAAGATCGAGCGCGGCATCGAGTACCGCCTCTCGCCCGGCCAGGGCCTCACGTTCGTCAAGCGCTACCGCTTCCACGAAGCGAGCGACCAGCTGCGCTTCGAGATCGAGATCACGAACGACGCGCGTCCGGACGCGACCGGCTTCAAGAGCTTCTTCCTCACGCCGGCCGTCGGCATCCCGCGCGATACGGGTGACGCGTACTACCCCGAACCGCAAGCGGTCGCGTTCTCACGCGCGCGCGACGGCGACAGCGCCTCGCCGATCATCGCGCTCGTGGATCCTAGCGGCGACAAACGCGGCGACACGCTCGCCGTCGGCTCGCCGTTGTCCTTCGCGGGTGTCTTCAACAAGTACTTCGCCGTCGTGCTGCGTGCCGCCGACCAGGAATCGAAGCCGACGCTCCTCGGTGCTTCGTGGCGCGCCGTCGCGCACGACAAATCCAACGGTCCGCCGCATCAGCTCGTCACCGACATCGACGTGCAGCTCGTGATCCCCGCCGTCGGAGCGACGCGGACGTGGAGCTACGACCTGTACGCCGGGCCGAAGGAGCGCGAGGCCTTCGACGCGGCCTACGCCGATCACGCCGTGATCTTCGACCACGATCTGGGCTACATGCGCTCGCTCGCGAAGCTCTTGATGTGGGTCTTGAGCGGATTCCACTCCCTGACCGCGAGCTGGGGGATGGCGATCATCCTGCTCACGATCATGGTGCGCGTGATCCTGTTCCCGATCAACCGCCGCGCCCAGACGGCGATGGGCCGCTACCAGGCCAAGATCAAGCGCGTCCAACCCAAGATCGACGAGATCAAGAAGCGCTACGCCGACGATCCCACCAAGCTGCGCGCGGAGCAGGCGCGCATCATGCAAGAGGCCGACGCGCTCGTGCCGCCGCTCGGCGGGTGCTTGCCGCCGTTGTTGCAGATCCCGGTCTTCTTCGGCCTCTTGAGCGCGATCCGCGTGCCCTTCGAACTGCGCCAGGCGCCGTTCATGGGCTGGATCAGCGACCTCTCTCTGCCCGATCGGTTGATGCCGCTCGATTGGAATCTGCCGTGGCCGATCGGTCACGTGCCGTACTTGAACATCCTGCCGCCGTTGATGGTCGTGATGTGGATCCTGCAGCAACGCTCGATGCCCAAGCCGACCGACGAGCAGGCCAAGATGATGTACAAGATGATGATGTTCATGCCCATCATCATGGGCGTGTTCCTCTACAACTACGCGGCCGGTCTGTCGCTCTACATGATCACGACTTCGACGCTCGGCATCATCGAACAGAAGGTGATCAAGAAGTACTGGCCGATCGACGAAACTCCGCCGCCGAAGAAGAAGTCCGGCTTCATGGCCAAGCTGATGGCGCAAGCGCAGGAGCAGCAGAAACAACGCGAAAACGCGCAGCGCAAGAAGAGCGCGGCTCGGCGCTGAACCGCGGACGGTACCCAACTACTTTCTCATCGGTTCGCCGCCGTAGGATCGAGCGCAGGCATGAGATGTTCGCCGCGGCGAAGCGGTGAGAAGGTAGCCGGGTACCGTACGCGGTACGATCACGCTCGCAGCCGGTCGGCGCAGGCCGTGAACTCCGTGAACTCTAGTACCGCAAGCCGCCCGAACGACACCATCGCGGCCATCGCGACTCCGCCGGGCGGCGGCTTGCGCGGTGTGATCCGCGTGTCGGGGCCGCGCGCGCGCGAGCTGGTGCGCGCGGTGTGGCACGGCGGCACTAGGCCCGAGCTGTCGCGGCGCGCGCTCCTCGAAGGGCGCTTCGACGACGGGCGCGGTACGTTGCCCTTGCTGCTCCTATGGATGCCCGGACCGCGCTCGTTCACGCGCGAGGACGTGGCCGAATTTCACCTGCCCGGACACCCGGCCCTCCTGCAGTCAGCCGTCGCGCGACTCCTGTCGGCGGGTGCGCGCCTCGCCGAGCCGGGTGAGTTCACGCGCCGCGCGTTCCACGCCGGACGCATCGATTTGACGCGTGCCGAAGGCGTGCTCGCGCTGGTCTTCGCCACCAATGAATCCCAGGCCCGTGCCGCGCGCGCGCTGCTCTTCGGCGGCCTGGAGGCGCGCGTTCAGGCGGCGCGCGCGGCACTCGTCGACGCGCGCACGCTGGTCGAAGCGAGTTTGGATTTCGACGAGAACGACACCGGTCACGTGCCGCAGGGCGAGATCGAAGCCGTCCTCCACACAGCCGCCGCCGCGCTCGAACAAGCGCAGGAGTTCGAGGCGCAGCGCGCCCCCGAGCGCGGTCTCGCGCGCGTCGTGCTGTGTGGTGCGCCGAACGCGGGCAAGAGCGCGCTCTTCAATCGGCTGTTGGGCCGCGACGAAGCACTGGTCTCGGCCCACGCCGGAACGACGCGCGATGCGCTGGAGGGGACGCTCGAACTCGCCGGTGCGACCGCGACGTTGCGCGACACCGCCGGATTCGACGCGGGCGCTGCGGGGCCCGACAGGGCGGCGCAACGGATCGCCGAGCGCTCGCGCGCGGACGCGGACCTCGTCGTGTGGGTCGTCGACGCAGCGCGCGCCCAACAGGCCGCGCTGGCGGACGAGCGCGCCGCACTCGACTCCGCACAGGTGCTCCTCGTGTGGCACAAAGCGGACCTGCGTCCCGGTCCTCCGCCGGATTGGACGCGCGAGCTCGGTTGCGCGCGGATCCTCCCGGTTTCCAGCCTGACGGGTGCCGGGGTCGACGCCCTGCGGAGCGCCCTGGACGAACTCCTCTCCGGGGGTCAGGGGGGCCTGGGGCGCGAGACCTTCCTGCGCCACACCCGAGCCCTGGCGCAGGCGCAGACGGAGCTCGAAACCGCCCTTTTGAGCCTGCGCGCGGGCCTCGCTCTGGAACTCGTCGCCGAGGACCTGCGCCGCGCCACGGACGCCCTGGACGAGGTCAGCGGCGCCACCGCGCCCGAGGACGTCCTGGACCGGATCTTCGCGCGTTTTTGCCTCGGGAAATAGGCCTCCGGAAGGCGCGGCGCCGCCGTTGACACACAACATCTAGCGTGGTGTCCTGGGTCCGGTCCCACAGCCGGGGCTGTTTCGCCCATGAAATGCCTCCGCTGCAAGCAGGACAACGACCGGGTCGTCGATTCGCGCACCGCCGCGGACGGGACGGTCATCCGTAGACGGCGCGAGTGCCTGGCGTGCTTCCTGCGCTACACGACCTACGAGCGCATCGAAGACACGCCGCTGCGCGTGATCAAGAAGAGCGGCGAGCGCGTGCGCTTCGAGCGCGAACGCGTCCTGGCCGGGATGATCCGCGCCTGCGAGAAGCTCCCGATCAAGATCGAGGACCTCGAAGCCGCGACCGCGCGGGTCGAGGCGCGCTGCCAGGAGGAGTACGATCGCGAGGTGGACAGCTCGGTGATCGGATCGATGGTGATGGAGGAGTTGCGCAAGCTCCATCAAGTCGCCTACGTGCGCTTCGCGTCCGTGTACCGCGAGTTCAAGGACGTGTCGCAATTCCTCGACGAGTTGCGTCCGATCCTCGAATCGGAGAAGGACGGCCGTCCGTGAGGATCACGCGCATCAAGAAGCGCGACGGGCGCGAGTTGCCGTTCGAGAAGGCGAAGATCCAATCCGCCGTCGAACGCGCGCAACGCGCCGCAGGCATCGACGACGAACAGGCCGCGCGCGATGTGGCCGACATCGTCGAAATGGCGCTCACGCGCCGCTACTTCGGCGAGGGCCGCGTGGTCGCGAACGCGGCGCGCGCCGTGCCGGGCATCGAAGAGATCCAAGACCTCGTCGAGCAGGCGCTGGTCGAGCTCGGACACGCCGCCGTGGCGAAGACGTACATTCTCTACCGCGACCGGCGTGCGCAGATCCGCGCCGCGGAAGCCGAGGAAGCCGCGCACGCAGTCGGCGCTGACGCGACGCGCACCGCGCGCGGCCCGCGCGTGCAGGTTTCGGGCGGGCTCGAGGCGTGGCGCAGGAGCCGCATCGTCGCGGCCTTGATGGACGAGACCGACCTGCCGCGCGCGCGCGCGGAGGAAGTCGCGCTGCGCGTCGAGGAGCGCGTGTTCGCGCTGGGCGTCAAGCGCCTGTCGACGGCCCTGATCCGTGAACTCGTCGACAACGAACTGGTCGAGTTGGGCTTGAGCCAGGCCTTGCGCCGTCACCGCCCCGTCGGCTTGCCGCGCCACGATCTGCGCCGCCTGCTCGGAACCGGGCGCCGCGACGCCGCGCGCGCCACCGCGGCGCAACACGAACCGTCCGCCGACGTGACCGCGCGCGTCGCGGGGGAGATCCTGCGCCGCTTCGCGCTCGAAGACGTGCTCACCGAGACCGCCGCCGAGCACCATCTGTCCGGCGAAATCCACGTCGAGGACCTGGAGTATCCGCATCAAGCGCTGTGGAGCTCGATTCCCTGCGAACACCTGTTGCGCGGCACGCCCTCCGTGCGCGCGGCTTTCGACATGCTCGACGAGGTCGCCGAAGCGGCGCGCGCGACTTCGCGCGGGATCGTGTTGGAAGGCGGCGAAGCACTGGTGGCGGCGCTCGCGAAGAGCAGTCGTTCGGGTTCACTGCCGGCGTTCCTGAGCGCGCTCTCGGCCGTCGCCTGCGCCAGCGGACGGCGCGTCGATCTGCATCTCGCCGGCCATCCGTCGGCAGCGCTGTCGGCTCTGATCGAAGAGTGCGCTGCACTCGAAGACGAAGGCCGCGCGCAGTGGGGGCCGCGCATTTTCGTCGACGCGGCCGATCTGCTGCACAGCGTGGAAGCTCCGCCCGCGCCGACGCTGTCGCGCGCAGTCGAGACGCTGCTCGCGCGCGGGCGCCTGGTGCCGACCTGGAGTTCGGCGCGCCGCGTGTGCGTCGGCCCCGGCAGTCCGCGTACGGCGCGTGAACGCGGCGTCTTGCACTCGGGCGGCGCGGTCGCACTCAATCTGCCGCGCGCGGCGCGGCGCGCGGGGCCGTGGCGCGAGGACGCGTTGCTCGAGAACATCGCCCTGAACGTCGAAGCCGCGCTGGACGCGCTCGTCGCGCTGCGCGATTTCCAGCGCAACTCGTCGACGCGCACTTTCGAGCGCCGTGGCCGCGTGACGTACGCGCTCACGCCCGTGGGGTTGCGCGAGGCCTTGCGCTGGCTGTGCGACGGCGAAGTGCGCTCCGAGAGCGCCGAGCGCGTCGTGGCCTTCGTGTTCGAGGCCGCCGCGCGTTTCGCCGCCGCCCGCGGGTTGGATGTCGTGGTGACGCCGTACTTCGGCGAAGCGGCCGCGGTGCGCTTCGCCTCACTCGATGCGGAACTCTTCCACGTCGCGCAACCGCTGCTCTTCGAAGGCGCAGCCCCTGGCGCGAGCGGCGCGCGCGGCGGCGATCCGTACTCATGCGGATTCGAACTCGCTTCCGCCGATCCCGGCGCTGCGTCGACCGCACTCTTGCCGGCGCAAGCCGGCATCGCGCGCGCGATCGAGTACGGCGCGTTCCATCCGCCCAGCCTCCTCGCGGCGCTCTCGTCGCCCTCGGCGCCGCAACCGGCGCTCGACGCGCTCTTGCGCCTCGAGCGCGCGCGCTCGCGGCCGCGCACCGGCACGCACGCCTTGTACGCGCTGCCGCCGCTGCTCGGGGAGCACGACGACCCCGACTCCAATCACGCGGCGCCCGTAGCGGCGCACGCGCACGCTTCCCAAGGTCTCTATTCTGATCCCGATCCCTCGCGATCGGGCCTCTCCTGAACGCTGCGCGCGCGCGGCATCGATGCACGAACCATGCGACTGAAACGGATCCAGCTCTTCGGCTTCAAATCATTTGCCGACCGCACGTCCATCGACTTCGGTGCGAACACGCTCACGGGTGTCGTCGGCCCCAACGGCTGCGGCAAGAGCAATGTCGTCGACTCCGTGCGCTGGGTGTTGGGTGAACAGCGCCCGACGTCGATGCGTGGTTCCGAGATGACCGACGTCATCTTCAAAGGCTCTGCGAGCCGTCCCGCACTCGGCGTCGCCGAAGTCACGCTGATCCTCGACAACGAGTCGAACGTGCTCGCAGGTCGCGGCAGTGAAGTCGCGATCACGCGCCGCGTCTTCAAGAGCGGTGAGGGCGAGTACATGATCGACGGCGACAAGGTGCGTCTGAAGGACGTGCGCGAGATGCTGTTCGACACGGGGCTCGGTTCGCGCGGCTACTCGGTGCTGGAGCAGGGCAAGATCGACGCGGTGTTGTCCGCCAACCCGCTGGAGCGCCGGCGCATCTTCGAGGAAGCGGCCGGCATCAGTCGCTACCGCCAGCGCAAGGTCGAAGCCGAGCTGCGATTGAAGCGCGTGGCCGACGACATGACGCGCCTGGACGATCTCCTGGGTGAGCTCGGCACGCGCGTGCGTTCGCTGAAGATCCAGGCCGGCAAGGCCGAGCGTTTCGTCGCCGCGCGCGACGAATGGGCGCTGCAGCGCGCGCGCTTCTTCAAGCACCGCCTGTACGCGTGGCAAGCGGAACTCGAGACGCTGGCGACGCAGGCCGGCGAACTGGAGGAGAAAGCCGGACTCCTGCGCAAGACGCGCGAAGAAGCCGAGACGGACGCCGAGGTGCGCGAGCGCGAACGTCAGGCGCTCACCGCCGAATTGGAACGACTCTCGACCGAGGTCGCGCGCCTGTCCGGCGACGGCCGCGCGGTGGACGAGCGCAAGGCGCAATTGTCGGCGCGGCTCGTGTCGTGGCGCGAATCGGCGACCGACGAGCGCGCGCGCCACGGCGCACTGGAGAAAGCGCTGAAGGAGCGCGAGAGCGAACTCGAACGCATCACGAGCGAACTGTCCGGGCTCGACGGTGTCACGCGCGCCAAGCAGGCGGCGGCGAGCGCCGAGAGCCAGGCCTTGGCGCAACTCGAAGCGCGCCTGCGCGAAGTGCGCAGTCTGGTCGAGCGGAAAAACCAGGCTACGCTCTCGCTCCTGTCAGTGCGCACGCAGGCCGAGAACAAGATCGCGGCGCTCGAAGCGGCGCACGGCCCGGCGCAGCAGCGCGAAGCGCAACTCGTCGAGCGCGTGTCGTCGCAAAAAGGCGGCGTCGACGCGCTCAAGTCCGAGGAAACAGAGCTGGAACAGCGCGCCCGCGAGGCGGTCGAAGCTCAAGCGCGACACGAACATGGCCGGCGCGAGATGGCGCAGGCCATGGCGGATCTAGCGCGCGCCGCGGCCGACGCCGAGGCCGAGAAGAAGACGCTCGAACTCGACCGCGCCCGCGTGACCAGCAAGATCGACGTCTTGCTCGACCGCGAACGCGATCTGGAGGAATTGACCGCCGGCGCCAAGCGCGTGCTCGAAGGCGTCAAGAAGAACGACGAGCCGGTATCTTCGACGCGCTTGATGGGCCTCGTCGCCGATCACTTGCGCACCGACACGAAGCACGCGCGTGCGCTCGACGCGGTGCTCGGCCACCGCGCCAACGCGCTGGTCGCCAAAGACCGCGAGACGGCGGAGCTCGTGCTCGGTTGGCTCAAGAAGCGCGAGGCCGGGCAAGTCGGCCTGGTGTTGCCGGCCGGCGTCGGCCCTGCCAGGCCGCGCGCGACGGCGCTCGTCGACGAGCGCATCGTCGGCAAGCTGATCGAGCGCGTGCGCTGCGCTCCGGAGTTCGCGCAGCTCTCCGAGATCCTGTGCGGCGACGTTTTGATCGCGCGCGATCTCGAGAGTGCGCTGACCTTGAGCGCCGAGCACGCCGGTTGGCGCTTCGTCACGCTCGAAGGCGAATTCGTCGATGCCGCCGGACTGGCGGGCGGTCACCGCGCGCTGACGCAAGGTGCCGTCGGGCGGCGCGCCAGCGCCGAAGAGATGCGCGTCGATGTCGACGACCTCACGCAGCGCATCACGGCGCTCGAAGCCGAGCGCGCCGGCATGGCCGAGAAGCGCATGGCGCTGCAGAAGGAGTGGGAGCGCTCGACGGCGGAACTCGAGACCCGTCGCGCGGCGCGGAACACGGCCGAGAGTCAGCTCGCGACCGTGCGCGCGCGCTTGCGCGACCAGGAGTCGAGTCTGCGCGCACTGGAACAGGAGAGCGGCAGCGCCGTCACGGAGATCGCGCGCCTCGCCCGCGAACTGACCGAGGCTGCCGCGCACAGGGAACGCGCGACCACGGACTACGAGCGTGAGCGCCGGGCGCTGACGGAACTCGAGCAGGAGCGCGCCGAGCTCGAGGAGACGCGCGAACAGCGCGTCAAGGCCGAGAACGCCGCGCAGCTCGAAGCGACGCGTGCCCGCACGGAACTCGAAGGTCTCACGCGCCGCGTGGCCGACTTGACGCGCACGCGCGACGAGAATCGCCTCGAGCGGGCGCGCGCCGAACGTCTGGCGCAAGAGCACGAGGAAAGTGCGCGGGCGGCGACGGCTGAGATCGAATCCCTGGCCGAGGCCAGCGCCCGCATCCTGGTCGAACGCGCCGCGCTCGACGAGAAGCTTGCCGAAGTGCGCCGCGTCACCGAGGCGGGCCGTGGGTCGATCGACCAGTCGCGGCGCCGCGTCGAGGCCGTCACGCGCGAACTGGAAGAGACCGCCACGGCGCTCTCCAGCCTGCGCCTCGACGAACAGCGCCGCGCCCTCGCGCGCGACGAGATCCTGCGCCGCGCGCAGGAGGAGTTGCAGCTCGACGTCGTGGCCGAGATGGCCGATTTCGTGCCCGAGGAAGCGCTCGCCGAGACCTCGGCGCTGGACGAACTCGAGGCCACCGTGCGCGAGCTGAAGGCGCGCCTCGAAAAGATCGGTCCGGTCAACATGGAGGCCGTCACCGAGTTGGAGGAATCGGGCTCGCGCCTCGACTTCCTGACGGCGCAACGCGACGACCTGAATCGCGCGCGCGCCACGCTCGAGGAAACGATCAAGACGATCGACGGCGAGAGCAAGCGCCTGTTCCTCGAGACCTTCGAGACCGTGCGCGGGAACTTCCAGCGCATCTTCCGCCAGCTCTTCGGCGGCGGCAAGGCCGACGTCACGCTGGAACCCGACGTCGATCCGCTCGACGCCGGCGTCGACATCGTCGCGCGCCCGCCGGGTCGCGAACTGTTGTCGATCGGCTTGCTCTCGGGCGGACAGCGCACGCTCACGGCGCTCGCGCTGCTCTTCGCCGTCTTCGAAGCGCGGCCGAGTCCCTTCTGCATCCTCGACGAAGTCGACGCGGCGCTCGACGACGCCAACATCGAGCGCTTCCTCGCCATGCTCGACGGCTTCCGCAAGCACACGCAATTCGTCGTCGTGACGCACAACAAGGGCACGATGGCCGCGTGCGACAGCCTGTACGGCGTCACGATGGAGACGAAGGGTGTCTCGCGCCAGGTCTCGGTCGAACTCGCCGATGCCGAACGCTGGACGGAGTCCGCGCCGCCCACGAACGAGCGCGCGAGCGGCAAGGCGCGGCCGCTGGACGCCGAGTCCGGCCTGCCGGTGCACGACCTCTCGCCGGCGCCGGCGAGAGGTGGGGTGGCGGTCGAGGCCGAGTCGCCTGACGAAGTCGAGAGTCCGGTCGAATCGCGCTGAAGGCGCAGCTCCGGCTCACGTTGGGCCGGGGAATCGCGTACGAAGCCGGGCCTCGGACTCAAGGCTCGGGTATCGTCGATGCGATACTCCGAGGTGCAGGGATTTCCAGTCCGGGCGAAGGTTGCGACTCTGGTGATGGCAGCGGCAAGACACTCGAGTTTCCGAGGCAGGTCCGCGTACGCGGCGGCGTGCGTCGCGGCGCTCGGTCTGTTGGTCGTCGCGCCGCGTGCCCAGGATGTCGCTCCGCCCGCGGTCCTACCGCCCACCGTTGCACCCGAGTCCGCGCCCGCACCGACCGCGCCGCGCTGGGATCCGCGCTACCACGCCGCCGATGAAGTGCGCGCGCTGGTGCAGGCCTGGATCGACGCGCGCCTCGCCGAGGCGATCACGCTGCCTGCGACGCGCGGAGGTCTCGCCGTGCCGGCCCTGCAGTTCGGCGCGGAAGGTCCGATCGCGCTCGCGGAACGTCCGGCGATCCTGCTCCTAGGCGGCTTCGACGGTCAGTCGCTGACCGGGTCGGAGACCGTGCTCGCGATCACGTCGGAACTCTTGGGGAAGCGCGCGAGCCTGCCGAAAGGCGTCACTTTCATTGCCGTGCCGTGGGCGTCGCCCGACGCACTCAGCGACGCGTTCGAGGGGCGTTCCAACGGCGGCCGCGATCACCTGCCGCTCGACGAGGACGGCGATCTGGCCGTGGACGAGGATCCGCCGGACGACGTCGACAAGGACGGATTGGTGCTCGACATGATCGTCGAGGACCCTAGCGGTCCGTACGCGCGCGCGGTGGATCCGCGCTTTCTCTCGCCGGCGCGCAGCGGGGATCGCCCGCGCTATCGATTGGTGCGCGAAGGCCGCGACGACGACGGCGACGGGCGCTTCAACGAGGACCCGATCGGCGGCGTGGCGCTCGACGTCTCGTTCCCGGTCGGCTGGAGCGCGGAGACGGCCGAGTCCGATTCGGCGCGCCCCGCGCGCAACGCGCCGCTGCCGCTCGACGATCCGCTCTCGCGCGCGATCGCCGATCTCGTGCTCTCGCGCCCGACACTGGCCGTGCTGCTGTTTCAAGGCAATCACGGCGAACTCGCGCGCCCGGGCGGCATCGCTGCGACCGCCGAATCCGCGCGCGCCGACGCCGCGGTGTTCGACGAATTGGCGCGCATGTTCGCCGCCGCCACCGGACGTCCGGTGCAAACTGCGCGCGCCGTGCGCGAAGTGCGCGGCACCGATCGACGGGGGACGGCGCTGGATTGGATCCACGCGGTGCCCGGTGCGCTGGCCTTGGAGATCGCAGCGTGGGGGCCTGAAGTCGAGCGCGCGAGCGATGCACGCGACGTCGGAGCGGCTCCGGCGCGCTTCGAGAACCCGGAGTCGAATTCGAAGGCGCTCAGCGCACCGAGCGTGACCGCCGTCGATCGCGCGTGGGCGCGCTGGCTCGACAACACACGCGGCGGGATCGGCTTCGTCGACTGGCATCCGGTCGATCTGTCCGACGGCACGCGCGCGCTGGTCGGCGGTTGGGAACCGTTCTCGCGCTTGAACGCGCCGGCGGCGAGCCTGCCGGCCGCGACCGCGGGCATGGCGGCGTTCGTCTTGAAGCTGGCGCAAGGTGCTCCCAGACTCGTGATCGAAACGCTCGAGGAAAAACGCGACGGCGACGTGCTCACGCTGCGCTGGCGCGTGTCGAACGCGGGTCTCTTGCCGACCGGCATTTCGACCCTGGCGCAGGGCCGTCCCGATCACGCGCCGCGCACCGAACTGAGCTTGCCGCCGGGCGCGCGCCTTCTGTGGGGAGAGACCTCGGCCGTGCTCGGCGACCTCGCGCCGGGCAGCGCGAGCCGCGAGTTGACGAGTGTCGTCTTGACGCCGAAGGGCAGCGTGCTCGGTTTGCGCGCGACTTCGGGTTGGACGGCGCCGAGTGTCCTGGAGGTGAAGCCTTGAGCGCGCGCTCGCTCTCGGCCGTGGCGCTGTGCGCGCTCTTCACGCTCGCGTCCGCCCACGCGCTGCAGGAACCTGAACCCGTGCCGGAGATCGAGATCCCGGTCCGCACGGAAGGCCAGGATCCGCCGCCGAAACCGCCCGATTCGCCGCCGGATCCCGTTCCCATCCCGGATCCCGCTCCGACGCCCGTGCCTGATCCCGCGCCCACACCTGCGCCTGATCCCGCGCCGACGCCTGCACCGACGCCCGCACCGACGCCCGCACCGATTCCCACACCTGTCGTGACGCCGGCCGTGACACCGGCTGTGACACCGGCTGTGACACCGGCTGTGACACCGGCTGTGACACCCCCCCCCGCAGTCGTGAAGCCGCCTCCTGCGCCGGTGCCCGCGATCGACTACTCAGCGCGCGTCGAAGAGGCCGCGTTCGAGGCCGAGATCGCACGCCTCGTCGCCGCGCATCCCGCCCGCGCGCGGCGCGCGAGCCTGGGGAAGAGCCGCGGCGGACGCGACATCGCGTTGCTCGCGCTGACCGAGTTCGCGACCGGCTCACCTGACGCCAAGCCGGGCTTGTTGCTCGTCACCGGACTCGATCCGGCCGCCGACGGGCGACCGGCGGGCCCCGGTGCGGCGCTGTTCGCGGCGCGCGCCTTGCTCGAGCGCGCCGATCAGGATCCGGCCACGGCCGCGTGGCTCGCGAACACGAGCGTGTACGTCCTGCCCGCGCCCGATCCCGATCCGACCTTCGCACCCGATGCCGTGCCGCCGCGCGCGTGCCGACTCGACCGCAATTTTCCTTCGGGCTGGAAACCGTGGAGTTCGGAGACCTGCGCGCAGGGCCCGTACCCGCTCTCCGAGCCCGAGACGCGCGCCGTCGCGCGCTTCTTGTCGGCGCGCACGAACATCGGCGGCGTCATGCTGCTCTCGCGCGGCAAGGACCTGAACCCGCAGGGCGCAAGCGGGAACGACGACGAATTCGAGCGCATCCTGTACGGACACCTCGCGGCTGAAGAAGCTGCGTCGGATGCGGATGCGAAGACGGCGACCGAGGCGTTGATGGTGCGCTCGCGTGCTTTCGTGCGCGAGTCCGGCAGCCTCGCAGCGTTTTGCAGCTCGCGGTTGTGCGCGTTCGTGTGGCCGGTGAATCCCTTCGATGCGCAAGTGGTGGACACGACTCGCGGTCGCGCGCCGAGCGGCTACATGCGTCTCGAGCCCGGGCTGGCGCGACTCGCGGCTGAATTGCCGCGCGTCGTCTGCAGCGTGCAGAAGACCGAGCGTCTGCGCGAGCGCTTGTGGAAGGTCGACATGGAGGTCTCGAACTCAGGTCTGTTGCCGACCTTGCCCACGGGCGAGCGTGCGCTCTCACCCGGGAGTGTGTGGTTCGAAGCCGCCGGTGGCCGTGTCTCGCAGGTCGGCATCGCGCGCGGCGGGAATGCGGAGGGCAATGCGACGCAGCGTCCGCCCAACGCGTGGCTCCTGGGGCACCTCGACGGCCGCGAACGCATCAAGATCTTCGTGATCGTCGAGGCGGCCGAAGGGACGAATCTGGAGATCGCGATCAAGACGCTGCGCGCGGGCGAGGCGCGCTGCGCGACGGTCTTGCACTGAGGCGGGGAACGGAGTCAGGCTCCACTCCGCCGTTCTCGCTGCGCGTGCGCTGCCTGTGGACCCCTACACGCGGCTTCCACCCGAAGAGTCCGCCGACGAACCCCGCCCCTCAACGCTTCCGGTCCGACACCGAACCCAACCCAAGTTCGCTTCCGGTCCGACACCGAACCCAACCCAAGTTCGCTTCCAGTCCGACACCGAACTCACCCAACCAGACCCCACCCCATTGTTGACCTCCTGGTTCGCGATTCGCGCAGTGGCGTTCGTCTGAGTTTGACCGTACCGAGCCAGGCTCGTGTGGTGCATCTTCGCCGGCGTAGAGCCGCGCGCCGGCGCGCG